>JBBQFQ010000006.1:0-160656 GCA_038322235.1 Chthoniobacterales bacterium
AGAGATCCTGGAGGGAGTCCAAGCGTTGAAGTTTGGCGAGGGCGGATTTGGGCCGCCGGCCAAAGAGGAGGGGCCCAAACGCTTGAAAAAAGGGGGTGCCGTTAGCCATGCATTAAACAGAGCATAACACATTCCCTCCCATCCGCTTGCCTATCGTTTTATCACAAATTTTACCAACCCAGCTTTCACCACCAGAATTCGTCCCAAAACCCGCTTATCTTAGTGCCATTCACCTCTGATGGACACGAATCGGACGTTCGGCCCGTTCGGCCCCAAACGGAGAGGAGAGACACTTTCTTCTTTCCTCCGCGGGGACTTCCGCGCTTTCCTGCCCCGATGCGGCGCGACCTGACGATGCTTCCTTGGAGTCACATTGCCGCTCTAGGCTTGCTCCTCATTTCTGTGATGCCGCTTGCGGCCGGGGAAACGGCTCCGGCCGAGGGCGAGTCTCAGAGAGTTTTGGTCGGCGTCTACTCGATCTATCCGACGGCGACCGCCGAGGGCCCGCTCCCGGTTGCAGTCTACCCCAGGCAAACGTTAGAGCAATTCGGTGCGATGACGCTCGGGGAGGGATTGCGCCACGATCCGTCCTCTCTGGGCAACACGGCCACGGAGAATATCTCCAACGGCGGAGAAGGGACCGCCCGCCTCAACCTGCGCGCCCTCGGGGCGCCGAACACCGTGGTGCTGATCAATGGTCGACGGACGTTCGCCTTTTCCGATCTGAACGCGGTGCCTCTCGCGGCGCTCAATCGGGCGGAAATCCTCCGAGCCGGCAGCAGCACGGTTTACGGACTCGACGCACTCGGCGGGACGCTGAACCTGATCCTGCTCAGCGGACCGGGTACCGCTCCCTTCAACGGGGTCGAAATCAACCTGCTTTACGGAAACACGACGGATCGGGACGCCCGGGTCCTGCAGTCGACGCTGCGGGCGGGCTTTGGGTCGGAGAAATTCCGGATCGGTGTCGTGGTCGAATATTACCAGTGGGACGCGCTCTACGCCCGCGATCGGGAGCTTTCCGCGAGCACGGATCGCCTCGCGCTCGGTGGGCTGAACATCGGCAGCCGTCAGTTTCCCGGTCGGATCACGCTCGGAGGCGTGGACCGCGTGCTCATCGACCCGGCGAGTCTGCCGAGTGGGGCTTCGTCTTACCGCGCCTATGGCGGCGCGCTTTCCGGGGATCCCTTCAACTTCCAGCAGTTCGCCCCCACCATTCCGGCGCAGGAACGCGAATCCATCTACGCGACCGCGACCTTTCTTCCCTTCGGCGATCGCCGGATGAAGCTGCAAGCCGACGTCCTCTACAGTCGCACGCGACAGGACAACGGGCTCGCGGCCGCGCCGACCTCGTTTGGCCGCAGCGCCAGCTTAACCAGCCCGTATGACCCCTTTGCCCGCGGCCTCGGAAGCGGGCCCTTGCTCACCGGGGTGGGCTATCGCTTTACCCGCGAATTGGGCAATCGCACCACCGTCTTCGAAACCGATTCTCTGCGCTCCAGCGTGTCGCTGAGCGGAGATTGGGCCAACCGGGGTTCGATCATCCAATCCGTGAGCTACGACGCGGGGGTCGTCTGGGAAAACGTGGACCGGACTCAGACGAGCGCCGGCGTCGTCGTCCCGTCCCGGCTGACGTCCTCCATCGCGACCGGGCAGTTTAATCCCTTCATCGGCTCCGCGGCCCCGCTTTCCGGGATGGCGACCACGTTCAACGCGGCGAGCGCTCCCGCGGGCACGGCCCGCTACGACAATCTCGCCGCCGCCCAGGCGGCCGCTTACACGGGCCGGATCGCGACGGGCGAGCGGGGCTTGCTCGCGGATCTCCGGCTGGGAATGAGCGCATTCCCCGACCTCCCAACCAACGGGATCGGCCTGGCGGGCGGACTGGAGTACCGGCGCCGCCGAACGCAGCAGGATGACGTCTCGCCCGGCCTGCGCCCAGATGAAGCCGCCGAGGTGGGATCGAACCCTGAGCGCGCCGAGGAGCTCGTGCGCAGCGCCTGGTTGGAAGCTTCCATTCCGATCTTGACCCCGACCATGCGCATTCCCGGCGTGCATTCGCTCGATCTGTCGCTGGGAGTCCGGTGGGAGTCGACAGAGGTTTCGCAGCGCCTCGCCACGGACGGACTCAACGTCTTCACGGGCGAGCCGGTCCCCCAGCACCGGCGGTACGGGAGCGGCCCGCGGCCCCGCTTCGCGTTGACCTATGCGCCAGCGAACTGGCTGCTCTTCCGAGGCAGCTACGCGGAAAATGTGCGCACGCCGAGCGCGAAGGAGCTCTTCGCGTCGCTTTCGAGCGATTTCCCGACGCTCTACGACCCCTCGACCGGCCCGCGCCAAGTGGAAGTGGACAGCACGGGAAACGCCTCACCGGCGCCGGAGAAATCGCAGACCTGGGCCGCCGGCTTCGCCCTCACTCCTCCCTCGCTCCAAGGCCTCGCGTGGACGCTCGATTACTACCAAACTTTCACGCGCGGGGTGATCTTGAGCCCCGCGGATGTGGCGGAGTTCGAGCTCTACCTGAAGCAGTCCAGCGGCAGCTTGCTCTCCGCGCCCGGCCTCGGCGTGATCTCGCCGAATCTGGTCAAAGCGGAACCGCAAAACGGGGGAAAGCGACTGGTCTCTGGCATCGAATCGACTCTCGCTTACGAGCGACGCACCGAGTCCGCGGGGGTGCTGAATTTTACGCTCGCCACCCATTACCTGCTGGCGTGGAAGGCCGAAGTTTTTCCCGGATTTGGCGCGGTCAATTACCTCGGCGGGAATAGCCGCGGGGTTGGCTCCCTTCCGCGCTGGAAGGGATATTTCCGCAGCGCCTGGGAATACCGGAACTTTTCCGTCTCGGGGACGCTGAACTTCGTCGGCGACTTCCACGACGACCCCCATTTTCTGGCCAATCCCGCCGGGGACCGCAAGGTTCCGGCCTACGCCACATTCGATCTGCAGCTCGCCTACGAATTCAAACGCCCCGCGCCGCCGGTGGGATCCAACCCGCGTCCGCCCCCTCCCGCAACGTGGGCGCAAAAGCTGGCGGAGGGCATGAAACTTCGCGTGGGCGTCGTGAACCTGTTTGACCGTTCGCCCCCGGCCGTGTTCGGGGGGACGAACGACAACTACGATCCGTCGCTGTACACGTTGCGGAATCGTTTCTTCTACACCCAAATCGCGAAGCGATTCTAGCGCAGGTGGCGACACCTGCGACGGTACGGGCGGTGGTACGGGCAAGCTCCTGCTTGCCCCAATTTCCTCCGGTGGCGCGGTCGCAACGAGAGCGGGCCGAGCGGGAGCTCAGCCGTACCGGACGAGGGGCCATCAGATCGGCACCAAGAGCCCCTCCGCGTGAGCGAGCCTTTTCTGGTTCGCGTCGAAGGTCAGAAATTGTCCGGCTCCCATCACGAGCGCGGCAGCGACCTGCAGCACGTCAAATCCGCGATGGCCACCGGTGAGGGTATGGGTCGTGGAGAGTCTCGTCGCTTCGTCCATCACATCGGCCAGGTTACAGTTCAGAAGGAGCAGTCGGCCACGCTTTAAAGCTGCTTCGAACTGAGACCAATACATGGCTGACTCACCCGGCTTGATGGCTTTGCGAAATTCGGCAAAACGGAGAGCATTCCCCAGTTCGTAGGGATTGTAGGGACTGAGGGTGATCGGCTGCTCGCATGACGTGATCCAACTCACCGCGTGGGGTGAGTTGCCGTCATTTCCGTAGAGCGAGAAGAAGAAGCTGGTGTCGCCGCAGATTACCATCGCCCGCCCGCCTCCGCGATGAGAGCTGCGGACTCCGCCTCGGTGAGTTGAGTCTCGTGGCTACGATCCCGTTTCACCTCCGGGCTTTCCGCCCAGTTAACAACCGGCATTGAGGCAGGTGCCACCGTCACTGGCATCAGTCGTGCGACGGCTAAGCCTTTCTGGGTGATCAGCACCTCCTCGCCTGCCGCGACCCAGCGTAGCAGGCTGATGTAGTGGTTTCTGAGGTCGCGCACAGTTGCGATTTTCATTGTAGCACAATTTATGGCACGTCCCCGTCTTGTAAAGGTTCGAGCCGCTTTTGGAAAGAGCGCTCGACCGCTGCGCCGATGTTCGCCCTCGAAGTTACCCCCGGACTCCCGTCTTCCGATTTCCGCCACACCGCGACCGCGGGACAGAGCGCGCTGCGATCCGCGGCCAGCGTGGCGGCGATCGCCTCGCCCGGATCGACCGCCAGGTCGGGTCTCACCGGCAGGTCCTCCGCGCGGAGGAAGAGCGAACGGACGACCGCGCAGCCGCCGGGCTTCAGAGCCCGGGCGAGCGTGCCAGCGAGATGATCTCGCTCCCCGGCCGGGACGAAATCGAGAATGTTGCTCAGATGAACGAATCGGATCGATCCGGCGGGCTGCGCATCGAGCACTTCACCCACCGATCCCGTCCGCAAATCCCAGCCGGCACCTTCCTCTTGAACCCGGCTAAACGCCTCCCCGCTCCACCACTCCGGCGGTGACGCCCGCCAGGAGCCGGCAAGATGCAGCTGCAGCCACGGATTTGGCGTCTCGCTTCGCCGCGCCACGCCCTCAAAGCGCTGCCGCAGCCGCTCGGTCCAGCCGGCCGGAAATTCGCGCAGGAGCACGCGCGGAAAGACCGCGGGCGCGAACATTCGCAGCGCCTGCCAGCCGATCTGCCAGCGGTGGGTGGCGAAGAACGACCGCCACGACTCCGCGCGAGGTAGGTCCGGGGCCAGAAGGTCCCGGGACCAAAAAACGAGCCGGAGAAATCGGCTGAGATTCCAGAGGACACGATCGGCCCGCCCGCACCGGTGCAGGCCATATTTCAGGGACTTCCGCCGTTGGTCCCAAAAGCGCCGCGCTTCCACCGAAAGACGCGGCCCGGCCCGCTCCAGCAGCGGACGGGCATCTTCGTTCAGCCAGCGCGTTCCGTTCCTTCCGTCGAGTTCGATGCCAGCCCGGAGCAACTCGAGGAGGTGGATTTGTCCGGCGTTCGTATCAGCGACGATCACCTCATCCGCGCCCGCCAGGCGGAGCGCGAGGGCGGCGTCGCCTCCCGACGCGATGGCGACGACCGCTCCCCCGGATAGCGTGGACGCGAAGACGCGCTGCTCCACCGCGACGTCCTCGTGCGCATGACCGAAGAAGATCTCGGCGTTCGGGGATTTCCAGGGATTCACGGCCGCTCGTCCCGGGCCCAGGCCTGACCGAGAATGGCGAGCGCGAAGACCAGATTCAGCGTGAGCATGCCGAGCGGGTCGGGGATCTGGTCGCGCGCGGCGAGCAAACCGCCGGCATTCATCGCGACGAGCGAAAGAACCTGCGCGATCGCGGCGAGCCGGCGCTTCCAGCCGATGAGTACGCAGATCGCGAACGCCGTCTCCATCAGGCCGAGGGCCGTGAGCAGCAGCGGCCCGATCGTCGATCCCATCGCCTGGGCGAGGATTTGCGCGTGGCGCGGATCGACGGCGATGACCTTGTGCCAGAGCCCCTGGTAGAGCCAGACGCCGGCGATCGCGAGTCGCATCCAGATCCAATAGGTCGTCATCCGGGGGGTGGGTTCAGCGGACCTTCCACCACGCGAGCGTGTAAAGCACCGTGAGGCCGATCCATAGGAGCGAAAAAGCGTAGTGCACGAACGTCTCGAGGCGCTTGCCGCGCCAGAGTTCCGCGGAGTAACCGAAGAACTGAATCACGAGCCGCGCCAACCAGAACCCGGCGGTGCCCGCATTCACCCAGCGCGCGAGCGGCGAGGGGGTGAGAAGGGCCCCCGGATCGAGCACGGCGAGAAGCCCCATCCAGATGAGCACGAGGCAGAGAAAGAGGGTGTGGACGTAGAAGATCTGCCGGTTGAGCAGCGTGAGCTGCGCGAGGTCCGTTTTCCACTGGAACCGCCGGGGGAAGACCAGATGAAGCAGCGTAAGGCCCAGCAGGGCCAGACCGCCGAGGCGCAACGGGAGTTCGAGCGGCATGTCAGGTCGCGTCGTGCGTGAGGTTCCAGATCCGTACGAAGGGGGTCAGCCGGCTCTCGCGCGCGATCCGCAATCCCGCCTCGGTGCTCTCGCGCCTCCAGCCGCCCGCCGCGTGAAAATGCAGCGCACCCGGGCCGTAGACGAGAAAATTCGCGAGGTCGCGCACGTGTTCCATCAGCACGACGCAACCGCCCGGAGCGAGAGACCGACCCGCCTCGCGGAGCAGAGCAATTCTCTCCGCGCCGTGGCGCCACTCGTGCGCGGCGAAGAGCAGCAGCACGAGATCCGTGCCGCCTGACTCCACCGGCCAGGCCGTCGCCGATGCGCCGATCGTGCCCGGCGGAGGGGGATACAGCTTCCGCGCCCGGGCGATCGACGGTTCCGTCATTCGCGCCGCGTCATGGAGATCGAGTACGCGGCAATCGGCCCGGGGCAGGATCCGCCGCACGGCGGCGCTGACTTCATCAAACCCGGAGTGCGCGATGACGACGGTTTCCGGTGTCCCTCCACCGATGCTCTCCTGGAGCCACCGCCACGAGAAGAGTCCGGAGCGATCGTAAACCCAGTGGGTCGCGACGAGTGAGGCGATCAGCAACCACCCCGCGACGGTCATGGCTCCGACGCCGAGCCAGAAGAGCAGAGGCGGCCACGCGACCGTCGCAAGCAAAATGCCGCCGAGCACGAGGGCGCCGAAGCCTCCGACGAAGAACCACGGGTTGAAGCGAACGACCTTGCTCACGCCTTCGAAGCGACCTCGCCGCGGGGCGGCCGCGAGATCCCATTCCGAAACGGGTTCTGGGGCGCTCATCTCCTTCATGTCAGAGCGACGGCGCGGGCCGACGGGTGCGGCGCGAAGATCCCGGGCTCCCACCGGTACGGGACATTCTCGACGAGGAACGCATTCGCCAGTCGCGGCGGACCGGCGTCGCGAAAAGGCGGCTGGGCAAAGAAGCCGAGTTGCTCGATCTCGACCGAAACCGGGCGGGGCTTCCAATCGCTCCTCCGACCTTCGACCCGCAGCACGCCGCGCTCGCTCGCATCAAAAGTGAAGGGCATTGGACCCGCCCAGCGCCTTGCCTCGGACCACTCGGAAAAGACCGAACCCGCGGGCAGTTCCGAGGTTTCGGCGTGGTGCGTGCGGAGGCGGAGATCGGCCTTGCCGTCGTCCGAGCGTACCTCGATCCGACGGCTGGTGGCATCCTCCGTCACGCGAATTCCGGCATGGTGATAGCCGTAGTGGGTGAAGAGATTGCCCAGCCAGCTCATAGAGCGCCGATCGGTGTCGCTCCGCAGAATGCGGAGCCCGCGCAGCGTCCGCCCCTCTGGCGTGGTGTAACGAGCGAATATCCGGTAGCCGATGAGCAGAAAATTCCGTCCCAGCATCCGCGGGAAACCGGCGGGCCGGAGCGCCCGTGTCTGCACGAGCGCGACCGCGACGAAGCCGTGGTCGCCGTGGAGATCGAGCTCCAACCCGGGCCCAAGGAACGGCTCGAGAATTTCCCTCGGCCAGGGAAAGACGAGCGCGAGCGACCAGTCGAACCAAGCCTCCACCGCGAACGGGTGGGACCGGAGTCGTTCGCGCCAGCCAGTGGTCATAGCGCAGGCTGCGCAGGACGGAGACAGTGCGCAAGCCGCGGTCCGCCCGAGGCCCGAACCCCAGAGGCGATTATTCGCTGACCGGGCGGCAGCTGCGCGGGTGGGTCGACGCGACGGATTGGCGGCGGGCGGATTCTGTGGTTTTCTCCGCGTTCCCATCTTTCCACCCATGAAGATCACCTACTACGGCCACGCCTGCTTCTCCGTCGAGGCGGAAGGAAGGCACCTCCTCTTTGATCCTTTCCTCACCGGAAATCCCCACGCGAAGGGCATCGATTCCACCACCATCCCCGCGGATTTCATCTTCGTTTCCCACGGGCACGGTGATCACGTGGGTGATGCGGTGGCGATCGCGAAGCGCACGGGCGCGACGGTGATTGCGCCCTTCGAGGTCGGCGAGTGGATCGAGAGCAAGGGCGTCGCAAACGTCCTGGCGATGAATCACGGCGGGGCCGCGAAGACGGCCTTCGGGCGCGTCAAGCTGACGGCAGCGGTGCATAGCTCTTCCATCACGGATGGGGATCAACGGATCTACGGCGGAAATCCGGCCGGCTTCGTCGTCGAGACCGCGGAGGGCGCGTTCTACCACGCCGGCGACACCGCGTTGACCATGGACATGAAATTGATCGCCGAGAGTGGCGTGGCGCTCGCGTTCGCCGCGCTCCCGATCGGCGACTTCTATACGATGGGCATCGAGGACGCCCTCAAGGCCGCGGATTTTTGCGGGGCTTCGACCATCCTCGGACTGCACTACAACACCTTTCCCCCGATCACCATCGACCTGGCGTCGGCGCGGGCGCTCGCGGCCGCGGCGAAGAAACGCCTGCTCCTGCCGGTGCCGGGCCAGACTCTCGTCGGGCCCGAGTGGAAGGTTGGGTAACGGCTCGTCGCCGCGGAAATCGATTCTTCATCATGATCGTCATCACCTTCGCCATGCAGGAGGAGAGCAAGGATTTCCTCCCCCTGCTCTCGCAGTCCAAATCCCGGGCGGAACGTCCCGACATGCCGATCGTCGAGGGGCTCCTGAACGGCGTGCCGGTGACGGTGGTGCATATCGGGGTCGGGCCGCAATCAGCGGCGATCCGGCTCGCGGCGTCGGGTGCGTTGCAGGGTAGCGTCCGGCCGAAGCTCCTCATCTGTCCCGGCTACGGCGGCGGCCTCGCGCCGCAGCTCCGGCACGCCGATCTGCTGCTCGTGGACAACTTCTCCGATGCGTCACTCCTCGCCCACGCGGCCGAGCTTCTGGGCTCCGACGGGGTGCACCGTGGCCCGCTCAAGAGCGAAATGGTGGTGATCGATTCCGCCGCCGACAAGGCCGCGCTCCACGCGAAGACCGGCGCGGTCGCGGTGGACATGGAGACCGCGGCGGTGGCGGAGGCGTGCGCGGCCGCGGGGGTGCCGATGCTGGCCCTCCGCGTGATCAGCGATGACGCGAGCGCCACGCTACCGGTTCCCGGCTATCTGCTCTGGGACCTCGAAACCCAAAAGCCTCCGATCCCAAAACTCCTGTGGCATCTGATCACGCATCCCGGGCGCATCGGCCCCTTCGTGCGGATGATGAAATCTCTCGCGCCGGCGCGAGCGCGCCTCACGGACACGCTCGTGAAATTGGTCGGACGCTTCGGGGTTGAGTAGTCGCACGGTTCAGGCGTTCGTAGGCCCCTCTACCCCCTCCCATGCTTCGCATCCTTTCCGGCATCCAGCCTTCCGGCACGCTCCACATCGGCAACTACTTTGGGATGATGAAGCCCTCGGTGGCGTTGCAGGATGAGGGCGATGCGTACTACTTCATCGCGGACTACCACGCGCTCACGACCGTGCACGACCCCGATGTCCTGCGCGCGAACGTGCGCAGCGTGGCGCTCGACTTCCTCGCGTGCGGACTCGACCCGCGCCGCTGCTGCTTTTTCCGCCAGTCTGACATCCCGCAGGTGGTGGAACTTTCGTGGATCCTCAGCACGCTCACCCCGATGGGACTGCTGGAACGCGCGACCTCCTACAAGGACAAGATCGCTCGCGGCCTGGAGGCGACGCACGGGTTGTTTGCCTATCCGGTGCTGATGGCTGCCGACATCCTCCTTTACGATTCGGCGCTCGTGCCCGTCGGGAAGGATCAGAAGCAGCATCTCGAAATGACGCGCGACATCGCGCAGAAGTTTAACGACCGGTTCGGTCAGACGTTTCTCATCCCCGAGCCGCGTATCGGCGAGGCCACGGCGATCGTGCCCGGGATCGACGGGCAGAAGATGAGCAAGAGCTATCACAACACGCTCGAGATCTTCGCCGCGGAAAAAGACCTGCGGAAAAAGGCGATGTCGATCAAGACCGACTCGACTCCCGTGGAGTCTCCGAAGCCGACGGAAGGTTCGACGATCCTCGCGCTCTACCGGCTGGTCGCATCCGCCGAGGCCGTCGCGCAGATGGAGGCCGACTTCCTCGCGGGCGGGACCGGGTATGGCGATTTCAAGAAGCGGCTCTTCGAGGCCATCTGGGATTACTTCGCGCCCATGCGGGCCCGCCGCCTGGAGATCGAACGCGATGTCGACTACGTCGATTCGGTGCTCTCCGACGGCGCGAAGCGAGCGCGGCTCGTGGCGGACGACGTGATGGATCGCGTGCGCGAGGCGACGGGGCTCAGATAAAGCGGAGCGGCGCTTCGAGTTTCAGACTTCCGAGCGCCGCGAGCGATGCATCTTGATCTCGACTTCGCGTGGCCTTCCGATCTCGGCGGGCTCTCGCGGATGAATCTGACCGCGTGGGGGCCGCGGCTGCGCTTCATCGCGCGTTCGGAGGACATGGAAAAATTCGCCCGGAATGTGCTGCGCGCGCTGGATGACGCCCGCAGCGCATTTCTGGTCTATGGCTCGGGCGATTTTCATCATCTCAGTGCGCTCTGGCTCCGACGCTTCACCCGGGAGCCCGTCACGCTCGTTTCCTTCGATAATCATCCGGACTGGGACATCCGCCCGCCTCACTGGTGCTGCGGTGGTTGGATCAACCGGGCGCTGGAATCCTCGCCAAATCTCGAGCGCGTGAGCGTGTGGGGTCTGGCGAACTTCGAGTACTGGTGGCCGGGCCGGATTTTCACGAATCGCGGCGCGCTGCGGCGCGGCCGGCTGGAGGTTCACGCCTGGCGCAGCGGGCGCGGGAGCTGGTTCCAGCGGGGATTGCGCGCGGCGACGATGACCAGCGCCGACTGGCAGGAGCGCTTCCGCGACTTCGCGCGAAGTCTCGCGGGCCGGCGCGTCTATGTGACGATCGACATGGATTGCCTCTCGGAGGCGGATGCGACCACGAACTGGGAGCAGGGTCGGTTTTCCACGAGCGATGTCGCCTGGGCCGTGCGCGAACTGCGCTCCGCCGGGGCCAATGTCGTGGGAGGCGACCTGTGCGGAGCGTGGTCCGAACCGCGCTACGGCCGATTCTTCCAGCGCTTCGCTGCCCGGATGGATCACCCGAAGCTTCCACGGGTCACGGAGGCCGCAGCGCGCGCGAAAAACGGCGTGGCGTTCGAGGCGCTGTGGCCGGCGCTCACCGGGGTGGGTTGATCAGCTCGTCAGATCCCGAGGCGTTTTGACTGCTGGCTTTGCAGGGCGCTTCCCGCATCTGCCCGTCGCTTCACCGCGAGGAACTCCTCGAGACGAGGATAGCCTTTGCGAAACGTCTCCGGGCGCATCCGGGAATCCTTGGTGAGATAAATGCGCCCGCCGAGCTCGAGGACGATCTCGTCGAGCCGATCCAGGACGCCGAAGAGCCGGTCCGTGATCGGAAAGTCCAGCGCCAGGGTGTAGCCCTCCATCGGAAATGAAAGCATTCCCGGATCGCCCGGACCAAAGTACTTCAGGACCGAAAGGAATGACGGCATCTGCTGCTCACTGATCTCGCGCAGGATGCGCTCCATCCCTTCCAGGCCCCCCGTGGGTGGGATGACGAACTGGTATTGGGCGAATCCCTTCCGGCCGTAGACGCGGTTCCAGTGGGCCAGGCGGTCGAGAGGGTAGAAGTACGTGTCGTAGTCGACGAGATGCCGGTGCGTTCCACGCCGCGTCTTCCCGTAGAAGGCCGTGTTGAATGCTTTCACGGTCGTGTGATTGATCGTGAACGAGGGGAGATCGAAGGGCACGGCGACGGCGAGCTTTCGCGGCAGGGCAAGAGGAGCTCCCCGCTGCGAGTCGGTCTTGAGGTCGGCGAGCGCGGCGTGTTCGCCGTTGAGGAGCACGCCGCGTCCGAGCGCAGCGCCGCGCGCGAGGCAATCAATCCACGCCACGGAGTAGGTGCAGCGCAGCGAGCTCGCAAAGAGCTCGCAAAGGTGCGCGAGGTTCCGCGCCTTCGTGGCCTCCTCCACGATGTATGCCGTCTCGATGCGTTTGAGCTGAAAGGTCGCTTCGAGGATGACGCCCGTGAGCCCCATCCCGCCGGCGGTGGCCCAGAAGAGATCGGCGTTCTGCTCGCGGTCGCATTCCTGGATGCGGCCATCAGCCCCGAGCAGTCGGAGCGAGCGGACATGGCGGGAAAAAGAACCCTCGGTGTGGTGGTTCTTCCCGTGAACATCCGCCGCGATCGCGCCGCCGAGCGTGATGAATTTCGTTCCGGGCGTGACGGGCGGAAACCAGCCGGCCGGAACCACGAGCTCGAGAAGTTCGGCGAAGCTGACGCCCGCTTCGGCGGTGAGCATTCCGCTCCCGCGATCGAAAGCCAGAACACAGGTCCGGCCGAGCGTCGACAGAATCCGGGGCGCCAGCGCGGAGTCGCCGTAGCACCGGCCCAAGCCCCGCGGAATGAAGTCGGGCCAGCCCGCGATCGCCGTGCGGGCCTGTTCGGGAGTCGTGAAACTCCGGACCTCCGCTTCGGCGACCGGGTGGTTTCCCCAGTTGCTGATCTTCATGCGGGAAGGTGCGCGAGGAAGCCCGGCCCGCCAACCGCGATCCCGCTTGCGCGGAGGCGGCGGCCTCTTCTCTTCCCGGGATGGCGACCGCCTCAGTCCTCGACCAAGCCCGCTGGCATTCCGCGTGGGAGCAGGTGGGACGCCCGCCGCCGGAAGGGGAGTTTCCGGCTCTGCTGGCCCGCTACGCCGAAGCGCACCGCGCATACCACAACCTGACGCAACTCCGGGAATGCTTCGCGCATTTCGAGACGGCGCCCGGTCTCGCTGAACAGGCCGGGGAAATCCTGCTCGCGATCTGGTACCACGACGCCATTTACGACGCCTGCCGCGGTGACAACGAAGAACGCAGCGCGGATCTGGCAGACGCGAGCTTGGGCGCGGCGGGGATCGATTCGGCGAGCCGCCAGCGCATCAACGCGCTGATCCTGGCGACGAAGCACCACGCGAATCCGAAGACGCCGGACATGGAGATCCTGATCGATCTGGACCTCGCGATCCTCGGTGCCGCCCCGGAGCGCTTCGCGGAATATCAGACGCAGGTCCGGACGGAGTACCGCTGGGTTCCAGGTCCGCTTTACCGCCGAAAACGCCGGCAATTTCTCCGCGGCATGCTGGCGCGGCCGGTGATCTACCAGACCGCCCACTTCCGCGAGCGCCTGGAAAAGGGCGCCCGCGATAATCTCTCTAAAGCCGTCTAAGCGGGCGCTCCGGCGAGGCCGGGCGGCAGATCGGTGATATCGCGCTCGCGCACTTTCTCCGGCAGCTTCACGGCGGGCTGCTGTTCCGGGAGGGCCGGCGGACGGGCCTTCGGCGGGTTCTTCATCGAGCCGGTCTCGATCAGTTCACGCACCTGCGCGCCATCGAGGGTCTCGTGTTCGAGCAGCGCTTTCGCGATCGCCTCGAGGGCGCTGCGGTGCTTCAACAGCAGCACCTTCGCCTGGGCGTAGGCCTCGTCGATCATGCGCTTCACCTCGGAGTCGATCTTCTGGGCGGTATCTTCGGAATAGGCGCGGGGGCGTCCGATATCCCGGCCGAGGAAAACCTCGCCCTCCTGCTCAGAGTATCCGACCATGCCGAGCGTTTCGCTCATGCCCCATTCGCACACCATCCGGCGAGCCCGGCTGGTGGCCTGACGGATGTCGCCGGTCGCGCCGGTGGTCACATCGCCAAAGATGATTTCCTCCGCCACGCGGCCGCCCATCGTGACGATCTGGAGATCGAGCAGTTCGTTCTTCCGGGCGGTGTACTTGTCCTCGGTCGGAAGATACATCGCCATGCCGAGCGCGGGGCCGCGGGGGACGATCGTGACCTTATGGAGCGGGTCAGTGTGGGGGAGGATCACGTTCAGGAGAGCGTGTCCCGCCTCGTGGTACGCGGTGTTTTCCTTTTCCTTCTCGCTCTGCGCGAGGCTTCGGCGTTCCTTCCCCCAGCGCACCTTGTCGCGCGCCTCTTCCATGTCGGGTTGCGTGATCGACTTCTGGCTCTTTCGCGCGGCGAGCAGCGCGGCTTCGTTGATGAGGTTGGCCAGTTCGGCGCCGGAATAACCCGGGGTGCCGCGGGCGATGACGCCGAGCTCGACGTCCTCCCCGATCTTCACCTTCTTCGCGTGCACCTTGAGGATTTCCTCGCGACCGCGCACGTCCGGCAGCGCGACGGTGACCTGGCGGTCAAAGCGACCCGGACGGAGCAGGGCGGGATCGAGCACGTCGGGACGATTGGTCGCCGCGATGATGATGATGCCTTCCTGCGCATCGAAACCATCCATCTCGACGAGGAGGGCATTCAGCGTTTGCTCGCGCTCATCGTGTCCGCCGCCGACGCCGTGTCCCCGATGACGGCCAACCGCGTCGATTTCGTCGATAAAGATCAGGCACGGGGCGCTCTTGCGGCCTTGCTCGAACATGTCGCGGACCCGGCTGGCGCCGACGCCCACGAACATCTCCACGAAGTCGGAGCCGCTGATCGAGAAGAACGGCACGTCCGCCTCGCCGGCGATCGCGCGGGCGAGGAGCGTCTTGCCCGTTCCGGGCGAGCCCACCATGAGGACGCCCTTCGGGATGCGACCGCCGAGCTTTTGAAAGCGCTTCGGGTCCTTGAGAAATTCCACGAGCTCGGAGACTTCTTCCTTCGCTTCTTCGCAGCCAGCGACGTCCTTGAAGGTCACCTTGCCCTTGTCGCGCGACATCATCTTCGCCTTGCTCTTGCCGAAGCTGAGCGCGCCCTTGCCCGCCATGCGGATCTGCTGGCGGAAGAGGAAATACAACACCACGAGGAAGATCGCGATCGGGACAAAGCTCAGCAGCGAGGTGAGCACGGTCGACTCCTCCTTGGGATTCGCGGCGTAGCCACTCTCGGAGAGCTGCTTTTCGAGATCACGCGAGTAGCCAAGGAAGATCGTCGTGCGGAACGGAGTGGCGACCCCGTCCTTGTAATACCAGCCGGCGAGGGTTTGCGTGCTGCGCCCGGCCTCAATGAGGAGATTGAGGGGCTTGTCCTTGTCGGCCGCGAGGATCTGCTTCTCGCGAATGAGCTCCATGAGTCTCGGGTACGGGACCTCCTGGATGCCCGCATTGACGCCGCCGCGGAAGAGGAAAGCGCCCCCGATCATCGCGAAGGCGATCGCGAGCAGGACGAGTCCGCGCCAGTTGAAGTTTGGATCACCCGATCGGTCGCCACGGGGATCTTGATTGGAGGAATTGGGGTCGCTTGGCATGATGTTCTGGCGGCGGGATAAGATCGGCGCAACGTTCAGGCTAGCATGCCACCTGTGCGGCGCAAAGCCGCGAGGGGGAGGGGCATGTCATATCTGCAACATTGGGCGCATGGATTGAGAACTGTGACCCCGGACGTGGTCGCATGCTCGACCTGGGCCGTGTCATGCGAGTCACCAGCCGCGTCAATCATCCCGACGATATTCCACCGAGCCGATCCCGGCCCACTCAAACGCGATCCGATCCCGGCTCATGACCACCAGCCGGCCCGGGATGTAGCGGGGGTTGCGGAAATCGCGGTCGGCGATCTGTCCTTCCCCATGCAGCGTTCGGAGGTCCGCCCGCCAGGTGAGCTCGCCGGCGGGGATGTATTCATCGCCCGTGATCTTCCGGGCTTCCACGTGCGTTCCAGACTGCGTGATGAGGACGACCTCGTCGAAGTGGCCGGTATAATGTCCGATCCATTCCCCATTGAGGTCGATTTCCCCTTCCATGGGCTGAGGCTATCGCGGCTGCGCGGCTCCGGATAGTACAGGGGCAGCCTTTCGGTTTCGCCCGAAAGCTGCTTCAATCGCGGCATGAGCGATTCCGAGCCGCCACTCCCCCCGCCGGGGACGGCGCCGGCCCGGCGCGGCCCGCTGGCGCGGTTTCTCCGCCTGATCTTCGTCCAGCAGACGGCGCGCAGGACGATTATGTTCTGGCTCCTTTGCGCGGCTCTGGCGTGTGTGCTCGGCGGCGAAATCCTTTTTTCGGACTGGCTGCGGCAGCGACCCTACTGGTTTCTCGGCGTCTGGGCGGGTTGCGCCGGGTCCACGCTGCTGGCGGTGCTGCTGGCGCTGGTTGATCTCCTGATGGTCCGCGCCACCGCCCGGGCCGCCGAGCGCGCTTTGCGCTCGCGGTACCAGATCGACGAAGAACGGGCGGGTTGAGCGGGCTCAGGCCGCCAGCGCGGCGAGCAGCGCGGCGATGCCGGCCTCGGCAACGACGACGTCCTGATCACCCGTGCCGGATCCGATCCCCACCGCGCCGATGGTGTGACCATCCCAGCTGATCGGGAGACCGCCTTTGAGATTTGTGACGCGGCCGCCCGTCGCGAGTGCGAGATTCACCCCGAAGTCCTGAGGCGCGGCGCCCGTGGCATTCCGCGACGAGGCAGCGGTTTGGGCCTTCTGCATCGCCGAGAGCTGCGAGAGCACCTTGGCGCCGTCCATCCGGGCGAAGGCGAGGAGATTCCCGCCGCCGTCGACGATTGCCACGCATTGCGGCACGCCGATTTCGGTCGCCTTTGCGATACAGGCGTCGAGGACGATGCGGGCGGCGGCGTACGTGAGTTCGACGGTGGAGCGGACGAGGGAGGACATGGTGGTTTGGAGAAGGAGCTGGGAAGTGGCTTGCGCGGAAGCTGGCCGCGCCGCTAAGATTACGGAGAAGCGATCCACCGCGACGATCCCGAGCGCAACTCTGGCGCGCGGGATTCTCCGCGTCCGATTTTCGCCCCCAATGCCCGCCCAGCCGCCCGAGCCCGCGCCATCGCCCCGACCCACCCGCCGGGCGGCCAATAGCCCACCGGCCTCCCCGCTGGCCGAGCGTCCGACCCCCGCGTCCACGTTACATGCCGCCGTCCTTGGAACGGTTCGGGACATGATCACGACGGGCGAACTCGCGCCGGGCGTGCGCCTCACCGAACGGGTTCTGACCGAACGTCTGAGCGTTTCCCGCACTCCGCTGCGCGAAGCCTTGAAGGTGCTGGCTCACGAAGGGCTCGTCGACCTTCTGCCGAACTGCGGTGCCCGGGTCACCCGACTCACCGCGCCGGATGCCCGGCATCTTTTCGAGGTGCTAGAAGCCCTCGAGTCCCAGGCGGGCCGGCTCGCCTGTGAACGCATGACGGAGGCGGAGTTGTCCGATCTGAAGGCGGCGCACCACGAGATGCACGCCTGCTTCCTCCGCCGGGAGTTGCCGGCTTACTTCCGCCTGAACCAGAGCATTCATGAAAGGATCGTGACCGCGGCGCGGAATCCGATTCTCCAGATCGCGCACGCCACGTACAGCTCCCGCATTCGCCGGGCCCGCTATCAGGAACTGCAGGCAAACGGTGTCCGCTGGAATCAGGCGATGGCGGAGCACGAGCAAATCGTGCAAGCGCTCGAAGAGCGCGATCAGGAGCGCCTGGCGGCGGTCCTGAAGGCGCACTTGCACGAGATGTTCCGGTCCGCTTTCCCGGAATACGTTGCGGACTGACCTTTAATCCGCGGATCATCTGGGCCGCCGCCGCCCACCGTCTCCTGACCCGCGATTGGCCGAGGCGGCTTTTGCATGCAATCGATGGAATTCACTTGCCATCGGGGAGATGCTGTCGAGCATCGCGGCGGATTGTATACAATCCCGCGCCTCGCATCCTGTCTTCCTGATCGATGAAATCCTCTCCGCCCCCGGGACGTCATTTTCTCCAGATCCCTGGTCCGACCAACGTTCCGGACCGCGTCCTGCGGGCGATGGATTATCCGACGATCGATCATCGGGGGCCGTCGTTTGCGAAGGTCGGGCGGGCGTGTTTGGACGGAATGAAGGCCATCTTCCAGACGACAGCCGGCGAGGTCTTCATTTTCCCTTCCTCCGGCACCGGGGCGTGGGAGGCGGCGCTCGTGAACACACTCTCGCCGGGTGATCGAGTCCTGATGTTCGAGACCGGACACTTTGCCACGCTCTGGCGGAAGATTGCGCAGCAGTTCGGGCTCGAGGTCGAGTTTGTGCCGGGAGACTGGCGGCACGGGGTGGATCCAGCCGTGGTCCAGGCGCGGCTTAATGCGGACGGGACGCACGCCATCAAGGCCGTCCTCTGCGTCCACAACGAGACTTCGACCGGGGTGACCTCGCGCATCGGCGACGTGCGCCGCGCGATGGACGGGGCGAATCATCCAGCCCTGTTGATGGTCGACACGATCTCGTCGCTCGCGTCGATCGATTTTCGGCAGGACGAGTGGGGCGTGGACGTGACGGTCGCGGGCTCGCAGAAGGGGTTGATGCTGCCGCCGGGGCTGAGCTTCAACTGCGTGAGCGCGAAGGCGCGGCAGGCGGAAAAGTCGGCGAAGCTGCCGCGCTCCTTTTGGTCCTGGGAGGAGATGCGCGGACCGAATGCCAACGGCTTTTTCCCGTACACGCCCGCCACGAACCTGCTGTATGGCCTGCGCGAGGCGCTTCAGATGATCCTGCACGAGGAAGGGTTGGAGAATGTCTTTCGAAGGCACGACCGCCACGCCGAGGCCACCCGCCGGGCGGTCCGCGGCTGGGGGCTGGAATTGCTCTGCCGCGAACCGCGGGAGTACAGTTCGGCGCTCACGGCGGTCCTGATGCCGGAAGGCCACGACGAAGCCGCATTTCGCCGCGTCACTCTGGAGCGCTTCAATCTCTCGCTCGGTGCCGGCCTGGCGAAGGTCGCGGGGAAGGTCTTCCGGATCGGCCATCTCGGCGATTTCAATGATCTCATGCTCATGGGCACGCTTTGCGGCGTGGAGATGGGCCTCGGGCAGGCGGGGGTGCCACACGCGCCGGGCGGAGTGGCCGCGGCGATGGATTTTCTGGCCGGACAGACGGGCGCGTAACGCATGCGCAGATTCTCTCGAATATCGCGAAGGGATCGCCCATGCTGAATCGGGATCCGCACTCCCGCGGCTCCCTTCACCTGTCTCACTCAACCGTCCCGATCCCCCCAAGCATGAATCCCAGAATCCCCCTCAAGACGCTTTTTTGCACGGCGCTCCTCGCTCCCGTCATCCTGTCTGCCGCCGAAAAATGGGAACCGCAGAAACCCATTGAGATCATCGTCAACGCCGGGGCGGGCGGAGCGACCGACCAGCTCGCCCGGACCGTCCAGGCGGTCTGCCAGAAGCACAATCTGACGAAGCAACCGTTCATCGTCAGCATCAAGCCCGGAGCTGGCGGGGCGGAGGGGATGATGGATGCGAAGAACGCGAAGGGCGATCCCCACAAGCTATTCATCGGAAACACCGGACTTTATGCGATCCCGTTTGCGACGAAGCTCGAATTCAACTGGCGCGACCTGACGCCGGTGGCGCTCATTGCGCTCGACGAGTTCTGCCTCTGGGTCCACACGGATACACCCTACAAAACGCCGAAGGAGTTTCTCACCGCCGTGAAGGCGGCCGGCCCCGGCAAGACCAAGATGGGGGGCACCGCGGCGCTCCGCGAGGATCAGATTCTCACCTCGCTCATTGACGCAAAGGCGGGCACGAAATTTACCTACATTCCGTATAAAAGCGGTGCCGAGGCCGCGGTCCAGCTCGTGGGGAAACACATCGACTCGAACGTCAACAACCCCTCTGAGAACATCTCGCAGTGGAAGGCCGGTCAGGTGCGTCCGCTCTGCATTTTCGACAAGGAGCGGAGCGAGTACAAAGGCCGAATCACTTCCACGGAGGCGTGGAGCGATATTCCCACCGCCCGGGAGCTGGGCCTCGACGTGGAGTATTTGATGCTGCGGGGACTGTTTCTCCCCGGTGGCTGCACCCCGGAGCAGACGGCGTATTACGTCGATCTCTTCAAGCAGGTCGTCTCCAAGCCGGAGTGGCGCGACTACATGGAGAAAAACGCCCTGAAGAGCACCTTTCTCGCGGGGAAGGAATTCACCGCGTTTCTCGAGCAGGATGAAAAACTGCACAAGGAAATCATGACGGCGGCCGGCTTCCTCGCCGGTCAGAACTGAGCCCGACGCATGAGCGAACCCGAGAGCGAGCCCACCAAGCCCGAGCAGACCGACGGACCCCCGTCGTTGTTTGTGATGGAGACCGCGGTGGCGCTCGTGCTCGTGGCGTTCGGGGCGCTCGTGGCGTGGGACAGCTATCGGCTCGGTTCAGGCTGGAGCGCGCTGACGGGGCCGCGGGCGGGCTATTTCCCGTTCCGGCTCGGCCTGCTCCTCGCGTTCTGTGGCGCCTGTGTGCTCGGTCAGGCGATCTGGAAGCGGCACTCGCTGACGACCCGCTTCATTGAGCCCCGCCAGATCCGGCCGGTGCTGACGGTCGCCCTTCCAAGTGCGGTTTACGTTCTCGCCGTCCAGTGGCTGGGCATCTACGTGCCGTCCATCGTTTTCGTCGCGCTCTTCATGGGGCTCGTCGGCAAGCTCCGCTGGTGGAAGTGTGTGCTCGTGGGCGTCGGACACGTCCTGCTCATGTTCTGGCTGTTTGAGAAGCGCTTCATGGTCCCGCTGCCGAAAGGGCCGATCGAAGAGTGGTTCGGTCTCTGATCCGTCTCCCGGGAATCCCTGACCATGGAAGAAATTTCGCTGCTCTTCGCCGGTTTTCAGACCGCGCTCACGCCCTACAACCTCTGGCTCATGTTCATCGGCATCAGCCTCGGCGTGCTCGTGGGCGTGCTGCCGGGACTCGGCGGGCCGAATGGCGTCGCCATCCTGCTGCCGCTCACCTTCACCATGGCGGGCACCCCGGAGGGCAAGACCTCGGCGATCATTTTGCTCTCCTGCATTTACTGGGGCGCGCTCTTCGGCGGAGCGATCACTTCGATCCTCTTTAACATCCCCGGAGAAGCCTGGAGCGTGGCGACCACGTTCGATGGCTATCCGCTCGCGCAGAAGGGCCGGGCGGGGGAGGCGCTCACCGCCGCTTTCACCGGATCGTTCCTCGGCGGACTTTTTGCGATCGTCATGATCACGTTTCTCGCGCCGCTGGTCGCGCGATTCGCGCTGAAGTTTGGACCGCCCGCGTTTTTCGCGGTCTACTTCCTCACGTTCGCCAGCTTCGCCGGCACGAGTCGGAGCGGCTACGCCAAGACGACCGCGGCGACCCTCCTCGGGTTCATCCTCGCGGCGATCGGGATGGACACCGTGACCGGCCAGCTCCGGCTCACTTTCGGCAGTGAGCGACTGCTCAACGGCGTGGACTTTCTCGTGGCCGTGATCGGGCTGTTTGGCCTCGGAGAAATCTTTCTCTCGATGGAAGAGGGCCTCGCCTTCCGCGGGAAGCGCGCGAGCATCGATTTGAAGGTGGTGCTGCGGACCTGGCGCGAGTTCCCGCGCTACTGGCGGACCGTGGTCCAGAGCTGCTTCATCGGGGCGTGGATGGGCATCAAGCCCGGCGGCGCGATCGCCGCGAGCTTCATGTCTTACGCAGTGGCCCGTCGGACGAGCAAGAATCCGGAGGAATTCGGCACCGGCCGGATCGAAGGCGTCATCGCGCCGGAGACCGCCGCTCACGCCGCGGGCAACAGCGCGATGCTGCCGATGCTGACGCTCGGCATTCCGGGCTCCGGCACGGCCGCCGTTCTGCTCGGTGGTCTCATGATGTGGGGGCTGCAACCCGGGCCGACGTTGTTCCTCGAGCAGAAGGAATTTGTCTGGGGGCTGATCGCCTCGATGTACCTCAGCAACGTCGCCGGACTCATCATCGTCCTCGCCACGGTGCCGCTCTTCGCGGCCATCCTGCGCATTCCCTTCAGCATCATCGCGCCTCTCATCGTGGTCGTCTGCGCGGTCGGCGCCTTCACGGTCCATAATGCGATGTTCGACGTCTGGCTGATGCTGATTTTCGGCGTCGTCGGCTACGTCTTCAAGAAGCTCGACTATCCGCTCGCTCCGCTGACGCTTGCGCTCGTTCTGGGCGATCGGATGGAGGACGCGTTCCGTCAGTCGATGCTGGGCTCGCAGGGCGAACTCTCGACTTTCTGGGGCGCGCCGCTGGAGGGGACTTTGATGACGGTCGGGATCATTCTGCTGCTCTGGCCGGCGCTGTCGAAGGGGCTCCGCTGGCTTGCCACGCGCGGAGAGAGGACGTGATTTCGCGATGACTCTCGCTCCCAGTTCCCATGCGGTTCGACCCGACTCGTTCGCGGAGGCGCGTGCGCTCGAGGCAGAGTTGAATGGCGTGATTCGGGGAGAGGTGCGGTTCGACGATCAGAGCCGGGCGTTATACTCGATGGACGCCTCGAATTACCGCCAGATCCCGATCGGTCTCGTGGTTCCGCGGGATGAAGCGGATGTGATCGCCGCCGTCGCGGCCTGTCGGAAATTCGGCGCGCCGATTCTCGCGCGCGGCGGGGGGACGAGCCTCGCCGGTCAGGGTTGCAACGTCGCGGTGGTGCTCGATTTTTCGAAGTATTGTCACGCCCTCCTCGAGTTGAATGTGGAGGAGCGCTATGCGCGCGTGCAACCGGGAATCGTGCTCGATACGCTGCGCGATGCGGCGGAGAAGCACCACCTGACCTTCGGCCCCGATCCGAGCACGCACAATCGCTGCACGCTGGGCGGCATGATCGGGAACAACTCCTCCGGCGTCCACGGCCTCATGGCCGGAAAGGTCCAGGAAAATGTGGAGGAGATGCGGGTGCTGCTCTACGACGGAACGATCCTCACGGTGGGCCCGACGCCGCCCGAGGAGCTCGACCGACTCGTCGCCGAAGGCGGACGTCGCGGGCGGCTCTACGCGGAACTTGTCCGGCTGCGGGATCGCTTCGGGGGACTCGTCCGCGAGCGTTTCGCCAAGATCCCGCGCCGCGTCTCCGGCTATAATTTCGACGAACTGCTGCCCGAGACGCCGTTTAACGTTGCGCGTGCCCTCGTGGGCACCGAGGGCACTTGCGCCATCATTCTCGAAGCCAAGGTTCGCCTCGTTCCGAGCCCGCCCTTCAAGTCACTGGTTCTCCTCGCGTATCCGGACGTCTACGTCGCGGCCGATGCCGTGCCGGAGGTCCTGAAGTTTGCCCCGATCGGGCTGGAGGGTTTCGAAGGGGGTGTGCTCGACATCATGCGGCAGAAAAATCTGCAACCCGAGAACATCGCGTTGCTGCCGCCGGGTGGCGGCTATTTGCTCGTGGAGTTCGGCGGCGACACCCGAGTGGATGCCGATGCGAAGGCGGACGAATTTGTCGCGTGGCAGAAGGTGCAGCCGGACGCGCCCGAGATTAAAGTCGTGCGCGACGCCGGCGAGGTGCGGCGCGTCTGGAAGGTTCGCGAGGCCGGCAATGGCAGCACGACGGTCATTCCCGGCGAACATTCGATCACGCACGAAGGCTGGGAGGACGCGGCCGTGCATCCGCGTGTCCTCGGCGCCTACCTGCGCGACTATCGCAAGCTCCTGAACAAATACGGCTACAAAGCGTGGTACTACGGCCACTTCGGGGAAGGCTGCGTGCATCAGCGCGTCACGTTCGATCTCGAGAGCGACGCCGGCATCCGGAAGTATCGCGCCTTCCTCGAAGAGGCGGCCGATCTCGTCGTGCAATACGGCGGGGCGATTTCCGGTGAGCACGGCGACGGACACGGCCGGGCCCATCTCTACGAGAAGATGTTCGGTCCCGAGCTCGTCGGAGCCTTTCGGGCGTTCAAGACTGCTTGGGATCCGGACAACAAGCTGAACCCCGGCAAGGTCGTCGACGCTTATCCGCCGGAGGCCCATCTAAAGCTCGGCGCGGACTACAATCCCCGCCAGGTCACCACCCATTTCCAGTTCCCCGACGATCAGGGCTCGATCGAAAAGGCCACCCAGCGCTGCGTCGGAGTAGGAGCCTGTCGGAAGACCGATGCCGGCACGATGTGCCCGAGCTATCAGGTCACGCGCGAAGAACTCCACAGCACTCGCGGCCGCGCCCATCTCCTCTTTGAAATGCTCTCGGGCGAGGTCGTGAAAGGCGGCTGGCAGGATGAGGCCGTGAAGGAGTCGCTCGATCTGTGCCTCGCCTGCAAGGGCTGCAAAGGGGAGTGCCCGGTGAACGTGGATGTCGCGACCTACAAGAGCGAGTTCCTCGCGCACTACTACGAGGAGCGCGCGCGTCCGCTCAATCAGTACGCGTTCGGCTGGATGGACCGCTGGGCGCGGCTCGCGTCGTTCGCTCCGCGCTTGGTGAACGCGATCAACGCGCTGCCCGGCGTCAGTCATCTCGCCAAGGCGATGCTGCACATTGCGCCGCAGCGGACGATCCCGCGCTTCGCCACCCAGACCTTTGTCAGCTGGTTCCGGAACCAGCCCCGGCGAAGCGGGGCGAAGGGAGAAGTCGTGCTCTTCGCGGACACCTGGAACAACTATTTTCATCCCGCCACCGCGCGCGCCGCGCACGCCGTCCTCGAGGACGCCGGCTACACCGTGCACGTGCCGCAGACCAAGCAGCACCTCTGCTGCGGCCGGCCGCTCTATGATTTCGGGATGCTCGACGAGGCAAAGCAGTACCTCGAACGCGTGCTCACCGCCCTCGAGCCGCAGATCAACGCCGGCCTGCCCGTGATCATGCTCGAGCCGAGTTGCGCCTCGGTGTTTCGCGATGAACTGCGCAATCTCCTGCCGCACCACGGGATCGGTCACCGGCTGCGGAAGCAGACCTTTGCGTTGTCGGAGTTCCTCGCGAAGGAAGGCTGGCAGCCGCCGCCGCTCGCGGGGAAGCGCGTCATCCTCCACGGCCACTGCCACCATAAGGCCGTGCTGAAATTCGCCGATGAGGAAACGCTTCTGCGGAAGACCGGGGCCGAGGTGAAGAGTCTCGACAGCGGTTGCTGCGGCATGGCGGGCCCGTTCGGCTTCGAGGCCGACAAATTCGAAGTCTCCCAGGCCCTCGCCGAGCGCCGGCTTTTGCCGGCGGTCCGCGAGGCGGCGCCGGAGGACCTCGTTTGCGTCGATGGCTTCAGCTGCCGCGAACAAATCTGGCAGAATCTTCCCGGCGCGAAGCCGCTTCATTTCGCCGAGATCGTCGCCTCGGGCTTGAGCGGCGGCCCGTCGAAGTAGGGTTCGCGGCTACTCTTCGCCGTCGTAGTACTCGTGCGGTTCCGAGCGCATGATCCGGCGCGCCGGAGAACGGATCAGCCACTTTTGGCTGTCCGGGTAGTGCGCCGTCTCGCCGATCGGATTGTCCGCGATGACCATGAAGACGAGATCCTCCGGTCCGTCGTTGTGAAACGTGTGCGGCTCGTCCGGCTTGAAGAGAAACGCGTCTCCCGGCTCGATCGGGGTCGTTCCATCCGCATGCCGGGCGGAGCCTCGTCCCGACATGACGAAGTAAAACTCCCACTGGGCGCTGTGGGAATGGAACGGGTACGGTCGTTTGCCGGGCGGGATGCGGGTGATTTCGACATCGAAGGGATGCCGCTTCATCAGGTCGGTCGACGTCGGCTCGCGTCCGAGCGCGACCGAGATCTCCTTGCCGAAGCCCCCGAAATTCCCTTTGGGAGAAGTCCACAACTCCTCCGGCAGATCTCGAATATTCACTTTTTTCATCAGTCAGGCGGTGGGGATGGGATGGGATCCCACGTTGGAGTTTCCGCCTCGAACGCGGCAAGCTCAAAAGGGGCGGGATTCAGATTCAGCCGTGCCTCGACACCGCCGGACGAAGCACGTATGGCTCGAAAGCCGCTGGACCGTGGAGAGCTGATCCCTCGCCGATCTGAACTGGCTTGCCGACGGCGGCACCCTCATGAATTCGCCGTTCCTTCGTCAATACATCGGGCGGCTCTTTGAGGAGTTGAACGGCCGGCCACTGTATTCTATCGTGTTTCGTTTAGGGCGCCCAGCTCTTCTCTCTCCGCATGAAGGATCTTGATTCCGCCTCATCACCCTTAACATCCCCGGCCGGGGAAACCCACGCGAAGGAGGAGCAGTTTCACGACGAATGGGCGCGGGGGTCGAACCTCGGCGAGGCCGATGTCCTGCGGGCCTTCGAGGCCCCCACCGCGCAGGAGAATCGCTTCATCGTCTCCCGGCTCGGCGATTTGCGCGGAAAGCGCCTGCTCGATGTGGGCGCCGGCCTCGGCGAATCTTCCGTCCGCTTCGCGCTGCTTGGCGCGGACGTCACCGCGCTCGATTTGTCGCCCGGCATGCTGGAGGTTGCCGCCCGCCTCGCGGGTCAATGCGGCGTGAAGATCACCACGGTGCACTCTCCCGGGGAAAATCTCGCGGTGGAGAGCGCCAGCTTCGATGTCGTTTACATCGCGAACACGATTCATCACGTGACGTCGAAGCGCGCCTTGCTGGCGGAGATTCACCGCGTTCTGCGGCCGGGCGGGGCGTTTTATTCCTGGGATCCGCTGAAATACAACCCTGTCATCAATCTCTACCGGCGCCTCGCCACGAAGGTTCGGACCGATGACGAATCGCCCCTCGGCATCGGCGATCTCGCCTTGATGCGCGAGTTCTTCCCCGATCTCCAGCACCGCGAATTCTGGTTCCTCACGCAGGCGCTTTTTCTGAAGTATTTTCTGCTCGATCGCGTGCATCCAAACGCGGACCGCTATTGGAAGCGAATCCTCTCGGAGACGGATGCTTCGCTTCGCTGGTGGCGGCCGCTGCAGCGCCTCGACGAGTGGATCGCGCGGATCCCCGGGGTCCGCTGGCTTGCGTGGAACACCGTCGCGTGGGGCACGAAGCCGCACCCTAATAACGCCGCGTAAAGACCACGCGCGTGACGCCAAGCGGTCCCGTGCCGGCCATCGTGGGGAGATCGAGCAGGTCGCTCTTCAACGCCCGTCCCCGCAGAAACGGAAGATGCGCCGCGGGGTCATCGCCGAACGGATGCTCGGCGATGCGGTAATAAAGTACGGCGCGCTGCCAGCGGGTTCGTCCGCCTTCCACGGCGTCGAGCAGCGCGGCCAGTTCCGTTTCATTGCGGTATTCCCGCAGGTTCCACACGCGCACGTCGGGGTCGAGTTCATCCAGCGGGATCGCCTGACCAAATCCTCCGCGTTCGGGCGGCAGCATGGGCTCCGCGATGAGGTGGAGCGTTTCCCGCGGGGCCGGATCCGGATTTTCGATGAGATGCCGCACGATCCCCGGGGGCTGGGCGTGCGGCAGGTTCCAGCGCGGTGCCATCTCGAAGTTTCGGCCGATGTTCTTCGCCGCGAACGTGGACCACTCCGCCGCGAGAAATCCCGCCATGCTCAAGCCCGCGACGAGGTTCGCAACAAGGGGTCCGCGAATCACGTAACTCAAGCGCCGGTGGAACTCGAGGACACCGGCGGCGACGAGCCAGAGCAAGGGGATCAGGAGCCGGCACTGCCATGAGTTGTCGCCGATGTAGAGGAAGCGAATGTCGATCGCGAGCGCGCCGGCCAGCGCCGCTAGCACCACGGCGGTCGCGGCCGACGATCGCACGCGGCGCACGGCCACCGCGATCCCCAGTACGAGCGCCGCGAGGGTCGGCCAGGCGAGATACCGGCTGGGGATCCGCAGCACGCGCAACGCAATCTCGTCCGCGCCGACCGAGGAAAATGTTGCGCGAGCGTGCGGGATCTCCACGTCCAGCCGCCCCGCGATCGAAGCGTGTCCCAGCGAGACGCTCCAGCCGACGAGCCCGCCCGCCACCAGCGCGAGCGCCGCCAGCGCGGCCGTTCGCCTCCAAAACTCGGCTGCCGGCATCGGCGCGGGTCGGAAGCGTTCGAAGAACGGCAGGCCGAGCGCGACAGCGACGAACATCAGATTCGCGTGGTAGTGCACCACCGCATAGAGCAGCAGCAGCAGTCCGAGCGCGAAGCGCCCCACGCCCCGGCGGTCATCCCATCCGGTGGCGATCAGGATCAGCCCGAGAGCGCCGATCAGGCACGTCGAATGCCATTTCAGCGTCCGCAGGCACGGCACCATGATCGTCAGCGCGGCGAGAGGCAGGAGCAGCCACGGCAGGGGAAGCTGCAGCGGTCCGCTCGCGGATTGACTCCCGAAGAGCGCCAGGGTCCCGCCGATCACGACGGCGTAGATCACGATGTACATCCAGTGATAGACCAGCGGATCGGGTCCGAAGACGGCCACCAGCGGGATCGCGATGTCTTTGAATCCGATGTTGTACGCGCGGAACTGCCACTTGAGGAATTCGCCGCCGCGGCCTTCCGCAAACGCGAGGTTTCCCGCTCGGGCGCCGTCAAGCGCCTCGCGCGCTTCGCCCGCGATCACCGGCGGCGAATACTCGATGTCGCGCTGGGCAAAGACGCAGAAGAGGCCCGCCGCCGTGACGAAGAGCAGCGCCAGCAGCACGCGACGCCGTCGCGTCGGCCCGGGAGACGAGGCCAGCTCCGCGCCTCCCGCGAGCGCCGCGATCGCGACGACCAGCGCGAGAATTCCCGCCCAGCTCCCGAAAGTCTTCGCTCCGCCCCCTTCGGCAAACGCGAGCAACCGGGGATAAAGCAGCGCGAAGGCGATCGGAAGCGCTCCGCAGAGCGCGGCCCGGCCGCGGCTGAGGCGGTGGGCGTCAGGCGCGGGTTCCGTCAGCATTTCGCCGCGTTGCGGAGCATCCGGCATGCCCCCACTGGAGGTGTCAGGGGCGCGACGCTCAAGCCGCCGTTTCAGGGCCGCTGGAGGAATCGCACCTCGGCGCGGAGTTGTTCGACGTCGCGCAGGAGTTCCGCGAGGAAGCGAAGCCCGGCGAAATTCACGCCGTATTCCGAGCGAAGAAACTCCAGCCGCCGGACCTGGTGGATCGCCTCGTCGTCAAAGAGCGGCCGTTCCGGCGGGTGCTCGCGCACGGTCTGCACGAGGCCGTGCTCGCAGTAGAGGGCGATGACGTGGTCCGGCGTGCGCGTGATCTGGACGACCACTTCCAGCGGGTAGAACTCGCTCGCGTCTTCACCGTCTCCAGGGATGGCCGGGGATTCGCCGGAGTCAGGGGCATTCATGCGCGCGCGGATTCGGTTCGGGGTTGAAACTTCGACGTCTCGCGCAGCTTTTCCCATAGCGCGCGCTCCTCCGCGTTCAGTTCCGTCGGCAGCAGGAGGTTTGCCACGACAAACAGATCCCCCCGTTCGCCCGTCCGGCCGACCGGGAGCCCGCGTCCGCGGACGCGCAGTTGCTGAGCGTTCTCGGTCCCCTCCGGGATGCGCACCTTGATCGCACCATCGAGACTCGGAACCACGATCTGCGCGCCGAGCACCGCTTCCCAGGGAGCAAGATCGAGATCGTGATAGAGATCGGAGCCGCGCACGCGGAAATCCGGATGCGGAGCGATCCGGACGCGGAGGAAGAGATCGCCCGCCTCGCCGCCGCCGTGACCGGCAGCCCCCTGACCCGGAACGCGGATGCGCCGGCCTTCGGAGGCCCCGGCCGGAATGCGGACGGTGAATGTGTGCACGTCCTCGGCTCCCGTGCGCGAATCGACCGTCTGCAACGAGAGCTGGCGCATCGTCCCGTGCATCGCTTCCTCCAGAGTGACGAGGATGTCGCCTTCGATGTCGCCGCCGCGGCGCGGTCCGGCCCGTCGCTGCGCCTGCTCGGGGTCCGGCGGAAAACCGTAGCTGCGGCTGGCGCCTCCGCTGAAGAACTGCTCGAAGAAATCGCTGAAACCCGTGGTTCCGCCGAAGTGATAATCCTGCTCCGCTCCTCCGCCGCCGGGTTGAGCGCGGCGCCTTCCGCCACCCGCCGCTCCCGGAAATCCACCGAACGATTCGCCGCCCGGTCCCATCTCGTCATACCGCTTCCGCTTCTCCGGATCGCTCAGAACATCGTAGGCTTCCCCGATTTCCTTGAACTTCGCTTCGCCGGCTTTTTTATCCTTCGCGACGTCCGGATGGTGCTCCCGCGCGAGCTTGCGAAAGGCCTTGCGGATGTCCGCTTCGAGAGCGGTGCGGGGTACCCCGAGGGTCTGATAGTAGTCTTTGAAATCAACGGCCATGAAGGGCTTTGCGGGGAGGTGGTGGAACTGGTACGGGAGAGGAAAGCGGCGCGCCACGCAAGGGCGCATCCGGTCCGCGATTTTGATTTCCACGCCCGACGGCGTTTGGTAGGATCTACCTTAGTTATGAGAACGACCGCGCTCCGTCCCACCGCCTTTCGCCGAGTTCTCCCGCTCCTCCTTTGCGTCGGCGGGGCCGCCAGTGCGATGGCCGATACGCGCACGAGCGCGAATTACTCCATTCTGACCGAGGTGGCCGATGCCGGCGGTGGCCGTTCCAGCGGCGGTTCGTATTCGAATGTCGGCAGCGTCGGAGGAATCGCTGGCATCTCCTCCGTGGGCGCTCCCGCCGAGGTCGCAAAGTCGGGCTACGTCGGCCAGCTCTTCGAAGTCGTCGGCCTCACCCTCAGCTCGCCCTCCGCGATGGTCAATGAGCTCGCCACCATCCAGCTCGGCGCCTCGCAGTTGCTGGACGACGCGACGACGATTGCGCTTTCGCCCGGCGGCGTCACTTGGTCGGTCTCGAGCGGGCCGCTCACTTCCATCAACGCGAGCGGCCTCGCCACCGCGGCCGCCGTTTACCAGGATACCAGCGCCACCGCCCAGGGCATTTCCGGTGGGTTCACGGCGACGATCAACCTCACGGTGAAGGACATCTTCCCGGACAATTACGGCTCCTACGCCGGAGATGGGATCGATGATTCCTGGCAGGTCCAGTACTTCGGCCTCAACAATCCGAACGCCGCGCCGGGAGTGGATTTCAGCGGCACCGGGCAGACAAATCTCTTCAAATTTGTCGCGGGCCTGAACCCGCTTGACCCCACCTCGCGTTTCCTCGTGCAGGCGCAGCCCGTGGCGGGCCAGCCGACGCAGCGGAAGGTCGTCTTTTCACCGCTCGTCTCGGGACGCACCTATACGGTCCAGTTCAATTTGAACATCGCGACCGGCGGCGGCACGTGGGCGACGCTTCCCGGGGCGACGTTCATTGATGCGGGCAACGTCCGGACGGTGACCGATCCGGGCGCGACCGATCCGAAGCGTTTCTATCGCGTGCAGATCAGCAAGCCTTGACGTCGACGCGTTCGCCAGATCTCTGTTCGGGGGAACACAAATATTTCTTGCATCCGGCCGACTGGCCTCGCAAAGTGTTCGCGTGAACGCGAACATTCTCCCGGACCCAGACCTGGTGGGCGGCCGGCGGACGTTGCGCGAGGAGTTCACGTCCCGGCGCCGAATCCTGCGGATCGAGGCCGGCCACGGTTTCCCCCACCATTCGAGAGAACGGCGCGATCCGCCGGAGCGGATTGAACGCCTTGTACGCGTTGCGCCGTCGCAGTCGTCGGCGCGCGGTCCCGCCTCGCCGGTCCTCCCGGCTGGTTTTGTGCGGACCACGCGGCACGCGGTGGATCGGTTCATGGAGCGGGCTGGCTGCCCGAGCCTGGCCGAGGCGCGCGCCGCCCTTGGCGTGATGCTGCAGCGAAGTCTCCCGGTCCTTTTCTATCGGACCCGCAAGGGAACGATTCTCCTGTATCCGCCGCACCGCCTCGCGGGGCCGTGGCGGCTGCCGCTGGTGGAGAATCATCTCGTCACTGTCTCCGAGGTGCAGCCCGGCGAGGCTGTGCTCGCGCTCTCGCGGCGAAGGGCCGCGGCGGAGCGTCCTTCCCTTCCTTTCTTCCTTCCCCTTGGCCGCTTGGCCGCTGTCTGAACCTGGAGATCACCCATGAAAACGGAACTTGGTAATCGGCTCTGCCGCGAAATTCGCTCCTGCGCCGGCCTGTCGGACGCGCTCGAGGCGGGCGAACTCGCCCGTCGCGTCCGGCTCGGGGTCAATGGCGAACGGGAAATTCACGCCGCAATCCGCGCCGAATCCTGTCTGTGGGATTTCGTCGTCTGCACCGCGCCCGGCGGTGATTATTTCCGCGCGGAGACCTTCACGGAGCTCGAGACCTATCCGAACTGGCTGCTGGAACTGCGCGATCAGGTCCCCGGCGCCGTGAGGGATCTCCGCGAAACCGCCGCCCGGCACGGGTATGGCCTGAGCGAGGCCCGCCCGCGAGCCGAGCGGTGCTTTGTTCCGGACGGCGCACCGTCGCGCACGCTCGTGCCGCACTCACCGTAGCGGCCGCGACGAGCAACGACGGCGCGAAACGCATCACCCCCAGTCACGCGGAAAGGTCCGGCTGGGCGGGAGGGAGGGTTTTTGAAAGTTGAGTTTTTGGGTCGGAGGGCGACCCGCTCAAGGCCGGGTCGCTCTCCCACATCCCCGCGTTTCTCAGCCAAGCGACCGAGAAGGCGATGAAAACCAGAGCCGCCAAAGGCTGGCAAGAGAGGAGAAAGGGATTCTGCGTGCGGGCGATGAGATGAACCCGGACGACGCCGAGGAGCAGCAAAGCAAAGGCGGTCACGGCAATCACCTTCGTCGGCGGGGGCAGGCGAAACGCGAAGGCCTGCACCAGTCCGATGCACACGAGGGGTGCGAGCAGAAGGTACGTGGCGTCTTCCGTGGACGGGCCGAGCACTACCATCCAAAGCGTCGCGAAGACGAAGAGCCCGCCGATCAATCGCTGGTGTTTCCATCCACGACTCCGGGCCACCCAGCAGAAGACGGCGATGGCGCCTCCACCGATGACTTCGAGGATCCGATAATGGTTCTGGTTGAGCGGGAGGCCTCCCAGGCGCACCACGAGGAACCAGAGGTCCAGCGGCGCTTGGTTGATGCTGTAGACGAGCCGGTTGTCCGCCGCCCTCGTCTCAAACCACGATCGGTACTCCGTGGCCACGTAATCGGAATGTTGCAGGGCGAAGGGCAGGAGGCCGAGCAGGACCAGGACGGCCAGGAGGCGCCAGATGGTGCGTCGAGGCGAGACCACGCAGTACAACATCCCCACCGCCAAAGGATAAATCTTGAAGTAGGCGGCAATCCCGATGGTGAGAGTCGCGACGTTCCAGTGCTGGCGAGTGGCCGCCGTCACCGACACCAGCATCAGCGCGAGCACCAACGGATTCGCCTGTCCGCGATCCAGGTTACCGATCGAAAACGGCAGCAGGGCGAGGAAGACAAAAGCGCGGTTTCGCGGCGCCACGGTGGAGAAAGGACCCTTGTCCAGCGCGTAGGCCACGCTCCCCAGCAGCACGCCGATCGAGAGCGCCCGCCAGATGAAATTGGCGTGTGGTTCCGGTAAGAAGGCGAACAGGCTATAAAAGGCCGCGACGATCGGGCTGTAGATGAAGCCGCCCCAGGCTCCGAGGTAGAGGGGTTCGCCGGCGATCCACTGGCGGCCGGCTAGGAAATAGCAGCCAAAATTTGCCTGCCGATAGGGCTGGCGGATCACGACATACAAAATGCCGGCAGTCGCCAGCACCCAGGCGATGGCGGCCAGGCGGTTCGCCGGAGAGCTTGAGAGGCTGCTCCATCCAGAAGCGACCCATCCACGGGCGCGACCGAGAGTCTTTTGAGGCATCGGCGGGTTAAGGTGACGGTTGGTCGGATTTTTGAGCTGGAGCAGCTTCGCGCCCGCGCGATCCGTTCGCCGGGCTGATTGCTCCGAGATGAAGGGGGCAATTCTGGAACTCGCACGCGCTAAGTTCCACCCAAACCTTTTGATCGGCAGCGGAACCTGCCCAAGGTCGAACCATGCGAGATGGAAATCCCGTGGGTCTGCCCTTACGAGTGGACGTATTGCAAAAAGCCGACCGGTGGGTGTTCTCGCTGGTCTGCTTCCTGTTCTCCGTTTTGAGGAAGGTGCTCCCCGGGCGCATCCCGCCGGGAGAGTCCCCGCGTCCGCGATCCATCATTTTCGTCAAGCTCGCCGAGCAGGGCTCGACCGTGCTGGCGAGTCAGGCGATCTGCAACGCCGTGGATTGGGTCGGGCGCGAGAATGTGTACTTTTTGGTCTTCGAGGAGAATCGGTTCATCCTCGACGTCATGGGATTGGTCCCGCCCGAAAACGTGTTCACGGTGCCCACCACTTCGATGCCCGCGATGGCGATCGGCACGCTGGCCGCGCTGCGCCAGATCCGGCGCAAGAAAATCGATGCCGCCATCGACCTCGAATTTTTCGCGCGCTTCTCCGCCGCCATCACGTGGCTGACGGGCGCACGTTGGAGGGCGGGGCTGCACAATTTTTTCGCGGAGGGACCCTACCGGGGAGACCTCTTTACCCACCGCATCAGCTACAACGCGCACATTCACACCAGCCGGCTGTTTGACGTGATGGTGGAGGCGCTCCGCCTGCCGGCCTCCCAGTTGCCCACTTTCAAGGAGGACGTGTGTCGGTTTCCGGAGGCCCAACCGTTGTTCGCCCCGACCGAAGGCGAACGGGCAAAGGTGCAGGCGCTCTTGCGCGAGAGGACCGGTGGCTTGAGCGGCCGGCTGGTCCTGTTGAACGCGAACGCCTCCGACCTGCTGCCGCTACGTCGCTGGCCGACCGAGTCATACGAGAAGTTGGCCCACCGGTTACTGGACGAGATCCCGGGAGTGTTTGTGGCCTTCACCGGCGCGCCCGCCGAAGCGGAGGCGGCGGAAAAGGTCGTCGCGACGATCGCTCATCCGCGCTGCTTTTCACTGGCTGGTGCCACGACCTTGCGCGAGCTGCTGGTGCTCTTTTCCCTGAGCGATGTGCTGGTCACCAATGACAGCGGACCGGCGCATTTCGCCAGCCTGACGAGTGTACGGGTGGTGACGCTCTTCGGACCGGAAACGCCTGTTCTGTTCGCGGCCCGCACCTCGCGGAACAAGGTGATCACCTCGCACCTCCCGTGCAGCCCGTGTGTGAACGCATTCAACAATCGTCAGACCGCGTGCCGCGATAATCAGTGTATGAAAACCATTCAGGTCGGCCAGGTGTTTGAGGCGATTTCCGAAGGCCTCTCCGATCGCGCCAAGGACGAAGTCGTTCGCCCGCCCTGAGCTGAAATGAGGTTTTCTGTGTCGGCGTTGTTGGGCTCGAGCGACGCGTTGGGGCCGAGCGATTGGCGAACGATCGGACGCGCTGCCTCCGAGTCGGTGCAGGTGAGCAGGCTGGCGCGGCGGTCGCAGGGCGCCAGCTCGGGGTCATGAATCAATCTCGGCAGCGGAGGCCGATGTACAGGCTTTGGGAATCCGGAATGCGCCCCGTTCATCCTGGCTGGCGGGCGCAAAAAAGGCGGCTTCCTCCGCCGTCCTCCCGGCCGCTGGTCTCCCACACGCGGTGGTCGGCGGGAACGCCGTTGCGCTCTGGGTGGCGTCGGTGGACGAAAGCGCGGTTCGAAACACCTGTGACGTGGACATCATGATCCACCGGGCAGACCTGCCGCGGGTTCGTGCGACGATGGAAGGTGCCGAATTCCATTTTCGGCACAGCTCCGGAATCGATAGGTTCCTCGAATCAACGGACGGGAAAGCGCGGGATGCGGTGGGCATTCTTTACGCCGATGAGCCCGCCAAGTCCGGTGCGGAAGCCAACCCGCCCCTCGCTTCCGTGGAATTTGATCGAGTCCCCGTTCTCGTCCTGGGGTCTCTTGTCGCGATGAAGCTCGCCGCGTGGAGGCCGAGAGATCAGATGCATCTGACGGATCTGCTGGATGTCGGCCTAATCGGCCCGGATGTGCTTGAGCGCCTCCCGGAGCCGCACAGAGGTTGCGGGCGTGAGATCATCGCGCGGCAAGCCGAGGAGCCGCGGTAGCGTTGGGGCCTTGCTTCGGCCGGGGTCACGGCACGCGCCACCCGACGTTCCGCTGCCTCGTTCAGCGATCGCCTGCTGCCAGCGCGCTCAGGATCTCGTAGGCCGCGGTGACGCGTTCCTCGATCGGGTAATTCTTGTTAGCCAGAATCACGATCGCCAGGCTCTTCGCGGGCACGAAGGCCACATAGGCGCCAAAGCCGCTGGTGGAGCCGGTCTTGTTGATCCAGACATCCTCCCCAGGCGGTTGCGGCGGCGTGAGCGCGGTCACCGGTGTCGGGTTGAAAATCATGGCGGGCGAGTTCCCCTCCAGCAACACCGGCAGCGCGACCGGATACGGGTACTGCTCCCAAATTAAATCCTGGGTCATTGGCCCGGCCTGGAAGTAGCCCGTGTGGGTGGCGGTGATCGCACGCTGCAGCCTCGGCTCCAGATTCACGAGGCCCAAGTTTGCGGCGAGGAAGTGTAAGACGTCGGAGGCGCTCGCTTTCACGCCATAGGTCTCCGACGCCAAAACCGCCGGCGTCATCCGCACCGGCCGGTCTTCCTTCGTGTAACCCTGGGCGTAATCCGCCATCCGCGCGGGGGGAACGTCGATGAACGAATTCGTCAGACCGAGCGCGGGGAAGAGCCGCTGCTGGATCAGCGCGGGGAATTCGCCTTCCCAGCTCTTCGCCGCGATCAGGGCGAGCGCGCCAACGCTGGGATTCGCGTAGTTACGTTGGGTCCCCGGCGCGGACGCCGGTTGCCACTTCGCATAGTACTCCATCAGTTGGGCCTGGCTTTTGATCTCGTCCGGTAACTGCAATGGAAAACCGCCCGGCGTATGGGTGGCAAGGTGCAGGATCCCGACTCCGCCGAATTTCGTGCCCTGCAAAGAGATCAGGTGTTTGCCCACCGGATCCGCCCACTCCAGCCGGCCTTCGGCCTGCGCCCAGGCTGCCAGCGTCACCGTGAACGTCTTGCTGATCGAACCGAGCTCGAAGAGCGTGTCGCGCGTGACCGGTTTTTGCGTTTCCGTCGAAACCACTCCGAAGGAAAAGACGTGGGACCTCCCCCCGACGATGATTCCGACCGCGATTCCGGGAATTCGATGCTTTTCTTGGAGCGCTCGGATCGTCGCAGCCACCGTGGCCGCGACTCGATCCGCCTGCTCTTCGGCGGCGGCATCGGCGCGAGAGATCAGACCAAGGGCGAGGAAACCGGCCGCCCAGACCCGGATCGTGCGCTGGTTCATCAGTGGAAGACAGGCGGTTTCCTCACGGGGTACTCTTCGAAGTCCGGCACGATGCTTTCTATCAGAAATCGCCCCGGAACTCCAGCATCTGTTCAGCGATCGCCGCGAAGGAGCCGCCGAGGTTCCAGTCAGCGGGCGATGTTGACCCATTCGGCAGCCGCCGAAAGCGGTGCTGGTCAGTCCGATGCCGCCGCGCCATCCTCGGCTCGGCGTCAAGAGCCGCGGAGCCTTACGGAAGCGCGTACACTTCGACGATCGCGTTGCCGACGAGGTTGCTGCCGGGTGTCCCGGAAATGATCGCGGTATAGTTGCCGGCCGGGAGCAGGATCAGGATGGCCGACTCCGATGGGTTGGAGGGGGCCAGCGTGGTCGCGCTGATCGCGGCCGCGGATTCGGTGCCGGGAGCGGATTGCGGATCCTGCCAGTTGTTGTTCGTGGCGATGACCTGGCCGGATGAGTCTAGCACCGTCATCGTCGGGTCAGGCAAAACGTTGGGAACGTTGGAGGCGGCGAGGCTCGGCCCGAGGGCGCGGAAGAGTACGCGGAGCGGTGCGCCACGGATGGCGATGCCGGCGATCACCACATTGCTGCCGTCCTGCACTTTCGCCCGAGTGGAGAGATTGATCGGCTGGGCCGGTGCGGTCAGGGAGTCGAGATCATACGCCTCCACGAGTCCGATGCCCGCGGTGGCATTCACTCCCGAGACGATCGCGGTGTAGGCGCCCGGAGCGAGATCGCGGATGAGCGCGGATTCCAGCGGATTGGTCGGCGCGAGACCGCTGGATTGAATCGCCGCGACCTTCGCTGCCGCGTCCGCGGGCATCCCAGCTTGCGTCTGCCAGTCGTCGTTCGACTCGATCAACGCGCTCGATGCGTCGTAGAGGCTGATCGTGGGATTCGCCAGAACGCCCGTGAGGCCGACTGCGCTCAGACTGGGGCCGACCGCGCGGACGATGATGCGGGTGGTGGTTCCGGCAGCGCCTCCCACCACGAATCCGCCAATCATGACGCTCGCACCTGTCTCCACGCGGGCACGGGTGGAAACGTTGACCAGCCGGCCCGGCGTGGTCACGCCGAAGAACTGGAGCACCTTGTCATTGAAGTCGCTGTAGAATTGATGAGCGGAGTAACAGCAGTTGAGCTGGCTTAAGATGTCCCCCTGAAACGAAGCAAGGCCGGCGGGCAATGAGGAGGCCCAGCCGCTCGTCGCAGGGTTCGCCACGAGAAAGTCCTCGGCGTCGAGAAAACCGCCGGACTTCAGATTGCCGTAGATCGCCTGCGAGTTCGCCGCGGTCAGACCCGGGATGCGCAGGAAGCGGCGGGGATAAACGGGCGACGGAAGGTTCTCGCGGAGTTCCCCGGTGACGCTGGGACGCTGCGCGTTGAGACTCGCTAGATTTGCCGTGGCATTCTGGAGGAAGGTCGTGTGGTCAAACAGGTCATCATTCCGCGCCAGACTCCAGATCGTCGGCACGGTCGTCAGCGTGAAAATCTGCGCCGGCTGGCCCGAAGAACAAAAGAGGCTGCAGGCGCGGAAGCCGAGGTAGTAGGCGGGCTTGGGGGCGAAGCCTCCGCCATCCGACATCCCGGTCGAGAATTTCGGGGTGTCGGTGGTCATCAGCCCGAGGCCGATGAAATAGTTGATGGCCGCCTGCACATTCACCACGTCCACATTGGCGGCGGTGCCGGCGGAGTCCCACTGCTTGTTCACGCGGTCGGTGCTGTCGAGCGAGACGATGGCGTAACCGGCGGCGACCGCGTCGCGCGCAAAGGTGAAGTCTTCGACCTTGTTAAAGAGCGAATCCGCTGATCCGCCGCTGCCGTGAAAGCGAAAGATCACGCCCACGGGATTTGGGGGGAAGTAATAACTGAGTTTGACCGCATTCGGGTTGGTCGACGCCAGCCCGTTGAGGATGTAGGTCGAAGGGGACCAAGCGGGCGCGGATTTGTAGGTGGCCGTGATGACGGCAGCAGCGGCCGGCGTCACGGCGGTGGTGTGCCACGCAAGGGGATCCGCGAGTACGCTCGTGTCGCCCACCCAACGGTCAAAAACGGTGTTCGCCGGCGGCGCGTCGGCCCAGATGTGGTTTGTGGCACCCGGGGTGGTTTGCAGGCCAAGGGAGCCGTTGTTGACGGTGAGGGCACCCTGCGCGCTGGCGGCGAAGCCCAGGCAGACCGTGAGAAAGGAGTTCAGAAGACGAGTTGCCATGGATGTTCGAGGATTTGCCGTCGTGAGTAGTCTCCGGCTGCAACCCGCGGATCGGGGGTTGGTCGCGGTCAGGCTTGCGATACTTTCCGCAGCACCAAGCCGCCGCTCTCTTCATGAAGCCACGGATCTCGTCATGAAGCCGTGGGTGCGGAAACGACGCCGCAAATTTCGTCACGAAGCCGCAGATCTCGAAGTGAAGCCAGGATCTCGCAAGCCAAGCTGCAGCGCCAATCGCGACCGCAAAATCTCGTTCGCAGAGCCAAATGACCGTTCGGGAAGCCGATCGGCTCGTCGGGAAGCCATCAAGTCGTTCGCGAAGCCGCTGGACCGATCGTGAAGCTGGAAAACCGAACGCGAAGCCGGAAAACCGAACGCGAAGCCACCGCGTCGATCGGGAACGCGCGGATGGCTTCGCTTCGACAAATCTGGCTTCGCTTTCGCATCCCCGGCTTCGCTTCCAGTTTTCCGGCTTCGCTTTCGTCTTTTCGGCTTCGTTTCCACGTCTGCGCCTTCGCGACGAGATCCACGGCTTCGGTTTGAGCCCAGCCGCTTCACTTCGGCGTCCGTGGATTGCCTTCCGCCGCGGCGGCTTCGCTTCCGGCGGAACGGCGTCGCGACGGAATCGGCGGCTTCCCCGCGAGATTTACGGCTTCAGTTCCAGCCCGGCGGCGTCGCGACGGAATCCAGCGCTTCGCTTCCGCGTTCGCGCCTTCGCTTCCGCCCGGGCAGGGCCAGCGACGGGGAAACGGCTTCGGTTCCACATCCGCGGCGTCCGTTCTGCGCCCGCGGCTTCCCGTTCGACCAAATCGGTTCCGGCGGGGCGCTGACTCGGTGGGCGGCTGACCCCCGGAACGCAAAAGGCGGATGCCTCTTTCGAGACATCCGCCAGAGCGTCGGGTTCCCGCATCCGGGAACCGCGGTGCGCTTTCTCAGGTGTTGGCGTGCGGGGCGGGGCCGGTTCCCGGATTCGGCGGGGGAGTCGGCTCGGCGGAGTTACCGTTGGCGGCGGGCGCAGCCGGGTTTTTCGCGCGCGCCTTCCGCTTCCGCCGGCCGAGGAAGCGGCCGCCCACTTGGGCGAGTTCCAGCTTCAGGGCCTGCGGGGATTGTTCCGACATGACCAGGAGCGCGGATTTGGCGATGCGGAGCTGGAGCACCAGCTCGCGCCGCACGAGCGTATAGAGGTCATCGACCCGGCCCGTGGCCGCGAAGAGCCGCGAACGCTTGTCGGCGAGGACCGCGTCGGCCTGGGCGAGCACTTCGACCAGGGCGTTGGGCACTGGCGAAGTGCCTTCCCCGTCGAGGCGGCTCAGCAGCGTCTGGAGCCGGGTAGCGAACCCGGGATCCGCGTTGGCCTGGCGGAGGATCCGCTGCCGATTGCTCGCATCGATTTTGGGCAGCGGGTCGACGAGGGACTCGGTCTGGCCGATGAGGCCGTCGAGTCCCGCGAGAAACTCCGCGGTGATGGCCCGCGCGGCCGACTGCGGGGGCAGAACGGCGGAGGGATCGCTGGCAAGGTTCGTGCGGTTGAGGTTGCTGAGCGGGGTGACGGACTCCGCGGGAGCGGAGGCGACGAGAGACGTCGCATTCGGATTTGGGTTGATGGTCTGCATGGTTTTTGGTTTGTTGCCAGTGGGCTTGAAGCCGGCCGACGGGGAGAACTATGGCAGCTGGGGTATGGCGAAAACGGGCATACGAGTCAAAATAGTTGGGAAAAGGCGCAGAAATCCGCTCCCGCTTCTGGAGCGGACCCGAAAAAAGTTTTTGGCGGACGCTCGAAAAGGGCCAGAACGCTCCCAAAAGCCCCAAAAACCGTGATTTTTGGCCGTCGGAGAAAGCCACTTCGAAGGCGACGGAAGGCTCCGCCCGCGTGGTCCGCGGTTTCCCTGCGCCGATACCACGGAATCCAAATGCGCGGTTCTGCGCTCAACTCCTCCCTTTTCAATGGCTTGGGGGTCGTTCCATTGTGCGCTTCGCGCCTTCGGTCCCGAAGGGTTTGCGGAGCCATGGCGAAATATGACGGCAAACCTGCAAGGAAGGTGATTGTCTCGATCTTCGCCGTGTGGCCTGATTCGAAGTGTGTTCGACCCGACCAACTGGAGCGTCATCCTCGCCGCGGGCGCGGAACATGACGTTCCGGCCCAGCGGGCGGCACTGACCGCGCTGCTGGAAAAGTACTGGCGGCCGCTCTACGTCTTCTCCGTGCAGAGCGGGCAGTCGCATCACGATGCCCAGGATTTGGTGCAGGGATTTTTCGCCCGGCTCGTCGGGCAGGGGAGTCTCGCCAAGGCCGACCCGACCCGCGGACGCTTTCGAAATTTTCTCCTGACGGCGTTCAAGCATTTCTCCGCGAATGAGCGTGAGCGGGATCAACGGCAAAAGCGCGGTGGGGGGTTCGAGTTCATTTCGGTCGCGGCGATGCTCGAAGGCGGGTTTGGGGAGCCGGCGGGCAGCGATCCCTCACCGGAACTGGCCTACGAGCGCCGCTGGGCGCACGCCGTGGTGGAAGCGGCCGTGCGCCGGACGGAGCGGGAATATGCCCGCCGCCAGCGGGGAGCGATCTTCGAGCGGCTGCGCGAGTTCATCACTGCGGAGGGAGCGACCGAGCGATACGAGATCGTGGCGGAAGAACTGGGCCTCGCGGCGGGCACCGTGAAAGTGGAGGTCTTTCGTCTGCGGCGGGAGTTTCGGGAGCAGCTCCGGGCCGAGGTGGCGGCCAACGTGACTGAGCCGGGCGAGATCGAAGACGAGATCCGGCATTTGCGCCTCTTGCTCTCCTCCCGGTAAAAATTGGGCAACCCCGCGCCCCGATCACGGTATGAGATCTCGAGCATGACTTTTCCCGCGACCGATGGATCCAGTTGCCCTCGGTGCGGGCTGGCCCTGGGGGCGGCGGGCGCCGTCTGCACGGTCTGCGCGTTCGACCTGGCGCTCGAGCCGCCGCCGGAGGTGCCGGAGCCGCTCGCCTGCGCCCAAGGCGTCCCCAGTGTGGCCCAAAATTTCGCGGCCTACCGACTGGAATCGATGATCGCCCGCGGTGGGATGGGCCTCGTTTATCGCGCCACGCACCGCGAGACCAGACGCACCGTGGCGCTCAAGATGATTCCGCCCCAGGTGATGGGCGACGCCGGGATGAGGGCGCGCTTCGAAGCGGAAATCGTGGCGGCCTCCGCGCTTGATCATCCGCACATCGTTCCCATCTACGAGGTGGGGCAATGCGACGGTCTCCCGTTTTTTTCCATGCGCCTCGCGGAGGGAGGCACGCTGACCGACGCCATCGGGAGGTTTCGCGGGCAGGCGCGCGCGATCGCGGAGCTCACGGCAAAAATCGCCCGCGCGCTGCACCACGCCCATGAGCGGGGGGTGCTGCATCGGGACGTAAAGCCCGGAAACATCCTGCTCGACGGAGCAGGCGAACCACTGCTGGCAGATTTTGGCCTCGCCAAGGTGGTGACCGCGAATCTCGACCTCACGCGGAGTCTCGCGGTGCTCGGCACACCCGCATATTTGGCGCCGGAACAGGTGATGGGCGGCAGCGGAGCGCTCACCGTAGCGGCGGACGTCTATGGGCTGGGGGCGGTCCTCTACGAACTCCTCGCGGGCTGCGCGCCCTTTCGCGCCGAGTCCACCCTCGACCTCTTGCAAAAGGTCCAGCATCAGCTCGCGCCGTCGCCCTCGATCGCCGGTGGTTGGGGGGTGCCACGGGATCTGGAGATCATCTGCCTCAAATGCCTGGCAAAGGAGCCGGCTGCCCGCTATGCCTCCGCGGCGGCGCTGGCGGATGACCTTGAATGCTGGCTGGCAGGCCGTCCCATCCTCGCCCGACCCGCCACGAGTCTGGAACGGAGCTGGCGCTGGATGCGCCGAAATCCCGCCTTGGCCGCCCTCTCCGGCGCGGTCTTTCTGCTCACCTTCGGCGTGGCCGTCATCTCCACGTTCGATGCCATCCGTTTTCGTGAGATCTCACGTCGCGCCCTGGAAGCGGAACGGGCGGCGGTGGCCGCGCAGAACGAGGCCACGGAAAATCTGCGTGATTCCTATCGCGCGCAGGCGCGCGCTTCCCGCCTCACGGGACGGTCTGGCCAGCGCTTCGACGCGCTCGAAGCGCTGGCGAAGGCGGCCCGGATCAAACCTTCGCTGGAGCTGCGCAACGAAGCGGCCGCCGCGCTCAGCCTCACGGATCTGCGGGTGGAGCAGCAGTGGAATGCTCGCGCCAGCGCCAATGCGCCTGTCGCTTTCGATGCGGACCTCGCGCACTATGCCGTCGAGACGGACCCCGGCGTCATCGCCGTCCGCGAAGCAATCAGCCAGCGCGAACTCAGCCGACTGCCTGCGCCGGAGAATGCGCCGCGGGCCAATTTCCTCACGCCCTTCACGGAGGACGGCCGATTTCTCGCGGTGCGGCATGCCGGCGGATTGCTCCGCGTTTGGGACGTGCCCGGCCGCCGGGTGGTGCTGGATCTGCCCGGGCATCCCACCGGCGGCATCAGCGTCCTCTTCGCCTTCGACTGCGCCTTCCGTCCGGATGCGCGCGCCGTGGCGATCGGCGAGCCGGGCGGCGGGGTGACGATTTACGCTCTGCCCGAGGGTCGCGAGATGCATCGCCTTCCCACCGCGACCCCCGCCGCGTGCCTGGCCTTTTCTCCCGACGGCGCCCGCCTCGCTGTCATTCTAAAAAGTAGCAATGAAGTGTTGATCTACGATCTGCCGGGCGGCGAGCCCGTGCGGCGCCTCAGCCATCCGGGCACCGTGAATCACTGTGCCTGGTCCCCGGACGCCTCCGCGTTGGCCGTGGGTGCGGTCGACTCGAATATCTACCTCTGGGCGCTCACCGCGGCGACTGCGCCGCAGGTGTTGCGCGGTCACCGCGCCGCCGTGAACCAGCTCACCTTCAACCACTCCGGATCGCTCCTTGCTTCGACTGCGCGGGATCGCACCATTCGACTCTGGAGTCCGCGCACCGGTGCCGCTGAGGTGGTCCTGCCCGGCTTGGGAGCGGAGGCCGGGCTGCGCTTTTCCCGGGACGATCGACGGCTCTCACTGCTGACTTTCGAGACGAGCATCGGGCGTCTGGAGATCGCGGAATCACGCACTTGGCGGAGCTTCACCCCGCCGCCGGCGGGCGAAAGCGCGGGGCTGCACGCGGCGCTGGATTTTTCGCCCGACGGACGGGTCGCCGTCACCGCCTCGCGGCAGGCCGTGCGCCTGTGGGATACGGTCCGAGGCGCGGAGCTGGCGCAAATCGCGCACGACCCCGGCGACGAAAAGGCCGCGCTCTTTCTCGGCGGTGACACGCTGCTGATTTCCGGGCGGAAATCCGGACTCACCCGGAGAGCGCTGCGCCGCGAGAATGCGGATTCCATCTTGGTCGGACCGCCCGAGGCGATCGATGCTCGCGCGGGATTCCTCCTCAACGCGCTCCGGGCGGACGGCCGGGTGCTGGCGCTCTCGTCGCGACAGAGTGGTGAGACGCTCCTGCTGGGTGGGGACGGCTTCCGAAATATCGCGACGATCGGCGGCGTTCCGGAGGTCTGGTCCAGTTCCTTGAGCCCGAACGGCGCGTGGCTCGCGACCGGCAGCAGCGGCTACAGTGAGTCGATGCAGGAGGACGGAAGGGTGCATGAAATCGCGACGGGCCAGGTGGTTCAGGCCCTTCGGGTGGGGGGTGCCGGAGCGGCGTCATTCAGCGATGACGGGCAGTGGCTGGCTGCGAGCGGGACGGCGCGCTTCCGGCTGGTCCGCGCCGGCACGTGGCAGGAAGAGCATCCGGTTACCGAAGAATTGGGCGTGGACGGTTCCTATCCGGTCTTTGCCCCGGGGAGTCGGCTGCTCGCGGTGGGCACCACGACCGCTCGCATCCATCTCGTCGATCCCGCCACCGCTCGCACCTTGGCCGTGCTGGATCCTCCCGTCTTGCTCAGCTCCATGCGTCTCCGTTTTCTCCCCGGCGGGTCGGCGCTCGCCGCGATGGGAACGAATGGCGTGGTGCATGTCTGGGATTTGCACGAACTCCGCGCGCAACTCGCTCCGCTGGGCCTGGATTGGGAAGCGCCGCCGCTGCCGCCATCGCCACCGCTTCCGCAGGAACGGTTCAGGATCCGGATCGAGGGTGATCCACGCTGACCTTGCAGAATCCTCCCGCCGCCATTCGAGCGGCATTTTAGGCTAAACCGGTAAACTGGGAGCAACCGCGATCGCGAAACGCGGTAGTTCGCCGTGATGACACCGCTGCCTTTCCTCCGCCTCCCGCTCTGGCGCACCGCGCTCGTCGCGGGGCTCGCCCTGGTCCTCGCGCCTGCCGCGCTGCTCTTCGGCCAGGGTCCGCTCACCCCGCCCCCCGGCGTGCCCGCCGCCACGATGAAGCGCCTCGATGAAGTTGAAGCGCGCGTGAACCTGAGCGCTCTCAACACGCCGGGCGACGCCTCCTCCGTCTTCGTCATCACCGCGCCCGGCTCCTATTACCTGACCGGCAATGTCGCGGTCACCGGGGCTGGCGGCGTGGTCAACGGGATCAAGATCTACTCGGACAACGTGACGCTCGACCTCAACGGCTTCACTATTTCCTCGACCAATGCGTCCGCCGCCGGCAACGGCGTGCTCCTGGCCGGTAGCGCCGCGGCACTGGGCAACGCGAACGTCACGATCCTCAACGGCACGATCAAGGGCACGACGACCTACACGACCTTCAGCAACACCTACGCGCCCGGCGGGTTTGCCAACGGCGTGGGACTGAGCGCCGCGGGCGTGACCAACGGGCGCATCTCCGGCCTCAACGTCCAGGGCATCGGCGGTGCCGGCATCTCCTTTTCGGGCGGCACGGTGGAGAAATCCAACGTCAACACCGCCTCGGGCACCGGCATCACCGCGAGCGTCGTCACGGACTCCACTGCGAACACCACCGGCGGCACCGCCATCTCGGCCAACGCCGGCTCCAACCTCGTCGGCAGTACGACCGGCACCGGCCAGGATGTGATCGTCTCGGGCAGCGGCCAGCCGGGTGGCGACCGGCGCACCGCCCTCGCCCAGAGCGGCACCAGCCCGATCTTCATCGCCTCCGCCGGCTCCTACTACCTCACGGGCAATGTGACGGTGACCAGCGGCGGAGCCATCAACATCCTGGCCAGTAACGTCACGCTGGACCTGAACGGGTTCACCGTTTCCTCCTCCGCCGGTACGGCCACCGGCACCGCGATCCTGCTCGTCAACGCGGGCGGCGCCCCCAAGAATGTGACGATCCTCAACGGCCAGATCGCCAGCGGGGGTACGGTGAGCGGCACCACCTTCACGGCGGGCACCGGCTTCGCCAAGGGCATCGACGCCACGATCGGCCTGAACGTGCGGGTGCAGAACGTCGGCGTGCAGGGCGTCTCAAGTAACGCGATCGACCTCGGCACCGACCGCGCCTCGGTGGTCAGCGGCTGCACCGTGCGCGCGGTCGGCGGCCAGGGCATCCGCGCCGGGGTGGTCTCCGATTCCTCCGCGATCGGCTGCGTCGGGACTTTCGCCATCGATGCGGCGAGCGCGTCGAACTCCATCGGCACCCTCGTCTCCGGCAGCTCCAAGGCCGTCAGCGTCACGGGCCAGCGCATCGCGATCTCCGGCGCGCCTTACACGATCGACCAGCCCGGCTCGTATTATCTGACGGGCAATCTCACCGTCGCGACCGGCAACGCGATCACCATCACGGCCGACAACGTCTCTTTGGACCTCAACGGCTTCAACATCACCTCCACGAGCGCCACGGCGAACGGCGACGCGATAAATATCAACGCGCGCTCGGGACTCTTCATCACCAACGGCACCATCACGAGCGGCTCGACCGTGACCGGATCGCCGGGCACGTTCACGGCCGGTCCCGGCTTCGCGGGCGGGATCAACTGGGGCGGCGCGCCGACGAATGTGCGCGTCAGCGGCGTGACCGTGATCGGCGTCAGCCAATACGGCATCGACCTGGGGACCGACGGTTCCTGCGTGGTGCAGAACTGCGTGGCGCGTGCCTGCGGCGTCTACGGCATCCACGCCGGGACGATCTCCGACTCCAGCGCCCTGCAGTGCGGCGTCAGCGCACCGATGCTTGCGACCACCATCGCCAACAGCACCGGCTCGATCATCGGTGGCACCGTCACCGCCATGAACACGGCGGCCTCATCCACCAGCGTGGCCAGCGTGCAGACCAGCGTGAACACGGCCAACTCCAGCATCACCACCGCGAACTCGGCGATCACCGGAGTGCAGTCCAGCGTGAACACTGTGAACACGGGGGTCGCCACGTTGCAGACGACCGCCAATGCCATCAAGGCGGCCGGCGACCCGCGCACGCCCATCGTTGTCACCGGCACTGGCGGCTACGCCCTCAACTCGCCCGGTTCTTACTACCTCACGAGCAGTTTCACGGCAGCCAGCAACGGCATCGTGATCAATGCGAACAACGTGACCCTGGACCTCAATGGCTACACCATCAGCTCATTCACCAGCCCCGCCTCCGGCACCGCCATTACGATCACCTCAGGCTATTCAAACATTCAGATTCGGAATGGGAACATCGACGGAACGACGAGTTACGCTTCTGGCACCTTCACGACGGGCGGGTTTCTGGACGGCATCACCTTCTCGAGTACCACCTTAAACGTCCGCATTCAGGACGTCACGATCTCCCAGATCGGCGGAAACGGCATCTACTGCTCCGCCACGAATGCAATCGAGCAAAACGTCCTGATTGAGAACTGCACGGTCAGCACGGCGGCCCAGCGCGGGATCTCCTGCTTTGCGTCCGTGCGCAATTGCATCGTCCGAGACTGCGGGGGCACCGCGATCTCCTGCTCCACGGTGGTGGGAAGTTCCGGACGATCCTACGGCACGGTCTCCGGTGCCTCGGGCATCTCGTGCGGCGGGGCGCTGCACAGCTCCGGCTTCACCGATGGTGCGACGGGTTACGGGCTCTCTGCGCAGGAGGCCACCGGCTGCCACGGGTTTGGCGGTGCCACTGGTCTTTATGCCGAGACCGCGATGAACTGCACCGGCTCGTTCGGCACCGCTTCCGGCCTCACCGCCGTCACGGCGTCGAACTGCCGGGGCGTCGGCAGCGGCGTGGGCCTCGCGGCCACCAATGCCAGCAACTGCTTCGGTCAGACGTATGGCGTCGACGCGAGCGGCGTCGGTCTCGACGTGCAAACCACCACCGGCGTGGCAACCAGTTGCCGCGGCGTCGGCGGCGGCGGGACGTCCGTCGCGCTGAAGGCGACGACCGCGGTGGGTTGCACCTACACCGGCACGGCAAGCATCCAATACAAATACCTCATGCCATAGGCTGCTTTGGTGACGGTCGCGGGGCTTGCGACCGTGGGGGCCACAGCGACCGGATTGCGAAAGAGGTTTCGGAGGCCTCGCCGCGGCGGGCCGGGCGTTTCGTTCTCGTCCCTCGGAAGAGGCCGCCTGTTTGCTTGGCCGATTGCGGCTGCCCGGCGGTGGCCGCAAACGCCACCGCGCGGACAGAAATGCGGATTTCTCCGCCTCGTACCCCTTCCGGACTTTGCATCCCAGTCTTTTGAGTGGGCCATCGGATGAAGGAGCGGGGATCGTGCGCCCGACCGAATCCTCCCGCCCGCGTGGGCTCGAGCGGGATCTTTCGCGGGTGCGGAGAAACTGGGAGAAACCGCGATCGCGAAACGCGGTAGTTAGCCGTGATGAGAACGCTGCCTTTCCCCCGCCTTCCGCTCTGGCGCACCGCGCTCGTCGCGGGGCTCGCCCTGCTCCTCGCGCCTGCCGCACTGCTGTTTGCCCAGGGTCCGCTGACGCCGCCCCCCGGCGTGCCCGTCGCCACGATGAAGCGCCTCGATGAAGTCGAAGCGCGCACCATCGTCAATGCGGCCAACTGCCCGCCCAGCGGCAGCTACGCCTTCTCCATCGCCCCGGCCCAGTTCCCCAGCGGTGGCTCCTTCTACCTCACCGGCAATCTGGTGATCCCGAGCAACGGCGGAATCTTCATCTCTGCCAGCAACGTGACGCTCGATCTCAATGGCTTTTCCCTCATCGGCGGCCCAAGCGCCTCGCTCTTCAGCGGCATCTTCATCTCCGGGAAGAATGTGACGATCACCGGCGGCGGCATCACGGGGGCGGCGTTCTCGACGGGCATCAACAGCGGAGTGGCGAATACGCGCGTGAGCGGCGTGAGCGTCTCCGGCACGGGCGTGGGCGGCGGGATCGTCCTCACCGGCGCCGGTGCCTTGGTGCAGGGCAGCACGGTGAATGGCACCGGAGGAATCGGCATCCAAGCGGATGCCGTCTCCGACTCCACCGCCACCGCGACGGCCTCCACGGCCATCGTCGCAAAATCCACCTCGAACGTCTCCGGCACCACGACCGGGAGCGGCCCGGCCGTGATCGTGAACGATCCGCTCAATCGGGACGGAGGCGATGTGCGCACGCCCATTCCGGGCGGCACGGCAGCCTATACGATCGCCCAGTCCGGGTCCTATTATCTGACCGGCAACCTCAGCGTCAGCAGCGGCAATGCGATTACGATTGCCGCGGACCAGGTCACGTTGGACCTCAATGGCTTCAATCTGACCTCCACCTCCAACACCGCCAGCGGCGACGCGATTAACATCAATGGGCGCAACGGGATCCAGATCACCAACGGTACCATTCTGAGCGGGAGCACGGTAAATGGTAGTTCGGTGACGGCGGGTTCCGGTTTTGTGGGCGGGGTGAATTGGGGCTCCGCGCCGACGAACATCCGCGTCAGCCGCCTGACCGTGATCGGCGTGAGCAACTACGCGATCGACCTGGGGATCGACGGAAGTTCCGTGGTGGAGAACTGCACCGTCCGGATCGCCGGCAGTCTCGGCATCCGGGCGGGGAGCGTCTCGGATTCCAGCGCGCTCCAGAGTGCCGGACCGATTTCTGCCACGGTCATCGCGAACTGCACGGGTTCCACCCCGGGTGGTTCGTTGACCCCCCTAAACACCCTCTCCACGGCGCTCTCCACCGTGCAAACCGGGGTCACGACCACCAACGCCACCTTGACTAACCTGCAACAGACGGTCGGCTCGCGCACGGCGATCCCCGCCGGAACCGCTTCGGTGACGATCGACACCTCCGGGTCATACTATCTGACGGGCAATCTCGTCGTTTCCGCCGGGAATGGGATTAGCATCAATGCTTCGAACGTCACGCTCGACTTGAACGGCTACACGATCTCCTCCACCTCAGCCTCGTCGTCGGGCTTTGGTGTTTACGTCACCGCCAACAACATCCGCATTCACAACGGGAAGATCAGCGGCACCCGGGTCAACGATGGCGGAACCGGCACGACCTTCACCGGGGGAGGATTCACTGTAGGCATCGGCGACCTCGAAACGACCAGCCCCATCGCGGCCGGCATCGAGGTGGAAGCCGTCCAGGTCACCAACGTGGGGGACGGCATCTTCCTGGCTGGCAAGGCGACCGTCGTGACGAAGTGCACAGTCTCGGTCGTATCGGCCATCGGGATCAGGGCCAGCGTCGTGACGGGCTGTGCCGCCGAGACCTGTGGCAAGTCGGGCATCTTGTGCGGCGAGGCCGTCTACTGCCACGGTTCGACGGTCAGCAATACTCCCACCGACTTTGGGATCGCTGCCGACATCGCCCTGAACTGCCGGGGGACCAGTTTCAACAACGGCTCCGGACTCACGGCGGTGAACGCGACCAATTGCTACGGCGACAGCAGTGGCACCGCGACCGCCTCCCGCGGGTTGAAAGTGACCGGCACGGCGAGCTATTGCTTCGGGAGAGTCGGTTTCACCGGCACCGGCACCGCCCTCGAAGCGAACATCGCGATCGGTTGCAGCTTCACCAATGGCTCCGCCACCATTATGAACCGGTACTTGATGCCGTAGGTGGGGCACGAGCGCCGGGCGGGTCGCGGACCCGCCGGAAAGCAAAAGGGGGATGCCTCTTTCGAGACATCCGCCAGAGCAGAAGCGCCGAACGCTCGGAGGGACGTGGCGAGCTGGCAGAGCCTCCCAGACATCGGAATGCTCCCGCCGAGGCGCGGAGAGATCCTGCTGATTTTCCGTTCTGCGTCTCTGCGTCTCTGCGCGAGACCGTCGGCTCGCGTTCGCGGCGCGGCCGCTGCGTAGTCGCTCCAGCGAAAATGTGCCGACGAGCGGGCTAGTGGAACCGGAAAAACGCGTTCGTGCAGAACCCGAGAAGTCGACGCTGGGTTGGGAAATTCACGCCGAAATCCTCACTGCTCCAGCACGACCCGATAGAACGCTTCCGCCGCCGCGGTCGAGTCGACGAACTTCAAGACAGATCCCGTTTCGCCCGTCTGCGCTGGACCCACATTCACGAACGGCGCGGTCGCGAGGCCATCGCTTTTTTGCAATCGGTAGATGTGCCCGGTATTTGCACTGATCAGCACGCTGACACCGGTGGAATTCGGACGAGTGATCTGCTTGATGCGAACGTCCGCGGCGGTCAGCACGACGCCACTTGGGCCGTTCGCAAAGGTCGCGGGGAGCTGAGCGGTCCCCGTGATCAGGTCGAGCACGCCGAAATTGTCGAAGCTCGTCGCCGTGCTCGCGTCGAGGCTTGCTCCCGCCAGGATACGAATGACGCCATTGTTCGTGATTGGGCCCTCGGACGAAAAGCGCTCGATGACCGCCCCCGGCGCAGCCTCGATCGTTCCATTGTTCACGAGGAAACCATAGATCCGGAGGGTGGCGCCCGATTCGACGACGAGCTTGCCGTCATTCGTCACGTCCTGAAACAATGCGACCACGCCCGAGGCGATGCGAATAACGCCGGTGCCACTCGTCGAGACGACTCCTCCGGCGATCAGCGTGTATGGCTCTGCCACTCGCACGATGGATTGGTCCAGCGCCCGAATGATGCCGTAATTCGTAAAACCGTACTCGCCCGCCCGCAGCTCCAGCGTCGCCCCATTCCTCGCCTCCAAGATTCCCGTGGTATCATTGAGGAAGGACTGCCCGAGAATGTCGCCGGGAAAAACGACGAGCGGCACCGAGCCTGTCGCGCTGACGACCCCTCGATTCACGATGTTTCCCCCGCGGATCAGCCCCGCGCCTTCAATCGTTGAACCTGCCGGAACAGTGATGCTGCCCTCGAGAACGTTCATCGTGCTGTCGCTAAGTTGAATCGTTCCACCCAGAGGCGCACTGCCAGGCTTGACGATTAATGACGTTGGACTCGAAGATGCTTGCAATGAGACGGTTCCATGAACGGAAGTGGCTCCGTCGTACGAATTGCTCTCAAGGCTAAGCATTGCGCCATTCTCCACCACCAGCTGGCCGTCCACTCTGCAACTGAAGAGATAATTCATCTCACCAGCCGGGGAGCGAAGAATCCCCGTTCCGAAAGTTTTAAGGTCACCTCCGTAGATGTAGCGGAGGATAACGGACGACCCGGTTTGAGCCTGGATCACACCTTGGTTTCCGGGGCCACTCTCGCCCGTGCGAAACTCCAAGGTGCCGCCCTGCGCTGCCTCCAATAATCCGTCGACCGCATTGGTGAAGCTGGAACCGAACGCTGCTCCCGATTGAAGAACAAGCGGAACCGATCCCACCGCTCTGACCGTTCCGTGGTTCGTGACGCGGAGGTTTTGGTCCCCGATCTGGCCTGCACCCTCAATTGTTTGACCCGCGCCGATGAGGAGGGTCGAACCAGGAGATCCTACATTCGCGCCGCCGATCCGGTTCTGGGCGCTGTCGCCGAGGATGATTATTCCGTTTCCGGTGATGCTGCCGCTGCCGGAAAAAATCAGGTTAGCCGGCGACGAACCTCCCGTGAAACTCAGTGTGCCTTCATTGATCAACCCACCGCCCCCGCTCAATGATCCAGAAAGAATCGTGAGCGAACCCCCGGGTCCAATGACGACGGAATCCATCGCACTGATCGACAATCGCCCTACCGTGAAAGCACCATCGATCGTGACTGCGGAGTTCACCGGCTTCGCCGCATCCACCATCACATCAGCCAACCAATCATTTGGCACCGCGGCGGGCGTCCAACGGCTCGAATCGCTCCACGCGCCGGTTCCTCCCAGCCAGACACTCTGCGCTTCGATCGCCCCGGCCGCGGACAAGCTCAAGACCGCGACTGCAACAAGAATCGAAGCCTTCACGCGAGAACGTGTCGACGTTGGCAGAATGCGTCAACTGATGAAGGTAAAACGCCCTCTCGCGATCGGGGGAAGTTAGTAAGTCTATTTAGTGCAGCCTGGTAGAGCCGATGGTGCTCTGCGGCGTGCTCGAATGACTCGAGTGGTCAGGGTTTCTGATAAAGGTAAAGCACCCGCGCCGGATTGTAGGAGACGGTGTCGTTCAGGTACGTGACGCCGTTCACCCCGCTGTAACCGCCCCAAATCAGCATCTCGTGGCCACTCCACACCGCGGTGTGTCCGGTGCGGAGCGCCGGAGCGTTGGCGTTGGTGGTCGCAGCCCAGCTATTGGCGGCCGGATTGTAGCGACCCCCGTCGGTGAGCGGAAAACCGTTCCCTCCGCCCCACACCACCATTTCGCTGCCCGTCCAGACCGCCGAGTGGTTGGATCGGCCCACGGGCGCGCTGGCGACGGAAAGCGCCGTCCAGGCGTTCCCCGCCGGGGAATAGCGCCCGCCATCGTTCAGAAAGCTTCCGCTGCCGTTTCCGCCCCAGACGATCATCTCGGAGCCCGTCCAAACCGCGGTGTGACTGGACCGCGCGGCCGGTGCGCCGGCATTGCTCAACTGCAACCAGTTATTGCCCGCCGGATTGTAGCGGCCCCCGCCGTTCACGTTGCCGTTCGTGCCGCCCCAGATGATCATTTCGCTGCCGGTCCACACCGCCGTGTGGTCGTAGGTCGCAGCCGGCGCGCCGCTGGCGGTCACCGCATTCCAAGAGTTGTTCGTCGGGTTGTAGCGGCTGCCGGTGGCTTGCGCCACGCCCGTCACGGCCCCGCCCCAGACGATCATTTCGGTCCCGCTCCACACCGCGGTGTGATCGCGGCGCGCGCTGGGCGCCCCGCTATTCGTTACGGAGGTCCAACTGTTGGTGGAGAGGTTATAACGACCGCCGTCGCCGAGGGCCAGATTTGCGGTGCCAATGCCACCCCAGACGATCATCTCCGTGCCGGTCCAGACGGCACTGTGAGAAATCCGCCCCACGGGCGCGCCGCTCGCCGTGACCGCGCTCCAACTGTTGAGCACCGGATTATAGCGACCGCCGTCGTTGGGGTAACTCCCGTTGTATCCGCCCCAGACGATCATCTCGCTCCCCGTCCACAACGCCGTGTGCAGCGAGCGCGGCGCCGGTGCCCCGGTGCTCAGTGCCAGCCAACTGTTCCCCGCCGAACTGTAGCGACCGCCATCGTTGAGTTCGATTCCACCGGATGAGCCGCCCCAGATGATCATCTCGCTGCCGGTCCACACCGCCGTCGGCGATTGGCGTGCCGCGGGTGCGCCCGAGAGCGGAAGCGTCGTCCAGGCGTTGGCGGTGGGGTTGTAGCGTGCTCCTCCGTTGAAGGTGGTGCTCGTGCCGAAATTGAATCCGCCCCAGACGATCATCTCGGTGCCGTTCCAGATCGCCGAATGGAGGCTCCGGGCGGGCGGCGCTCCGGCGCTGGCCAAGGCGGTCCAGGCGTTGCCCGCGGCGTTGTAGCGGCCGCCATCGTTTAAGGCGTTTCCATTGAAAACTCCGCCCCAGATAACCATCTCGCTGCCGGTCCACACCGCGGTGTGCGACTGCCGCGCCGAGGCAGCGCCTGTCGTCGCCACGGCCGTCCACGTGTTCGCGGTGGGATTGTAGCGCCCCCCGTCGTTGAGGGAGCCGAAACCGCCCGGCGATCCACCCCAGACGATCATTTCGGTTCCGGTCCACACCACGCTGTGGGATTGACGCGCTACCGGAGCGCCGCCCGTTGCCACCGCACTCCAGGTGTTGGCCGCGGAATTGTAGCGTCCGCCATCGTTCAACGTGGTCAGGCCGCCCGGCGATCCGCCCCAGACAATCATCTCGCTTCCGGTCCAGACCGCGGTGTGATAGGTCCGCGCGCCGGGCGAACCCGCCGTCGCGAGCGCCGCCCACGTATCGAGGACGGGATTGTAGCGGCTGCCGCTATTGAAGACGATGACTCCGCTCCCGCCCCAGATGATCATCTCTGTCCCGGTCCACACCGCCGTGTGCTGAGAGCGCGCTGGGGGAGCGCCGCTGGTCGTCAAGGCGGTCCAGCTATTACTTGCCGGATTGTAACGTCCGCCGTCGTTCAAGTTGGTCCCGTCGGTCCCGCCCCAGACGATCATTTCACTGCCGGTCCAGATGGCGGTGTGCAGCGAGCGTGCGACCGGGATGGGACCGTTGCTGCGCAGTTGCCAGCTATCGATGCCTTGAATCGTCCCGAGCCGGATGTAGCCGGCGTTCAACAGGGTTTGGTTTTCCGTTTCGGAGAGGATCAAGCCGCCGCTGGCCACGCCTGCCTGACCACTGGCGGCGAGGTTCGCGGCCGCGGCCCCGCTGGCGAGCTGGGCGCCGCCGATCGATCCGGCGGCGATGTTCGCCGCGGTGACCGCATTGTTCGCGAGCTGCGCCGCGCCCACGGCTCCCGCCGCGAGCTTGGCACTGGTGATAGCGCCATCGGGCACATTGCCCGCGATCACGGCATATCCGACCGCGGCGATGCGCTGGTCGGGCGTGATGAGTTGCGAGCCGTTGATGCCGTCGTTGAACCAGACCCGCAGACGCACATCCGGATTGTTGTTGAAAACGCTCGCGGGAATCGCCGTCATATTTGTCAGGGCGACATCGCCGAGCAGCGCGCTGTAGAGGCCCTTCGTGACCGTCAGGCCCACCGCGGCGAGCGGCTGCGATCCGGCGGTGCTCGTACCGTCATTGCTCCAGAAGGTGGTGCTGCCGTTACCGCTGACGAGGGCGAACTTGAATTGGCCCGCCCCATCGAAGTTGGCGCCGGCCACGGCCACGCGGCCCTGGTAGTTGAGGAGTTGCGGAATTTGCGCGTCGGCCGTGGCCAGACCGAGAGTCGACAGGGCGCAGGCGGCGAAGAAAAGGCGGAGAGACATCGTAGTCTCTTTGCATACGAAGTCTCACTGGCGCAGTTTCGCCAAATCGCGCTGGCTCTCTGAGTAATACTTTTCCGGCGTGCGCGGGGGCATCTCCCGCCGCCATCGCGTGCGAAGAAAAATCGGTTGGCCGGCGTCGCCCTGGCGAATAAACGATCTGGGTTCGTCATTGCGAATGGCACGATCCTCAGCGGCCGCACCGCGAGTGGTGCTGCGGTCACGCCGGGCACCCGATCCGTGGGTGGCATTAATTGGAATGCCGCCCTCACGAAGGTGCGCGTGAGTGGGCTCGCTCTGATCGGTGTGAGGCTACGCGATCGATCTCGGGCGACCAAAGTTCTTGCAGATTTGCGATTAATTTATGGACGCCCATCGGGGGATCTGTTTTAGACGTGTAATAATCGACTGCCCAAAGCGTTAGACCGCTTCCAGATTAAGTCACGCCTGACCACCTGCCTCACACCTCACCAAAGAAAAATATGCCCACAAAATATCGGATCGAACCGGAAGCCTTCCGCCGTTCGCGGCTGCTCGGCCGATCGTTCGCTGCCTTCTCTGCCCTCACGCTGGCGGGCTCCGCCCTCGCGCAAGACTCCGAACAAGTTGCCCGGGTCATCGTCACGGGCTCATACATCCCCACGGCAGAATCGGAGGGGCCACTTCCCGTCTCCGTTTACACGGCCGCCACGCTGCAAAAGATTGGAGCAAACACCCCGGCCGAGGGTCTTCGTCAGCTTCCCTCGTTCATCGGCGCGACCGCCACGGAAAACGATTCAAACGGTGGTAATGGATCCGCCCGGATCAACCTGCGTGCCCTGGGAGCGGGGAATACGCTGACGCTCATCAACGGGCGGCGCACGTTTGCCGGCGGTTTTGGAGACATCAACGCGCTGGGGATCGGCTACATCGAGCGCGCGGAAGTGCTCAAGGACGGCGCGTCTGCCGTCTACGGTTCCGACGCGGTCGCAGGCGTGGTGAACTTCATCCTCCTCAACGGGAGTGGAGCGGGAAAGCCGTTCACTGGCGTCGAAATCGATCTCCTTTATGGAAATACCAGCAAAAAGGACGCGAGCGTAAAACAAGCCTACCTCAACGCAGGTTTCACTTCTGGGGACGGGAAGCTTTCCTTGGTTTTCTCCGCAAATTACTACGATCGCCAGGCGGTTTATTCCCGCGATCGGACGCTTTCGTCTCTGGCTGATCAGCGTCCGCTCGGCGGCCGCAACGGTGAATCGGGAACATTTCAAGGTCGCGTAAATCTCAGTAGTGCTTCACTCCTGCCGACGACTGACCCGGTCTTCGGGGCTGCCGTCAATCCGCGCAACCGGATCATCGTGAACGATACGGGCTTCATCACCGGACTCGCCTCCACGCGAGTGTTTAACCAAGTGCTTGGCGATGGCTTCAATTTCCGACTGTACACGCCGGCGATCCCGGCGCAGGAAAAGTTCAGTTATTACGGCGCCTTCAATTACAAGCCATTCGCTGACAAGCGGATGGAAATCTACGGCGACATGATCTATTCGAACACCCGTCAGGACAACGGCTTGGCCCCTTCGCCTTTCAGTCTTAGCGTGGGGAACGTCCTTCCCGTGGGTCCGCTGTTTCTCGCGGGCAGCGCTGGGACAGCCGGAGACGGCGTAAATCTGTCGCCCTTCAACCCGTTTCCCACGAACGTAGCGACGCCCACCGCGCAATTGCCGTTCGCTCCGGGGAGCACCACGACACGCGTCGCGCGGAACCTGCTCACTTCGGTTCCGTACCGCCTGGTGGCCGAATCGGGCAATCGGCGCTCGGGATTCGACCACAAGTTCTATCGCTACGAAGGCGGGGTGAAGGGCGAGTTCACCCTCAAAGGCAGCCCGGTCGTCGGACTTTTGACGTATGACTTCGGGACGCTCTATGAGGAGGACAAGCAGGTCCGCACGGACGGTGGCGATGCCTCGCGCTCGGCCATCGTCGCGCAGACCCTTCCTCCCGGGGCGCTCAGCGAGGCGATCCTCCGACGCCAATACACCGGCGCTCGACTCGATCGCGCGCTCGCGCTGAACCGTCAATTCGGGGGCACGTTCAACCCGTTTCGGGGCGAAAATGCACCTTCCATCGGCACTGCGACGACCTACGATCCGGCGACCGGAGCTGCCAATGGGACTCGGGCTTTCGACAACAACGCGGCGGTCGCGCGAGCCGGCTACACCGGTCAGACGGTCTCGATCAACAAGCAATATCTCGTCGACGCAAAATTTGGCGGACTGCTTTTCCCCAATCTTCCGAATAACGGCATCGGCTTTAACGTGGGTTTCGAGTACCGTCAGGAGCGCTCCAGCTCGGAGGCGGATCCGACCCAGAAGCTGGGTGATCAGCTCGGTTTCAATGCCGGAGCAGACAACAGCTACCGCCGAAGTGTCTACTCGGCTTTCGCGGAATTGGCGGTGCCCATCATCACGCCCAACATGAAGGTGCCGTTCTTGCAGTCATTTGATGTCTCAGGGGCGGTTCGATATGAAAAATTTGACGTCTACGCGGGTGCAACACCTGGCGCACTGCCCGGGCAAAAGGCGAGCTTCGATAACGGCACTACCCCCCGCTTGACGATCAGGCTGCAGCCGATTCAGGATCTCACCCTCCGTGGCTCGTGGGGAAAATCCTTTGCCTCCCCTGGCTACGGCGCGCTCTTCAGTCCGGTGACGCAAAACTTCCCGCAGATCAACGATCCTTTCCGCGGCGTGGTCATCCAGCCGCCTGATGGCGTTTTTCAGAAGGGGAACGCCAGCCTGCAGCCCGAGAAGACGGACACCTACACGGCCGGTCTCGTGTATACCCCCGCTTTTTTCAAGGGATTCACGATGACGGTCGACTACTACCAGATCAACACTTCGTCGCTGATCCTTGGGCCATCCAGTTTCGCGCAGTTGATCACGACGCTGAACGCCCGGAACGGCAGTTTTGGCATCACGGCGGATCAGTTTCGCGCCGGGGTTATCGGAGTCTATCGCGACAGCGGCGATCTCCGGGGAATCAACTCCCAGTTCTCGAACTCCGGCAAGCGATTGGTGGAGGGTCTGGACATGACCGCAACCTACGAACTGCCCACGACGGCGTGGGGTAAGTTCACCTGGACGTTGGGCTGGAATCACTTCTTCCGCTGGAAGGCGGAGGCGGTGACCGGCCTCGGAGCTACGAACTTCCGCGGCGGTAACTATACCGCGCTCCCTCTGGCTCCAGGGGCGATTCCGAACAACAAGGGATTTTTCCGCACCGAGTGGGAGTATCGGAACTTCAACTTCGTCGCCACGACAAACTACATCGACGGCTATCACAATGACGGGTCGTTCATTAATGGGAACGCGCAGATTGGCGGCACGGACGCCAATCCCGTCTACCGCCTCGTCCGGAACTCACGTGAATACATCACGCTCGATGTCCAGGCATCCTATGAGTTCAAGAAGCCCACGAACGTCGCGACCTACAGCAAAGACGGCAAGGGCGTCAGAACGCAGGTCGCTCAAACCACCGGCGGCAGTTTTTCCCAAAAACTCCTGTGGGGAACGAAGCTGAAGGTCGGCGTGAATAATGTCTTCGACACGCCTCCGCCCTATGATCCTGCCGCCTTTAACGACAACTACGACACCAATAGTTTTTCGATCCGGAATCGTTACTACTACGTTGGCGTAAACAAGAAGTTTTAGGGAACGTCTGATTCTCGCTCGGCCGCCGGAGAGTGCTCCGGCGGCCGTTTTGTTTTCACGCGCGGCCGCGGGAAGGGAACGCTGCCGCCCGAAGGCTCTCGCCGCCTCCGGAAGGCTAATCCCCGTACCCTAACGGATGCTTTTGGTGCCAGGCCCAGGCGCTCGCGATGATGGTGTCGAGGGCCTGAAACTTGGGCTTCCAGCCGAGTTCGGCTTCGATCTTCTTCGAGGCGGCGATGAGGCGCGGCGGGTCCCCCGGACGGCGGGGTTTCACGATCGCGGGGATCGCGTGGCCGGTGATGCGGCGGCAGCATTCGATCACCTCGAAGACGGAGTTTCCGCCGCCGGTGCCGAGATTGTAAAACGCGCTCTGCTGCCGGGTAAGCGCGAGCAGATGGGCCTCGGCGAGATCGACGATGTGGATGTAATCCCGGATGCAGCTCCCATCGGGCGTCTCGTAGTCGCCGCCGTAGACTTCGACGTGCTCTTTCTGGCCCAGCGCGACCTTCAGGACGTTGGGAATGAGATGCGTCTCGATGCGGTGGTCTTCGCCGTAGGTCTCACCCGCGCCGGCCGCATTGAAGTAGCGCAGCGAGACGAAGCGGAGGCCGTGAATGCGATCGTACCAGCGGAGGATCTGCTCGAAGATGAGTTTCGATTCGCCGTACGGGTTGATGGGGCGCTGGGGAATCGATTCGTCGATTGGCACGCGATCCGGCATGCCGAACGTGGCGCAGGTGGAAGAGAAGACGAATTGCTTCACGCCCGCCGTCACCATCGCGTCGAGCAGGTTGATCCCGCCGCGGACGTTGTTGTTGAAATACTTCGACGGATTCACCATCGACTCGCCCACGAGGGCGTTCGCGGCGAAATGCATGACGGCGGCGGGTCGCTCCGCCTGCAGCGCGGCGCTGATGCAGCCGCCATCCTGCAGATCGCCGACGATCAACTTCGCCTGCGGATGGACCGCCTTCCGGTGGCCCTCGGTGAGGTTGTCGAAGACGACGACCTCATCGCCGCGCCGGATCATCTGATCGACGCAATTGCTCCCGATGTAGCCGGCGCCGCCGGTGACGAAGATTTTCATGCAGACAAGGGTGGGGGGATGAATGCGCCGCCAGCGGAGGGGAGGGCGGAATCGGCTCAGCGAATTCCGAGCAGCTCCACTTCGAAGATGAGCGTCGAATTTGGCGGGATCGCCCCCGGATATCCGGCGCGGCCGTAGGCGAGATCAGGCGGGATCGTTAGCTTGACCTTGTCGCCCACCTTCATCGTTGCGACGCCGAGATCCCAACCGGAAATGACCTGACCCGCGCCGAGCACGAAGTTGAAGGGTTCGCGGCGGTCCACCGAGCTGTCGAACTTGCCGCCGGTCGTGAACCAGCCGGTGTAGTGGACGCTGACGGTCTGGCCTTTCTTCGGGCTGGGGCCGGTTCCTTCGGTGAGTTTCTCGATTTGCAGTTCGGGTGCGGACATGTCGGATCAGGACCACAGCGTGGGGTGCTGGTCAACGCAGGGCATGGCGCGCGTTGACGCCCCCGGCGCGACGCCCTACCCATCGGGCGCGCGGCCGCGGTTCCCGGCCGCCTTAGTTCCACTCCCATGAAACCGCTCCTCACCGACGCCGCCGCCCGCGCCATTCATTATCTGGAGGGGCTGGAGGCGCGGAGCGTCGCGCCGACTGCCGCCGCGGTGGCGCGTCTGGGCGAGCTCGATGAACCCCTTCCGCCCCGGCCCGTTTCGCCGATGGAAACGCTCGCGCTGCTCGATGAGATCGGCTCGCCCGCGACCACCGCGATGGCCGGCCCGCGTTTTTTCGGCTTCGTCATCGGCGGCGCCCTGCCCGTAACGCTCGCAGCCAACTGGCTCGCGGGGGCGTGGGACCAAAACGGGGCGTTGTTCCGTCCGACCCCGGCGACAGCCTATCTCGAGCAGGTCGCGCTCCGCTGGCTGCTCGACGTCCTCCAGCTCCCCCCGGAGAGCGCCGGCGCGTTCGTCACGGGCGCCACGGTGGCGAATCTCACCGCGCTCGCGGCCGCGCGCCATTCGGTCCTCGCCCGGACGGGCTGGAACGTGGAGGCGGACGGACTCTTCTCCGCGCCGCCGATCACGGTGATCGTGAGCGAGGAGGCGCATCCCTCGGTGACGAAAGCGCTCGGCATTCTCGGCCTCGGGCGCAGCCGCGTGACGAAGGTGCCGGCCGATGCGCAGGGTCGGCTGCGAGCGGATCGGCTGCCGGCGCTCGCCGGGCCCACGATCATCTGTCTGCAGGCCGGCAACGTGAACACCGGCGCGTTCGATCCGATCGGCGAGATCTGCGATCGCGCGCACGCCGCCGGGGCCTGGGTGCACGTCGATGGCGCGTTCGGACTTTGGGCTGCCGCCGCGCCGGGTCTGACGCATTTGAGCGCGGGGATCGAGCGAGCGGATTCGTGGGCCACCGATGCCCACAAATGGCTCAACGTGCCGTACGATTGCGGGCTCGCGTTTGTCCGCGAGGCGCACGCGTTGCGGGCGGCCATGGCGATCACCGCGGAATATCTGCCGACCGAGAGCGAGCATCGGAATCCCTCCGACTTCACGCCCGAGCTTTCCCGGCGCGCGCGGGGCGTCGAGGTCTGGGCGGCCTTGCGCACGCTGGGTCGGGCCGGGCTCGCGGCGATGATCGAAAAGAACTGCGCCCAGGCGCGGCGTTTCGCCGAGCGGCTCGCGGCGGCGGGATTTGCGATCCTCAACGAGGTCGCGCTGAACCAGGTACTCGTCTCCTTTGGCGACGCGGCGACCACGACCCGCGTCATTCAGGCGATCCAGGACGACGGCACGTGCTGGGCGGGGATCACCGTCTGGCAGGGAAAGACGGCGATGCGCATCAGCGTCTCCTCGTGGGCCACGACCGATGAGGACGTCGAGCGCAGCGCGGACGCGATGATCCGGATCGCGGGGCGGTGACGTGGTTCGGACCCGCGGCGAGCGGCCGCCGATCTCCGCATCACGAACGACCTTCGGTGCGGCTGTCTGCGCTTCGAGCACAGCTATTTGGCGGCGACCCTGATCTCGGCTTCGGCGTTAGAGGTGGCGAGGACGGCTTGCAGTCGCTCGGCTTCCGGCTTGGTCATTCCCTCCTTCACCATCGCCGGGAGCGTTGTCAGGGCCTGCGTGGCTCGGGCTTCGTCCCAGCCGTTTGCGTTCTGAATCAGCGCGGCGAACTGCGGCTTGTTCGCCGCGCTGAACTTCGTGAGGAAAACGGCGTAGCGCCGGGCATCAGTGATTTTGCTCGGGCGCATTTCGGCGGTGCACTTCACTCCCTCCAGCGCCTTGATAGCAGCCGCAGCCTCCATCTTGGTCACGCCCTCGCGGACGGGCGCGGGTGCGCTCTCCACCAGCTTCTTGGCTTGGGCCAGACCCATCCATGAGATCTGGCGCACGGCTTGGATCGCCTGAATCTTGTTCTCGCCAACGGAGAGCAGCACCACGTCATTAAGCTCAACTTCATTCTCGGCATACGCAGCCGGGATACCGAGTGCGAGGCAGGCAAGGGCAAGGATGAACGTGATTTTCCCCCTGCGCAGAGTGGGCCGTAAGTTGGGATGAGCCTGCATGGTGAATTTTTGAGTTGTGGCTCCAGCAAACTCAAGCTCAGCGACCGGGGCCGGGCAAATAACGCAAACTCACGCCGTTTTACATGACGGCGCATGACAAATTTCCTTCGTATCGATGCTTTTTCCCTTCGTCATCGGCGTCGAAAGGGAACCGGCTGTTTATGACCTTGAAACGATTATAAAAGACCTGATTAAAGCAATTTATGATGTGGTCACCCTAACGGGATTCGAACCCGTGTTCGCGGCTTGAAAGGCCGCTGTCCTAGGCCACTGGACGATAGGGTGTCAGCAAAGGGGGCGGAATATGCGCGCTCCGGCGTCGTCCGCAAGTTTTCTGGCGGAGAATGCCTCCCCACGCTGGAGGACGGCGCGCCAGCCGTTTCCGGATTCATCCTCCCGACAGCTTTTGCGCGTTGCGCGCGGCGGCGCCGCGGTGGGCCTGTAGGACTTCGCGTCCGCGGGCGGCGAGGGCCTGCCCTTTCTCGGGCGAGTGGAGCAGCTCGCGGGCGGCGGCGATCAGCGCCGCTTCATCTCCGACCTGCACCAGGCCTTTCGCCGCGAGCAGGGCGTTGACGAGGTCCGCAAAGTTTTCCATCCGCGGACCGCAGATCGCGGGAACGCCGGCGGCGAGGGGCTCGGCGGGGTTTTGGCCGCCGGTCGCGGACGTCGCGAGACTCTTTCCCACGAAGACGACGCTCGCGAGGGCGTACCAGTCCCGCAGCTCGCCGGTCGTATCGAGCAGCAGCACGTCCGGCCGCTGCAGCAGCGTGAAATCGCGATCGAGGAGCGAGCGTCGCGCGACGTGCATGGGAAAACCGTGGAGCGCCTCGGCGATCTCGTTCGTACGCTCGACGTGACGGGGCGCGATCGCGAGGAGCAGCTCGGGAAATTCCGGCTGCAGGGCGCGCCAGACGCGGGCGAGCAGGAGCTCCTCGCCCGCGTGGGTGCTGCCCCCGAGCAGAATCGGGCGCTCCGTCGCGCAGACGTGCGTGAGACGGAGGAGTTCGCGAAAGGAATCGACGCGGGCGGAATCGGAGGCAGCCACGGCATCATCAAACTTGATGCTGCCGAGACACGCCAGTTTCTCGTGTGACACCCCGAGCGATTCCCAGCGCGCGATGTCGGCCGGTTCCGGGACGCTGATCCAGGCGAGCAGGCGGAATTGCGGGGCGGTGAGCCAGCGAAACGTTCGGAAGCGGCGCTCGGAGCGCGGCGAAAGGCGGGCATTCACCAGTGCGACCGGCACGCCGCCGCGTCGCGCGGACGCCAGCCAATTCGGCCAGACCTCGGCCTCGACGAGCGCAATCTGGCTCGGCCGGATCGCCCGGAAGGCGCGGGGCACGATCCACCAGGCGTCGAGCGGCGCGTAGAGCACCACGACCTCCGCGGGCACGCGCTCGTCCGCCAGCGCCCGGCCGGTCACGGTCGTGGTCGTAAGGACGAGGCCCAGCTCCGGCCGGAGGACGCGAAGGGCGGCGATGAGTTTCAGGGCGAGAAACATCTCGCCGACGCTGACCGCGTGAATCCAGATCCGATCGGGCGGCAAGGCGTCGAGCCGGGCGCGCACGTCCGCCTCATACCTGCCGAACCGCTCGCCGAAATGGGCGCGGTAATTCCCACGCCGAAACATCCGGGCGAGGTAGCCCGGCAGCAATGCGAGCACGACGAACGGGAAAAGGAGATTGTAGAGAACGAGCATGCTGCTCCGCCGGTCGGGGGAGGAACGCGGGAGAATGACGCGATTCGAGCACGGCACCAACGACGAATCGAGCCGGGCCGATTCGAGGTGGTTGCTCCGACGCTCGGTGAGCGGGATGTTCCAGTTGCGGTCGTCTCCCGCGACCAGCCTTTCCTCCTCCCCATGCGACTCGTCTTTCTCGGCTCCGGTGACATCGGCCTTGGCACGCTCCGCGCCCTCGCGGCGGCGCATGAGGTCGCGGCCGTTGTGACGCAGCCCGACCAACCGGCCGGCCGGGGCAATCAACTTCGCGAGCCGCCGATCAAGACGCTGGCCCGCGAGCTCGGTCTCCCCGTGCTCCAGCCGGAGCGCGTGCGGCGTCCGGAGCCGGTCGAGGAATTACGCGCGCTGGCGGCGGAGGCTTTTGTCGTCTTCGCCTACGGACAGATCCTGCCGCAGACCGTGCTCGATCTGCCGCAGTTGGCGTCGCTCAACATTCACGCCTCGCTCCTCCCGCGCTGGCGCGGGGCCGCGCCGATTCAGGCCGCGATCCGCGCCGGCGACGAGCTCACCGGGCACACCGTGATGTACATGGATGCCGGGCTCGATACCGGAGACATCCTGTTGCAGCGCGAGATCGTCATCGGCGCCGCGGAGACCGGCGGCCAACTGCACGATCGGCTCGCCGCGTTGGCGCCCGAGTGCATTCTCACCGCCCTCGAGCAGCTCTCCGCGGGACACGCGCCGCGGATCCCGCAGGATGCGGCGCACGTGACGCTCGCGCCGAAGCTCGAGCGGGAACACGGCCGGATCGACTGGCGTCAGCCGGCCGCGGTGCTCGCGCGGACGATTCGCGCCTTCGATCCGTGGCCGGGCACGTTCACGACCTTCGCGGAAGGCCGGAAGCTGAAGATCTACTCCGCCGCTCCGCTGGATGCGGCGGGACCAGCTGGCTCGGTGCTCTTCCTCGATCATCGCGGCCTCGTGATCGCCTGCGGCGAGGGATCTCTCGCGCTGCGCGAAGTCCAGCTCGAGGGCCGCAAGCGGGTGAGCGCGCGGGATTTCATCAATGGCGGCGGCTTGAAGCTGGGCGATCAGCTCGGGATGCCGGACGAAGCCGGGAGCTTATGACCCTCGCCGCCATCCGTGCGATTTTGCGCGCCTTGCCTCACTCCACCTGGAAGAAGACGTGGGGTGAGGACGATGTCTTCTACGTCGGCTCCAAGATGTTCGCGGTGCTCGACGGCGAGAGTGCCGAGGCCGTCGCCTTCAAGACGGTGGGCGAGGCGTTCGAGGATCTGACCGCGCGGGACGGCATCATTCCGGCGCCGTATCTCGATCGTGCCCGCTGGGTGAAGGTTGAGGATCTCGCGGTGCTGACGCCAGCGGAATGGCGAAGTCTGCTCGTCGCCAGCCACGCTTTTGTCTGGTCGAAGCTCACGAAACGGGAGCGCTCGGCGCTCTCCACCGGGGCGCCGGCAGCGTGACCGACCGCGCAATCGCGGCGGGTTGTGTCGCGGCCGGGACCGGTTAGATTCCTCCCATGAAACGGAGCGCCGCCTTTCTCGGTCTCGCCCTCGTGGGCCTCGCCCTCGCGACCGAGGCCGAGGCCTGCCGGTTTTGTCGGGTCGGCCCCGATGCCGATCGTTTCGGCGTGAGTGACCCCATGAACGCCTTCAACCCGGATGCGCTGATCGAGCAATATCGTTCGGACACGGTCGTCCCCGCGCCGAAGACGGCGGAGCTGGTCACCTCGACCGCCGCCCTGGCCGAGGCCGCCGCGGCGGCGACCCCGCAGCCCGGCAGCGCCCAGGCGCCGACGGCGAGTTCCTACCGCGCGCGGCTCCTGAAAGTTTCCAATCCGGTCGACGCCACCGCGCTCGGGTCCGCGCCCGCGGTTGCCCCGGCGCCGCCCCGCACGAGCGACGTTTCAACTCCGCGCGTCGAACCGCTCAGCGACTGGACGGCCCATCTGGTAGACGGTTCGCTCCTCGCAGGAGCGCTCGGGATCGGCCTTTTTCTCCGCCGCCAAGCGCGCCGCCCGGTGACGTCCTGATTTCTTCCCGCATGTCGGCCATTCCCCGCTTCACGCTTTTTCTGAAGGACGGTTGCTCTTGGTGCGACGAGGCCGAGGAATGGCTCGAGAAACGTGGCTACCAGTACGACGGCATCGACGTCCTCTCTGACCGGGAGGAGTTCGCCCGCCTGCGCGAGCTGAGCGGCCAGTCGAAGTGCCCGACCATCGTCGCCGGCGACGAGTCGCTGCCGGATTTCGACGTCGACCAGCTCGACCGCTGGCTCGCTTCGCACGGGTGGAAGAAGTGAGGATCTGAAGCGGGCGGGATCGCGGGTCGGCTCACCCCCCAGGTTGTCCCCGGGGGCGTCGGATGCGCGTGCGTTTTCATCCCGGAGGGATAGCAGCGAGTAGCCAGGGGGCGAACGCCCCCTGGGCAGCTCATCAAATAGCGACCCATCCCGGAGGGATGGCAGCAACGGCACGAGGAGCGCGACTCGACGCCCGCGTCCATCCTATTCACCGCGAAAACCTCCGGGTTCGCGCCGCTGACCAGATCGCTCTCCTCACGCTTCCCGCGGCACTTCGATGGCCTCGCAGACCTCCCGCCAGCCGGGAAAATTCCAAGCATTCGGGAATCCCGCGCACTGCCGCGGCTTCACGGACTGGATCGAGCAAACGTTCCAACCATCCAGCATGGAGCACTCGCCGTTCGGACGCGAGATGATCGAGAGCGATTGCCGATCCGGATGAACCTCGCAGAAGCGATTGACGAAGTCCGCCACGTCGAGCCCGAGGAAGGCGGCGATGCGTTCGTCCTCGCCCCGATCCAGTCGCACGAGCCCCGGCCAGCGGCAGCAGTTGCCGCAACGCTGGCAGAGGTAGTGTGGCGTCGCGGCGTCCGGCATGGTTTCGGACGGTAGCGCGTCGCGCCCCCGCGTCACATCGCCGGCAGCGGAGGAGGTGCCACCGCCGCGCGCGGGGTCGGCGAAAATTTCTCCGACCAATTGAGGCGGGCGGTCACGGCCATGAGGAGGGCGAGCGTGATGATCGCTCCGATCGTGATCACGAGACCGGTGAGTCCGTCGAAGAAGAAGCTGTAACTGAACAGCACGAGGTAGGCGAACTGCGCGAGCGCTGCGAGCCGGGCGAAGGTGGGCCCCGCGATCGCCCGCACGTATCCCCAGACGAGGCTGAGACTGACTCCCGCCGCGAGGACGAAAGCGAGGGACAGCGGAATCAGATCCACGAGGTAGGCGAAGAGGAGCTGGAACGCGAAGAACCCGGCGGCGAAAAAGAAGTAGTTCATCGGGTGCAGATCGACGCCCCGCACCGCGCCGAGGATGAGCACGACGGTGAAGAAGAAGAGCAGCGAGACGGGCGCGAAAAACGTGATGCGCGCGGCGACCGGACCGGGGTTCAGCACGGCCGGCATCGCCATGCCGATCGCCTGGGCGCCGATGACATCGGGATAGCTCCACGTCAGCCGCCAGCCGCCGCCTTCGCGGGCGCGGGCGTTGGGCGAGCTCGTGCCAGCCGGAAAATCGATGTCGGGGAAATCGGTCGTCAGCGTGAGCGAGAAGTTCCGAATCCGGTTCGCCGTGCCGAAGGAATAATCCCACCGATCCACGCCGCGCGAGCGGTAGCCCACGCGGACATCCGCCGAGGCGCCGGGCGCCAGCATCACCGCCTCGGTGATCCCGGCGGCCGCGGCGACGGCGCTTGTGGAAGTCTTGTCTCCGACCTGAAACGAGAACTTTTCGTAGCTCGTGTTCCGCGCCGGGAAATCGAAGTGGACGTAGAGCGTCTGGGTGATCGGCGTGGGGTTCTCGATCCGGTAGTCGGCGGCAAAATCCACGATGTAGGTCCGGTAGCGCAGCAGGCCGCGCATCTTCGGTTCGTACGCGATCTGCACCCGCGCATTCGTGCCCGCGGGCTGGAGGCGCTGCTTGCCGTCGGGACTCGACGGCGAGGCGTAGTAAATCACGGGATGCGGCTGATTCATCGGCGGTCCCCAGCCTCCCGCGATGGAGGATTCGAAATCCGCGGCGCGACCCGAGGTGCGCACGGTGAGGCTGCTGCCGAGGAGGAACCACGCGGTGGCGGTGCCGAGGAAAATGCCGACAATGGCGAGAAGGCGAAGGGGAGTCATGGCGAAGCGAATGGACGTTGGTGGGTGATGAAGCGTGGGTTCGGGGATCAAGGATTCACGGCGCGTTTCTGGTAGAAGAGCGCGACGCGTGGCGTCTCGCCCTTACACAGTTCCTTGCGGAGGTGCACTTCGGTGGTCGGCGCATCCGGGGCGTGTGGCGCACCGGGCGCGGCCTCCACGTTGCCCTCAAAGGCGGTAAGCTCGTAGGCCCCGGGAAGCTGGATTTTCCAGGCGAGCGTGTTGGTGAGGAACTCCGTCCGCGGCAACTCGAGTTCCACGCGGCCGGAGACCGCGGCGAGTTTTTCCACGCGCGCGGAATAGCTGAACCGAACCTCGCTGCCCTTCCCGGCGCGGGGCGTCGGGAGCGGGAATTCGATGAGCCCACTGCCGCGATCGATCGGGCTCGCGTCCACGCCGTTGACGGCGGCGCTGATCAGCTCGCAGTCCTTCGGGAGCTGGACGCGGAGGTTGAGGGGACGGTCGTGCTGCACCGCGAAACCCGACTCCGTGAGCAGACCGCCATCCGGCACGACGCGCATCTCAAAACGGGCCGTCTCCACGCGCGCCTGCGCCGTCGCGATGAGCGGGAGACGCCGGACGCGCACGCTCGCGCTGGTGCCCGCTTCGCCGCTCGTCGAAATCGCCCGATAGCTCTGCCCGCCGAGCGCGGCTTCGAGCGCAGTGGCGGGGGTGGACGCGACGTTCACCGCTACATCGACCGCCGGACTCATCTCCAGGCCAGCCGGCGGAACGAGGAAGAAGGTCGATTGCTGCCCGACTGCGCCCGCGAGCGAGGGAGCGATGAGGGACCATTCGCCATCGCGCGGGACGAAGGGGAGCTCGTAGCTGAGCCGGACGTCGCGCCCAGTCCGTTCCGGCCCGCTCCAGCGGAGAATCACCTTCCGCTCCCGGCCGTCGTCACTGCGTTTCGCGCTCCAGGGCTCGAGCTGGTCGCTCGAGATCGCCGAGATGCTCGCGGCGGCGGGCAGGGCGAGCGTCATCTCGCGGCCAGCGCCTTCGAGAGCCGTCGCGGTCAGGCGCGCCTCGAATCGCGCGCGGCCATCCCCGATCGTCACGACCGCCTGGGCGGCGGCATTCCAGACGTTCGGAATCTCCTTCGGGGCCGGCGGACGATCGGTCGGCGTGACCGCGATCACGAGAGTCGCGCCCCGGGCGAGGCGGAAGGTCACGGTGCCGCCGGCGACCGAACCCGCGGCCGCGGAGGCGACCTCGATCGAGCGACCGGCCGGGATCTTCGCGAAACTCGCCTCGGCGATCAACGCTGGGGCCGATCCCAGCGAAACGGATTGGGCGCCATCGGGACCCTGGGCCAGGCGCACGCTGAAGCGGACGGTGAGCGATCGCTGGCCCGGGCCGTCGAGCAGCGCCGCGACGAAACCGTCGCGGACGGCGAGCGGGATCGTATTTGGCGTGGCCGACTCGATGCGGGCATCAGCGGAGAGCAGCGGCACGGTATTCCATCCTTCCGTGAAGCTCGCGACGTCGAAGGTTGCCTGGCATTCGAGAACCGAAGGGTCCGCCGTGAAGGTGAAAGCGTAGCGGACCGCATTCAACGAGGCCGCCACGGGCGGCGCGGGCTTCTCGACGGCTTTCGGCCGCGCCGCCTCCCAAAGGGTCCGGAGTTCGGAGTAGGGGATCGTGACGCTGGCTCCGCGCAGATCGGGAACGTCGGCGAAGGCGGCGTCGGGCACCGTCGCGGGCAGCGCGAGACCGAGGGCGAGCAGGGGAAGCGATCGGCGGGAGATGGACATGGGTCCACCACACCACGGCTCCGTGAAACCTTGATGAACGCCGCGTGAATTTCCGGTGAAGATTGCGCGTCGTCACCCCACCAGCGGCAGGGTCACGCGGAAAACGCTGCCTTCCCGCGGCGCGCTGACGAGGTCGATCGTTCCGCGGGCTGACTGCACGATGGAGCGGACCAGCGCGAGGCCGAGGCCGGTCCCGCGCAGACCGGTGCGGGGATTCTCCGTCGTGAAGAAACGCTGAAAGACCTTTGGTTGGAGGGACGGCTCGATCCCGGCGCCCGTGTCGGCGACCTCGATGATCGTCGAGCCGGGCACCGGCTCGGCCGTGATCGAGACGGTCACGCTTCCGTTTGCGGGCGTGAACTGCAGCGCGTTTGTGACGAGGTTGCCGAGCAGGAGGTCGAAGTGTTCGCGGCTGATCCGCGCGGGGATCGGCACGTCCGGCACGCGCAGCGCGAACGTCACGCCGAGTTGGGCGGCGCGAGGGGCTAAGCGGGACTCCGCCAGCTCCCGCGCGGCGGAGGCGAGGTCGAGCATCGGTGGCGGCGTCGGCGCCGGGGAGGATTCGATCCGCGAGAGTTTCAGGAGGTCATCGACGATTTGATTCAGGCGACCGACCTCGAGCTGAATGTTCCCCAGAAACTTCGCGCGGGCGGCGGGATCAGACATCGCGCCATCCTCGAGCACCTCCGCCGCGCCGCGGATCGCGGCGAGGGGCGTCTTCAGCTCGTGGGAGAGATTGGTCACCATCTCCTCGACGTACGCCTTGCCTTCGAGCCGCTGCCTCATCCGCTCGACCGCCCGTGCCAGCGTCCCGAGTTCGCTCCGGGTCCAGGTCTCGAGCGTCACGCCGGGCTCGCCTTGGGCGATCGCTTCCGCCCGGGTCGCGAGGCCGCCGACGATCCGGGTGAGATAACCGGAGAGCACGTAGGCCAGGAGGGTCGCGACGCCCACCGCGGCCACTCCGGGCACGGCGAGTTCCCGCAGCGCGCGGATGATGGCGATCCGGCTCCGGATCGTGGGCTTCATGATCGTGACCGCCCCTGCGATGGTCGGGCCCGACCAGACTGGCAGCGTGCTGAACAGGTTCACGCGGTTCGCGTCGAAGTCGCGCTCCCAGCGGCTGCCGTACTGGCCGCGGAGCGCGCGCCAGACGTCGAGGTACTTCGAATCATCGCGTCCGGTCTCCGAGGGGCGCAGAGTATCGAAGAGCACGATGCCCTGCGCGTCGTAGAAGATCAGCCGCGTGTCTGCATCCTCCTTCGCGAAGCCAAACAGGCGGGCCTTGGTGGAGCGGTTGCCCTCGAAATCCGCGAACATCGTCGCGAGAACCTCGCGCAGTTTGGCGGGGTCGTTCCCGCTCTGTTGCACGAGCCTGAGCTGGAGTTCGCCGACCACCGCGGCGGTGTCGATCATCCCCTCTTCCGCCGCGCGCAATTGCGTCGCTTCGAGATTCAGCCGCACCTGCCAGGCGAGGTAGGCGACTGGCAGGAGCAGGACCGCGAGATGGAAGATGAAGACCTTCCAGTGAATGCTGTGCAGTCCCGGGAGATTCATTGCAGATCAGACCTTCGCGCGGTAGCCGATCCCGCGCACGGTTTCGATCAGCCCGGCGGCGGCTCCAAGTTTCCGGCGCAGGGTTTTCACGTGGGCATCGATCGCGCGGTCCGTGACCGCGCCGCCGTCGTCCCACGCGAGATCGAGCAATTCCTCCCGGGTGAAGACCCGCCCCGGCGAGCCGGCGAAGAGCTCGAGCAGCCGGAACTCCTGGCGGGTGAGCGCGAGTAACTCGCCGCCGCACGTAGCCTGGAAGCGGATCCGGTTCAGCTCGATCGGACCGTGCCGGAGAATGTCGGGCGGCGGGGTCGCGTCGTGGCGGCGGAGCGCCGTGAGGTGCCGCCGGATCACCTTGATGCGGGCGACAAGTTCGCGCGGGCTGAACGGCTTGGTGAGATAGTCGTCGCCGCCGATCTCCAGTCCGACCACCCGATTGATCTCGTCGCTGCGGGACGTGAGGAAAAGGATCGGGAGATCCGAGGTGCGTCGGATCGTGCGGCAGACTTCAAAGCCGTCCATGTCCGGCAGACCCACATCGAGCACGACGATATCGGGCGGTTCGGGTCCCGTGCATCGCGCGATCGCGTCGGCGCCGCGGTTCGTCCGCCGGACGCGATAGCCCTCCGCCGCCAGCGCGTATTCGATGACATCCGCGATGTGGGGATCGTCTTCGACGACGAGAAGGTGCAGCGCGGACTCCACGAGGAGATAAGGAACAGGGAGGATGGAACAAGGAGCAAGGCCGAATGTGAGGACACACTCGCTCTGAGCGCGCGGCGACAGGCATCAACCCCTTCGGGGAAGCCCGCTTCTCGACGTTTTCAGCCCCCTCGCGTTGGACGCACGATCCGATGATCCAATCAGGCGGGCAGCACTTCGATGATGCCGGCGGCGCCCTGGCCTCCGCCGATGCACATCGTGATGAGGCCGTAGCGTCCGCCGCGGCGGCGGAGTTCGTGAATGATGCTCACGGTGAGCTTCGCGCCGGAACAGCCGAGCGGATGGCCGAGCGCGATGGCGCCGCCGTTCACGTTGACCTTCTCGACCGGGAGCTTGAGCGCATCGATCACGGCGAGAGACTGGGCCGCGAAGGCTTCGTTCAGCTCGATGAGATCGATCTGGTCGATGGTGAGCCCGGCCTGCTTGAGCACCCGGGGAACCGCCTCGACGGGACCGATTCCCATGATCTCGGGCGGCACGCCAGCGATTGCGAACGAGACGAAGCGCGCGAGGGGCTTGAGTCCGAGGGCCTGTGCCTTTTCCTCGCTCATGAGCAGGAGCGCGGCGGCGCCATCCGAGAGCGGCGACGAATTGCCGGCCGTGACGCTCCCGCGCGGATTGAACGAAGGCTTCAACGCGGCGAGCGCTTCGAGGGTCGATTCCTCCCGGATGAGTTCATCATCCGCGAACGCCACGCGCGTGGAATCAAGCTGGGTTCCGTTCATCCGGTCCACGCGGACGTCCACCGCGACGATCTCGTCGGCAAACTTTCCCGCCTTCTTGGCCGCCGCGGCGCGCTGGTGCGAGGCGAGCGCGAATTCATCCTGACGCGCCCGCGCGACGCCGTATTTCGCCGCGACATTTTCCGCGGTGAATCCCATGCCGATGTAAGCCTCGGGCCGCTTGTCCACGAGCTCCGCATTTAGCGAAAGCTTGTTCCCGATCATCGGAACCATCGTCATGCTTTCGGTGCCGCCAGCGATCACGCAGTCATTCATGCCCGTCATGATCGCCTGCGCCGCCATCGCGACGGTCTGGAGCCCGCTCGAGCAGAACCGGTTCACCGTTACGCCGCCGGTGGTGTCGGGCAGACCCGCGAGCAGCGCGGCGAGACGCGCCACGTTCATGCCCTGTTCGGCCTCCGGCATCGCGCAGCCCATGATCACGTCCTGCACTTCGGAGCCGTCGATGCCGGCGCGGCGGACCACTTCCTTGATGACGATGGCGGCGAGCTCATCCGGCCGGGTGTTGGCGAGGGAGCCCTTCTTGGCCCGCCCAACGGCGGTGCGACAGGCTGAAACGATGACGGCAGAGTGCATGGGGATGGGGAAGCGAAGGATGGACGAAGGGGAGGAGGAATTGCGAGGGCGTTTCCGGTCAGTTCCGCAGCGGCTTGCCCTTCGTGAGCATGAACGCGATGCGCTCCTGCGACTTCGGGTGGGCGCAGCATTCGAGGAAGACTTCGCGCTCGAGCGCGAGGAGGTGATCCTCGCCCACGACCGTCTTGAAGTTCTGCGTCCCGCCGCTGAGGATCTTCGCGAGGCCGGTGGCGAGCCAGACATCGTGTTCGCTCGCCAGGCCGGCGAGTTGGAGGGAGAGCGCGGCGTACTTCAGATTCGCGAAGGTCGCCTGACCGCCGACGATGATCTTCCGCGGCGTCGGGGCGACGTAGTTGCGCGCGAGGGCCAGCATCTCGGCCTTCGCGTCGGCGATCAGCCGGCGCTTGTTCATCGTGATGCCGTCCGACTCGCGGAGGAAGCCGAGGTTCCGCGCGTCGAGCGCGCTCGCCGAGACGCGGCCCATCGCGATGAGTTCGAACGCGCGTTTCGCGGCGTCGAAGGGATCCGCGCCCGCGGTCTGCGCCTGGGTGAAGCGAATGAGCATCTCGGCCGTGCCGCCGCCCGCCGGAATCAAGCCCACGCCCATCTCGACGAGGCCGCAGTACAACTCGCTGTGCGCCTGGACGCGATCGCTCGCGAGGAGCGTTTCACAACCGCCCCCGAGGGCCATGCCGAACCCGGCCGCCACGACGGGGAACCCGCTGTAACGCAGGCCGACCACGGTGCCCTGGAATCCGGCGATCATCTTTTCGATCGCGTCGAACTTCTTGTCCTGCGCGTCCTGGAGAATCTGCGCGAGGTTCGCGCCGGCGGAGAAATGCTGACCTTCATTCCCGATGACGAGGCCCGCGAAGCCGGTCGGGACGACCTCGATCGCGGTCTGAATCATCTGGATCGCTTCATCGCCCATCGAATTCGCCTTGCTGTGAAATTCCAGCAGGAGCGCCCCGTCGCCGAGGTCGACGAGGCTGGCGCCCTTCGAGGTGCGAACGACCTTCGTCGGGTTCGCCGCCTTGTAGGTCGCCAGAGAGAAATGCGTCGCGTCCGAGGCGGAGGCGTCCTTCGCGTAAAAGGCGGTTCCGCTCGCCAGATGCTGCCGCACGAGCGCGGGCACGGTCTTGCCGAGCTGCTTGAAGCCTTCGGCGACGGCGGCGAGGCCAAGTCCGTCGTAGAGTTCGAAGGGTCCGAGTTCCCAGCCAAAGCCCCATTTCAGAGCGTTGTCGATCTCGTGCGGATCCCGGCAGACGACGCCCACCTTTTCGGCCGCGAAGTGCATCATTTCGTAGATCGACTCCCGCGTGAAATCACCCAGCGGACCCGGCAGGGCGAGGAGAGCGCGGGTGCGCTCGAGCGCGCTGCGCAGTTTGCCGATCTCGGCCAGTTCGGGCGTTTCCACCTTTGCGGCGGGCGCGTATTCCATCGTCTCGAAGTTTAGTGCATGGATCTCCGTCCGGCCCTTGGCGTCCTTCGTCCGCTTGTAGATCCCCTGGCCGCTCTTTTCGCCGAGCCATTTCCGCTCGACCAGCTTGGTCAAAATCGCGGGCATCGCGAAATCCTCGCCCTTGGTCGTCGCGGCGAGCCCGGCCGCGACGAAATAGAGCACATCGATTCCGGTGACGTCCGCGGTGCGGAGCGTGGCGCTCTTCGGGCGGCCGAGAATCGGGCCGGTCAGCGCATCGGTCACCTCGGCGGAGAGCTTCAGCTTCTCGGCCACGCGCACCGTGTGCATCATGGAATAGACGCCGACGCGGTTACCGACGAAGCCGGGCACGTCGTTCGCGATGACGATGCCCTTGCCGAGCACGCGATCACCGAAGTCCCGGAGGCGAGCCAGCACGACCGGGTCGGTGTCGGCCGTCGGAATCAGTTCCAGCAGGTGCAGCCAGCGCGGCGGATTGAAGAAATGCGCACCGCAGAACCGGCGGCGAAAGGAGGCGCCGCGGCCCTCGAGCTGCATGTGCATCGGGATGCCGGAGGAATTCGAGCTGATGATGGCGTGCTCGCCCGCGAAGCGTTCCACCTTCTCCCAGAGCGCATGCTTGACCTCGAGTTTCTCGACGATCGCTTCCTCGATCCAGTCGACGTCCTTCAGCTGCTCGAGATTGTCCTCGAGATTCCCGAGCGTAATGAGTCCGGCGCGCGCCGGATCCATGAACGAGGCCGGCTTCGCCTTGGCGGCGCGCTCGAGCCCGGCGCGGGCGATGGCGTTGCGATCCTTGCCCTCGCTGGCGAGGTCGAGGAGGAGCGTGGGGATTCCGGCGTTGGCGAGATGGGCCGCGATGGCGGCGCCCATGGTGCCCGATCCAAGAACGGCAGCGCGGCGGATGGAAGTCATGGAAACAGTCAGGGGAGGGGGTTGGCGCGTTCCCGGGAGTTCCGCAACAGACAGGGGGCGGCGGGCGCGAGCGGCTTTCTATCGCCGAGCCGCCTGCGTGCAAGCGGGAAAGCGGCGAAGTTTGCAGTTTGGCGGGCGACCCCGAATCGGCGGAATCATCGACCGGTCAGCGGTCCCGGCGGGCGCGTTCCACGGGTTTGAATTCCGCGGGGTTCGCGGAGAAGATCTTGCGCAGTTCGTCCGCCTATCCCCGACTCCAGCCCCAAAGGTATTTGAACGGGGAAAAGACAAACGAGACGGAACGCACCACGCCGGTCATCACGGGTCGGGAGACCGCAATGACGGGGTTGAGGGCGCGTTTCGCCGCTTCATTCGACGCGTAGAGCAGGCTGAGGCCGGTGATCGCCGCGATGCCGATGAATTTGAAAAACGGATGCAGATGAAATCCGCCGATAAGTTCCACGGTAAGTACTGCACCAACGAAACCGACGAGCAGGAATGCCGTCGATTCGAGAATCGGAAACCGCTCGATCAGCCGCATGCACCATCCCGCCAGCAGCCGAAGCGACAGAATCCCGATCCCGACGCCGGTATACACGACCCAGAGCTGGTCACTCATCGCGATGGCGGCGACGACATTGTCCACGCTCAGACTGGCATCGAGAATGAGGATGCCGACGATCACGCTCTGGAAGACGGGGGTCGCGCCCACCGATCCCTTCGGCGTGCCGTCGTCCTCAAGCTCGTCCGGGGCCTTGGTGAGTTCCTTGCACATCAGGTAAAGGAGGTACGCGGCACCCACGGCCTTGATCCATGTGCTTTGGATGATCCAGGCCGCGAGCAGCAGGCAGATGCAGCGGAAGGCATACGCGCCGGCCATGCCCCAGTTCAAAATCGTTCCGCGTCGTTCCGCCGGAACCCGCCGGGCCATCGCGGCGATCGCGAGCGAGTTGTCCACCGAAAGCAGGCTCTCGATCACCACGAGCGAAAGAATGATCGGGACCGCATCGATCAACTCGGCGGAGGACAACATCTGTCCGCAGACAACGCCGGAGGCGCTCCAGCGCAAGCGCGAAGCGCGTCCCGCAGGGGTTCCGGGTCGATGAAAACGAGCACCCGTTCCCGCGGGCGCGACCGCGCCGGAATCGCTACGCCCCGCGCGCGGCGGCCATGAGCAGCTCGCGGGCCCGCCGCGCGAGCGGAGCGAGCGCCACCGATTCGCCCCCGCCGGCCTCCGCGAGAGCGACCACGTCGCTCATGCCATAGGAAGCCGCGGGCGCTTCGCCGCGGAGGATGAGCGCGAAGGCGGTGAGCGTGACGGCGTCACGCAGCGCCGGCGGGGCCGCGGTGAGGTCCGCCGCGAGCGTTCGGCGCGAGACGGCCAGGAACGGTCCCGACCCGAAGTCCCGCGGGCGGCCCGCGGTCTCGAGCGCAAACGTCACCAGCCCGGTCCGATGCCCGCCGGTGGGCGGCCCACCGCGGAAAAGTACCTCGATCAACGCGAGGTGCCGGCCGGTTTCGTCCTCTCCCCGCGCGAGGCAACGCGCGCTCGCCACATCGTCGCCGCCGGCGCTGATCTGCAACTCCTCTGGCTCTCCGTCCGGATCGCGGTAGGCAACCCGAAAGACGGCGCGCCGCGCGTCCCAGGGCGCGATCACGCCGCTCACCTCGATCGGCGCGATCGGATCAGATGGGGCGGCGGGCAGGAGCGAGAGGAGGCGGTTCGGATCGAGTTCGTCCCGTCCCGGCAGGGCGCCCGCGCAGAGGCGGGCTGTCGTCTCCGCCCAACGGGCGCTGAGAGCGCCGCGATCGAGGGGGCCGAGCGGCGCGCAGTGCAATTCGACCTGGCCGGCCGGCGCGTTCTCGAGACCGCCGGGGGCGTCGAAGCTGACCTGCGTGGCGGCTTGCGGCCCCGTCAGCCAGATCTCGCGCTGCGCGGTCCACCAGGCGGTCGCGCCGATCGCCCCGATCGAGAGCATCGCCACGGCCGCGAGCCGCAGGATCCGCTGGCGCCAGGCGGTCTCCTCGGGTGCGGCGTTGATCCGGATGATGGATCGCGCGGGTGGGGCCGCGGCTTCGGCGCGGTAGGCGGCGCGCAGTTTCCGCGCGAGATCGAGTTCAGCGGCGCGCCCGGCGCGGAGGGCGGGATCGTTCGCCAGCAGTTCCTCGACTCGCGCGTCCTCGGCGGGTTCGAGCGGCTCGCCGAGCGCGTGAGCGGTGAGCAGAAATTCATCGGGACGGAGGCTCATGGCGAAGGCGGAAGAGGTCGCGGGCGCTCGGCCTCCTCGCGGAGGGCGCGGAGTTTCTTGAGCGCGGTGTGAAGGAGAAAGCCGACGTTTGTTTCGCTGAGTCCCGTGACCGCCGCGATTTCGCGGTAGCTGAGATCCTGCTGAAATTTGAGCTGGAGGAGTTCCTGGAGGCGGGCGGGCAGTTGCGCCACGATACGGAGGAGCAGGGCCTGCTCGTCGCCGCGAGCTGCCGCCTCATCGGGCGCGGGCGCGCTGGACGGTGCATTCGCGAGCTCGTCCTGATCGACAAACGTCACGCGGCCCTCGCGCCGGCAAACATCCAGCGCGCGATGGCGGCAGACGGTGAAGAGCCACCGGGCGGGGTCACCGCCTTCGAATTCGTCCGGGGCCGAGCGGGCGAAGCGGGCAAACGTGTCCTGCACCACGTCGCGCGCGCGCTCCGGCTCGCCCGTGAAGCGCACGGCAAAGGCCAGCAGCGGCCGTTCGAAGCGGCGCACGATCGCACGCATCCGGCGCTCCGGCTCCGGTTCGCGCGGATCGAGGGGAAGGACGTTCGAGGGCAAGATGAGCGAAAGATGCATCGGGTCGTGCTCTGTCGGAATGAAGAACGTGCGGCGGATGATATTCTTAGGGGTCGGTATTTTTTCCGTGCCTTCCGCCACGGCGGGGTCGATACGGAGAAATGCCCGCCACCGCGACTCTGATCGGCACCCGCCACCGCGTGCGGGTGACGGATGTGGCCTTCGGGGGCGATGGCGTCGCGCGCCTTGAGGATGGTCCGGTCGTCTTCATCCCGCTCGTCGCCGAGGGCGAGGAGGTCACGGTGGAGATCACGGGGGCGCGGAAGAATTTTCTCCAGGGCCGGGTCGTGAGCATCGCCGAGCCTTCGCCAGACCGCGTCACGCCGCGCTGTGTGGTCTTTGGAAAATGCGGCGGCTGCCGCTACCAGCATCTCCGCTACGAGACCCAGCTCGCGCTGAAGGAAAAGCAGCTCGCGGCCACGCTGCGCCGCGTGGGTCATCTCTCCCCCGAGGATGCGCCGGTCCGCCCGATTGTGGCGTCGCCGTTGGATTACGAATATCGGAACCGGATCACGGTTCATCTCGTCGATGGCGTAGCGGGATTTCACGCGGCGGGAACGGCGAGGCTCGTGCCGATCCAGCGCTGCGAGATCGCGGATCCGCGCGTGAACGAAGTGCTCGCGGGGCTGACGTCCAGCCGCCGACGCCGGCGCGAGGACGGACACCGGACCCTACGCGCGGATCGCACTCGTCGCTTCTTCCATCAGGCCAACGACGCGGCGGCCGCCGAGTTGATGCGGCTCGTCGTGGAAGTGGCCGGCGACGGAGGAGCGTCGCTCGTCGATGCATACTGCGGCGCCGGCTGGTTCATCAAGGTCCTGCGTGATCACTACGCCCAGTGCATCGGAATCGAGTGGGACCGCTACGCCGTCGAGCACGCCCGCAGCGATGCCCTCGCGCACGAACGCTATTTCGAGGGTGACGTCGCCCTGCTGCTGCCCGAGGCGATCGCGAATGCTTCGAAGACCGACGTCACGCTCATCCTCGATCCGCCCGCCGAAGGTCTGGCCGCGACCGTCACCGATGAGATCAGCGATTCACGCCCGCGCCGCGTGATCTACGTCTCGTGCCACCCGGCCACGCTGGCGCGCGATCTCGCGCGCCTGAAGCGCAGCGGCTACCGCATCGAGAGCGTCACGCCGATCGACATGTTTCCGCAGACGGCGGAGATCGAGGCGATGGCGGTGCTCTCGATCTGAGGGTCCCTCGGCCGACTCAGAGCGAGTTGAGCAGCCGCGCGGTTTCGAAATCGGCGCCCGAGTTGTTCAGCTGGAGCGCGCGGATCCGCTGAATGTAAAACTCGACGGGTCCGTCTGGTCCCGGACTGAGCGCGCGCACCTGCTGAAATTTATCGAGGGCCTCCGTCAGGCGTTTTTCGCGGTAGTAAATCACCGCGGTCCAGTAAAGGTCGCGCCGTTCGCGTTCCTCGACCCCGATCTCAGGCGGGAGGCCGAGCAGTTCGTAGACCTCGAGCCAGTTTTCGTCCTGCCGGCGCCGGAGCAATTCCATCGGCCGGACCTCGACGCGGCCCTCCGCCATTTCGTAGGTGCGGGCACCGGCGAGGATCGACGAGCCGTAGATGAGATTGGCGGCGCAGAGCCGGCGGGCAAATTCCACCTCGTCCCCCGCGACGCCGAAACCGGAAAGCCGTTCCCCGCCGAATCCGCCCGTGATCATCAGGCCGGAATTCACGCCGAGGCGCCAGTCACAGACCTGCCCATGCCGGGCGGCGGCGCGCTGGTTGAAGTCGTCGAGTTGCTTGGCCAGCGCGAGCGCCGCGGAGCAGGCCCGTGAGGCGTGTTCGGGATCCGGCAGCGGCGTGCCGAAGATGACGCGCACGCCTTCTCCATCGCACTCCGCGAGGCAGCCGCCGGATTCCACGAGCGACTCGGACGCCAGCGCGAGAAACTCGTTGTTCAGCGCGATGTAATCCGTCGGCGAGAGCTCCGACATGAGGGACGGATGATTGAAGATTTCGCACACCACGATGGTGAGTTCCTGCATCTGCCCGGCGGCATCGAGCGGCACGCGGCTCTCCACCAGCGCGTGCGCCGTCTCGTTCGAGATGCGCTGGCCGTAGAGGTCCTCGACCTGCCGCGGCCGCTGCCCGTCCGGGGACCGCGCGAAGAAGAGCCCGATCCCAAACGAGAGCAGGACGGCGAGCCCGGGCGGGATCGGGGAGAAGTACGTTCCGAATTGGGACAGCAGCGCCGAGCCCGTGAAGACCTGGACGAGGGTGGAGATGGCAACGACGGCCTTCAGGGTGGGCCGGTTGATATCGACGGTGGTCCACGCGATGCCGAACGCCAGCACGCCGAGCACCAGCCAGTCGGTGACACCCGCCTGCGTGGGAACGTCATCCGCCAGTCCGTAGGCTTCGGCGAGGCCGCGGTTCAGCGGGTCGAGAACTCCCGTGCTGTGCAGCAACGCCAGGGCGAGAGTGACGGCAGCACCGATGATCAGCGTGAAACGAAGCGCGCGGGACATTCAGGAAAAACTCAGAGCAAGGCGGAGACCAACAGGCGAGGGAAGCGCGCGCGGCGCGAAGATCAAACGCCCTTTTCCCGGACCGGCTCCAGAATCCAGCGAGCGGCGACCCGCCGGACGCGCAGCGGGGCTCCGAACGCGTCGCTCAGGATGGGGCTGCGGAGCACCCGGTCGAGCGGACCCGCCGCGAGCACGCGCCCGGCTTGGAGCACCAGCGCATGCGTGAACGCGACGGTGATCTCCTCGATGTGATGCGTGATGAGCACAAGGGTCGTGAGCCCGCGCTGCGCGAGGCGCTGCATCGCTGCCAGGAAATGCTCGCGGGCCACCGGGTCGAGCCCGGCACACGGTTCGTCGAGCATGATGACGGCCGGCTGGCCGACGAGCGCTCGGGCGATCAGCACCTTTTGACGCTCGCCCTGCGAGAGCACGGCCCACGGTCGTCTGGCGATGCCCGCGGCCTCCGCCGCCCGCAGCGCCGCCCGGGCCGCGCGGACGCGCCCCGGAGTGGCTGGACCAGGGAGCCCGATGCTGGCGGCGAATCCACCGAGCACGATCTCCAGCGCGGTGGCGGCATCCGGCATCAGCTGGCGAAGGGAGGAACTGACGAGCCCCACGCGCTGGCGGAGTTCGCGCCAGTCAGACTGGCCATAGCGGGCTCCCAGCACCTCGACCTCGCCGGTGCTCGGCGTGAGGTAGCCCGTGATGGCGCTGAGCAGCGACGTCTTGCCTGAGCCGTTGGCGCCGAGAACGACCCAATGTTCGCCCGCTCGGACGTCCCAGGCGAGGTCTCGCAGGATGGTCGCCGCGCCCCGCCGCACCGACAGACCCCGGACCGAAAGCACCGGCTCGCTCGGTGGCTCCATTCGGGGGAAGAAAAAGGGGGACGCAAACGCGTCCCCCCGAGGGAAATTGATCTGGCGATCCGATCGGTCAGGCCTTTTCGGCGTCCGGCTTGGCGGCCGGCTTCTTCTTATTCGTTTTCTTCGCGCTCTTCTTCGCGCCTTCGGCTTTGCAGCATTCGCCGCATTTCCCGTCATCGGCGAAAGCGAGCGTGGGAGCGGAGGCGAAGGCCACGGCGAGGAGGGCGATGGAGGCGGAGCGCAGCAGAGTCTTCATGCCGAAGTATGGGTCCCGCCCCGGAGGATGCCAAGGGGGAAATCCGCGGCGAAAGCTACCCGCCTTCCTTGGCCGCCTCCGAGCCGCGCAGTTCGCGGAAGGAGCTCCAGAGGAAGAGCGCGACGGCTCCGCAGATGCAGGAGTCGGCCACATTGAAGGCCGGCCAGTGGGGGCCCGCCGCGCCAAGATGGAAGTCCAGGAAATCGATGACGTGTCCGTGATAGATCCGGTCCGTGAGATTGCCCAGCATCCCGGAGACGAGCAAAGCCAAGCCCCACCGGAGGGCCGGTCCCTCGAAAACGCGGGCACGATTCAGAAAGAACATCGCCACGGCGGCCACCGCGGACAGGCCGATGAAGAACGCGTTGTTGTTCCGGCCGATGCCGAAGGCCGCGCCGGTGTTCGTCGCGTAGATAATCTCGAAGAAGCCGGGGATGACCTCGATATGCTCGGCGAGGTAAAAATGGACCCAGAGCTTTGTCGCCTGGTCGAGCAGGTAGAGCGGAAGCGCCACGTAGGCCAGCAGTCGCAGGAGCGAGGGGGCGGTGACAGACTCGGAGGATGGCATGCCGCAGAGAGGGAAAAAAGCCCGGAGTCGACGGGGCTCGAACCCGCAACCTCCGCCGTGACAGGGCGGCGCTCTAACCGATTGAGCTACGACTCCTCGCGCTGGTCGGGACCGGTGAGAGTCCGCGGTTCGCAGGGTCGGCAAAGAAGCAGGAAACCGGCCGTCGTTCAACTGGATTTCGCGGAAAAAATCCTGAACCATCCGCGCGCCCGCAGGTGATACTTGCCGGGATCGTCGCGATCGCGGCAGGGTGATCTCAAAAGGTAACGGCCCGGAAGAGGATCGCGGTCCACCACAGCGGAACCAAGCTCAGCACCAGCAGGACCAGTCTGACGCGAGGGAACGCGTTGGGGGCCAAGTAGGCTTTTCTCGGCCGGGAAGGGCGGTAGTAAACGGTCACGACTGTCCCCGGCGTCCACCGCGCCAGCATCGCCTCAACCTGAACCCGGTCCTCGGTGTCCGGCGGCGAAAATCCCTCGATGTCATTGCTCACGTAACGCTTCCCGGCCACCTCGTATTCATAGGAGAGCTGAGGGATGTATTCCAAAACTTTCGTCATCCCGTCATCCATGTCGCCGTCGATGCGGAACGATTCCCTGATCGAGGAGTGGAGGATCTTCCCCGGCACGGAGGGCCATCGCCGGCGCAGGATCGCTCGCGCGACGCTCCAGCCGAGCGCGGCCGTAAGGAAAAACGAAAGCACGAAGGGAATTGTGACGAACAGTTGGAGGTCGAGCGGGTCGTTATCCATGGCCGGGAGCTGATTCCAAAGGTCAAAGCGCGCAACGCCGATGCTGCCAAGCTCCAGATGCCGGAGGGCGTCCTGTCCCTTCACCTCAGACCGTTGGTCCGCGATGTAAATTGGGCGGTTGTCCGCGAGTCTCGGCCACCCCTGCCCTCAGCGCGGCGGGGTGAGCGGAGGGAAGTTCGTCGCCTATCCCACGATCGACTCGAATTCTCCGTCGGCGAGACGGGTGCGAACTTTCGTGCCGTCGCTCGCGTCGCCCACCGAGCTCAGGACGCGGCCGGCCGCATCCGTGGTGATGCTGTAGCCGCGCTCGAGCGTTCCCTGCGGACCGAGCACGCGGAGCAGCCCCGCCGCGCGCTCGAGCCGGGCGCGTTCTTGCGCGATCCGATGCGCTGCGCCCAGCCGGAGGCGTTCGGTCGGCGAAATCGCTGATGGTGAAATCGATCTCGTGCCCGACCGCGCACGACCGGCGGGCGGGCGGCCGCGATCGCCCGCGCGATCTCCTTCCCCAACTCCGGGCCCGGCGGCTCACCGAAGTGCGAGAGGTAATCCCGCACAGACGCGGAGACGCAAAGAATCAATCAATCCTTCACCGTAAAAGAGTCGTTCATCCGCGGTGCGAGCGCACGGACGATCACTCCGGAATTCGATCGTGCGGCTCGGGTTCGACCGGCGGAATCTTGGCAAGGATGGCGCCGATATCGACCTTCTTGCCACGCTCAGCCAGTTCGTTCAAGTAGCGCTCCGCATCCAGAGCGGAGAGCTTCTCAGCTAGAGCGCTGCTGACGAGTTGATTGATGGAAATGCCTTCGTCGCGCGCCAGACGTTTTGCGTGCTGATGAATGGAATTGGGGAGTCGAACGCTCAGGGTGCTCATTGGAAGGGACATGGAAATAACGCAAGAAACTGGGACGGTGTAACCACGCGAACTCCGAAGGTCGACGCGGGTTCGAAGTCGGAAATATTGTATGTGATCAGGTAAATGGCACCTGCAGCGACCGCCGCTTCCAGCACCAAGTCGTCTTTCGGATCTCGGAGCAAAGGCCGCCAGAGGTAGTGCACCTTGTGTCGGGTGGAAATGGAGACGAACCAGTCGAGAAAATCGGCGACCTCGGACCGCGTGAGATGTGGCAACAATTCTGGGCGTTGCGCGACATCCTCATACTCAAACACAAGAGGTGCTGTGACTGCGGGGGAAAGCAATCCGGCACGGAGCATGCCGACCAAACGAAACGACGCTCCCGCGGACGATTTGAGTGCCGAGATGATGACGTTGGTGTCGATCACAACGCGCACGACAGTATCGTTGACGATACGACAGCGAAGTCAAATCCTTGAGTGGAGCGCAAGGACCAAACGCGATTCATTTGGGCTGGGGCAGGGCGTAGCCGCAGCTTGGATCACGCTCTCGACGGTGACACGCACGGGCGCTTTGCTCACCTTCACCTACCCCAGCACCGGCGGCTCGCGCAAGCTGCACTACCAAGTTCGCGTCGTCCAGTTGGCGCCGTGAGGGAGGTCCAGATGCCACCAAACAAACGGCATGAAAATGGGGTTTGGGCGCCGTCGAACAGAAAGTGCGGATAAGAACGGACTGGGGTTCTGAGCCGGAACCGCCTATCCCACGACGGACTCGAACTCTCCGTCGGCGAGACGGGTGCGAACTTTTGTCCCTGCGGTCGCGTCGCCCACCGAGGTCAGGACCCGGCCGCTCGCATCCGTGGTGATGCTGTAGCCGCGCTCGAGGGTTCCCTGCGGACCGAGAACGCGGAGCAGTCCGCCTGCTCGCTCGAGCCGCGCGCGTTCTTGGGCGATCCCATGGGCCGCGCCCAGCCGCAGCCGTTCCGTCGCGGTCGCGAGCCCGCGGCGTCCCGCCTCCACTCCCGCGGCCAGCGTCTGCGGCCGGAGCGCGGCGGTGAGGCGCGCGAAATCGCTGCGGCGGGAGTCGAGCCCGGTGCGGGTGAGCCGGAGCAGCCCGTCGGCGAGTGAATCCAGCCGCTGGCGTTCTTCTGCGAGTCGCCGGGCCGGCGCGCGGACGAGTTCGCCCCGCGCGAGGGCCGTGAGCCGTTCGCGGGCGCGGGACGCCCACTCGGCGAGTGCCCGGCGCAAAAATTCCCGCTGGCTCGCGAGCCGCTGCAGGAGCTCGGCGGTGTCCGGCACGAGCAACTCCGCGGCCGCGCTCGGGGTCGGCGCGCGCAGATCGGCGGCGAAATCGCTGATGGTGAAATCGATCTCGTGCCCCACCGCGCTCACGACCGGCAGGCGGGCCGCCGCGATCGCCCGCGCGACGCTTTCCTCGTTGAATTCCCACAGGTCTTCGAGGCTTCCGCCGCCGCGGGTCACGACGATCACATCCACGCGGAGCGCGGGATCGTCGCCTCCGGCCCAGGCGTCGAAGTGCGCGATGGCGCCCGCGATTTCCGCCGCCGCCCCGGCGCCCTGCACGCGGACGGATTGCACGAGGACGCGGACCCACGGCGCGCGCCGGGAAAGGACGTTCAGGATGTCCTGGAGGGCGGCTCCGGAGGGAGACGTGACGACGCCGATGGTCCGCGGGAAGCGGGGTAATGGCTGTTTCCGCGCGCGATCGAACAGCCCCTCCGCCGCGAGCTTTCGCTTCAGCTCCTCAAACTTCGCCTGGAGCGCACCGAGCCCGCGCGGCTGGGCGAGGCGGACGATGAGCTGGTATTGCCCGCGCGCCTCGTAGACGCTCACCTCCCCGAGCAACTGGACCCGCGCGCCGTCGGTGAGCTGCCGGCCGCCGCCGCTGTTCACCGCGTTGCGAAACATGACGCAGGAGAGCTGCGCGCTCTCGTCCTTCAGGGTGAAGTAAACGTGCCCGGAGGCCTGGCGTCGGAGATTGGACACTTCGCCCTCCACCCAGACGAGCCCGATCGTCCCCTCCAGCACCGTGCGGATGGCCGAGGTGAGGGCCGAGACCGAGAGGACGTGGGTGGCGTCGGCGTTCAAGCGTCAGATGAATTCCGCCGCGACTTCGTCTGCGAGCAGGCGGCCCTTCGGCGTGAGCGTGATGCGCTCACCTTGCTGAATGAGGAGATCGAGCGAGGCGAGCTGATCGACCCGGGCGGACCATGGCGTCAGCCACGCGGCGGGGATTCCGTCGCGGAGTCGCAGGCCAAACGCGATCTCCTCGCTGCGACGCACGGCGGGCGTGAGCGGTTCCGAAAAATCCTCCGCGAAGCTGCCGTCCAGAATCTGGGCGGTGTAGGCCGCGGTGTCCCGCACGTTCGACCACCGGCGGTCACCAACGGTCGAAAACGCGCTCGGTCCGAGCCCGAGGTAATCAGCGCCGCGCCAGTACCCGAGATTGTGCCGGCATTCATTCCCCGGGGGAGCGAAATTCGATGTCTCGTACGCGGGGTAGCCGCCCTCGCCGAGGATCCGTGCCGAGCTCTCGAAGAACTCGGCATCGTCATCCGGATCCTGCCGGAATTCCCCGCGCTCGAAGCGGCGCATGAATTCGGTGTCCTCTTCGTAGGTCAGGTTGTAGGCGGAAATGTGATCCGGCCGGAGGGCGACGCTCCGGGCGAGGGTGGCTTCCCAGCTCGCGAGGGTCTGGCCGGGGACGGCGAAGATGTGGTCGAGATTCACGTTGGTGAAGCCCGCGTCGCGGAGGATGTCGTAGCTGCGGCGCGCCTGGTCGGCGGAATGGACCCGGCCAAGCGTGAGCAGGACGCCCGGGTCCCAGGATTGCACGCCCATGCTGATGCGCGTCACGCCGAGCTGGCGCAAGAGTCGCGCCTTCTCGACCGAGACGGTCGCGGGATTCATCTCCAGCGTCCATTCCTCCAGCGCGGAGAGATCGAGCCGCGACCGGAGCCCGCCGAGGAGGAAGTCGAGCTGCGCCACCGTGAGCGCGCTCGGGGTTCCGCCGCCGAAGAAGATCGTGCGGGGTCGCAGGGTTAGGCCGCCGGCTTCGCGGAGCTCGAGTTCGCGCAGAACCGCGTCCAGAAAGGGCTGCGTTTTGTTCCGGTCGTGCGCCTCCTTGTAGAAGCTGCAGTAGGGACAGACCTTCGGACAGAACGGGATGTGGACGTAAAGATGGGAGATCAAGGGGCGGGAAAAGACCGTCGGCCGGGGCACGCGTCATTGGACAAGACCGCGCTTCGGGCGATGAATCAACGACCGCATGCAATCCGACGCCGAAGTTCCGCCTCCTACCGCCCCGACGACTGAACCCGGGGGTGGAGCCGGCAGCGAGCCGAGACCGCGCCGGAGTCGCGGCGGACGCGGCCGCGGGGAACGCCGCGAGGGCGAAACGCCCCGGATCCCCACCGATGGCGCGCTCGAGCCTCAGGACTGGAAGCCGGGCGAAGGCCGTCGACGGGCACCCGAAGGCGAAGCCAAAGCCCCCGAGGCACCCCGCGAGGGAGCCGCGCCGGAAGCTCGACGCGAACGCAGCCCGGGCGGAGAACGCCGGGAACGCCCCAGTGGCGGTGGCAGCGGCGACCGCCGCGAAGGTCCCGGTCGTGATCGCGATCGCGGGGGCCGGCCGGGTGGTCGGGAAGGCGGACGCGAAGGCGGCGACCGGGGCGGACGGCCCCGCGGCGAAGGCGATCGCGGTCGGGGCCGCGGCCCGCGCGACGGAGTCGACAAACCCCAAGGGGCAGATGTCAAGGGACCGGCGACTCCGGCGGTGCCGGCGAAACCAGACGATTTCCTCACCGAGCTCGGGGGCGAACTGCTCCAAAGCGTCTCGCGTTCGTTCTACCTCACGATCACGCTCCTGCCGGAATCCCTCCGCGCGCCGATCAGCCTCGGATATCTGCTGGCGCGGACGATGGACACCATCGCCGACGCCACGCCGGCCGGAAAAGCGTCGGAACGTCTCCCGCATCTGCGGGCGTTTTCGACCATGATCAAGTTTGGGCCGGATGCCGAGGCGCTCAGCAAGCTCCGGCGGGACATCACCGCGAAGCTGCCGGCCGGGGACGAGAAAAAACTCCTCGAGCAGGCCGCTCGTTCCATCGCGTGGCTCGAGTCGATGCCGCGCGACGACAAGTGGGAGCTGCGCCGCGTACTGACCCGCATCGCCCACGGCCAGGAGCTGGATCTCGTGCGTTTTGGCGACGGCGGCGAGCTGAAGTCGCTCGCGACCGTCGGGGAACTCGACGATTACACTTACTTCGTTGCGGGGAGCGTGGGCGAATTTTGGACGCGCATGTGCGCCGCGAAGCTCGGGGCGTTTTCTTCGCTTTCAGCGAAGGCGATGGAGCCCCTCGGCAAGCGTTACGGCCAGGGCCTCCAGCTCATCAACATCCTCCGCGATCTCCCCGAGGATCTCGCGGCTGGCCGTTGCTATCTGCCGGCGGATGAACTCGCCGCGGCCGGCATCGCGCCCGAGGATCTGACCAAGCATCCGGCGAAGGCGCGCGCCCTCGTCGCGAAATGGCGCAGCGAGGCGATCGCGCGGCTCGATGACGGCTGGAAATACGTCCAGGCGATCCAGGATTGGAAGCTCCGCTACCCGGTGTCGCTGCCGATCCTGATCGGTCTCGACACGCTCGCTCTGCTGGCCTCGCAACCGCCGCTCGAGCAGAAGACCAAGGTCAAGGTCAAGCGGGCGGCGACCGCCAGTACGCTGCTCAAGGCGAAGCTGGGCGTCATCTCGCAGGCCTGGCTCGACAGCATGTACTCCCGCCGGCGGAAACGCGCGGGAAAGTAAGGACGGCCGGGCCATGTTCACCCTCACCGTGCTCGGCAGCGGCAGCGCGGGGAATTGCGCGCTCGTCGAGACCGGCGGCACCCGCCTGCTGCTCGATGCCGGCTTGAGCGCGCGCCAGATCGTGGCGCGCCTCGCGCAGCTCGGACTCTCGCCGGATCAGCTCGATGGCGTGCTGCTCACGCATGAGCACGGCGACCACGCCGGCGGGCTCGAAGTGCTCTGCCGGAAACACGATCTCCCCATCTACGCCACGCGTCTGACCGCCGAGGCGATCCAGAACGACGGCCGCCTCGCCGCCCACCGGAACTGGCGGTTCTTTCTTCCGGGCCGCGCGTTCACGATCGGCGATTGCACGGTCGATAATTTTCCCGTCCCGCACGATGCGGCGGAACCTGTCGGATTCGTCATCCGACACGCCGAGGGCTCCCTCGCCTTTCTCACCGATCTGGGACACGCCACGAAGCTGGTGATGGAGCGCGTGCGCGGCGCCCACACGCTTTTCATCGAAACGAATCACGACGGTCCGCTCCTCCAGCAGGACACGAAGCGGCCGTGGTCGGTGAAGCAGCGCATCCTCTCGCGGCACGGTCATCTCTCCAACGATGCCGCGGCCTCGGTGGTGCGCGAAATCTGCGAGCGCGATGCCCTCCTCCGCCGCGCGGTGCTCGGGCACCTGAGCCGCGATTGCAACCGTCCGGACCTCGCCATCGCCGCGGTCCGGAGCGCCGGCGGTGCGGAGCTGGAGATCTTTTGCGCGACGCAGTACGAGGTCAGTCCTCGGTTCGTCATTCGCGTGGAGCCCCCGCGCGCCGTCGTCCCCGGGCCTCCGGCGCGCGGGGCCGAAACGGATCCGGAGCCCGCCGCGGCCGGCTCCGAGCAGATGTCCTTTTTTTAAGCTGCGACCATGGAGACGGACAAACCCGCGACCCCCGAAGTCCCCCGCCAGATCACCACCGAGCAGGTGATGTTTTTCGACACCGACTGCGGGGGCGTCGTGCACAACATCGCGTACCTGCGTTTCATCGAATCGAACCGCACCTATCTCGCCGAACAGCTCGGGATGGGTCTGCGCGAAATGTCGGAGGATCTGCGCTTCCCGGTCGTCGTGCGGACGGAGATCGATTACAAACGCCCGGCCCGCCTGGCCGACAAGCTGCGCATCGAGGGCTGGCTCGAGCGCGTCGAGCGCATCCGGTTCTGGGTGGGCTTCACCATCACGCGTCCCGCGGACGACGCCGTCTTGATCCACTGCCGCCAGACCCTCGCGATGATCCAGATGCCCGAGGGACGTCCGCTGCGCCTGCCGCCGGAGTGGTCCCAGCGGTACGCTCATCTCGTCGGCGGCCCGATCCACCGGATTCGGTGAGATCGCTTTAGTCCGTGAAATTCGCCCACGGACTCGTGCTCGCGATGCCGCCGGTGGCGGAGACGATCTGGCCGACCTGGCACGCCGCGGTCACGGTGAACTTCGCGGTGCTCGTCGTGACGTGGTTGCGGATGACGAGCGTACTGCCGCTCGCCTTGATGCCGGTCGCGCAGCCCGAGACGTTGTTCCCATCGAGCGTCGTGCTGCCGGCTTGCGCGTCGATGCCGATCACCGTGCTGGATCCCGCCACCTCGCAGTTCAGGATGCGCGCGGCGGCGGTGGCGCGAATGCCGACGCCGTTGGAGAGGGCGACGTGGCATCCGTCGGCCGTCGCGCCACTCCCGAGATCGAGCCCGAAGGCGCCGCCCGCTCCCGAGTTGCTGACGTTATTCACGGTGGATCCACTGATGGAGCGCCGGGGAGCGAGCGCGACCACAGTGGCGCTCGTCGAGCCCGTGATCGTGTCCACGCGGCACTCGGAGATGCGCTCCGCGGCGATGCCGGTGACTCCCGCGGTCGAGGATCCGTTCTGAGTGCAAAAGTTTACCGAGCAGCCGGAGACGATCTTGGCGTTGATCCCGAACATTGGGCCCGTCGTGAACACGGAGCTCACCTTGCAGTCCGTGACGATCTCCGCATCGATCCCTTCCACATAGGCCGTGCCCCCGAGCGCACCTATCGTGATCACCCGGCAACCGCGGACCGGTCCGCTGGCGACGATTCCGTACTGGATGCTCAGACTGCCGGAGTTCCCGACGGTATCGACGGAGCAGTTCGTGACCGAATCGGAGGAGATGCCGAGGTTCGGACCGGTGTTCGCGGTGCCGATCGACCCTACTTTGCAGTCGGCGACGGAGCCTCCCTGAATGCCGGTGGTGCTTCCGTTGCCGGTCCCGCTCACGTTCATCACCGTGCAACCGGTCACGGCGCTGGCGTTGATCCCGACCGCGTCAAACCCGCCTGCGGCCGCGGTCACGGTGTCGACGCTCGATTGCGCGACCGTGCTGGCGAGGATGCCGTAGGCCGTGCCGCCGGAACTCGCGAGGTTCCAGACGCTGCAGTGCATCACGGTGCTGGCGGTGCCGAGCTGGATTCCAGACCGGCTCCCGGAGATGGCGCACCGGGTGACCGTTACGGCCGAGGCGGCCTGAAGGTCAATCGCGGGTCCGGCGATGCCGCTGATCCGCAGATCGTCCAGGGTCACACTGGCAGGTGAGCCCGAGGCGGCGCCCACGCCGCTGCCGATCCAGTTCCGGATGGAGCCATTGCGAACGGACACGTTCACGATGTTGCCGCGGAGTTCGATCCCGCGAGTCGCACCCGCGGCGCCGACCACGGCGAAGCCGTTGAGGTCGACCGTGACGTCATTGCTCGCGATCGCGATCGCGGCGCGTCCGGAGGCCGCGGTCACGTTGCCGGCCGAGAGATAATAGGCGCCCGGCGTACTGATGACATAGGTGGCCGTGGCATCGGCCGCAAGCGACTCGATCGGAGTGCGGGGCTCGATCTGCGCAAGGGTGCGCATCGTCGGCACGGGCGTCGCGCCGGGCAGCAACGCTCCCTGCGCGGGAGCTTGGTGAGCCGCGAGGAGGCTGGCGAGGAGTAGCGCGAAGTTGGGGAGGACAGATCGCGAGGAGCGCGGATTCATAAGTGGAGGCGGCGGTAGGGCCGCACGAGGCCTTACGCCATTGGGCCCCCGATGGTGACGAAGTTTCTGTTCCCCGGGGCGAAGCACCGATGACGTCCGCGCGCCGCGAACAGGTTCGAAGTCAGCCTGCGCGAGCGATTGACAGGAAACGCCTTTCGGCTATCAGCCACGTCATGGGGAAAAAGCGATCTCCCCACGAGGCGCCAAGCCGAAGCATCGCGTCCACTTCGGTCATATTCGGACGCCGCCATGCCTTCATTCCTTGCGATCTCGCCTGTACAACTCTCGCGCCTCGTCGGTCTCCCCAAATGCCCCGTGTTGCTCGACGTGCGAGTAGCCGGGCATTTTGACGCCGATCCCCGTCTGCTCCCCGGCTCGATCCGCCGGTCCCACTCCGAAGCGCCCGTCTGGGCTCCGGCCTACGCCGGCCAGCGCGTCGTCGCCGTGTGCCAGCAAGGCCGCAAACTCGCCGAGGGCGCAGCCGCCTGGCTGCGGCACTCGGGGGCCGAAGCGGAGATTCTCGAAGGGGGTTTCGCCGCCTGGGCCGAGGCCGGATTGCCGCTGGTGCCGGCCGCCCGCCTGCCCGAGCGCGATGCCGCGGGCCGCACGCTCTGGGTGACGCGCTCACGACCGAAAATCGACCGCATCGCCTGCCCGTGGCTCATCCGCCGCTTCGTCGATCCCGCCGCGATCTTCCTCTTCGTCAGCCCGGCCGAAGTGCCAGGTGTGGCGGAACATTTCGGCGCGACGCCCTTCGACATCGAGGGCGTCCACTGGAGTCACCGCGACGGAAACTGCACGTTCGATACGATGATCGAGGAGTGGGGCCTGGGGACCGAAGCCCTGCTCCGACTCGCGACCATCGTTCGCGGAGCCGATACCGCGCAGCTGGGACTGGCACCTGAATGCGCCGGTTTGCTGGCCGCGTCACTGGGGCTCTCCCGCATGTATGCCGACGACCTTTCCCAGCTCGAAGCGGGACTCTTGCTCTACGATGCGTTCTATCGCTGGTGCCGGGACGCGACGGACGAGACGCACCATTGGCCGACCAACAAAAGCGGAGGCGCCCGATGAGCCTCCCGACCCCCGCGGAGCGGGTGCGGCCAAGTTTCGGGGAAGCGTTTCGATTTTGGCTCAAGCTCGGATTCATCAGCTTCGGCGGCCCGACTGGGCAGATCGCGATCATGCACACCGAGCTGGTCGAGCGGAAGCGCTGGATCGACGGCGGCCGCTTCCTGCACGCCCTGAATTACTGCATGCTCCTGCCCGGTCCGGAGGCGCAGCAACTCGCGACCTACTCCGGCTGGGTGCTGCACGGGACCTGGGGAGGCATCGTGGCGGGGGCGCTGTTCGTGCTGCCCTCGGCGGTCATTCTCTGGGGGCTAAGCTGGCTCTATCTCGAACTCGGCACGATTCCGTGGATCGGGGCGGCCTTCTTCGGCCTGCAAATTGCCGTGATGGCGATCGTCGCCCAAGCGCTCATCCGGATCGCTCAAAAAGTTCTGAAAAACCCCGCCATGTGGGCTCTCGCCGGGGTTGCCTTCATTTGTTTGGCGCTGTTGCACGTTCCGTTCCCCTTGATTGTGCTGGGTGCCGGCTTGATCGGCTGGCTGGGAGGACGACTGCGACCAGAACTTTTCGTCGTGCTCAAGAGTCACGGCGGCGAGGCCGGTGAGGGCGCTGGGTTCCACTTCGGAACGCCGCCTCCCTCCTGGGGTCGGTTCTGGCGGGTCTTGGGCACCGGACTTGGGGTCTGGTTCTTGCCCCTTATCGCGCTCGGTTCGTGGCTGGGTTGGCAGCATCGTCTTGTCGCGATGGGTATGTTCTTCAGCAAGGCCGCGGTCGTTACGTTCGGCGGCGCCTACGCGGTGTTGCCGTACGTGGCCCAGCGGGCCGTCGAGGACTACGGCTGGGTGACCACCGAACAGATGATGACTGGTCTCGGCCTGGCGGAATCGACGCCCGGGCCCCTCATCATGGTGCTGCAATTCGTTGATTTCGCTGGGGGTTGGAGCGGGCCCGACCCGTTTGGCCCGCTCGTCGCCGCGACGCTGGGGTCAGCCATCACGACTTGGGTAACCTTCGTCCCTTCCATGCTTTGGATCTTTCTCGGCGGACCGTCGGTCGAGCGTCTCCGGGGGAATGAACGCATTTCGGCGGCGATGAGTGCCATCACCGCGGCCGTCGTCGGCGTGATTCTGAATCTCGCCGTCTGGTTCGGCTGGCACGTCGTTCACCCAAAGTCCGACCAATGGGATGGCTTTGCGATCGTCCTCGGACTCGCCGCCTTTTTTGCGTTGCAATGGCAGAAATGGAACGTGATCGCCGTGATCGCAGCGTGCGCCGCCTTGGGAGCTGGCTGGCGCATGCTGGGGTAAGGGAATCCCGCCAAAGCTCGAAGCGGCGCCAGACCAGGCGGTTGCTGGGAGGAGCGGAGCATTTCTTTCATCGCGTCTCCCTCCTGCACTGCCCGGGAGGCGGCGGCCTCGCCCACGCCGGTCCAAGACGTCGTTTGGAGATCGATCCGATTGAGCGAGGACGGCGATTCTCCTCACGCGATGGCGGGGAGCGAGTGCCGGTTCCGCGACTGGCGGGGTGGTTTGGGGAATGTTCGGCAGGTTTCGCGACCCGCCGGGAGGATGTGGGATCCTTCGGACGGTTCCGCGAACGTTCGGAAGGATCCGGGAAGCTTCGGATGGTTCCGCGAACCTCCGCGAGAATGCAGGAACCTTCGGACGGTTCAGCGATCCTCCCCCGCGGGTCCGGGAACCTTCGGAGGGATCAACGACCCGCCGGAAGGTTCGCAGACCCGCAAAAGGGTTCGGCATTCCATCGGAAGGAAGCGGGAACCGTCGGAAGGGTCCGCGAACCTCCGGAAGGTTCCGGGACCGTCAAAAGGGTTCGCCGAACCTAAAAAAGGGTTCGCTGAACCCTTTTTTGAGTCGCTGAACCCTTTTTCCGGCCCCGCAAGGTGCAGGGTGTACTCGAATGGGAGCGAGGAAGCGTTTCTCTCGCGCCCGGGATCTACGAGCGACAGGGGGCCAAAAGCGACAAAGTCGCCTTGGACTGCGGGCGGCTTGCCGCCGCTTTCTCCAGTCGGCTTGCCGACGGTCGCAGGGTCGCAGCTCGACCGGAGCAAGCTCCTTTCGGGAAGGCGGCGGCAAGCCGCCGCTCACGACGACGCCGGCCTGGGGGCCGCCGTCACCCACTTTTGATCGCACCCGCTCTGGAACCAAAAAGGCATTTCGAATTGTACTTTCGCCGGCGAAAGGGTAACGAGAATGATGCATCTGCAGCCTAACCGCGACTACGACAGCAACGACGAGGTACAGACGCCGATCGAACTCGCGGAGGCGCTGGTGAAGCACTTTCAGCCCTCTGGGCGCGTGCTGGAGCCCTGCCGTGGGGAGGGGAATTTTTATCGCTTTCTGCCTCCGGGAACGGAGTGGTGCGAGATCAACGAAGGTCGCGATTTCCTGCAATGGACCGGGCGCGTCGATTGGATCGTCACCAATCCGCCCTGGAGTCAGATCCGCCATTTCCTTTGGCACGCCATGAACCACGCCGACCACGTGGTCTTCCTGCTCACCATCAACCACATCTGGACCAAGGCCCGCGTCCGCGACATCGCCGAAGCCGGCTTCGGCATCCGCGAAATCTGCCTCGTAGACATGCCCTCCTCCTTCCCTCAGTCTGGCTTCCAGCTCGGCGCCGTCCACGTCCAGCGGGGCTGGAAGGGCGAGATCAAGCTCGGCGATTTAACGACCCAATCGCGGCCCCAGCGTGCGCGCAAAAATGGCCGAAAGCCGATTTTGCCACCCGCCGTTGCGGTCTCCGAAAGCGGAGCGTGAGATGCGTGCGAGGCCCGGGGCAGAGAGGTGCGTCTCGCCGGTCGCGCGGTCGCAGCGGGATTTGATGCGCACAGGAGTAACTGAAGACCGCCGCCGGATTTAGCTAAAGGCTCGCCCAAAGATACCATCTCTTCTCGATCCACCGATAGCCCGTTGTCTGTTGTGTTCGTTTTTCCCGGGAGTTATCGAGGGACAGACTCTTATTCGGGGGCTCGTGGTCCAGCCAGCAGACGCCGGCATGCCGGGTTTCCCCAGCGAAGCCGAAGGGCCAGGACCAAAGCACGATGCGGAGAGAACCGGCCTCGCCTCGATCACGGGTCGCCCCAGTTCCACCGATCTGCTTGAGAAGCGCCATATATTCCTGAAAGCGCTCGGCGGGGAAGTTACCCTGGGGCGGAAGTTGATAGTCGTGCGCATCGTGTGTCATGACTCCGCGAGCTGTAATTGTCGACACGTGGGCGTCCGCCCGAAGCAAGTCCCGCAACCGCTCAAAGGCGCGGCGGTTCGCCTGAAAATTCCGGAGGAAGGTGTCTTCTTTGGGAGGAGACCGTGTCCACAGGGCGCACACGAACAAAGCCAGGGGAAGGCCAAGCAGGAGCAGGATAGTGAGCGCGCAACTCCGCTTCATTTGCATTGAGTCTGACAGAGTTGCCCGCCCCATTCGGGCGGGATCTGACCAGATCGGATCGAAGGCCCACATGGCGCGCGCTCAACACGAAACTGGAGGGAAAATCTCAGAACGAGCCGCACCGATGCCGGGTCGTTGCGCACGGACATCCATTCCGTCGCGCGAGTCGCCCGAAAACCGGCGCTCGTCAGATCGGGAAGAGCCATTTCAGCACTTTGCCGATTCGGGCGGCCCAGGCGGATTCGGTGTGGTGGCCGCCGGGGATTTCGAGGTAGTGGAGGTCATCGCCGATGCGCCAGCCTTTGTCCGTCAGGCAATCGCGCAGGACGCGCACCCGGCCCCAGCCCGGTTCCTCGGTTCCCATGTCGAGCCAGATCCGCAGCGGGGGCTTGCGCTTGAGCCTGTCGACGATCGCGTAGAGCGCGCCGTCGTCCCACCAGATCGAGGGCGAGAGCACGCCGAGGCGGCGGAACGATTTCGGGTACCACAGTCCGAGGCTGATCGTGACGAGCCCTCCCATCGAGGAGCCGAGGAGTCCGGTGTTGTCGCCATCCGGCCGGGTGCGGTAGTGCGCGTCGATGAAGGGCTTCAGTTCGTTGAGCAGAAAATGGCCGTATTTGCGGGCCAGGCCGTTCGAGCGCGGGGCGCCTTCGCGCGATTCGAGGGCTCCGGCGGTGGGCGCGTACTCGTGAAGCCGGCCATCGCCGGAGTTCGCCACGGCCACGATGATCACCGGCGCCATTTCCCGCGCGTTGATGAGCTGCTCGGCCGCCTCGTCGACCCCCCATTCCACCCCGCCGTAAGACGTGGCGGCATCGAAGACGTTTTGCCCGTCGTGGAGGTACAGCACTGGATAGCGCGCACGGGAGCGGCGGTAGCCGGGCGGCAGATACACGAGGACATCGCGTCGGTTTCCCAGAATGGCCGAAGGGAAATGGGCGTGGCGGCGGATGTCGCCAGTCAGAGTGTTGGGCCGGTCGCTCATGCGGAGCAATGAGTGCGTGAGACGGGCCCGCCGTGCAAGCCTTGGCGGAAAGCGTTGGAACCGAAGCTTGCGCGGCGCGGAGGCCGTCCCCATGATCCGCGGGCAACTCTATGAGGGAACATCATCTCCGCTGGTGGACGCCGTGGCTCAGCCGCGATTTCGACATGCTCGTCTTCGGCGAGGGCGGCGGCCTTCCGCTCGTGCTCTTCCCCACCTCGTACGGGCGCTACTACCAGAACAAGGATTTCGGCCTCGTGGAGTCGATCCGCTGGTTCGTCGACCAGGGGAAGGTGACGGTCTTCTGTCCGGACGGCATCGACGGCGAAAGCTGGTACAACAAGGGCATCCATCCCGCCGATCGGATCCGCACGCACGAAGCCTATGAGCGCGTGATCCTGAATGACGTCTTTGATTTCGCGCGTCGGGCCTGCTCCGCGCCGCGGGTCGCGGTGGGCGGTGCCAGCTTCGGGGCCTTCCACGCGGCGAATGTGGCGTTCCGGCATCCCGCCGCGGTGAGCCATCTCTTCAGCCTCGGGGGCGCGTTCGACGTCCGCCAATTTCTCGACGGCTGGTACGGCGACCTCGCCTACTTCAACAATCCGCCCGACTTCCTGCAAGGCTGCAGCGATCCGTGGAAGTATAACCACATGGGCATCGTCCTCGGGACCGGGGAGTGGGACAGCTGCCGGGACGAAAACTTCCGCCTGAGCGAGATCCTCCAAGCGAAGGGCATCCAGCATTTCCTCGATGACCGCAAGTGGTGCGGCCACGACTGGAATTGGTGGTGCGAGATGCTGCCCTATTATCTGTCGATCGCTTAAGGGTTATCCAAGGAGTTCCCCGCAGGCGCGCTGCACGTCGGCGAGCGGGACATCCTTCGTGCGGCGCTGCTCGGCGAGTTGAATGCGGCGGGGGATATCCGGCTCATCCGGCACCGGCAGCGCGCAGACCCGGTGCGGGCACTGCCAGGGGTGCCATTGCCATTCGAGCGAGGGGCCGAAAATGCCGAGCACCGGAATCCCGCAAGCGGCAGCGAGATGCATGGCGGCGGTGTCGACGCCGGCGAAGAGCCGCGCGCCGGAGAGGAGACCGGCCAGTTCCGCCCAGGAGAGTTGGCCGCCGGTGCAGACCGCGGCGGACCCGATGCCGTCGGCGATCCGCCGGGCGGTTTCGATTTCATCTGCGGCGGGTCCGCTGCTCACCGCGAGCCGCAGCCCGCGCTGGGTGAGATCGCGGCCGACCGAGATCCAATGCTCAGCCACCCATTCCTTTTCCGGCCAGCGGGTTGCCGGATGCAGGACGGCATACGGTTCACCCGCGAAGAGCGTCGCCGGCATGCGGCGCTCCGGCGCAAAGACGAGCGGCCCCGGCTGGCGGGCCGCGAGCGCTGGAATCGCCGCCGCGGTGGTGTGCCAGTCTTTCAGGACGCGGTGCGCCGTCCACCAGTTGAAATTGGGGAGATGGTCGAAGGCGAGCCGCCAGGCCGCGGAGAGGTGCGGATTCCAGCCGATCGTGGTGCGTTCATGGGCGCCGCTGGCGAGCGCGAGAAAGCGGCCACGATCATGATCGCCGAGCTCGATGACGTGGTCGAAGCGCTGGGCCCGGAGCTCTCGAATGAGCGAGACCGTCCGCCCGAGCTGCCCGCGCCCGCGTTTCTCGACCTCCGGCTCCGGCCCGGTCAGGACGCGGTCCACGTGGGGACAACCTTCGAGAATCGACTCTGTGCCGCGGCGGCAGACGACCCAAATGACGGCGTCCGGATATGCCGCCTTGATCCCGGCGAGCGTCGGCGTCAGCAGAAGCAGGTCGCCGATGTGCTTCAGCTTGATGAAGAGCAGGCGCATCATGGGAGGGCGCCCACGCTCATTCCGCGACCGTGCGGCGAAGCGAAATCCAAATCAGCGCTCGAGGCGTCCTGCCCCCTTGCGCCGCAATCAAAACTCGTACGCGAACAGCTTCAGCGTCTTCGGACGCTCCTCTTCTCCCGAGGTTTGCGTTCCCTGGCTGGAAGTCGTGCCCGTCATTTTTTCGCCCGTCCCATAACGCGGCGGCGCCCACGGGTTGATGAGTTGCAGCGGGTTATCCGCCCGGATGGTGCGCGAAATGACTCCACCGGTCCGGCTGTCTCCATCGATCGTCGGTTCGCCCTTCGGGGTGACCGGGAGCCGGGATTGCAGCTTGCCCCTTACGCGATTGGTTTCCTGCGCGGCGAGTGGCAGCGCAAAAGCAATGGCAGCGAGGGCAAGGAGGACGCGCGTGGTCTTCATGAGAACAAGGTAATGGTGATCTCCCGGCGGGATCAAGCGTGATTCGCGGGGGCGGCGCGAAACACCTCCCGCAGGATCGCGACGGCGCGACGGGCGGCTTCCACGTGATGCACGCGGAAGATCGTCGCTCCATCGCGCATTCCAGAGGCGAGGCAGGCGATCGTCCCGGCGTCGCGTCGGACCGGTTCAGCGAGGCCGAGCACGTCTCCAATCACCGTCTTGCGCGAGACGGGAAGAAGGATCGGCCGACCCAGGCGGGTGAGTCGAGGCAACTCGCGGAAAATCGCGAGGTTGTCATCGCGTTGCTTCGCAAAATCGATCCCCGGATCGAGCACGAGCGCGTCCGGCCCGACCCCGGCGGCGAGAGCGAGGGCGATTTTTTCCGCGAAGAACGCTTCGAGCGTTCCCATGACGTCCGGATAGAGAACGTGCGTGTGCGGGATCTTGGGCGCGCCCACGCTGTGCATGATGAGCAGGGCCGCGCGATGCCGAGCGACGATCCGCGCGTTTTCAGCAGTGGGTAGTCCGCTCATGTCGTTTAGCAACTCGCCGCCGGCCGCGAGCGTGGCCTCCGCCACGGCTGGCCGCCAGGTGTTGATCGAAAGGATCGGCTGCGCGAGCGCGGCCTCCTCGCGAATGGGCGCCGCGCCGGGGACCCCGAAATGCGCCCGGAACCTCTCCAGAAACGGGAGGACGCGGTCGATCTCCTCCGCTTCGCTGATCGCCGGCCGGTTCGTCCGCGCACTCTCGCCGCCGACATCGATGATGTCCGCACCCGCTTCGTGGAGCGCGCGCGCCTGCGCCCACGCGGCCTCCGGATCCAGCGTGCCATCGCCGGAAAAAGAGTCGGCGTTGATGTTCACGATCCCCATGATCAGCGGACGCGCCGCGGTCAGGTCGAGCGTGCGCCCGGGGAGGGCGAGGAGCAGGCGCGCGGCGCTCATCCGTCGAACGCCACCCGACGCTTCCGGCGTTTCTCGAAGCGCAAGGTGTGGGTGAATCCCGCGGTCCGCGCGGCCGCGATGGCCCGGTCAAAATCGGCCCCCACTTCGGCGGGCGCATGGGCGTCCGAGTTGATCAGCAATTCGATCCCGGCCTCGCGGGCGAGCGAAAGGAAGGGCGCGCTCGGATACAACTCGCCCGCGGGCTTCCGCAATCCGGCCGTGTTGATCTCGATCGCGACGCCGCTTCGGGCCGCGGCGGCGAGAGCCGGCTCGTAAAAGCGTCGCAGGTCGCCCGAAGGACGATGGCCGAATTTCTTCACGAGATCCGGATGCGCGAGGAAGTCGAAGAGCCCGCTCGCGGCCATGCGGGTGAATTCGCGCCAGTACAACTCCCAGATTTCCTCGACCGCGTGCCGCGAGGCCGTAAAGCGGGAGAGGTGCTTTGGGTTGTCCACGTCCCAGCCGGGCGCGAGGTAATGCACGCTCCCGATGAGGTAATCCCACGGGGCCAGCGTCGCGAGTTCCTCGATCCAGGCTTCGCGACCCGCGATGAAATCGCATTCGAGACCGAGCCGGACGGGAATAGGCGACGCGGCGTGCGCGGCCTCGACCATTTCGAAATATCGGGGCAGATCGGCGCGCCGCATGCGCCAGTCGTCGAAGGGCTCTGGCCCATCCATCGGGCAATGATCGGAGATGCCGATCTCGTCGAGTCCCCGCGCCAGCGCCGCGGCAGCGTACTCGATGGGCAAGCCTTCGGCGTGAAGGCAGAGCGGCGTATGCGTATGGTAGTCGGCGGCTCGCACGGGCTCCCCTTCTCGGTTCCTTGGGAACCGCCTCTCTCGGAATCAGAACTGCGAAATGCGCTGGAACTCGGCGTAACGAGCTTCGATCTCGGCCGGGCGGAGTTTCCGGAGGCGCTCAAGGGAGAAGGCCTCGACGTTGAAGCTCGCGAGCACGCTGCCGTAAACGACCGCCTGGCGCAGTTCGGCAAAGGTCACCGCCGGTTGCTCGCTCCGCGCGAGGTGGCCGGCCAGACCGCCGGCGAAGCAGTCGCCCGCGCCGGTGGGGTCGACGAGATTCGCCACCGGGTAGGACGGACAGGAGAAGAACTCGTCCTCGGCGGCGTTGCCAAAGAGCATCGCGCCGTGTTCACCCTTCTTGATGCAGACGTAGCGCGGACCCATTTTCCGGATCATCGCCGCCGCGGCAATGAGGTTTGAGGTGTCCGTGAGCAGGCGCGCCTCGGAATCGTTCAAGACGATCAGATCGATGCGCGGCAGAAGCTTTTCGAGGTCTTCGCGGGCGATCGTGATCCAGAGATCCATCGTATCCGCCACGACGAAACGCGGCTTCGCGATCTGATCGAGCACGCGGGCCTGGAGCGACGGCGCGATGTTTCCGAGCATCACGTAAGACGTCTCGGCGTAGCCCGCCGGCAGGGTGGGATTGAAATGCTCGAAGACATTCAGCGCGACGGAAAGCGTCTGCCGCTGGTTCATGTCGGCCGCGTACTCGCCGGACCAGCGAAAGGTGTGGCCAGGAATGTGCTGGAGCCCGGTGAGATCGATCTTCCGCGAGCGGAAGTATTCGACGTGCGCGTTGGGAAAGTCATCGCCCACGACAGCGACGAGCTGTGGTTGGGAAAAGAAGCTGGCGGCGACCGCGGCGTAGGAGGCGGAACCCCCGAGCAAGTCGTGATGCTCCGCGGTGGCGGTCTTGACGGTGTCCAGCGCGACGGAGCCGGCGATAAGTACAGGCATGATGTGGGTTAAGGCGGCCAGTACTGACGCCAGAATCCGGCGCTTGTCGAACGCCCGCGAGGGAAATCGGGCGCCCCTACAAGTGCTCGCGGCACGCGCGGCAATAGGCCTCGACATCCGGGGCCGTGAGAATGCCGGAGACGATCACCACCCGCTTCGCTCCGGCGGCGAGCACGGTGGGAAGGTTTTCGAGCTTGATGCCGCCGATGCAGAAGATGGGCCGGTCTGGCACCTCACGATGGACGACGGCGATGTCCGCGAGCCCGATCGCGGCGTAGTCGGGTTTCGTCGGCGTGGCGAAAAGCGGGCCGAAGCCGAGATAGTCCGCGCCTTCATCCTGCGCGGCGCGGGCCTGCGGGAGGCTGTGGGTGGATCGTCCGATGAGGGCACCCGGTCCCGCCTTCTCCCGGGCCGCGAGGAGCGGGCCATCGTCCTGGCCGATGTGGGCGCCCGCTGCGCCGCAGCGTTCCACGAGCCAGGGATGGTCGTTGATGATGAGCGGCGCGCCCGAGTCCCGGCAGAGCGGGCCGATCGCGTGCGCCAGCGCGGTGATCGCGGGGGCGAGGAGTTTCTTCGCGCGGAGTTGCACGATGTCCACGCCACCCGCGAGCATCCGCCGCGCGATGAGCGGGACGGAGGCGGCGTCGACGTATCCGAGATCGAGAATGCCGTAGAGCTTGCAGTCAGAAAGAGGCTTCAGCATGGGCGCCCCCATGCCTCGCTTGGGTGCGGTCGATCGGCAAGCGCCGTCAGATCGTCACGCCGTCGGCGCAGGGACGTGGCGGCAGGAAATCTCCCAGCGATTCCCATCGGCGTCTTCGAAGTAGGCGGCGTAGTAATGATCGCCGTAGTCCAGGCAATGCTCCGGCGCCTCGAAGTTCCGCGCTCCGGCCGCCCGAGCGAGTTCGGCGATCCGGTTCACCGCTTCGATCGATGGCTGGTAGATCGCGACGCGGTTCAGCCCGCCGCGATGCCCGGGCTCCTCGACCATCCAGATGAAGGGCATCCGTCCGGCTTCCCCCTCGCGACGATACGTTTTCCAATCCGCTCCGCCTCCGCCGGCGGTGAGCCCGAGCGCGGGAAGCCACGCGTCGTAAAAGGCTCGCGCTCCCGCCAGGGAGGAAACCCGTAGATCGATGTGGTCAAAGAGGGGATCCATCCGCGGCGTTAAACTTCCGCCGCCCCGGCCCGGAGCAGGCGCTCGACAAATCCCGTGTCGTAGTGGCCGGCGCGGAAATCAGCGTTCTGCATGATGACCTGCTGGAACGGGATCGTGGTCTTCACGCCCTCGATGATGTATTCGCCCAGCGCCCGGCTCATGCGGGCGATGCTGCTCGTGCGGGTCGCCCCGAGCGTGATCAACTTCGCGATCATCGAGTCGTAGTTCGGAGGAATCGTGTAGTTCGAGTACGCGTGCGAGTCGACGCGCACCCCGCGGCCGCCGGGGGCGTAGTACAATTGAATCTTGCCCGGGCTCGGCTGAAAATTCTTCGCCGGGTCCTCCGCATTGATGCGGCACTGGATCGCATGGTGGCGGGGCTTCGGATTTCGCACGCCGTCGGAAAGCTTCTGGCCGTTCGCCACCCAGATCTGCTCCTTCACGAGATCGACTCCGTACACTTCCTCCGTGACGGTGTGTTCCACCTGGATGCGGGTGTTCATCTCCATGAAGAAGAAGTTCCCGTGCTTGTCGACGAGGTACTCGAGGGTGCCCGCGCCCTCGTAGCCCACCGCCGAGGCGAGCTTGACCGAGGCGTCGCCCATGCGCTTTCGGAGATCCTCGGTCAGGAACGGCGACGGGCATTCCTCGACGATCTTTTGGTTCCGGCGCTGGATCGAGCAGTCTCGTTCCCCGAGATGGACCACCTGGCCGTGCTCGTCGCCAAAGACCTGAAATTCGATGTGCCGCGGCTGCTCGATCAACTTCTCGAGATACACGGCGCGGTTCCCAAAGGCTTTTTCGGCTTCGTTGCGGGCGGCGTGGAAACCGCTCACGAGCGAACCATCGTTGTGGGCGGGACGCATCCCCTTGCCGCCACCGCCGGCGGTGGCCTTGATCATGACGGGATAGCCGATTTGCCGGGCGATCTTCAACGCCTCGGCTTCCGTTTCGATCACGCCATCGGAGCCGGGAGTGATCGGGACGCCCGCGGCCTTGGCCGTTTCGCGGGCCGTGTTCTTATCGCCCATCGCGCGAATCGCGGACGTCGGCGGTCCGATGAACTTGATGTTACAGCTGGCGCAGATCTCCGCGAAGTGGGCGTTCTCGGAGAGAAAGCCGTATCCGGGATGGATGGCGTCGACATCCGCGATCTCCGCGGCCGAAATGATCCGGTCGATCTTGAGGTAACTTTCGCTGCTGGGCCCGGGGCCGATGCAGATGGCCTCGTCCGCCGTGTGGACGTGCAGGGAGTCGGCGTCAGCGGTGGAATAGACCGCGACCGTGCGGATCCCAAGTTCCTTGCAGGCCCGAATCACGCGGAGGGCGATTTCGCCGCGGTTGGCAATGAGGATTTTATCAAACATGCGCGAGGGCGCTCACGGCGTTGCCGCCGGGAGGCGCTTCAAGTTTCAATCCGGGAGGCGGGAGGCGGCCCGGCGATAATGGGGTGGAGGCAGAGATGGCTGCGGCGGGGGAGCGCTACTTCACCCGGAAGAGCGGCTGGCCGAATTGGACCGGCTTGCCGTTCTCGGCAACGATTTCGGCGATGACTCCCTTGGTCTCGGCCTTGATCTCATTCATCACCTTCATGGCTTCGATGATGCAGACGACCGTATTTTCGTCGACGACGTCGCCGACTTTCGCGAAAGCCGGGGAATCCGGCGAGGCGGCGGTGTAAAACGTGCCGACCATGGGAGACTGAATTTCGCGCAGATCCGAGGCTGGTTCAGCGGGTGCGGCGGCGGCGGCGGTAGCGGCGGGCGCCGCGGCCAGGCCCGGTGCCGGGAGCAGAACGGGCGCGGCGGGGGCTGCAACCGTGAAGACGCTGCCGGTCCCGCGCTCAAGCACGATCTTGACCCCTTCTTTCTCAAGTTTGAAAACCGAGAGGTCGTTCTTCTTCATCAATTCGATGATGATTTTGATGTCTTTGAGTTCCAAGGCAGTGACCTCCGATGGGGTTGGGTTGCGGGAGCGGGGACAAGCTTTACGGAGTTTCCCGGAACGGGTCAAGCGATGGCCAGCGTCCGCCGCGCGGTCCGGAATGCAGGCGGTCCAGAAAAATGGTTGGCACGGGAGCGCGCTTGGGAAAGGCTGTCGCGCGCTCACCGCTCTCCCGTGCAGATTCCCACGATCTCGCCCCGCATTCCCCCGCCCCCGGGAAGTCTCGTGGCTGGGGCCGACGCCGCCGCGCTGCAGCAAGAGATCGCCTTGCTCCGATCCGTGCTCGCCTCGGGGACGGACGGCAGCATCGAGCTCGACGATTTCTGGCGCTTCAAGGCGTTGAATGACGCCGCCGAGTTGCTGCTCAAACAGTCGCGCAACGCCCTGCTCGGGCGAAACCTGTGGGAGTGCTTCCCCCAGCTCGTAAAGACGAGCGCGTACGGCTTGCTCCACGCCGCGGTCCAGGATCTCAGGGTCCGGCACTTCGAGGACGAGATCCCGGGCGTCGGGGCCTGGGTCGAATTTCACGTCCATCCTCACCCGCGGGGACTACTGATTTACCTGCGCGATCAGACGGCGCGGAAGCGGGCGGAGGGGAACCTCGCGCGCCTGACCGCGATCGCGGATTGCAGTCCGTCGCCCGTCTTTGAGATCGATTCCGGCGGCGGCATCGCGTACGCAAATCGGGCGGGTCGTGAGATCCTCGCCTCGGTGCCCGACGCAGGGCCTGCCGCCGTGCTTCCGGCCCGGTTCGACGCGATCGTCCAGACGTGCCTCGCGACGAGGGAGGGGCGCCGGGACCTTCCCGCGGAGTTCGCCGGGAGAACGTTTTCCTGGGCATTTTTCCCGTCCCCGGATCTGCGCAGCGTCTACGCCTGCGGCGAGGAAGTGACGGGTCAGGTTCGATTGCGGACGGAACTCGCCGATGCGCAGAAGAACGAGGCCATCGGCCAGCTTGCGGGCGGGATCGTGCACGATTTCAATTCGTTGCTGACCGTGATCGACGGCCTGGTGGAGGTCATCCGCAACACGTCCGACGTGCCGCCGGACGCGGCGGAGGCCGGCCGGCTGATCGGGCAGGCTTCGGCGCACGCCGCCACGCTCACCCGGCAGATCCTGACGTTTGGACGCCGGCAGCGGCTGAATTTGCTGCCGATCGATCTGGTGGATTGCGCGTGCGAAGTGCATTCGCTGCTGGCCCGCACGCTGGGGGAGCGCGTGCGGATCCGGCTGGATCTTCCCGCCCATCAACTGCCGATCCTGGGGGATCACGGAATGCTGGAGCAGGTGTTCCTGAATCTCGTCTTCAACGCGCGCGACGCGATGCCGAATGGCGGAGAAATCGTTCTTCGTTTGCGGGCCGTGGACGTGGATCAGCCCACCGCCAGCGTCCTGCTGGACGCACGGGTGGGCCAGTTTGCGCGGTTGCAGGTGCGTGATGCGGGGACCGGGATGGATCCGGATCTCGTCGCGCAGATTTTCGAGCCGTTTTTTACCACGAAGCCGCCGGGGCAGGGTACCGGTCTCGGACTCTCGATCGTGCTGGCGGCGGTGAAGCAGCACCAGGGTTGGGTGAACGTCGAGAGCGTGGTGGGGGAGGGAACGACGGTGTGCGTGTTTTTCCCTCTCGCGACCATCCTCGCGCCTCCGCCCCCACCGCCGCCCGGTGTTCTTCCGGACGAGCTTCCGCCCCCTCCGCCCCATCCGCGTCCGATGCCGCAAACGTGGCACATGCCGCCAGTGGCGCGCCCCCTCGGTCCGGCGGCCGAAGCGCCGCCAGCGCCGCCCAAGCCGGCGGGGGTCGCAGCAGAAGCGCCGGCACCCGCCCGGGAACAGCCGCCGGAGGCGTCCGGGCCGGTCGCGGTCCTGCTCGTCGAAGACAACGATGCAATTCGCGGGCTCCTTGGCCACTATCTCGAGGTCCGGGGTTTCGAAGTTTTTCGAGCGGCGACCGGCGAAGCCGCGCTGACCTTGTGGCGAGATGGCGCCACGCACGCGGCGGTGCTCATCACAGACATCGTGATGCCGGGACGACTCAGCGGCCCCCAGCTCGCGGCGGAGATGCTCCAGGACAACTCCGCGCTCCGCGTAATTTACATGTCCGGGTACTCGAACGATGAGCGGATGAAAGGGCTGCAACTCGACGAGGGCGTGAATTTTCTCGGGAAGCCGTTCGCCCCATCGGACCTGGGTGACGTGGTCGCCCGCGCGCTGGGGCAGGTCCGCTGACGGAATCGAAGCGGCAGCCGCCGGTCTCGCGAGCCTGAACCAATGCTCGACTTTACCCCCTTCTGGCCCGTATCTTCTGAAATTCCAGTTCCTTCCCATGAAAGCCAACGCTCCTGCTCCCAACGCTCCCCCCGCCGCCAACGGTGCCGCGCCGGACAATCTCGAACGCACGCGCGAGCTGCTCTTCGGCAGCGTCCAGCGCGAAATTGAAAAGCGCTTTGCGCGTCTCGAGGAGCGCTTAACTCGCGAAATGGGTGAGACGCGCGACGAATTCCGCCGCCGGCTCGGCCAGTTTGAGGTCCACACGAAGGGCGAAATCGAGAGTCTCTCCGCCCAACTCGTGGCCGAGCGTGAGGAACGCTCGCGGTTGTTCAAGGCGGCGGGGGGCGAGCGGGCCGCGGCCCACGGTTCGCTCGAGGAAAAAATTGCGCAGCTGGTCGAATCGTCCGGACGGGCGACCCGCGATCTCACGAACCAGACGCGCGATCAGCACCGCCTGATCGCGGAGGAAATGCAGCAGAAATTCGACACGCTTTCCGCTAACCTCCACCGCGAGGCAGCGGAGCTCCGGGACGAGAAGACCGACCGCGTCGCCCTCGCCGACATGCTCAGCGAGCTCGCCTTGCGCCTGCGCCGCGAAGTCCCCGGCCTGCCCGAGCACGACCACTCCCACGATCAGCCCCACGGCGCCTGAGCCTGCGTGAGCGCGGCGCGCCCGCCAGCCGATGAGCGAACGCTCCGTCCAGCCCGGCCCGAACGGCGGTCCGCCGCGCAACGGCCACCCCGCGCCCGCCCCGGCGCCGACCGGCGACGGATTCGATGAGCTGCGCGCCATTCTCGTCGGGCCCGAGCAAAAGGAGCTCGCACAGTTGCGGGATCCGGAGGCGCGTCTGGAGGAAATCAGCGACGCGATTCCCGAGGCAATCGCTCGCCGGGGTCCGAACGACAAGCTGCTGATCGCCTCGCTCCGGCCGGTGGCGCAGGAGACGGTGGCGCAGCTCGTAAAATTCAAGCCGCAGTTCTTCGCGGACCTGCTCACGCCCGTCATCGCTCCGACGATCCGGCGCGCGATCGCCCAGGCGTTCGAGTCCACGCTCGAAGCGCTCCGGCAGATGACCGAGCGCACGTTTTCCCTTCAGGGATTAAAGTGGCGCCTGGAAGCGATGCGTTCCGGGGTCTCGGTGGCGGAAATCGCGCTCCGTCACACCGTGCTCTATCGTGTAGAGCAGGTGTTCTTGATCCATAAGGAGACCGGCGTACTGCTCGAGTTCGCGGCGGCGGAGGGCGCGCCGGGCGCGGACTCGGACATGGTTTCCGGCATGCTCACCGCCGTCCGGCAGTTCATGTCGGATTCCTTTCATACCCCCGAGGCGCAGAACGTCGATGCGGTGAAGATCGGTGAGTTCTTACTCTGGGTGGAGCCCGGCCCGCACGCCATCCTGGCGGCGACGATTCGTGGCACCCCGCCCGCGGATCTCCATGGGCTGCTGCAGGACACGCTCGATGGCATCCATGTCCTGCTCGGAGAGACGCTCGAGAAATTTGCGGGGGACACGAAGCCCTTCGAAGCCTGCCGCCCGGAACTCGCCGCGTGCCTGCGCTCGGAGTCGAGCGTGCCTGTCCGCTCGCGCAAGAGCGGGACCAGCGGGCTGAAGGTGGTGCTCGGTCTGCTCGTCGTCGCGCTGGCGGGATGGCTCATTGCGCGAGGTCTGGCCGCCCGGACGGAGCGCCTCGTCCGACAATCGTACGTCGATGCCCTCGCGACGCAGCGTGGCCTCGTGACGACGTTCATCGACGCGGCGTCGCAGCCGATGCGCGTGCGGGGGCTGCGGGATCCGCTCGCCGTCGATCCCGCGCAACTCGCGCGCGATGCGGGGCTCGATCCTCATTCCCTCGATGAACGCTGGGAGACATTTTTCTGCCTGGAGCCGGACTTCGTCCTGAGGCGGGCGCGGGGGGAGTTGATGCCGCCGACCGGCGTAACGCTCGACCTTGATCGCGCGAATCGAGCGCTCCAGGTGTCCGGCCGGGCTCCGAACGCGTGGATCGTGCAAATGCGTCGGAACGCCCGCGCGGTGCCGGGGGTCGCCCGCGTGGACGAGACCCGGCTCGTCGATGCCGACCTGAGCGCCTGGCGGGAACTCGCCGCCCGGGCGGAGTCGGTGACGGTGCGCTTCACCAGCTCGGATGACGCGCTCGCGCCGGCGCAGCGCGAGGAGATCGTCCGCGTGGCGGTCATCGCGCGCGAAGCGGCCGAAGCTGCCCAACTCCTCGGGCGAGGGACGCAGGTCGAGGTCAGCGGAGAGCTGTTCCGCGCCTCCGCCGTGGCCTCGGCGCTTTCTTCGACTGCGGGTGTGCCTCCGACCGTCGTGCGCGCAGCCCCGCCGGCGACGGGCTCGACCGACGCGGTTTCCTTCCGGCTTCTTCTGACCGATTCCGCCCCACCACCCCGTTGAATTTCCATTGTCGCCCCGCCCCATCGGGGCGAGGCATCGCGCGCCTGAAATGATCAAAAAGAAAATCTGCCTTCTCGGACCTCCCGGGGTCGGGAAGACGAGTCTCGTCGCCCGCTTCGTGAAGAGCATCTATTCCGAAAATTACCATGCGACGGTCGGCGCGAAGGTGGACAAGAAGACGGTGTTAGCCGGGCCGCACGCCGTGGAGCTGATGATCTGGGACATGGCGGGCGACACCGCCGAGCGACTCGCCCACTCGCCGTATTTGAGAGGTGCCGCCGGACATTTGGTTGTCGCCGATGGCACGCGACCGGAGACGGTCGAGGAAGCGCGTCGGCTGATGGCTGAGGTCCTCACGTTGCATGGCGCGGTTCCCATCGTCTTCGCGATCAACAAGTGCGACCTCAAAAGCGACTGGGCGATCGGCGAAACCGATCTCGCCCCGCATGTCTACGGGGGCGATCCGCCCATCCTGACGAGTGCCAAGGACGGTGAGCGCGTCGAGCTGGCTTTCATCACCCTCGCCGAACGGATGCTGGCAGCAGAGATCGTCGCGTAGCCACCGTCAGTGCGAGAAGCGCGAGACGATGCGCTCGACGAGAAGTTCGATTTTCCTGGCGGCCTTCAGACGGACGGTCCAGGCGATGGGGATCGCCTCGTAGCCATGGAGCGCTCCCAGCCACGAACCGATCAAGGCGCCGCGTCCCGCGTTGTCGCCCCCGGCCCGGGCGTTGGCGATGATCGCGTCCGGAAAGGAATGCGCGTGCTTCGCCGCGCAAATCGTCGCGGCCGGAAAACTCTGGGGCAGGGGGCAGGATTGCCCAAGCTTCTGAATCGCCAGCACGGCCTGATCGTAAGTTGAACCCATCTTTTCGCCGAGGTCCTGCCGCAGCTCGAATTCGAGGGATGAACTCATGCCGGCTTCGATCTTGCGCCGGACTTCGTAGCCATGCTCCGGATCCAATCCCTGCGCGATCTGGCGCGCGTGATCGAACGCTCCGTGAAAATCGGTGCCGTTCAGAATATCGCGCAACACGATCGCGTCCGCTTTCGCGTAGGCGACGGCCTTGTCGTTGTCCTGGCAGACCCGCACGAACGTCTCGATGATGTCGAGGAGAGTCGGATCCTCCCGGTGCGCGATCACGACCGCCGCCAGGCGGGTGACATTCGACATCTCGTCGTCGTCCGCGCCCGATTCCGCGGGGAAGGGAGTGTCGGGATTGGCTTCCTCGAACTCGGCGAATCGTTCCAGCGTGACCCGGGTCGCCCGGTCGAGATAGCCGGTGTACTCGGGTGAGCCGAAATGTTCGAGGTACCGGAGCCAGTAATCATGCCGGTCGAACCGTCCCTGTTGGGCGACGGATTCCATCACCAAGAGCGCACCCTCGCCGTAATGGGTCATCTCCCCAGGCTGCTTCGGGTAGTGGTAGTGCCCCTCGAACGGGGATTCGAAGCCCTTCAGTCCGTCGGGAAAGCGCTGCTGCATCTCCCCCAGATTGTAGATCCAGTGTGATCCGAGGCAGAACGCGTCTCCAATGAGTTGACCCCACAGGCAGCCGCGGATGCGATCGGCCAGAGTGGGAGAACGGGACATGGCCGCGGAGTGTAGGTCGTGCTGGCCGGGTGTCGAGTGCTGCGCTGTGGGGAGTTTCGAAATCGGTGCCTTGGCACCGTGCCGGTGGACGGCTAGGATGCGCCGCCATGTCAGCACGCCCCAAGATCGATCCGCAGCTTCATCAGGACCGCAAGCCGGACTGGATCAAGGTGCGTCTCCCTTCCAACCCCATCTTTTTCTCGACCAAGGCGCTGATCTCGGACCTGAAGCTCCACACGGTTTGCGAGAGCGCGCAGTGCCCCAATCGCTGGGAGTGCTGGAGCGCCGGGACGGCCACCTTCATGATCGCGGGCGACCGTTGCACTCGCGCCTGCGGATTTTGCGCGGTCACGACCGCCAAGCCGTTCGCCTTGGAAGCCGACGAGCCCGCCCGGGTCGCCGAAGCCACGAAGCGAATGAAACTCAAGCATATCGTGATCACGGCCGTGGCGCGGGACGACCTCGCCGATGGTGGAGCCGATCATTTTCGCCGGACGGTCCTGGCGGTGAAGGAGGCAGTGCCGGGCATCGTCGTGGAAATTCTCACCCCCGACTTTCATGCGCACCGCGATTCGATCGCCACCGTGCTGAAATCCGATCCCCACATTTTCAATCACAACCTCGAGACGGTGGAGCGGCTCACGCCGCTCGTTCGCTCCCGGGCGAAATACCGCACTTCCCTCGAGATGCTCGCCCGGGTGAAGGAACTGCGGCCGGATGTCGTCACAAAGAGCGGACTCATGCTCGGCCTCGGCGAAACCGAGGAGGAGTTGTTCACCGCGATGGATGATCTGCGCGCCTCCGGCGTGCAGGTGCTGACGCTTGGACAATACCTGCGCCCGACCCCCCAGCATCTCCCGGTGGTGGCGTACGTCGCGCCGGGCGAGTTCGAGCGCTACGGCGAGGTCGCCCGGGAAAAGGGCTTTGAATACGTCGCGTCCGGACCTTTGGTCCGTTCGTCTTATCACGCCGCGGATTTTCATCCGGTGACCGCCGGTGCGCTCGCGGCGAGTTAAGTCGTTTCTGGCACGGAACTAGGTGCATACGCGACCCGCATGAACCTGGCCGCGCTCATTCCCGCCTTTCGGGAGGAGCGGTACGTTGCCGATGTCGTCCGTCGGACGAGGCCGTGCGTGGATCGCGTGCTGGTGGTCGATGATGGAAGCGGCGACGGCACGGCTGAACTCGCCCTGCAGGCAGGCGCGGAAGTGCTCGTCCACCCGCGCAATCTCGGAAAGGGTGCGGCCATCAAGTCCGGTCTGCGGCATCTCGTGGCGCTCGGAACCGAGTGGGTCATGCTCCTCGACGGGGATGGGCAACATCTGCCGGAAGAGATCGGCCGGTTCCGCGAGGCCGCCCTCGCGGCGCCTTCCACCCGCCTCTGGCTCGGCAATCGGATGGCTGACACCACTCGCATGCCGGCGGTGCGACGGGCCACGAACCGATTCATGTCCGGCCTGCTCAGTCGCGTCTGCCGCCAATCCATCCCGGATTCGCAGTGCGGCTTCCGTCTCGTCCATCGCGACCTTGCTCCCCTCCTCGAATGCGAATCGAGCGCGTTCGACTACGAGAGCGAGATGCTCATCCGGCTTTCCCGGGCGGGTGAGCGAATCGGGGCCGTGCCCGTCACGACCGTGTACCGCGATGAAGTCAGCAGCATCCGGCCCGCGCGGGATACGCTCCGGTTTGCCGGACTGATCCTGCGCAACGCGTTTGGGCGGGGTGCCCAGCCCGCGGTGCCGGCCTCCACCGTCGGCAAGGTGACGCGCTAGCGTCGCGCATTTTCGGTGTTGGGGGCCAGATTGGTGAGACTCAGCGTATGGTTCAGACGCATTTGAGACCTCACGAACTGCGATGAAACGCTTCCTCTTTCCCTTTGGGTTCGGTCTGGCCGCCCTCGCCATCCTCTCGCAAGCCACGGCGGCGGAATCCGTCCTTCGGGTCGGGCATTTCCCGAATATCACCCATGCCCAGCCGCTCGTGGCGCGGGCGATGGCGCGGGAGGGGAAGCCGTGGTTCGAGCCGCGCCTGGGTCCGGGGTGGCGGGTCGAATGGTACGTCTACAACGCTGGTCCCGCGGCCATGGAAGCCGTCTTCGCGAAATCGATCGACCTCGCCTACGTCGGTCCGAACCCGGCCATCAACGCCCACGTCCGCTCCGCCGGCGGCGAGGTCCGCATCATCGCCGGATCCGCCCAGGGCGGCGCTGCGCTCGTGGTGCGAAAGGAGAGTCCGCTCAAGTCGGCGGCCGATTTCCGGGGCAAACGGCTGGCCACTCCGCAACTGGGCAACACCCAGGATGTCGCGGCCCGCGCGTGGCTGGCCGCGGGCGGGCTCAGAATCAACCCGGCAGGTGGCGGTGATGCGTTCGTCATTCCGACCGCAAACCCCGATCAGCTGGATCTTTTCGTACGTGGTCAGTTCGATGGAGTCTGGACCGTGGAACCGTGGGTTTCCCGCCTCGAGCGCGAGGCCGGGGGCCAGGCTTTGCTGGAGCAACCGGATGAGGTTACGACTCTCCTGGCGGCCCGGACGCAATTTCTCGCCGAGCGGCGCGGCGTTGCGAAACGCTTTGTCGCCGCCCACGCGGAGCTTACTTCCTGGATCATCGCCAATTCGGCGGAAACGCAGCGTCTCCTCCGGGCGGAGTTGAAGGAAATCACGAGAACGGCCCTCGACGCCCCGCTGCTCGAGCAGGCTCTGCGCCGGCTCCGCTTTAGCGCCGTCATCCCGCGGGAACCGCTGCATCGCCTCGCCGAAGACGCGCGGAAAGCCGGCTTCCTCCGCGGAAACGCGGACCTCTCGAAGTTCGTAGAGGAACCGTGACGAAGCGGGCGAGCGGCGGATGGCTCCAAAATCCCCATCTTTTCCTTTCCGGTTCGTCCCGGGATGGCTTTCTTCCGGCGTGTCGATTCAGGACGAGCTCCAGAACCCTGCTCCGGCGAAACTCGTCGTTCAGAGCGTCTCGAAGTGGTTCAAGGCGGAGAGCGGCCGGGTGCACGCGCTTGATGACATCACGCTCAGTATCGCGGAGGGCGAGTTTGTCTGCATCGTCGGACCAAGTGGGTGCGGAAAGTCGACGCTTCTCAACCTGATCGCCGGGCTCGACGTGCCGGATCAGGGCCAGATCCTGTCGGACGGCCAGCCGGTGACAGGCCCCGGGCGCGAGCGGATGATGATGTTCCAGGAACACGCGCTTTTCCCCTGGCTCGACGTGCTCGGCAACGTCCTTTACGGCCTAAAGCTCAAGCCTCACCTCGCGCGCGCCGAACGCCTCGAGGTCGCGCGTTATTACCTGCATCTCGTTGGACTGGCCAGCAACGAAAAGTCGAGCATCCACGAGCTTTCCGGGGGCATGAAGCAGCGCGTCGCGCTGGCGCGGGCGCTCGCCCCCAACCCGCGCGTCCTGCTCATGGACGAGCCCTTTGCGGCGCTCGACGCGCTGACGCGGGAGCGTCTCTACGAGGACCTGCAGAAGATCTGGCAGGTTCGCCGCAAGACCATTCTGTTCGTCACGCACAATGTCCGCGAGGCGGCGTGTCTGGGCGATCGGGTCCTGCTCTTCGCGCCGAACCCCGGCCGCCTTCAGGCCGAATTCCCGATCGATCTTCCGCGCCCCCGCGATCTCAACATGCCTCAGCTTCCCGCGTACTCCGGGCGCATCATGGCCGCGCTCAAGGATGGGCTCCTTCCTGAGATGGGCGCGGCCGCGTCGAGACCGGCTTCGTAGGAGCGGGGCTGCGGATGGCTTCGTCTTTTCGTAGGACCGGTTCCGGTCAGCCCGGATTCAGAAGCTCACCCCGTAACGTCCGGCGCTTTCACGTCCCACTGCGCCAGGGCACTTCGCAAGTGGATGAGGATGCCGTCGGGAAGCAGCTCATCGGGAAGCTTGGCATACTTCGGCGCTTTCGCCCTCAATCGCGCGGTGTACGCGGCGATCAAAGAGCGGATCTGCGCAGACTCGTCGCCCGTTTCCTCGCCCGCCTCCGGGGTGAACTCCGGCTCGCCAAACAGGCGCATGAAGCTGTTGACCATCTCGTAAAGTTCGGCGGCAGATTGTGACATTCGCCGAATGAGAGAGAGATCTCGGACATTGGGTTCGAGGTCCGCCCGATTCGAGCCGCTCACGAACCCTTGTCAGAACTCCACCACCTGCCCTGGCGCCGGGATGATGATCTCTGTGCCGGGAAGGTCGACGGCGACATGGGATCGAAACCACTCGAGGGCGGGAGCGTCACCGTGCACGAGGAAGAGCTTCTTCGGCGCCGTCTCGACGATGTACTTTCGGATTCCCTCGCGGTGGGCATGCGCGCTGAAATCGAAGCGATCCACGGTGCAGCGCAGAACCTGCGCGGGCGTTTCGTCGCCCAGCTCGACGAGGTCGCCCTCCTTCGCCGCGCGGACGTGTCCGGCCGGCGAGAGCGGATCGGCGTAGCCGACGAAGAAAATCGAATGCTGGGGCTGCCCGAGCATCTTGCGGGCGAATGTGTGCGAGAGCGTGTGCTCCGTCATCATGCCGCTCGAGAGGGCGTAGATGCAGCCCTTCTTCACGACGTGCGACTGCGCTTCCGGCCCCAGGATTTTTCCGGGCTGAATCCGGCGGAGGAGATCGGAGTGCCTGCGGTGAAATTCGCCGGTCCCCGCGAAGCCGTCGTGGATCTCGGTCATCCGCGTGCTGAGACCGCCGATGAAGATCGGCGTTCCGCGTGGGACTTCTCCACTTTCCCGAAAGCGGAGCAGCATCGCGAGGACCTCCTGGGTCTTGCCGAGCGCGAAGACCGGGATCAAGACCGCTCCGCGGGCGAGGCCCTCGCGCAGCGCCTCGCCGAAGCGGGCCTCTTCGTCAGCGCGCCGGAATTCGGGAGGACGGGCATAGTCGCCGCGGGTGGTCTCGATGATGAGGGCATCGAGCGGACCCTCCGGTAGCCGCGCCGCGCGCGTGACGGTCTGATCCTCGAAATTGATATCGCCCGTGTAGAGCACGCGGCGGCCGCCTTCCCAGAAGAGGGTGCCGACGGACCCGAGGATGTGGCCGGCGTGGGAAAACTCGAACGACGCCGCTTCGTCGCCGTGCTCGGGAAGTCGTTCACCGTCGATCGACCAGGGGCGGTTGATCGGTATCTCCTGCCAGACTTTTGACGCCTGGTCGGCCTCCCGATGCGTGAAGACGGGCTGCGCGACATCGACGCCCGCCTCGTGGCGGCGCTGCATCACGTTCACGGAATTGTGGAGCAGCACATCATTTAGCTTCGCCGTGGGAGACGTCATGAAGACCCGCGTCTGCGGCCGCTTCCGGCGCAAGACCGGCAGGGCACCAGCATGATCGAGGTGCGAATGGGTGAGGATCGCGGCATCGAGGCGCTCGGGAAGGAGCGAGAAGTCCGGCGTCGCGGCGTCGCCTTCGAGCCGGGGATGCATGCCGCAATCGAGCAGAACGTTGCGACCCCCAATCTCGAGCAGGTAGCTGTTGGCGCCGATTTCGTTGGCGCGGGTCAGGTTGGTAAATCGCATTGAGCGGCCGGGTCGGACGAAGGTTCTGGAAGGAGCGCACGTTCCCCGTACGACCGACCCGCCATAGCGCAAGGTTTCGCGCTCGTCATTGATTTCTCGGCGTCCCTCCGCCCGCCTGCGAGAATTCTTCGGATGACGCGAGCGGGAGAATCCGGAAGCATGAGCCAATTCCATGGCCCGAAACGTCATCGTCCTCTTCCTCCTCCTCGGGAGCGCGCTCTTCGCCGAAGGCCCCGATCTCGCCGAGATCGCGGCAACCCGCGCGCTCTGGCCGCGGGAAGTCACGCTCCGCGCGGCGGTTTCCGTGCCGGTGTACTTTGAGGGCCGCGAGGCCGGGGCCGTGCCGATCCCCGCGGGTCGGATCCTGAAGGTCATAAAGGTCGAGGTCGCGCGCATCACGCTCGACCTGAACGGCTCGCCCGTCGTCGTTGCACCGAGCCAGACCGACCTTGTGCAGCGCGTGCTGACGGCGGTTTCCTCCCGGCCTCCCAGCGGGGTCACGACTCCCGCCGCGGCCGTGGTCGTGCCAATCGCGCCCCGCCCATCTCCGCCGGCGGCCGCCGCTCCCGCGACCACGCCCGTGATCGCGGCGGCGGTCCCGGTGTCGCCCGGTTGGCACCGCCGGGTGCACCTCCCCTCCCTCCCGGACGCGCCGCTTGTAATGCCGGGCGTGCAGACCCGTCTCAAGGCGGAGACCGAGGAGTTCGATCTCTATCTGCCGCGCGACTTCGACCCAAAGCGCCCGGTTGGTTTGATCGTCTACGTCAGCCCGGCGGACAATCCCGACATTCCCGATCGCTACACCGCGCTCTGGGACGAGCATCAGATCGTCGTCATCGGCGCGTACCGCAGCGGCAACCCGGAGAAGGAGGAGCGTCGGGCCGGACTCGCCGTGAGCGCTCAACTCGCCCTGCGTCGCCTCTATGAAATCGATCCGAAGCGCGTGTTCGTCAGTGGAATGTCTGGCGGTGGTCGAATGTCCACGCGGCTGGGGCTGATGGCGCCACAGTATTTCAAGGGCGTGCTCGCGCACTGCGGAGCAGATTTCTACAAGGACTACCCCGTGACGCAAAAAACGGCGCAGGGAAATCGGACGTGGCAGGGGAGGAATTGGACCGCGTTTTCAGGGAATCAGCACGCCACCCCGGCCTCGCTCGTCCAGGCCAGGGCGGAGACCCGGTTCGTCCTCCTCAGCGGCCCGGAAGATACCGCGCGGAACCACGAAGACTGGGAGAGCGCGATGAAGTCGGACGGGTTCAAGACCCTCCTCGTGATGGAACCCGGTCTGGGCCACACGTTTTGCAATGCCGAGTCCTACCGGCGGGGACTGGAGTTCGTGCTCGGCCTCGGGAAGTGACCCCGGCTAATCCGCCCGCAGCGCGGCGATTGGCTCGATCCGGGTGGCGCGGCGACTGGGCAGATAGCACGCGAAGATCGCCACCGCGGCAAGAAGAAGCGGGACGAGTGCGAACGTGGGCGGATCGTGCGGCTTCACCTGATAGAGAAACGCCCCCAGAAAATTCACCACAAGCCACGCGCCGGCGAAGCCAATGACGAGACCGGCGCAGACGAGTCTGGCGCCCTGTTTCAGGATCATGCCCACGACCTGACCGGGTCGGGCGCCGAGCGCCATCCTGACGCCGATTTCCTGGGTGCGTTGCGAGACGGAATAGGACATCACCCCGTAGATGCCAATCGCGGCGAGGAAGAGTGCGGTGGCCGCGAAAGAAACGAACACGCGGCTGAAGAAGCGCGCATCGCCTTGGGAATCGGCGATGATCTGGGTCATGGGCTTCGGGTAGTAGAGGGGGATGTCGGGTTCGACCGCGCCGATGGCATCCTGCACGGCCCGCACATAACTCATCGGATCGCCCGACTTCACGCGTACCACTCCGCTGAGAAAGTGAACGTCGAGTTCCTGGGCGACGGGAATCCAGACGCTCCGCTCCGGCAGGTTGCGGCCAGGGGGAACCTGTCGGGCGTTTCCAACCACGCCGACGACGGTCCACCAGACCCGCGCGGGGTCGTCCGGTTTGCCAAACGCGATGCGCTTCCCGAGAGGATCGGCGCCGCCCATGAGTTGTTGAACGAACGCTTGGTCAACCAGGAGCACCCGGGGGGCCTTTTCGTCATCGGCGGCGGTCAGCGCCCGGCCGAGCACGAGCGGAATGCGGAGCGTCTCGAGGGCCCCGGGGCTGGCCGTGCGGTGAAAGCACGCCTCCGCCTCTGCGAGGGATCGAGGCATCGTTCGGCCTTCGACGTAGACCGCTCCAAAATCGTAGCTCTCCTGTGACGGCAGAGAGGCGACGAAGCCCGCATTCTCGACGCCGGGAATTTCCCGCACGCGCGCCGTCACGCGGGTCCAGAAATCCCGGACGACGCTCATGTCCTTGAACTGCGTGGGAGGGAGTCCGACGCGGTACGTCAGCACCTGGTTGGGATCGACCCCCGGATCGGCCGAGCGAAGCTCGAGGAAACTGCGCATCAGCAGTCCCGCGCCCACGAGGAGGATGAGGGCGATCGCGAGTTGGGAAACCACGAGGATATTCCGAATGCGGAGGCTTTCGCCGGAACCGGTACATCCGCGGGAGCTGTCCTTGAGTTCCTCGTTCAGCTCGGACCGCGAGGTGTGAAGAGCCGGGAGCAGGCCGGCCAGAACGCTGGAAAGCAAAACGAGGGAGATTCCGTAAGTAATGACCCGCCAGTCCATTTCGAACTTGAGCCAGAACGGGAGTTCGTTGGGTAGAATCGAGACGATAAGGTCAATTTTCCATGCGGCGAGCAGGATGCCGAGGAAGCCTCCGACGAGGGAGATCACGAGACTCTCAATGAGAACGAGCGCGACGATGCGGCGACGGGTCGCGCCGAGGGCGAGTCGAATCGCGATCTCCCGGGACCGCGCGGCGCCTTTGGCCAGCATGAGATTGGTCACGTTCCCACACGCAATCAGCAACACGGCGAGAACCGATCCCATGATGATGAACATCAGGTCCCGCACTCCACGGTTCGCTTCCTCGCGAACGGGCAGGGCGCGCAAGCCGATTCCGGCGTGCTCCGCCGGATGGTCCCGGGCGATCTGAGCGGCAATCGTGGCGAGTTCCGCGTTGGCCTGTGCGAGCGTGAAGCCGGAACGAAGCCGGGCCACGACCTTCCACGAAAATTGCGCCCGATCGTCCTGCTTCTGCTCATTCAAGTGGAACGGCATCCAGAGCTCGAACGTATCGGGGTAGAGGAATCCTTCCGGCATCACGCCGACGATCGTCACGGGTTCCCCGTTCAGAATCGCGGTCTGCCCCGTGATCTCCTTGTTTGCGGCAAAGCTGCGCTTCCACAGCGCGTGACTGAGAATCGCGACGGGAAGGGCGTCCTCGGCCTCCTCTTCCGCGCGGAAGCTCCGCCCCAGAAAGGGTTGCACTCCCAGCATCGGGAAGGCTGCGGCCGAGATCCAGCCGCCGAGTACCCTCTCCGGCTGTTCCGCGCCGGAAATGATAAACGTGCGGGGCTGCGCGATGGTGAATCCTTCGAGCGTCCGGCACTGTTCGCGGAGATCGCTGAACGTGCTCTGGGAAAGTCCGAAGTCGCTTGCCGGCTGCTTCTCGCTGAAACACTTCACCGAAAGCACGGACGCCTCATCCTGCACGTACGGGATGGGGCGCAGGAAGAGACCGTTGAAAAACGTGAATTGTGACGTGGTCGTGCTGATGCCGAGCGCGATCGCGAGGACCGAAATAATCGAGTACGAAGGTTGCTTCAACAGCATTCGGAACGCGAATTTTAGGTCGAGCCACATGGTGAATTGGAACTCACCGCCGGACGGCGGCTTTCCGGAAGGGAGAGACTGCTGCGAGGTCCCGGTTAGTCGATCGGATTTGTTCCGGCAAGGCCGCCGAAACTGCTCGATTGGACCGGGGTGGGTAATCCCAGTTCAGGGTGGAACGCGGGGTGGTCATTCGGCGCGCAAGGCCTCCACCGGGTTGATGCGCGTGGCGCGGACCGCGGGAACCCAGCACGCCACCGCCGCAACCGCGGATAACAGCAACGGCACGAGGAGCAGGACCACCGGATCGAAGGCGCTGACCTGAAAGAGCGCGCTACTCAACAGCTTGCCCGCCAGGATCGCGAGGGGCAGTCCAAGCGCGACGCCGAGCCCAACGAGTCGGACCCCCTGGCGCAGGATCATCCATCGCACCCCGCGTCGCGTCGCTCCCAGGGCCATACGAATGCCGATTTCGCGAGTGCGGCGGGAGACCAGGTAGGACTTCACGCCGTAAAGGCCGATCGCGGCGAGGAACAAAGCCGCGAGGCCGAACGTAGAGAACAGGGCCGCGGTGGCGCGCACCAGTCCAAGGTCCGGACTCGCGAGGAAGAACTGCTGGAGCGTCATCAGCCGGAGAACCGGAATCCGTTCGTCGAGCGCGCGAATCTCGCGGCGAATCGTTGCCAGAATAGCCTCTTCCTCCGCGCTTCCCGGTTTGAGCGCGAGACGCACGTGCAGATGACCGGTCGACTGGTACTCGAGACCCAGCGGGACGTAGAGCAGGCCCGCCGTGCCGTCGTCGAAGATCGAGCGTCGGATTTTCGGCGCAATCCCCACGACGAGAAGGGGCCGGTTGAGCGTGGCTTCCTCTTTCCGCCGCTTTTCGATCCGGAAGCTGCCGTCGGCCACCGCTGCATCCCCGCGGACGATCTCGACGTAGCGGCCCAACGCATCCTGATCCGGAAAGAGTTTTCCGGCGAGAGACTCGTCGATCACCGCTACCGACGCGACCTCGCCCGCGGTCATCTCCGCCTCGCTGAATCCCCGACCCCGGCGGAGCAAGATGCCGAGGGATTTAAAGTAGTCTGCATTCACGACATTGAAAAACGTGTTTGCGGGCGCCTCGTTCGGGCTCACCCCTCCGCCCGCGCGCACGCGGCGCGTGAGCGCCATCTCGCTGAATGGCACCGTGCCGGCGACCCCGACGGCCTCCACGCCGGGGAGCGCTCCGAGCCTCTGCTGGAGCTGAGTGTAGATCTGGCGTCCGCGCTTTTCGTCGTAGCCGACGAGGCTGGGGTCGATCTGCACGATCACAGACGCCCCCGCGTTGAATCCCGGCTCGGCGTTCGTCGCCTGGAAGGCGGAGCGGACGAAGAGTGCCGCTATCGCGAGGAGAACGAGCGAGAGGGCGACCTGGCCGAGCACGAGAAGATTACGCGGCGCCAGCAGAGAGCGCCACCCCCGCACGACGCTGCCGCGGTCCTCGGCTCCCTGCTCCTTGAGGTCGGAAACCAGTTCAGTGCGGGAGGTCTTGAGCGCGGGGCCTAGCGCGAAGACCGCCGTCGCGAGCACGCAGAAAAGAAGCGTGACCGCAAAGACCCAGGCGTCCGGCAGCACGTCGAGGGAGACATTGAACGGAACGAGCGCGACCACCGTGGCGACGAGAAACGACATTCCCCAGACGGCGATCAGGAGGCCCAGCGCGCCGCCCGCGAGAGAGAGGATGAGGCCTTCGGCGAGGAATTGGCGGACGATCTGCGCGCGAGTTCCGCCGAGCGCCTGGCGGATCGCGATCTCCTTCCGGCGCGCGGTGCCGCGCGCCAACATCATGTTCGCGAGGTTTAAACAGGCGATGAGTAGGACGGCGACCGAGAGCGAGAGGAGAAAACTCGGAATCCCGTCCGGAGCCTGATTCTCGGGTGCCGTACTGACTCCCAACCGCGGGACGAGCCCGGCGGTGAAGATGAAGTCCCGGTTCGCGTCCGGGAACGCATCGGCAAGGCGGACGCTGATGACGCCGAGTTCAGCGTTCACGTCCTCGAGAGTGCTGCCCGGCGCCCGACGGCCACAAAGCATGAGCTTGTGGCTGCGCCGTTCCGTCAGCTTCTCCCCGGAGTCCCGGAAGAAGTCGTTCGTCAGCAGGTCCGATTGCCCCAAGGGCACCCAGAAATCCGGACTGATGAGGATGGACGCCCCAGTGAACTTCTCCCGCGCCACTCCCACGATCGTAAAGCTGTGACCGTTGAGTTTGAGGAGCTGGCCGAGAATATTTGGGTCGGCCCCGCTTCGCTGCCAATACGAGTGGCTGAGGATGATGGAGCGGGCGGCGGTCGTCGGATCCTCATCCTCCGGGCGAAAGGCGCGGCCGAGGGCCGGGGGCGCGCCGAGAACGGCGAAGTAGTTGGCCGAGACGAGCGTCGCGAAGACGCGCCGGGTGTCGGCGCCATCGGCGACCCCAACCATCGCGATGGTGAACGCGGCGAGTCCCGAGAGGGACCTGACCTGGCCGCGAAGATCGAGGTAGTTGGGATACGATACTCCGCGATAAAGATCTTTCCTCACCTTGTCCCCGTTGTAGACCGAGACGAGTTCTGCGGGACGGTCCACCGGCAATGGGCGCAACAGGAGGGCGTGCACGAGGCTGAACATCGCCACGTTCGCCCCGATTCCGATCGCCAGGATCAGCACCGCGAGGGCGGAGAATCCGGGAGAATGCGTGAACTGGCGCAGAACGTGTTTCATCAGGTGGCTGCTCCGGGCGTCGGCGCGATCATTCGGCGCGGAGGGCGAGGATGGGATCCAGGCGGGTGGCACGGCGGGCGGGAACGGCGGCAGCGACGAGCGCAACGACGGCGAGGAGCGCGGCACCGCCGAGGAGGGACGCCGGGTCGTGCAACGCGACGCCGTACACGAGCCCGCGAAGGAGGTTCGCGATCGCGACCGCGGCACCGACACCAGCGATCGCGCCGATGACCACCAGGACGGCGCCCTCCCTGAGCACGTGCGAGAAGATCTGCCGTTTCTCCGCTCCGAGCGCGAGACGGATGCCGAACTCTCGCGTGCGCTGCGTCACGACAAAGGCCATGAGGCCGTAAATCCCGACGCCGGCGAGGAAAACCGCCATGACCCCGAAAGTGGCGAAAAGCCTCAGCCACACCCGCGGCATCTCCATCCAACTGTTCGCGAGCATCTCGAGGGTCCGGACGTCGTTCACCGGCTGATTCGGATTCACACTCCAGATCGCCTTCTGAACCGCGTTCTGGAGCGTCTCGACCGGCTGCTGGGAGCGCACGAGAAGCGTGGAGAAATTCCACGGCTTCTGCTGGAAGGGCACGTATACTTGTGAGGGCGCGGCCGCCTGGGCTCCGTAGCGCCGCACGTCGGGAGTGATCCCGACGATTTCCGTCATGGTCTCTGAACCCCAGGCGAGCAGGCGGAGATGCTGCCCGATGGCGTTGCCCGTCGGGAAGTGCGCACGCGCAAATGTGTCGCTCACCACGCAGACTGCCGCCGCGCCGGTGATGTCGGTCGGCTCGATCAGGCGCCCGGCGCGAGCCTTGACCCCGAGGGCGGAAAAATAGTCGGCATTCACCGCGTCCATGAAGGCATTTGGCTCTTTCCCGCGCTCGATCGCCTGGCCCTCGATGACGAACGGAAGCTGGATCCCCCACATGAACGGAGTCGTGCTGGTGATGCCCACCTGACTCACGCCGGGAAGCGCGCGGACTTTCTCGAGCAGGCTCGCGTAGTACGCCGGGTATTGCGCGATCTCCGTGAGACGCGGATCGCGGACGTTGAGCGTGAGGGCGAGGACGTGGTCGGTTTGCGCTCCGAGAGGAACGGCCCGCAACGCGATAAAGCTCCGCATCGCCAGGCCGGCAACCGAGAGAAGCGCGACGGCGAGCGCGATCTCGGCCACCACGAGGGCGCGTCGAAGTCGCGACGCCCCAGGGGCAGCCGACTGACCCGAGCCCGCGGCTCGCAGATCCTGGGAGACGTTTTCCTTCCGGTACAGCAGGGGAATGAAGCCGCAGGCGAGGGCGGTGAGAGCGCTGACCACCATCACGAAGCCCAGCGCGAGCGGGCGGAGCGCGACTTCATCGGTGCGGGGGAACCAGGAGGGAAGTAATCCGCTCCGCGTCAATTCGACGCCCCAGAACGCCAGCGTCGCTCCGAGGAGGCCGCCGAACAGTGAGATCCAGCCCCCTTCGGCCAGTGCCTCGCGCACCAGATCCCGAAACGATGCTCCGAGGGCTGAGCGCACCGACGTCTCGCGCCGCCGCTGCTGGGCGCGCGCGATCATGAGACCGGCGACATTCGAGCAAGTGATCAGCAGCAGGGCGAGGGACGCAGCGGTCGTCGCTACGAAGCCACCAGACGACCGTTCGAGAAGAAAATTTCCCAGCGGGAGCGCCTCCCACCGCCAGTCACCCGTCATGTCGGGCTGCGCTTTGCCCAACTGCTCGGCGAACGCGGCGACCTCGTCCGCGGCGGCTTTGCGCGTCACTCCCGGCTGGAGTCGGCCGATCGTGGCGAACCAGCGAATAGTTCGATCCGCCAGCAGCGGGCTGTCCGGACCCACCGGAATCCAGGCCGCCGCGAAGTCCCCGAGTGGATCCTTGAACGTTGCCGGCATGACGCCGATCACCGTGCGAGGGGTGTCATTCAAGGTGATCGACCGACCGATGATCTGCGCGTCGCTGCCGAACTTCGTTTTCCACAGAGCGTGGGAGAGGACAACGATCTTCGGGGCGTCGGCTTGGCAGTCCTCGGCGTTCCACGTGCGACCGAGGCGCGGCGGGACCGCCAAGAGTGAAAAGAATTCCTCCGTCGCCGGTCCGATCGAGATCTGGGTGGGAGCATCGACCTTCGTCAGGTTAGCGTAGTCGTATCGCATCGCCGCAACTTTCGAAAACGACTTCACCGAACGCGTAAACTCGGTAAATTCGGCGCCGGACAGGAGCGAGCTGTTGTACTCGGAGGACGCCGCCGTTTCGGCCGATTTTTTCCACGACCGGACGAGCATCAAGTCCGCCGCCTCTGGGTAGCCCAGCGGCCGGAGGACGATGGAGTGGAGGACACTGAACACCGTGGTGCTGGCGCCGATGCCCACCGCGAGAGTCGCGACCGCCGAGGCAAAAAACAGCGGCGACTTCAGGAGTGAACGCAAGGAGCGGGACATGAGAAAGGGCGCGCAAAGGGGAGCTTCGGAAAAGTCGAACCACACCCGTGGTGCAAGCGCCATGCCATGCTTGCGCGAACTATCTTACTGCCAGAGAGAGAGTGGATTGCGCCATCGACGGTGCTGGGCGGGCTGGGGAACGTGCATCGGATTTGGAATGCCGGCGTCCCGATTTCGAGACGGTCCGGACGCGCCCCGCTGCGGCTCACTTGCTGCCCGGTTTCACTCCCGGAGTCGCGGCAAGATCCGGGGGGAGCGCGTCCGCCTCGAAGGTCTCGACGCTGAGTTCCAGCAGGCTGATGAAGGGGCAGCCGAAATCCGGACGTTGCCCACCGCTGCGATCGACGATTGTCGCGACTGCGGCGACGACCCCGCCGCGGGCGCGGACGATGTCGACGGTTTCCTGCACGCGGCCGCCGCGAGTCACCACATCTTCGACCACGACGAAGCGCTCGCCCGCGCCGATCTGAAATCCGCGGCGGAGAACCAGTTTTCCCTCCTCCTTCTCGGCGAAGATGTGCCGCTTGCCGAGCGCGCGTCCGACCTCGTGGCCCACGATCAGTCCGCCGAGGGCCGGCGAGATTACCGCGGCGCAGTCGATTCCGGCCAGTTTCGCGGCCAGGGCGGCGCAAACTTCCGCGGCGATGCGCGGGTGCTGGAGCAGATGGGCGCACTGGAAAAATTCCCGCGAGTGGAGACCGGAGCGCAGGATGAAATGGCCGCGCAGGAGCGCGCCGGTTTCGCGGAAGGCGGAGAGGACTTGATCAGAGTTCATGGCAGATGCGTCAAAAAGGGTGCTGCCAACCCGCAAAAAACAGCAAGAATCGCAATCGGAAAGCGGCGGATGCTTTTCCAGCGGACCGGACGTTCCCGCCTTCGCCCGCCGGTTGCGGACTAGCGCCGGCCGCGCGTCACTTGGGCGAGCATCGGCGGCATGGGGTTGACGTGGACCACCGGCTCGGCCCCGGGGACAGTTTCGCCGTTCTGCCGCCGAATGAATTCATCCGCCAGCGACATGTATGAGCGGGAGCCGATTCCCGTCGGATCATACTCGTGAATCGTCTGACCGAAGCTTGGAGCCTCCCCGAGGCGGATGGTGCGCGGGATGAAGGACTGGTAGATCACCGCCTCGAAATGCTTCCGCACTTCGGCCAGGACCTGATTCGAAAGGTTGGTGCGTCCGTCGAACATCGTCATCACGATGCCGCCGATGCGCAGGTCGGGATTGGCGCCGCTTTCGCGCACGCGCTCGACGAGATCCACGATCTTGGAGAGGCCTTCGAGGGCGAAATACTCGCACTGGATTGGCACGAGCAATTCGTCCGCTGCAGCCAGGGCATTGCTCATCAGAATGCCGAGGGAGGGCGGGCAATCGAGGAAGACGAAATCAAAACCCGGGTGCTCCCGCAACCGACTTCGCTCGATCGCATTCCGGAGCGCCGCGAGATGGTCGTCGCTGCGCGCCACCTCCACCTCGGCTCCCACGAGCTCGATATCCCCAGGAATGATCGAGAGACCGGGGATCCGGGTCGAAGTCACGCGATTCGCGAGACTCTCCTCGCCGATCAGCGCCCGGTAGAGACTCGTGCCGGGGACGGAATCAATTCCGAGATTGCTCGTGGCATTCGCCTGCGGGTCGAGATCGATGAGCAGCACGCGCAAACCGCGCAGCGCGAGGGCTGCGGACAGGTTGACGCTCGTGGTGGTCTTTCCCACGCCGCCCTTTTGATTTGCGATCGCGATGACTTTCATTCGGCTCCCCGCAGTGGAAGCGAGGCGGGAGCGAAACGCAATCCCTGTGAACGTGGAACATCGACCGGCGCAGGGCGGAGTTTCGGCGACCGGCGGTTGACGCTGCACCGGGATGGGGTCGGCTGACGTCTGCCTGTGCACATCCGCCCGTACCGATCCCCCGACGAAGACGCGGTCATCGAGCTCTGGGAGCGATGTGGCCTGGTGGCACCACAGAATGATCCGCGCGCCGACATCGTGCGGAAGCTCGCGGTCGCTCCGGAGCTCTTCCTTGTCGGGGAAGCGGATACGCGGGTCGTCGCCACGGCGATGGCGGGATACGACGGGCACCGCGGCTGGATCAACTACCTCGCCGTCTCGCCCGAGGTGCGGACGAGCGGACTCGGTCGCGCGATCATGGCGTGGGCCGAACGACTGCTGCGCGAGCGGGGTTGTCCGAAGATCAACCTCCAGATCCGGTCATCGAATCAGAGCGTGATCTCGTTCTACCGCGCCCTTGGCTATTCGGTCGACGACGTTGTCAGCATGGGGAAGCGGCTGGTCGCCGACGGACCGGAGAGGCGAGTCCGATGATGCTCGCCCGCCTCCTTGCATTGGTGCTCGTGGGATTTGCGTTTGGACCGGCCGCGGCTTGGACGATCGAACCGCCTCCCGCGGGGTATCTCTCGCACGGCTGTTATCCGGGCGGGGTTTCCGGGGAAGAGGACGATCTCACGGAACGCGATCTCGCCGCGTATGAAAGGGTGGTCGGGCAAAAGGCGTCCTGGGTCTATTTCTCGCACAACTGGTACGCGGGGCGGGCCTTCCCTCTTGCGACCGCGACCTGGATCCGCGCGCACGGCGCCGTCCCCTTCATCCGCCTGATGCTGCGGAGCCGGGGTCACGCACCGGGCAAGCCGGAGAGAGAATACTCGCTCCAGGCCATCATCGACGGTCGGTTCGACGCGGACCTGAGCGCGTGGGCCCGCGCTGCGGCCGCGTTCGGTTCGCCGCTGCTCGTCGAGTACGGCACCGAGGTGAATGGCGAATGGTTTGGGTGGAACGGGAAATTTCACGGGGGCGGCCGGAAAGATGGCTTCGGCGATCCCGCGAAGGCGGACGGGCCGGAACGTTTCGTCGCCGCCTTCCGGCATGTCGTCGGCACGATGCGCGCGGCCGGGGCAACGAATCTGACGTGGGTGTTTCACCTCGACGCGGCGCAATCGCCCGACGCGGCGTGGAACCAATTCGAGAACTATTATCCGGGCGGGGAGTATGTGCAGTGGATCGCGGTGAGTTGCTATGGACCGCTGAAACCGTCGAGCCCGCCGGGGGACAGCCTCGGGTTTCGCCAGAAGTTCGATCCCGTCTACGCGCGCATCGTGAAAATGGCGCCGGAGAAGCCGATTCTGATCGCCGAATTCGGTTGTGCCTCCGGGCATCCGCACGTCGATGCCGCCGCCTGGGCTCGGGCCGCGCTGACGGGTCTGTTGGCGGGGGACTGGCCAGCAGTGCGCGGTTTTTCCTGGTGGAACGAGCGCTGGGAGAATGATTCCCGTCGAGCCCACGACACGTCCATGCGGGTGCAGGATGATGCGGCGCTCGGTCGCGCTTTTCACGATGTCCTGAGGGAAAATGCGGGCCGCCTGACTCCCATCGTCCCACGTGCCGTTTCCGCACCGTGATCGGCGCGGGCCTTTCACGATCGGGCCGACACCTTCGTCAGCCGCGGAGCGGCGCCCCGATCAACGCTCGTCCCGGCCGCGCTCCGCCGCGCTCTCGCGCGTTTCGCGCTCCAGTCTCTCAGCGAGCCACTGTTTGAGCATGCTCTGATAGTTGAGGTAGCGGGAGCGGGCGACCCGTTTCAGGCGGGCGAGCATCCGCGGGTCGAAGCGCAGCGTCACCGTGACCGACTCACGGGTGTCCGCCCGATGGAGCGACGCGTTCATCAACCGGGGGTCGATCGTCGTTTCCAGCCAGAATGCGGCCTCGTCCTCTTCGCTCTCGAATGCGGGGACATCGGTCCAGGTCCGGACAACGCGGGGAGCACTCATTCGGGAGCCTCCGCGTTCTTACGTTCGTAAAACGTCTCTTCGTCGGCATTCATCGTCCGCGCGGCGAGCACCCGATACCGTTTTCCATCGGTCCAGAACACACTGAAGACACCCCGGCCCGCCGCGGTCCGCCCAAGACAAAAGTAGCGCGCAGCCGTGGCGCGGGGCAGATCCGGAAGGAGCCGCAGATTGAAAGGATCCTCAAAGCTCTCTTCGATCTCCCGCGGCGGAAGGCCGCGGAGATCGAACGGACAATCCAGCCAGTCGAACTCCATGAAGGCGGCGCAGAGGGTCGATTAGGCCGGGATTCTGGACCTACTTCGCCTTTTGAATCAGTTCGATTTCGTAGCCTTCGGGTGCGTCAATGAAGGCGATGACGCCGCCGCTGCTGCTCTGGTGCGGTCCGTCCGTCAGCGGATAGCCAAGCTTCGCGCTGTGTGCGGCGAAGGCAGCGATGTCATCAACCTCGAAAGCGAGGTGGGTCACATCCGGCCCGAGCACCACCGGGCCACTCGCGGGGAAGGAGCAGATCTCGATCTCCTCCTCGCTGCCGGGAGTTTGGAAAAAGACGAGGGTGGAGCCGCGGGGCGACGTGTGTCGACGGTCTTCCCGAAGGCCGAGCACGTCGCGGTAGAAGGCAACCGTCTTATCGAGGTCGGTGACGCGAAAGCGGGTGTGCAGAAGTTTTTTGACCATGGAAACTGGGTGAGGGGGGTGAGGCTCAGGAGGATCAATCGGCCATTTCCCGTGCAAGGTCGAGCGCGCGCAACACACCGGCCGCTTTATTCACGGTCTCCTCGTACTCGCTGGCCGGGATCGAATCAGCGACGACGCCGGCGCCAGCCTGGACGAAGGCCTTGCCATCCTTGAGTACGACCGAGCGCAGCGCGATGCAGGAATCCAGTTGGCCGTCGAACCCGAAGTAGCACACGGCACCGGAGTAGAAGCCGCGCTTCGATTTCTCGAGCTCGGTGATGATTTGCAAGGCGCGGACCTTGGGGGATCCGCTCACGGTGCCGGCGGGAAAGGTCGCGCGCATGACATCGTAGGCGGTTAGTCCGTCGCGAAGTTCCCCGGTCACGTCGGACACCAGATGCATCACATGACTGTAGCGTTCCACGCGCATGAAGTCCGTCACCCGCACGCTGCCGAAGCGGGTGACGCGGCCGACGTCGTTGCGGGCGAGGTCGACGAGCATGAGATGCTCGGCGCGCTCCTTCGGATCCGCGAGGAGTTCCGCGGCGAGCTCCGCGTCCTCCTCGGGGGTGCTGCCGCGGCGGCGCGTCCCGGCGATCGGACGGATGTCCACCTGGCCGCCGACGCAGCGCACGTGCACCTCCGGCGAGCTGCCGACGAAGGCGAGGCCCGGGCCGAACTGCAGGTGAAACATGTAGGGCGACGGATTCACGAACCGCAGAGCGCGGTAGAGCGCGAGCGGCTCGCCCGTAAAATCCGCCTCGAACCGTTGCGACGGGACGAACTGAAAGATGTCTCCGGCGAGAATGTGCTCCTTGCCGCGAACCACCATGCCTTCGTACTCCGCCCGGGTCGTGTTTGAGCGGGCCGATGGAGGAGCCGGCGGAAACCCGGGCCAGACGCGTGCCGGCCGCAGGCGGCCCGGGCGCGTGAGCCGTCCCACGAGGCTCGAGAGCTCGGCCACGGCGTCGTCGTAAGCGGCTGCCGGGTCGCGATTGTCGATGTCGACATTCGCAACCACGCGAATCCGGCGATGACGGTGATCAAAGACGAGGAGCGTTCGAGTCACGAGAAAGAGCGCGTCAGGCAGCCCGAGTTGGTCTTCGCGCGGCTCCGGGATGGTGGGTTCGAAGAATCGCGTCATTTCGAAGCCGAGGTACCCCACGGCACCCCCGAGAAATGGGACCCCCGCCAGAGCCGGGATTCTCGCGGGTCGATATCTGGCCATGAGCGTCGCGAGCTCGGTGAGCGGGTCGGACGAGGTCAGGTATTTCCGCTCGCCCGATGCGTCGCGCAATGTCACCTCGCGTCCGCGCGCCTCGAAGACGAGCGACGGCCGGATGCCCATGAAGGAATAACGCCCGATGCCCTCCGCCTGCTCGGCTGATTCCAGGAGGAAATTCACGCCACCGCCCGCACCCAGCGCGGCATCCTCGTCGATAAGCTTCTGAAAGGCGCCGATCGGCGTCTCGCCATCCGCGATCAGATCGACCGCGACGGGGATGAGATTCGATTCGCGCGCGAGCTCCAAAAACGCTTCTCGGGTGGGCAGGAAGGGGAGGGGGTGCATGGCTAGGAAGAATATACCGCGCCCGCGTCGAATCGCTTTCCTTCCGCGACCGGGAGGGGATTCCCGGCGAAATCCATTTCTTGGAAAAAACAGCTCTCGTAACCCGTATGGCAGGCGCCCGTGTCCTGGCGCACGATGAACAGGAGCGCGTCGCCATCGCAATCCCGGTGCCAGGAAACCACCGCTTGGAAGTGGCCGCTCCTCTCACCCTTAAGCCAGAGCTTTCCCCGGGATCGGCTCCAATAGTGCATCCGTCGGGTCGCCAGCGTCAGCTCCAGCGCCTCCTGATTCATCCACGCCATCATCAGGACGCGGCCGCGAGGGACGCCACCATTTGATGTGGCTTCGGCCTGCTGAACAATCGCCGCGATGAGGCCATCGGGCGCAAGTCGGAGCTGGGAAAGAGTGGCGGCAGGGAGGGGAGGGGGCGACATTTCGAGAGTTTTTGATGGTCTTTTACAGGGGAGAAGGGCCAGAATGCTGTCGGACAACGGCTGACACAATCGGACGCCATCCCCTACAAAAGGCATAATTCTAGCTTATATCTGCCCGGCCCATGGATGTAAATTTGACCAGTGAGGAGCGAGCTCAAATTTTGCAGACCATCGAAATGTTCGAGGTCATCACGCAGACGCAGCCTGACGACTGCCAGTCGCTCGACATCCTGAAGGAAGCGTACGTGAAGATCGGTCAGCAGGCCGATGCGCTGCGGATATCGCGGCGTCTCGCCGAGGCATATTTGCAGAGCGGATTGTATTCGAGTGCCCTGCTCGAATGCGAAGGCATCCTTTCCAAGCAACCAGATGCGGCGGAGGTGGTGGCATTGATGGGTGAGATCGAGGCCCGGGCCGGTAAGTCATCGAGCAGTAATGGCCGGTCGGTCGCTGGGGCCGGCGGCGCGGCGGCATCCGGGTTGGTCCGGAAGACCCGACTGCTCCCGGCAGAACCCGCGGCTGAGCCGTCCGCGGCTGGCGAACAACCGACGCTGGTCGAACTCGGAAAAGCGAAGCGCTCGGCGGGCGGAGGAGCGACTCATGCGCCTGGTGCCGTCCCGCAGGTCTCACTGCCGGAGGATGACGGGAATGAGCAGTTCGCGAAGTTTCTCGCGCATCACCGGATCGTGCCCGAGCGCATCGCGGCTACGGCCCTCAGCAACGTCAAGGCGACCAACGGCCGCACGGTGCGAGGAACGGTCCCGGCCGCCTCGCTGCTGGAGGAGGTGAAAAAGGCGGGAGGACCGGACATGGATGTGGTCATGAGCGGCTTGATCGACGCCACCAAATTCGGCTTTATCCCGCTAGAGAACTACGACATCGACCGGTCGGTGGTTCGGATGCTTCCCGAGACCCTGACGATGGGCCGGCTCTTTGTTCCCTTCGACGTCGTCAGTCGGACGATCATGATTGCCATTTGCAATCCCTTCGACGGCGCGGCCAAGGAGGCCACCCACAGCACCCTCGACTATCATATCCAGTGGTACCTCGCGAAGCCGGATGCGCTCATGCGGGTACTGCGCGACGTGTACCGGCTCGATTCGCGGGACTGACAAACCTTCCAGCTTTCCTCGCAACATGGGCGCAAAATCATTCGGCGAACGCATTGCTGACATCCTTATCGAGGACGGTCTGCTCCTTCCCAATCAGCTCGAGGAGGTCGTCGAACTTCAACGCAAGCAGGGCGGCCGGCTCGTCCGCCTGTTGACCGACAAGGGATTCGTCACCGAACAGGACATGGTGATGGCGATGGGTCGTTGTCTTGACACGCCTCCGATCAACCTCGCGAAAATGCGGGTGCCGGAGGAAGTGATGGGCTTGGTTCCAAAGGACCTCGCGAAGAACTACAAACTCGCTCCGGTCTGTGTTCTGGGCACGAAGTTGTTCGTCGCGATGGCGGATCCGCTCAACGTGCTCGCGATCGACGATCTCAAGGCGCGGACGCGCATGCAGATCGTTCCGATGATTGCGACCGAGAAGAGCATTCTTGATGCTGTCTCCGGCGTTCATCAATCCACCGGCGCGATGAACGAAGTCATGAAGCAGGCGGCCGAGGAGGCTGCCCGCGACGAGGACGTCGAAACCGTTGCAAGCCGGCGGGAAGAAATCGATCTCGATAAGCTCGCGCAGTCGTCTGATGACGGCCCCGTCATTAAGATCGTGAATCTGATCCTTGTTCAGGCGATCCGCGACAAGGCGTCGGACATCCACATCGAGCCGGGCGAACGCACCGTGAAACTGCGTTATCGCGTGGACGGAAATCTCTCCGAAGCGCCAGGACCACCGAAGAATCTCCAAAACGCCATCTGCTCGCGCATCAAGATTCTCGCTGGCCTGAACATTGCGGAACGCCGTTTGCCCCAGGACGGCCGCTTCCGGATCAAGGTTGCCGGGAAGGAAGTCGATCTGCGCATTTCCTTTCTCCCCACGATCCACGGCGAAAAGATCGTCATTCGGCTCCTCGACAAGTCTTCCCTCACGGGTTCGGTCGATGGACTCGGGCTCGACGAACAGGCGCTCGCGACGTTCAAGAAGGCGATTGACGCGCCGCACGGGATGATCCTCGTCACCGGTCCCACGGGGTCCGGCAAGACGACAACCCTGTATTCCGTTTTGAGCGAGCTCAACAGCCCGGTCTACAACATCGTCACCGTTGAGGACCCCGTGGAGTACCAGCTTCCGGGCGTGAATCAGGTCGCGGTGAATGCCGGCGTCGGACTCGACTTCTCCACCGCGCTCCGTTCGATCCTGCGGCAGGATCCGGACATCGTCATGATCGGCGAGATTCGAGACAATGAGACGGCCGACATCGCCGTGAAGGCCGCGCTGACGGGCCATCAGGTACTTTCGACGTTGCACACGAACGACGCCGCCGGTGCGATCACGCGTCTGGACGACATGGGAATCGAGCCGTTCCTGATCTCGAGCTCCGTTCTCCTGACCTGCGCGCAACGTCTTGTCCGCCGGATCTGTACGAACTGTCGCGAAGAATATCGTCCCGAGCCGGAACTGCTCGAGCGGATGGGGCTCGATCCGCAAGCGGACACGATTTTTTTCCGGGGCGGCGGTTGCGACCGTTGCAAAGGTCGGGGCTACCTCGGACGGGCCGCCATTCTCGAGGTCCTTCCCGTCTCCGAATCGATCCGGCGGTTGATCATCAAGCGGGCCTCGGCCGCCGTCTTGAAGAACCAGGCGGTAACCGAAGGAATGAAAACCCTGCGCCAGGCAGGCATTGATAAAGCTTACGAAGGAATTACCACACTTGAAGAAGTCTGGAGACTGACAGCCGAGGACAGTTGAGTTACATCATCAATCATCTCCCACTGACCACACCCCATGGCGTTTTCGTTCAGCAACCTTTTCAAATCGAAATCCGGATCCGGCAAGGATGCGGCGGATGAGGCAGCGGCATCGACCCCGCCACCCGTGCCGAAAGCGGACGCGGCTTCGGCCGCACCTCCGCGCCAGACCGTCCGGGCTCCGCGTGTCGCGCTTCCAAACAGCGTGCAGTCGATATCCCTCCGCGAGAGTCCGCCCCGCGGACCCGCGGGTTTTGGTGCGGCGCCACCCTCGATCCTTCAGGGCGCGGGCCGAAGCATCTCGTTCCCCGGCGGATTTGGAGGCACGCCAGATGAAACCGTCGTGCCGGATTTCGCGCCGAGCGCACCCCCGCCCCCGGAAGCCGAACAGGTGGCGCCGGACATCACGGTCACCCTCGAACTCGGCGATTTTGTGGACAAGATCCCGCCGGCATTTTTGCGGGAAGGCGGCGTGGACCGTCATCAGGTCATCCGTTTCCAAGCCGCCGATCTGTATAGCGATCTCTCGAAGGGCCGCGCAAGCGTTCCGTTGTCGACCATCTATCAGATTTGTCCCGACATCTTCGTCCGGGGCGTTTCCGCGACGGAGGATACGGAAATTTCGCTCCCGCTTCCAAAGTTGGTGGAGCAGATGGCTCCGTCCTTCCGTGCCCGCGCGGATCAGCTTGCCGCGGAAAACGTCGGGCAGATCGAAACGCCGTTTCTCCAAGTCGCGCTCGAAGATCAGGCGCGCATGCCAAAAACCGTTGTCGTCGCGCCAGCTCCCATTGCTGCGGTTCGCCCTGAGCCTCCCCTCATCGCCTCGCCCTCGCCGGTTGCTGCGCCCGTGTCTGTGGCGCGTCCCGCTTCTTCCTCGGTCCAGTCGTTTCGTTCGCAGACGAATCCGGTGCCCCTTGCGGCGATCACTCCCGTCGAAGCTTCGGCAACGCCCCCACAGGCTCCGATCATTGGTGACGCCGCCCCTGCCGGGAAGCGTCTCCCCGCCACGGTTCGCGCCTCCGTTGCGGGTGGAAAGATCCGCCTGAGCGGTCCCACGCTCCCTTCGCGTCCCGCGCCCCCGCCGCCTCCCACCGGAGCCCGCCCCGCTGGGTCGATCCGCCCGCCCGGACTTCAGCCCCCGCCCACCGCTCAAACGGCCAAGAAGACTGCCAGGATTCAACTTCCTCCGATCGCGCTTAAGTCAGCGTCCGGAAGTTCGTCTCAGGCCGCGCCGCCTCCGTACCGGCAGCAGGTGCCCCCGGCGCCGCCGCGGCCGCCTGCTCCTCCCATGCAGGCCGCCCCGCCCGTCCCGGTGGCCTTCAAGACTCCGAGCGTACCGGCCCCGAAAGCTCCCGCCTCGCCGCTCCCGCCGATGGAGTCGTCGCCTCTCACGCCGCCGCCCGCTCCCAGTCTGCGCCCGCCCCTTCCCGTTCCGTACCCGGCCATTCGCACGACCATTCTGCCCGCGTCCGCGCTTTCTGGGGAAGTCCCGCCCGCTGACCGGCGTCCTCCCGAGCCCAAGCCTGCACCCGTTGCTCCACCGCCGCCCATGGCGATTGCCCCGGTACCGGCGGTTCCGCCGCCGGTTCCCCGGCCTCCCGCTCCGGTTCCAGCGGCACCCGTTCCGCCCGTGGCGATAGCACCGGCTCCGGTCGTCCCTTCCCCGTTCGCTCCTGCTCCGGTGATGCCCGCCGCGGTCAGTCCTGCTCCGGTCTCGCCCGCAGCCTCACCTGCTCCCGCCGTAATCGCGGCGGCTCCCGCCGCGCTAGACGCGAAAACGATCTCGCTTAGCCTCGCTGGAATTCTCCGCGGTCTGCCGGCAACGTCGCTCGGCGACGGCATGTCGATGGTCGGCGATGCCTTGCGAATCGTCTTTCCGTTCTCACTCATTGAACCACAGCTTGCCATGGGTCGCGTTACGATGCCGCGCGACGCGTTCGTCGCGGCGCTACCGGCTGACATGCGTGAGAACTTCTCCGCGAACTGTGACCTGACTTCGATTCCGATCCCGTTGCAGGAAATTTTCCAGAATCTCCCGGTGAATGCGCTTTCAATGCGAAGCGATCAGGTGATGGACAAGACGGGTCCGGAAATCCCGACTCCCTTTGGGCAGAAGGCTGCCGAGGATGCGAAACGACTCCAGGCCGCCGCTCCGCCGGCCCCGACTCCCGCACAAGTCACGGTTCCTGTTGTCGTGGCACCGCCCACTCCGCCTCCGCTTCGGGCGGCGAAAGTCGAACTGCCGGCCGACGATGCGGACTTGGACGAGATGCCGGAACCAGAAGCGGTCGAAACCGTCTCTTTCCAAGACGCCGCTTCGAGCCTCGTCGATGCGCCAGTCGCACCAGCACCGAAAGCAACTTCGGCCATCCCCGCCCCGGCCATTCCGACCGCGCCGCTGCCGTTGCCACCCAAGCTTCCGCAGGTCGCGAAGTTGGAAGTGACCCCGATGGATTTGCCGCCGCTCCCGCCCGTCGAGGCGCCGAAGCCGCTGACCATCCCGGAACCTAAGAAGATCGAGCCGATCGTCGCTCAACCCTTCGCGAAACTACCGGAACCCCCTCCGCCCCTAACCGTTGCTCCGGTTCCGTCGATTCCGAAGATCGAACCGCTCGCGCCGCCGCCGGCGCGAACGGAGCCGGTTGTCAGCACGCCCCCAACCGCCAAGGCTCCGGAACCTATCTCCGTAAAGGTGCCCGAGCCGACGGTTTCGAAGATCTCCGAACCGGCCGCGGAAAAGGCTCCCGAAGCCGCGATCGCGTCGCCGAAACCATTTCTGCCGCCGCTTTCCCCGCTGAAGCCGCTGCAGTCGGCCGTTCCGCCGCCGCTTCCGGCGGCATTTACGCCGGTTCCCGCTCCCGTGGTGCCTGTTCCCGCTCCCGCGGCGCTTGTTCCCGCTCCCGCCGCTGTGGCGCCAGCTCCTGCCGTCTCCACACCGCCTCCGGCTCCACCAGCCCCCGTGCCGGCGGTTGTTCAGGCTCCAGTTCCCCTGTCCGTGGTCGTCGCACCGCCGCCTCCGCCGCGCGCTCCCGTCACGCCCCGCCCACCGGCGCCAGCCGCGGCTGCGGTCGTCACTCCCCGTCCCCCAGCCACGGCTCTGGTGCCACCCCGTCCGCCCGTCGCGGTCCAGCCCGCGGTGCCTCCAGTGGCGGTTTCTGCGTACGCGCCGATCGCTGCTCCGGCGTCCCCAGTGGCAATCCAGCCTCCCCCGCTCAAGCGCGCGGCGTTGGAGGACCCCATGCACACTTTGACACCGCCTGCGACGGTGGCGCCGCAGTTGCCGCACCTTGAGCCACTTTCGGTCGAGGAAGACGAGGATGATCAGCGCCAAGCCGGCATGACCGAGCTCCAGTCCATCTTCATGACGGACGAAACGCTCGATGCAAAGAAGGTCGTGCGCCTCGTCGGGAAGTTGCCGGGCATCACCGCCTGCACGGTCATGTTCGCGGATGGTCTGACGCTTGCCGGGAACTTCCCCAAGGAGCTCGACGGCGAGGGCTTCAGCGCGATGAGCCCGCAATTTTACAAGCGCGCGATCGCTTTCGCGAAGGAGTTGAATTTGGGGGAGATGCAGACGTTCAGCTTCTACACCGATCGGTCGGTCCTGAGTTTCTTCATGCAGGGAGAGATCTGTCTCAGCGTGATGCAGACCGGTCGAGGCTTCCTCCCTGGAGTTCGGGAAAAGCTCATGTCCGTCACCCAGGAACTTTCCAAGATGTATTCCCGGATTGTGCCGCATTAAGTCGCCTACCCTCTGCCGCCACCCTTTCCCAGCCCGCCCAGCGCCCGAACACCATGTCGATCATCAATTACGCCAGCAAGGAGATCCAATTCAAGATCGTGTACTACGGTCCGGCTCTCTGCGGCAAGACCACGAATCTGGCCTACATCCATTCGCGCATCAACCCAGACAACCGAGGTGACCTCGTGTCGCTGGCGACGGCCGCGGACCGGACGCTGTTCTTCGATTTCCTCCCGCTCAACGCGGTGGTGATCAAGGGATTCAAGACGAAATTCCAATTGTACACGGTCCCCGGTCAGGTCATTTACAATGCGACCCGGCAGCTCGTGCTCCGAAGCGTCGATGGGATTGTTTTTGTCGCGGACTCGCAGTGGGACAAGATGGAGGAGAACATCGAGAGCTTTAAAAACCTCGAGGAGAATCTCGCAAAACAAAACATCGCGCTCGATGACATTCCGTATGTCCTCCAGTACAACAAACGCGACCTGCCAAACATCGCCCCGGTCAATTACCTCGAATTCCTCCTGAACAATCGCAAGAAGCGGGTCCAGAGTTTCGAAGTGATCTCCAGCACGGGTCAGAACGTTTTTGCGGCCCTAAACGCAGTTTCGCAGCTGCTTCTGCACAAATTCAGCAAAGACAGCGATGTCGCGCGACCCTCCACGGTCCCGGTTTCGCTTCCGGGCCGCCGCTGAGATCCTGTAATTTCGTTCTTCCGCTTTCATCCGCATCATCCCATCATCCCCCAACTGAGCTTCCCGCTCTCCCTATGGATTCCATCCCGGCCCTGACCATCGAGGACGTCGCCAATATCGACGGCGTCTTGCAGGACTATCTCCAGAAATCCGAGTCCGACCTTGCCGTGATCATCGACAAGGGAGGCAACGTCATCTCGCAGTACGGTGACCTCGAGGTCATGGACGTCACCATCATCGCCGCGCTCGCCGCGGGCAGCTTTGCCGCCACGAAGGAACTCGCCCGGCGCATCGGCGAGATCGAGTTCAACGCGCTCTACCACCAGGGGAACGGTAGCCACATTTTCATGAATTCCGTCGATGACGATACGATCATGATTACCGTTTTTGGCGGTCAGACCACCGTCGGCCTTGTCCGCTTCTACTCCACCAGCTGTGCGAGCAGTCTTGCGATGGTGCTCAAGGGCCTGCGGGAAAAAACAAACCCGGGCTTCCAGTTCGATTCCTCGGACATTGAGGAAGCTCGAATGATGGAAAGCTGACCCACCAGCCTTCGTGCCGTCCGCCGGGATCGAGTTCCGTCAGGACAGCATCATACCGTATCGTTCACGGGCGAGTGCCTCGCAGGCCGCGAGGATTTCCGCGCCAGATTCCATCGTCAAAACCCGCTCTGCCAGCGCGCGGCACGCAGCGAGGTCGAGCCCCTGAACCGCCCGCTTGATCCGCGGGACCATCACCGCTGCGGCGCTCAACTCATCGACCCCGAGACCGATGAGCAGCGGCGTGAGGGCGATTTCCGAAGCCATTTCGCCGCAAACGCTGACTTTCAAGCCGGCGGTGTGTCCGGCATCGACGATCATCTTGATCAGCCGGACAACCGCGGGATGGGTCGACTCGTAAAGCGGCGCGACCGCCTCATTCATCCGATCCACCGCGAGGGTGTATTGCGTGAGATCGTTCGTTCCAATGCTGAAAAACTGCACTTCCCGCGCGAGTTCCGCGGCGCAAAGTGCCGCGCCGGGAACCTCGATCATCGCGCCGACGGGCATTTGATCGTCGAAAGGTTCGCCGCGGGCACGAAGGTGTCCCCTTGCCTCCTCCAGGAGGGCATTCGCGTGCACAAGTTCGGGGACGCCGCTGATCATCGGATACATCAGGCGTACGTTTCCGAGAGCGCTCGCCCGCAGGATCGCACGGAGCTGGGTGCGGAAAATGTCACAATGCTGGAGGCAGAGGCGGATGCCGCGGAGGCCGAGAAACGGATTGTCCTCTGCGGCGAGCGGAAGGCATTCCAGCGGCTTGTCTCCGCCGACATCCAGCGTGCGGATCACGACCGGCTGGGGATGCAGCTCCTGGGCAATCCGCCGGTAGTTCTGGTACTGTTCCTCTTCGTCGGGGAGCACATCCCGATTGAAGAAAAAGACTTCGGTGCGGTACAACCCCACGCCTTCGGCTCCGCTCAGCTTCTGCAGCGGAAGATCATTCACGAGTTCCAGATTGGCGCAAAGGCCGATGCGGTGGCCGTCCCGCGTCACGGCGGCCGTTTCGCGAAGCGCGCCGAGATCCTCCTCGACGCGGGCTCGCTGGCGGGCAAACTCCTCGTACTCGCTGAGTGTTTCCGGAAGCGGATCGACGATGAAGATGCCGCGGAAGCCGTCGATGAGAACGTCGTCGCCGGTCTGAATGACGCCGTGCAGCGCGCTCAATCCGGTGACGGCAGGGATCCCGAGGGAGCGCGCCAGAATCGCGGTGTGGGAAGTCTTGCTGCCGAGTTCCGTGGCAAAACCCAGGACGAGATCTCGGTTCAGCGAGGCCGTGTCGGAGGGCGTGAGGTGATGCGCTACGAGGATGTGGCGCGCATGGATGGCACTCAGTCCCGGGTGTGCCTTCCCGGTCAGGTTTTGGACGAGGCGGCGGGCGACATCGAGAATGTCCTGAGAACGCTCGCTCAGGTACGGGTCCTTCAGGGCGGCGAGTTCGTCCGCGAATCGTCGCGCGCTGCGATGCACGACATATTCGGCGTTCAGGCGCTCGTTCGCGATTCCGTGAACGAGATCATCGAGCAGGGAGGGGTCCTCGAGCACAAGAAGGTGCGCGTCGAAAATGCTCGCATCCTTCCCGCCGACCGCCTTGGTGAGTGCCGCCTGTACCTGGGTGATCTGCTCGCGCGTCGCCTTCAATGCCGCTTCGAGCCGGAGGATCTCCGGATCGACCCGATCCGGTTGGATCGGGTAACGTGGAACTTCCTCCTTTCCAGGTTGATGCACGTACGCTATGCCGTGGGAAACGCCGACGGAGACACCGGTCCCTTGGAAACGGCGTTCTTCGCGGGCGCGGCTCGGCATCAGGCAGTGAGTTTCGGCGGGTCAGCCAGCCTGTCGAGCGCGCAGTGACGTCAGCTCGATCTCGAGCTGCCGGACGCGTTCCATCAGCTTTGGTAGTCGGCGCACGCGCGCGATCGACTCCGTTGCAGACTTCATCGGTTCCGCCGGTGAGCCAAACATTCTCTCGCCAGCCTTCACGCTCTTCGACACCCCGCTCTGTGCACCGACGATCGCGCCGTCGCCAATGTTGATGTGGCCGACGACGCCGACCTGTCCGGCGAGCACGACATGGTGTCCGAGGCGCGTGCTCCCGCTAATGCCCACCTGGGCAACGATGAGACAGTGCGGACCAATGACCACGTTATGGGCGATCTGGACGAGATTATCGATCTTTGTTCCCACGCCGATCCTCGTCATCCCAAAGCGGGCGCGATCAATCGTCACGCACGCACCGATTTCGACGTCGTCGCCCACCTCTACACCGCCGACCTGTGGGATTTTCACGTGCCGGCCGTTTACCGTTTCGAAGCCGAAGCCGTCGCTCCCGAGAACGGCACCGCTGTGAACGACGCAGCGCGCGCCGATGATGACGCGCTCGCGGACCGTGACCCGCGGATGGAGGTGCGCGTTCGCCCCGATGCGACTGCCGCGTCCGATGAAAGTCCCCGCGCCAAGGAACGCCCCGTCTCCGATTGAGGCTTCAGGCTCGACGACGACATGAGCCTGGATCGTCACCCCGGTTCCGATCTGCGCGGAAGGGTCGATCACGGCGGTCGGATGAAGGCCGCTGGCCGGCGGCGGGAGAGGGGGTTGCAGGGTGGCGACGACCCGGGCAAACGCGAGAGAAGGATTCTCCACGGCGATGAGGACCGTGACGCCCGGGACCTCTTCGTGGAACCCGACCGGGACGAGGGCGAGCCCGGCCCGGGACGCAAGGAGCGCAGGCAAATAGCGACCGTTGCCGAAGAAAGTGGCGTCAGATTCGCCGGCGTCCTCAAGCGCGGCCACGCCGGTGATCTCCAGGCCGGCGGGACCCTTAAGAAGATCACCGGCCACGAGGCGGTTCAGTTCAGAGGCAGTCATGGGCGCGACTGTGGCACGGCCCTGTGGTCCTTCATACGGGAATCCAAGGCGTCGCGAACAGGCGCAGGGGGCTCTGGTTCGTTGTGCCGCCGCGGGCGACGATCTAGCGGTGCGAAAGCAAAACCCGCGCGGCCTGGTCAGGCGGCGCGGGTTTGCGGGAAAGGGCGGTGAGAGGGCCTGCTTACTTCTTCGCGGGCGTCGCGACGGGCTTCGGCGCAGCAGCTGGCGTCGCCGCGGGCGCGGCGGAGGCGGCGGGCTTCGTCTTGTTCAAGGCGGTCACGATTTCGTTGGTGAACTCCATACCGTCCTTTGAGAAGAGGAGGAACGGGACGCCGTTGAGGCTCGATCCGCTCTTGTCGAACACGAGTTCGAATCCGTCCGCTTTCACCCGATCATTCACGATCTTCATGATCTCCTCGACGATGCCGTTGCGCATGCGCACGGCCTGCTCCTGGAGCTGGCGTTCGCGGGTGTTCTTGAATTCGGTGATCTCGCGCTCGAGGTTGCGCGTCTCGTTGATCTTGTCGTCGCGCTGCTTGCTCTTCTCATCCCGCGCACCGGCGCTGAGGGCTTTGTTCTCAATGTCCTTGTTGAGGCTGTTGATGTCCTCGAGGAGCTTGTTGCGCGCCTCCATGCGGTCGTCCATTTCCTTCTTGGCCGCGGCGCGGGCTTCATTGATCCGCGTTTCCGCGTCCTTGGTCTTGTAGTACTCGGAAAAGACCTTGTTCATGTCGACCACGCCGACCTTCATTTGCGCCTGCGCCGGGGTGGCGGCGGCAAACGAAAAGGCGGCGAGGGCGGTGGCGATGGCTAGCGTGCGTTTCATCATGGGGACTGGCAGTGGATGCGATTGCGTGTGTTGATTGGGCCTCGGGGAATCACTTCTGACGCCGGGGCCTCCGATTCGTTCAAAGGAGAGGGGCGGGATCATTGGACGCGATCCGCCCCGAGTGCAAGCGCTACTGCGCCCTTCCCGGATCCTCCGCAGGCAGCGTTCAGAACTGGTAACCGACGTTGAAGTTGAACTTGCCGCTCTTCTTCTGACTCGAATCTTCGCGCGTGATCGGAACGCCATAGTCCAGCCGGATCGGGCCGACCGGGAGATCGAGGCGCACGCCGATACCGGCGTCCGAAGCGTACCGGCTCATGCCATACGCGAACGACTGGCGGTGATTAACGCCGCCGTCATAGAACACCGCACCCCGGACTCGTTCGATGATCGGGAAAGTGACTTCGGTCGTCACTCGGCCCAGCGAACGGCCGCCGAGCGGCTGATTGAGACTGTCGCGCGGACCGACATCGCGATAGTCGAACCCTCGGAGGTTGTTGCCACCGCCGAGAAAGAGACGGTCGTAAATCGGCACCCGCCGGCTCGTCGTCCGCGAATATCGCGCGTAGGCCGGATCCGACGTCACCTCACCGCCGGAGAGCGGCGCCACGCCGGCGATCTGGCCTTGGATCGTCCAGATAAAGTCGTAGGGCAGCAGGATGTAGTGGGCGAAATCGAAATTCCACCCATAGATCTTGGTGGATCCTCCGAGGACGCCGCCGGCGGTGTAGAAGGAGAGGTCCGCGCGGGTGCCGCGCCGCGTTAGGAACAGGTTATCCCGGTTGTCGAAATTAAAGCCGAGAGTGACCGCGCTCCGCGTGGCGCTTCCCGCCTCGCCGCTCAGCACGGAAGTGGGATCGGAGATCTGGGAAACCTTGATGTCCTGAATGCTGTACTCGAGTCGACCGGACGTGTAGGGAAGGTATGGAACCGGACGGCGCACGCCGACCGTGGCGCCGAGGTTCCGCTGGCGGTAGTCGTTGTTCGTGTAGTTCGTGTCGTGATAAAACCCTTCGAGCGTGAGCGAAAAGCGTGAGTCAAAAACGTACGGTTCAACGAAGGTGGCGGTGAAGTCCTTCCGGGTCGTGCCGTAGACGGCATTCAGCCGAAACTTCTGACCGGCACCCGTAAACGCCGGGTAGTTCGTGATGTCGAAGTTTCCCTGGCTGAGGGTGGCCTGACCGACGAGCTTGTCGACCGAGGAGAAACCGAGTCCAAAGCTGAGCTCGCCCGTCCGCTTTTCCTCGAGGATCACATTCATGTCCTTCCGGCCCGGCACGAGCGTATCGCCTGGGGTGATCTCGACCTTCGAAAAGAAATTCAGATTCTCGAGGCGGCGCTTGCTCGCATCGGCGTAGACCGTGCTGTAGATGTCGCCGGGGGCGAGAGCGAGTTCGCGGCGGACCACCTTGTCCTTGGTGATCGAGTTGCCCTCGATGTTGATGCGCTCGACGTAGGAGATCTCACCTTCGGTGAAGCGGTAGGTCAGGGAGACGAGACCGGGCCCGGCCGGTTCCGCGACCGGTTGGACCGTTGCATCGACGTAACCACGCGCGCCGTAGAAATCGCTCAGCGTTTTGACGTCATCCTTCAGCCCTTTGGCCGTGTAGAGCGACTGCTCCTTCATTTTGATGAAGCGGCGGAAATCGGTGTCAGTAATCGCCTTGTTGCCGGAGAACGCCAGCTTCGCGACCTTGTAGAGCGGACCTTCACTGATCACGATCACGAGCGTGACCTTGCCGTTCGCGTCGCGTTCCGTACGGGTCTGCTTCACCTCCATGTCGATGTAGCCCTTGTTCTGGTAGACCTCGCGCACGCCGTCCAGATCTTCGCGCAGCTTGTTCTGATCGAGGCGCCCGTCCTTCGTGATGAACTGCAGGAACGTCTTCGGCTTGGTGTTCTTCATCGCCTTCCGGATCGCGCGCGTGGAAACGAACTGGTTCCCCTCGATGCGTATCTTATCGAGGACGCTTTTGCCGCCTTCGTTAATCGCGAAGTAAACGACCGCGTTGCCCGCGCGCTCATCGCGACTGACCTTGTACTGGACGTCGATGTCGTTGTAGCCCTTGTTCTGGTAAATCTCGATGATGGACTGCCGGTCCACTTCCAGTTGGTCTTCGCTGAGGGCGCCACCCTCCTTCGCCTTGAGGCCTTTCGCGAGGCGCTTCGCCGGCACGAGTCGGGCACCTTCGATCACGATTTCCTTGATGATCGCGCGTCCTTGGACAATGACGATGACCTTCACGCCGTTGCCAGCCGGTTCGCCAAAGATCCGGACGTTCGTGACATCACCGGTCTGATAGAGGTTCCGGATGTCCTCCTCGATTCCCTGCTGACTGAACGGCTGGCCCACGGTCGTGCGCATGTTCGAGAGGATGCGCTCGCGACTCACGGTGACGTTGCCGGCATAGCGAATTTCGATCGAGCGCACGACGGCGCCATCCCGCGGGCCTGCAGCCTGCTGGGCAACCGCGACGGCCACGAAGCCGAGCAGGAGGGTGAGCACCGCGACCGCAGCGGCGCGGGTCAGCGAAAGGAAACGGAGAGGGAGCGAGGTCATGGCGGAGGTGTTAAGGAAGACCGGGGCCCGCGGCGCGGGCTAGGCGGCGGGAGACCTGGAAATGCGACGAACTGTGAGGGATGAAGAGGAAACGTCAAGCACATCCACGCCGCGCTCGAGGCGCGATCGCTTCACGTGCGGAACCGCATGAAATCAGCCTTTGACGCGCAAGATGTAGTTGTTCACCTGATCCTCAAGGATGTCGAGCGGGAGCGATCCGCCCTTCAACACGACGTCATGGAAATCCCGCTGGTCGAACTTCGCGCCGAGCGCCTGCTGCGCCCGGCGGCGAAGTTCCTGAATTTTCAACATGCCGACCTTGTAGGCGCAGGCCTGGCCGGGCATCACGATGTAGCGCTCGATCTCGGAGGTGACGTCCTTCTCGCCCATTCCGGTCTTCTCGAGCATGTAGGCGATCGCTTTCTCCCGGGTCCAACGTTGGGCGTGGATGCCGGTGTCCACGACGAGACGGACGCCGCGGAAGAGTTCCGCCTGGAGGCGGCCGAGATCTCCGTACGGGTCGCCCTCGTACCAGCCATTTTCCTTCGCCAACCACTCCGTATAGAGCGCCCATCCCTCGGCGTAGGCGGTGAAGGGGATCAGCTTCCGGAACTGCGGCAAGCCCTTGAGTTCCTGCGCCGTGGCGATCTGAAAGTGATGCCCGGGAACGGCCTCATGGTACGCGAGTGTGCGCATGCTCCACTTCGCCACCTCGCCCATGTCGCGGAGATTTGCGTAGAAGACGCCGGGCCTCTTCCCGTCGAGCGCGGCTCCTTCATAGTACGCCCCCGGCGCGGTGGCCTCCTTGAACACCGGGATTCGTCGGACTTCGACTTTCGCCGCGGGAATCGTGCGGAAGATCTGCTTCGAGCGCTCGGTCGAGTCGACGATGATCCGGGTGTACTCCGCGATCGCGTCCGTCCGGCCTTTGTCGTCGGCGCTGAATTGAAACTTTGGATCCTTGCCCAGCTCCGTCATCCATTCCCCGACGGTCCGGCCAAGGTGGCCCTGCGCATCCAGGATCGTGCGCATCTCGCCCTCGATCCGCGCCACCTCGCGCAGGCCAATCTCGTGAATCTCGTTCGGCTTGAGCGTCGTGGTCGTGCTCTGCCGGAGCATATGGGCGTAAAAGGCTTCGCCATCGGGCAGCTTCCAGACCCCGTCATCGGTCGTCGCCTTTGGCTCCAACGCGGCGAAGTAGTCGATCAAACGCTGGTAGGCGGGATAAACGCGGGCGGTGATGGCGGTCTCCACCCGCTGCTGGAACGCCGCCCGTTGGGTTTCTGTCACTTCCTTAATCTTGGCGGCGCGATCGCGGAACGAGCTGGCGAGGATGTTTCTTGGCGGCGGCGTCGCCACGAACTCCCGCATCTCCTTCAGGACGCGACCCACGACGAAGCGCGGCGGCGTGATCCCCTTCTGTTCGCGCAATTTCAAGCCCTCGAGCACCTGGTCGTATTTCACGGGCAGCGCTTCAAGGCGCATCAGGTAGTACTCGCAGTCCCGGGCGGAGAAGAGGCGGTGGGTGTTCGCCAGGAAAGATGGCATCTGGTTTTGAATCCCGAACAGCTGGTTCACCGGGTAATTGTGCCACTGAAACTTTTCGCCTTCGACCTGGCGCGCGAGGAACCACTCCAGCACTCGCGTGGACATTTTCTGCGAGTCCGACTGCTGATCGAGCGGATAGGCCCGCAGATCGGCGAGATCCTGTTTCAGCTGGGCGAATTCGCGGATTTGCTTCGCCGGCGAAGCGTCGCCAAGTTTCCCATTGTGGCTCGTGATTCCAAATTTCTCCGCGATGCCGAGGGCGGACAAAAGCTCCGGATTCTCAAAGAGCACGCGGACGAAAACCTTCTCGTAGAAAACGTTCAGGAACCACGGACGGTACTTCCACTCGTGCGTGATGACAGCGGCCCCGGCGGCGACGGACACGAGGACGATTCCGAGCAGCCAGAGAAAAATGCGCTTCAACATGGCGCGAACCGGGATGCCTCCGCGCTTCGGCGTCAATCGGGATTTTTCCGCCGGTCGGTACGTTGGCGGTTCCCGCAAGATTGGCTGAAGCGGCGGGGAGGGGGCGCGGCCGCTGCGTCTCCGGGGCCGGGCCGGTTGGCTCAACGCGACAGCGCCAGCCCGGCTGCCGCGCCCACCGCGAGCAGGCTCCCGAGAGTGGAGCGAGTCCCCGGGCGCTCGTTCTCCATGAACCAGGCGAGCGGAATCACGGCGATCGGCGTCATCGCCAGGATCGGCATGACAACGGCGGTTGGAGACGTCGCGAGCGCCCATTGGTAACTGGCCACCCCGAGGACGGGTCCAGCCAGCGCGGTCAGGGTCACAAACCCAGCTGCGGTCGGCGACCAGGGCGCTCCCGCCGGCCCGCTCGGCGCCCGATTCCGCAGACGGAAGACGAGCTCGACGAGCAGCAGGAGGGCGAAGCCAGCGAGGATGCGCTGGTAAGCGGCCGTGCCACCATCCAACGCGGGTTCGCCGGCCGCGTGCGCCACGAGGATGGCCTTCCGGCTGAGCACCACGCCGCCGGCTTGACCGCACGCCGCCAGAAACCCGAGGAAGATGCCGAGTTGCCGCTGGTGGCGGGAGACCGGCGGGAGCGATAGTTGCCCGCGTCCCGGAGCGAGCGCGAGGGCGACGCCCACGATGATGGCGGCACCGCACGCAAGTTGTGCACCGCTGGGCTCCACGTGCAGCCAGAGCGATTCGATCAGGATTCCGATCGGGGCGGCCAGGCATTGAATCATGAGTGCGGCAAGGCGGGTGCCAATCCGCGGGAAGGCCGCGAAGAGCCCCATGTCCCCCAAGCCAAATCCGACGAAGCCGCTCAGGAGGAACCACGGCAACCCGGCGCCGTGCAGACCGCCGCCCGCCAGATGCGCCCAAAGTGCCAGCAGGACCGACCCGACCGCGAGTCGGCTCAGATTTGCCCGGTGGATCCCGAGAAGCAGGGTGGAACGCGTCGCGAACACTCCCGCACAAGCGAAACAGCAGACGGTCAGCAGGGCGGGCAGCATCGGAGGCGGGTCAGAGATCTTCGCACATGCCACCGTCCCGCGCTCGACACCTGCCGTGGGTCGCGACAGAGTCCCGCCCATGTCCCGAACGAGTGTAGACGGTGCGATGCGAAAGACTCTGGCCGTCATCATGGGCGGCGGAGCCGGCACGCGGCTCTTTCCCCTGACGCAGGATCGGTCAAAGCCCGCCGTGCCCCTCGCCGGAAAATACCGTCTCGTCGACATCCCCATCTCGAACTGCATCAACAGCGGCATCCGTCAGATCTACATCCTCACCCAGTTCAACAGCACGTCGCTCCACCGGCACATCCACGCGAGCTTCCAGTTTGCCGGGCTGAATCCAGATGGCGGCTTCATCGAAATCCTCGCCGCCCAGCAAACGCCCGAAGGCTCCAGCTGGTACCAGGGAACCGCGGATGCCGTCCGGCAGAATCTCCGCTATTTCCTCGAAGTGCCCTGCGATCATTACGTGATCCTGAGCGGCGATCAGTTGTACCGGATGGATTTTCGCGACCTGCTCGGCGAGCATCTCATGCGCGGTGCGGATCTCACCATCGGCACCGTCCCGGTCGATCGCGCAAATGCGCCGAGCCTCGGGATCCTGCAGACCGATGCCGCCCGCCGCATCACGCGCTTCGAGGAAAAACCGAAAGACGAGAAGGTGCTCGACGAGCTCTGCATGCCGGATGCCCTCCTCGGGGAACTGCGCCGGACGCCGGCTGCGGGACCACTCTACCAGGCGAGCATGGGGATCTACGTCTTCAATCGTCAGGTCCTCATCGACGTGCTCGACAACACCCTGATCGATTTTGGTAAGCACATCATCCCGCAGGCCATCGAGCGGCATCGCGTCCAGAGCTACATCTTCCAGGACTACTGGGAGGACATCGGGACGATTCGCGCGTTTTTCGATGCGAACCTACAGCTCACAGATCTCGTCCCACCGTTCAACTTCTTCGACTCCCAAGCGCCGATCTACACCCGGCCGCGCCAGCTCCCCGCGAGCAAGATCAACACCGCCAACGTGCGCCGGACCATCTTTTCGGACGGCTGCATCGTGACGGATGCGTTCCTCGACCGCTGCGTCATCGGCGTTCGCTCCATCATCGGCGCCGGCTCGGTGGTGCGGGACAGCATCCTGATGGGGGCGGACTTTTACGATGCCGACACCCGGCGCTACGCGCCGTTGCCCGAGGGGACGCCCGCCATCGGCATCGGGCGGAACTGCAACATCCGTTTCGCGATTGTCGACAAGAACGCGCGCATCGGGGACAACGTCGTCATTTCTCCCGAGGGAAAACCGCCAACGCACGACGGCGACAACTACTACATCCGCGACGGCATCGTCGTGGTGCCGAAAAACGCGATCATTCCAAACGGCACCTGGATCTAGTCGGTTCGCTTGCGAATCGAGATTTCAGAGTTTGACTCGCGGAAGCTGCGAAGACTGCGCCGACCGCTCGCCGCGACCCCTTTTGATTCGGGGCGCACGGCGGGAGTTATTCCCGTCCTGGAGTCGCGATCCCGACTGCAGCCCGATGCCCCCTTTCGAAAACCGTTACCTGCTGACCCTTGTACGGGCGCTCATCCCGTCGCTCATAACCCAGCTTCTCCGCCACGTGAACCGATGGCTGATGGGCGGGGGAGATGATGCAGACCGTCGGTCCCGCCGGGAGATGGGCATCCGCCCACGCCAGGATCGCGGACATCGCTTCCGTCGCGAAGCCCTGCCCGTGCGCCCGTTGCGCGAGCACCCACCCGGCTTCTGGCGCCCCGGCGAAGGGCGGTTCGATTTCCCGCTGGTAGTCCGCCAGACCCGCCTCGCCGATGAACCGCCCGGTCTTCCGATCCTGCAGCGCCCAATATCCAAATGCGAGCATGGCCCAGTGGCCCGCATAGCGCAGCAGCCGCGCCCATGATTCCTCGGCGGTCGAGGCGCGTCCGCTGATGTGACGTGTCACTTCGAGATCGCTCCACATCGCGTGGAGATCCGCGAAGTCCGCGCGTTCATGGGGCCGGAGAATCAGACGCTCAGTCTCGAGCCGTGGAGCAATCATCATCGGGTGCGGGCTTTCTCATCGATCCGATTGCTGTCGAATGCGAATCTGTTCTCGCGGGGAATCCGGGGTGTACGCCGCGCAACAAAGCGGAGTGACCAGCGGCCCCGAGCGTGACCTGCCGACCATCCGGGTTGGACTGGCGCGACCGGGACCGCCGGACGTCCGGCGGACTCGCCGATCGACCGTGAACGCAAGCCCTTGGCAGCCGACCCGGTCTGCGGCACTGTGGACGATGGCATCGCCCCTCCATCCCCGGCTCGGCCGCTTCTTCGCGGCTCGCTCCAAAAACGCCCGCGCCCGCGCGCCGATCCTTTTCATTCTCGGCCCCTGCGTGATCGAATCGGAAAAGATGATGCGGCGGCACGCCGAGAAAATCGGCGCGATCGCGAGCGAGGCGCGGATCGAAGTCGTCTTGAAGGCGTCCTACGACAAAGCCAATCGGACCTCCGGCAAATCCTTTCGGAACGCGATGCCTCCGCGCGAGGCTTGTCTGCTCCTGGCGGAGCTGGGGAAGGAAATCGGCGCTCCGGTCACGACGGACGTCCATTCCCCCGCCGAGGCGGAACTGGCGGCCGAGTTTGTGGATATTCTCCAGATCCCGGCGTTCCTCTGCCGGCAGACGGATCTGCTCGCGGCGGCCTCGGCCACCGGCCGGGTGCTGAACGTGAAGAAGGGCCAGTTCCTGGCGCCTTGGGATGTAAAGCACATCGCCGAGAAGCTCGATTCCTTCAACGCGCGCAATTATCTCATCACCGAGCGCGGCACGACGTTTGGTTACAACAACCTCGTCGCCGACATGCGTTCGCTGGCGTGGATGCGCGACATGGGGCTCAAGGTCTGCTTCGACGCGACTCACAGCGTGCAGCGGCCGGGCGGCGGTGAGTCCGGCCTGACCACCGGCGGGGACGGCGCGATGGCGCCGGTGCTCGCGCGGGCGGCCGTGGCGACGGGTGTTGATGCCATCTTCCTCGAGGTGCACGAGAATCCGGTGAAGGCGCTTTCCGACGGACCGAATCAGATCCCGCTCCGGCAGCTGCCGGCGGTGCTGGACACTCTGACGCGAATCCACGAGGCGGTGGGCTAGACGCAAGGCGGACCGGAGTTACCGCGTTGGCGAGATTTTTCCGTGGCGGCCGAACCGCCGCCGCCGCTGGTCTTCGTGGGCCATTTTTTTTTGCTGATCTGCGAGAGTTGGGCCGTCCCCGGGTCGCCCCGCGGAGGCGAGGACGACACGAATCGGTGCAGATTCCGCTTCCCCAAGCGCGGGCGGACCGCGATATTGAATCCGTATTCATGAAGCGGTCGGGCAGCTCAACATCTTTCGGACTCCGCCGCATCACCGTTTTCGCGTTGCTGGCTGGCGCGGGCGCGGTTCTGGCCGACGAGCCTGCGGTCGCGGCCAAGCCGGAGCTGAAACCGCTCAATGTGCCCCTGCCGGTTGGCCAGAAAGCGAAGACCTTGAAGATTCCGCAGTTTAATCTGGCCGGACAGATCATGTCGCAACTCCTTGCGGGACAGGTTCAGCGGGTGGACGACGAATTTCTGCGCATCGATCAGTTGAAGCTGGACCTTTTCGACGAGGGGGGGCAAAGCGAGTTTGTGATCGACCTTCCCGTCTCGCTCTTCAGCACGAAGACGCGCATCATCACGAGCGATCAGGCGGTCTTCATCCGGCACAAGGATTTCGATCTCACCGGCTCGCGCCTCGAGTTTAATACCGCCACCCGCAAAGGCCGGCTTTCCGGCCCGGTGACGATGACCATTCGCGATCTCGATCGCGTGGTGGAAAAGAATCCCCCGCTCCCGCCCGTGCCCGCCACCCCGGAGGCCGGTGAACCCAAGGAAAAATGAACCGTCTGCTGCCGCTCGCCCTTCTCTTCGCGCTCTTCGCGATCCCGGCCATCTTCGCCGAGGAAACTCGGATGAAAAAACCTGCGGCCAAGGCGGCCGAGGGCGGATCAACGGAGACGGAGATCAAGTCGAACGGCGATGCGAATTTTGACGCCGAGGCGCACACTGCAACCTTCGTCGGCGGCGTGACGGTGACGGATGCGCGGTTCTCGATGCACTCCGAGAAACTCACGGTTTTCCTCCTTAAACCCGCCAAGGACGGTGCGACGCCCACCCCCGCTCCGGCTGGGGCGAAGTCGCCGGGTGGCAGCATCGAGCGGGCCGTCGCCGAGGGCGGCGTCACGATCGATCAATCCCCGAAACCGGGGGTCGCGACTGGCGATGAATCGCAACGGGTGACGGGCCGGGCCGAACGCGCGGTCTTCGAGCCGAAGACCGGCAGCGTGACGCTAACGGGCAGCCCGGTCGTCCGGCGCGGGACGAACGAGCACATCGCGACCTCGGCCGCGACGGTGATGGTGATCACGCGCGAGGGCGGATTGAAAACGACCGGGCCCAGCCGGACAATCATCCGCGAATCCGGAAATTCGGGCGACCCCTTCGTGCCTGCGTCGACCAAGAAGCCATGAGTTCCTCCGCATCGACCCTCGATGCCCCCGCAACCGCCAGCCCGGCGGCGCCGAGCCCCGCGGCATCGCTGCTGCAGACGCGAGACCTCGTGAAGAGATACGGCGGCCGGACGGTGGTGAAGGACGTCAGTATCAACGTCGGGAAGGGCCAGATCGTCGGTCTTCTGGGCCCGAATGGCGCCGGCAAGACGACCAGCTTTTACATGGTAGTGGGCCTCGTGCCGCCGAACTCCGGACGCGTGCTCTTCAATGGCGAGGACGTCACGACGCTCCCGATGTTCCGGCGGGCGCGGCTGGGGATGGGATACCTTCCGCAGGAGGAAAGCATTTTCCGCAAGCTGACCGTCGAGGAGAACCTGCTGGCGATCCTCGAGACTCTGCCCCTGGACAAGGCCGCGCGGCGGGCGCGCTGCGAAGAGTTGTTGGTCCAGTTCGGCATCACGCACATCGCAAAAAACATGGCCCTCACGCTCAGCGGCGGGGAGAAACGTCGGCTGACCATTGCCCGTTCGTTGATCACAAAGCCTGACCTTCTCATGCTCGACGAGCCCTTCAGCGGCGTGGATCCCATCGCGGTGAACGAAGTGCAGCAGATCATCCTGCGGCTCCGCGATGACGGGCTCGGGATCCTCATTACGGACCATAACGTGCGCGAGACGCTCTCCATCGTGGATCGCGCCTACCTTATTTTTGAGGGCTCCGTCCTGCGCGAGGGCACGAAGGAGTTTCTCGCCAACGATCCCGAGAGTCGCCGCCTTTACCTCGGCGAGCAATTTGCCATCTGAGCGTCATCACCCCTTTCTCCGCCCGGTTCCTGCTGCCTAAAAATGACGTTTTCGTCACGCGACCCCGCGGCCCCCGGTTTCACACCCCCAACCCCGAACCGAAACCAAAGCACCCATGCAAACCGCGAATGTGAACACGCCCGTCTCCGTCACCGGCCGGCATATGCCGGTCACCGACGCGATCCGTGAGTATTGTCTCAAGAAGATCGACGGGTTTCACCTGGATTACCCCAAAATCGTCGGTGCGCATTTCATCCTCGTCGTCGACAAACATCGACAGCGGGCGGAACTCGTCCTGCACTGCAACAATCACATCACGATCGAGGCGCATGAGGTCTCGGGTGATCTGTACGCTTCGATCGACGGCGCCGTCAGCAAGGCGGCGCGCCAGATGCGGAAATATAAGACGAGGCTTCTGAAGGGTTTTCGTCCCCACCGGCAGAACGTCCGCTATCTCGATGAGCACATCATCGACATGAGCTTCCTCAACGTTGACGACCCCGAGCACGCCGCGAACGGCAAGACCGCCCCGGGCCCGGTTGCGACTCCCGCCGCAACCGGAGCCGCCCCCGCGCCGGCCGCGGAGGCCGCCCCGCTCGAGACCATGAAGCCCTCCATCGTCTCGTCGGAGAAGTACCCCGTGAAACCCATGCACGTGGACGAAGCCGCCCTGCAACTCCAGCTCTGGGAGCGCGACTTCATCATGTTCGTGAACGTGGAAACAGAGAACGTGAACGTGCTCTACCGCCGCAAGGAAGGCGGCTTCGGTCTCGTCCAGCCGTCCTGACTCATTGCTCAACCCGGCGCTTCGGGCGGACTCCCGCTGCGCCCGCCAACCCCCCGGTAAGGCCGCGCGATCCCCGGGTCGCGCGGCCTTTGCGTGCCGATGGCCCGCGCTGGCTCGAGTTTCGTCCACCGAATCAGCGGAGTCGCCGCCGGGCGGTGCAGGACGCTGGTCGTCGCCGGACCTGGCCGGCTTCCCGACCGGCGACGTGAGGTTGGCTCCGCGCCGCGATCCGTCCGCAAATCCCCAAACCGCAGCGGCTTCAGCCCTCCCTCCCGGATCTCTTTCGACTCCATCGCGACCTTGGGGCCCGACCTCGCGATGTGCCGGTCAGACATCGCGACCTTGGGGCCATACGTAAGCGTCACCCGTAGCCCCTCTGGCACACGTGCATAGACGTCATAGCGAGAGGCTATGACATTTACGCAAGCTCCGAACGAATTTTTACGGGTTGATGAGCTGGGCCGGGTGAGAACTGGCGTCGAGCGTCGGGCGGAACTCTTGGTCGAGTATGATCGAAGCGCGATGAGCGGGGCGGCCTTCGCGCGGTGGGCCGGGATCAAGTATCAGACCTTCGCCGGCTGGCTGCACCGACGCCGCAAGGAATCGGCCGGGGCGGCGAATATGAGCGTGCCGGCGACCTGCTCGCAGCATCTCGAGCAAGTCCCGGGGGCGAGGGTGGGCTGGGCGGAGATCGTCGTCGGCGAGGCGGTGCCAAGCGGGACGAAGTTGAGCGTGCGCCTGCCCGGTGGGGCGAGTTTCGAACTCGACGGCACGCGCGCCTCGCTGCGCCTGGCGGCGGAGTTGTTGCACGAACTGGAGCGCGCGGGCGCGAACCGGGGAGGTGTCACGTGCTGACGTGGACGGGGAGTCTGCGGGTGTTCCTCGCGCTGGAAGCGTGCGATCTGCGCCTTGGGTTCGACGGCCTGAGCGGGCTCGTGCAAACGCGCCTGGGCGAGGTGGCCAGTTCGGGCGCGCTCTTCGTCTTTACCAACAAGCGGCGCACGCGCCTGAAGCTGCTCTACTTCGATGGGACGGGGCTGTGGCTGGCGACCAAACGCTTGGAAAAGGGGACGTTCTCCTGGCCGCCGGCGGTGCCGGCCAAGGCGGGCGCAGGGGAGCCCGTGCAAAAGCTGGCGCTCACTCCGCAAGCGCTCTCACTGCTCCTCGATGGCGTGGATCTGCGCGGCGCGCAGTTGCGGCCGTGGTTCGAACGCCCGACTTGAACGCGGAGAGCGGCGCGGAGTGGGCCGCGCGAAAATATTTTCACTTTTTTTCGGGCCGCTCGCGAGCCGCGCCGGCGCGCTCTTGTGTCCATGGGTCGTTGGGGGCGGGACGCTTCCCAGAGAACGGGGCTCCGTTTTTGGGTCCGCTTTGGGGCTCTTGTGTGCAGGAGCTCTAAAACGCGTCCGAACCCAGCATTCATGCGGCTTGGCGCGCGGCCGGCCGAGTTGAAAAACATCCCTCTCCGCGCTATCTTCGGGGCCTGTTCATGCCGCCCGAACCGACCCTCCCCGAAGCCCTCGCGCTGCTCGCCCAGCGCGACGCGCGCATCGTCGAACTGGAGACGGAACTCAAGCTCCTGCGCCAAAAGGTCGACCTGCTCGTGCGCAAGATCTTCGGCAAAAAGAGCGAGCAGCTCTCCAGCGCCCAGCTCGAGTTGTTGCTCGGCGAGACGGCCGAGGCGCCGCCCCCCAAAACTGACGCCTGCGGGGTTGAACTGGACCTGCAGGCCGCCCGCCGCAAGCCGCCAGTGGCGCCGAAGAAGGATCGCCGGATGCGGCGGCTCGACGATCTGCCGGTGCGCGAAGAGATCATCGAGCCCAAGGAGGTGCTGCAGGCTCCCGAGCGCTTCCGGCGCATTGGCGAAGAGACTACCGAGCGGCTGGATTACGAGCCGGGCCGCTTTCTTTGTCTGCGCACGGTGCGCCCGACCTACGCGCTGCGGCGGCAGCCCGCGGGCGAGCCGGCGCTCGCACCTTTGACCGCCCCGCTGCCGCCGATGCTGCAGGAGCGCAGCACGTGGGCACCGGGGCTGGTGGCACACGTCGTGGTAAGCAAATACGCCGATCATCTGCCGCTCTACCGCCAGGAGGACATTTACCGCCTGCGCCACGGCGTGGAGCTACCGCGCCAGTCGCTCGCACGGGTGGTCGAACTGGCCGCGTTTTGGCTGCAGCTCATCTGCCTGCGGCTGCGGGAGCGGACCTTCGCGGGTGGCTACGTTCAGATCGACGAGACGGTCATCCGCTATCTGGCGCCCAAGCACGGGCAGACCAAGCAGGGCTATTTTTGGACGGTGCTGGCGCCCAATGCCGGTGGGGAAGGGTTCTTTCATTGGTCGCCCAGCCGGGGAGCCAAGGTGCTGGCTGAGATCGTGCCCGCGGAGTTCGCCGGCCGGCTGCAGGCCGATGGTTACGAGGCGTATCCGGCCTTCCTGCGCCAGCGCGAGGCGGAGGACAGTCCGCCCATCGTGCTCGTTGGCTGTCTCGCGCATGCGCGGCGGAAGTTTTTCGAGGCGCATCCGCACTCCGGGAAACTGGCGCTGTGGGTCATCCGGCAAATCGACCAGCTCTACGCGCTGGAAGAAAAGCTGCGCCAAGATCGGGCCTGCCCGCGGCTGCGCGAGGTGGCCCGGGCGCTCTGGGCGCGGCCGGTGCTCACCCGCCTGCACAAAGGGCTGCAGATCCTGTTCTCGCGCCGCGATATCCTGCCGCGCAGTGCGCTGGGCCAGGCGGTGCGCTACACGCTGGGCCTGTGGGATCGCCTCGAAGTGTTCGTCGAGGACGGCCGTTTGGAGATCGACAACAACCGGGTCGAAAACGCCATCCGCCCAACGGCCGTGGGGAAGAAAAACTGGCTGTTCATCGGCAGCGAGGCGGCCGGCCCGCGCGCGGCGATCATCTACACCGTGCTGGCCAGCTGCCGCCGGCACGGGGTCGATCCGTTCGAGTATCTGCGCGACGTGTTCACGCGCCTGCCGGCCATGACCACTGGGCAGATCGACGAGTTGCTGCCCGCCGCTTGGGCAGACGCGCGGCGCGCGCAGGCGAGCGTCGTGAACAAGACGCACACGTCGGTCGAAGCGCTGCCGCTCGCAGCGTAAAAAGACAGGTCAGACCTCCGGCCTACGGCATCTTTGATCCCCTCGGTCGAGAGGGGCTACGGGTGACGCTTACGGCCATACATCGCGATGTGTCGATCAGACATCGCGACCTTCGGGCCATACATCGCGATGTGTGGGGTCAGACATCGCGACCTCCGCGCCCGACCTCGCGATGTATCGGCCAGAGGTCGCGATCTTCGCGCCCGGCCTCGCGACGTACCGGCCAGAGGTCGCGACCTTCGCGCCCGACCTCGCGGTGTACCGGCCAGAGGTCGCGATCTTCGCGCCCGAGCTCGCAATGTACCGGCCAGAGGTCGCGATTTTCGCGCCCGACCTGGCGATGTACCGGCCAGAGGTCGTGACCTT
>JBBQFQ010000007.1:0-144289 GCA_038322235.1 Chthoniobacterales bacterium
CCAGAACTCCACTCCCACCACCGCGCCACCCCCCACAAAAACCTCCCCATCACCCAGCTCGACACCAACACGTTTCACCCCAAAGAAAAAATTCCGGTTTTGATCGCACGCACTTTTCCGGTTTTGATGTCACGCCGACACTCCCGCGTACGCTGCTTGACATACGCGGAGAGACGCTTGCAAACGCGGAAGGGTCGGCGGTGCGGGCAGCATCGGCCTCGGCGCGGCTCGCGATGCGAGTCTCTTTTGTGAAGGCCCCAAGTGTGAAAGCGCTCGCCACGGGACTCGCTCTGAGGGCAAAATCCCCGCATGAGCGCTCTCCCCACGATCCGTCTTTTCTGGATTGCCTGGCTCGTCTTCCTCTGTCCGCTCGCGTTGCTGGCCGATCCGAAGGTACCGTCGGGCAAGGCCCTCAAACCGGCCAGAAAGGTTTACGAATGGGAGGGAGTGGAAACCTACCTTGTTCTCCGCCAACTCGGGCAGGAGGCGAAGGTCGCGGTGATCGTCGACCATTCGGTCACGGGAACGTCCAGCCTTCGTCTGGAAGAGACCACCCCGCTGGACGCGATTCGGGTGATCACCAAAGCCAAGCAACTCACGACCTTCAAGATCAGTCGAAAGGTCTGGGTGATTTACGATTCAGCCACCATCGGCGCGCCGGTCGGGGTGAAGAGTAAGGCGATGCCCGAGGACGGCGCGGCGAAATAGGCCTCAGGCGATCCGTCCCGCGCTGGGGGCCCGAGCGATCATTTTCCCCGAAGCCCCAACCGGGATTCGCGGGAAGCCGTCTCGCGCCGCTCGTTTATCTGGCGTGCGGCCGCCCTCTGCCGCTTTGGTGGGCGACGATCGGCTCGCGCCGACGACGAGAAAGGCAGCGGGTCACACGATCTCGCTGCCTTGGACATCTGGCACCAAGCCGTTCGAACCGTCCGCTCCCGCCAACTCGACGCCCGTATTTGCCTCGATCTCGTATCGGTCTCTGGCCAGGCGCGGCGAGATTTGGTCCAGCGCGCTCACGTGGCCCACGATGCTCTCTTCCTGGTTGCTGGCGGTCCCGCTGGCGGCGCAAAGTAAAATGCGATCCGAATGGGCTTTCACCGCGTGACCCGGAGCCGGAGCATCGTTTTTCCCTGCCCGCTAATCGTCACGCGGGCTTTGATGCTTTGCGTGATCCCGTCGTCGAAAAGGATGAAGTTTGTGGGGGTGGCGGCAGTCCAGTTCACGAGATCGGGCGATTGCTCGAGCCCGTAAGTTACATCCGTGGCAGCCAGCACCTTGGTGTAGATGAGCGAGAGGAATCCCGGCTCCTTCAAGACCTGCGGAGCGCTCAGCGCGGAAGGTTGGGCGGGGTCAGAATGAAAGGCGTATTCCTGCAGGTTGCTCAGGCCATCGCCATCGGGATCGGATTGGGCTCCGCTGATGGCGACGGTGCCGAGCTCGGCAAGGGTGAAATGATCGCGCTGCCAGCCGGCGAAGGTGTTGCCGATCTGGAGCGTGAGCGCGCCGTGACCGGTTCCGAACGGGTTGGTCGCAGTGACCTCGGCGAGGAAAGTCCCGGACTCGGTCGGCGTCCCGACGAGGAGCCCAGTGGCGGCATCGATGCTCAGCCCGGCGGGCAGGCCGGTCGCACCATAGGTGAGGGGAGACTGCGTGGCACTGACCTGAAACGCAGTGAAAGGCAGATCGCGGGTGCCGGTGGTGTTCGACGCGCTGGTGAGCACGGGAATCGATGCGCCGCTGGGTGCGGTGGCGATGAGCACGCTGCCGAAGAAAGCCGCGCCCTGGCTGCTGGAGGACGTTAGGGTGAGAACCAGGTTGCCCCCGCCCAGGCCAGCGGCGTTGCCCAGATTGATGACCCGATCGTTGAAGTAGGCGAAGGCCGCCGGCACCGTCGTGAAAGTGCGGTCCACGATCGGCGTGCCGTTTTCGCTGACCTGGAAGCGGAGTTGGAGGAAGCCGCTGCCCGTGATCTGCGGATTGATCAGGCCAAGCTTCACGTCCTGTCCACCGAAGCCGCTGACATCGATGGCGAAGGTCGCCTGCGCGAAGCCTGACGCGCCATCGGCGGTGCCAAGCGTCACCAAGCCAAGGAGCGTGCTCGCACCGCCGAGGTCGAGACTGCTGGTGACGCGCGGATTGGCGGCGAGCGCCGCATTGGCATCCGCGAGCGACGGGAGGCCCGTGCCGAACGCGGCGGCTTGCAGGCCGTTCGTTTGGGAAAACGCGGGCACGGGGGCCGCGATGGCCGCGCGTGATTCCGCGCTGGTCGCGCCACCGATGGACGTGATGGTTCGCAGGTTCAAATTGGTGATCAATCCGCCGGAGGTCACGGCGGTGGATTCGGCGGACCCGGCGGGCGCCGTCCCGGTGGCCTTCGCCCGGATGAACCCACCCAGTCCGCCGGTGCCGGGCATCCCGCTCGAGGCGAGCGCGACGATCGCGACGGTGCCGGGAGCCGTTCCGGTCGCGAGCGCGAGTGCATCGCCGGCCGCAGCGCCATTGCCGCCGTTGCCACTTGTCGCACTGGCGGTCCCGGTCAGATCGCTCAAGCTGCTCAGCGAAATGCTCGCCGTTCCGTTGCCGCCGGTCGAACCCGTGCCGGCGCTCGCATTCGCCCCGTTTCCCGCCTGCGCGGTGCTCGACGCGAGGAGAAGACCACCACCGGGATTGTTCGCGGTCAGCGCGCTGGAAGCGTTCCCTGGGACGCCGCCGGCCGCATTACCCTGGCCGCCATTCCCACCGGAGGCCCGCTGGGTCAGCGTGAGAGTCTGGCCAGTCGGGGTCGAGCCGGCGATCGCATTCGTGAGACTGGAAGGCGCGCCGTTCCCGCCGCTGGCGCCAATCGTCCCATCGCCCCCGGGGCCGCTCACCTGGGTGGCGGTCACGTTGAATCCTCCGCTGGATGTCGAACCGTTCGCGGTCGCCGCAGCGCCGCCGCCCGTGCCGCCGTGATTGCCGGCGCCGGCGCCAGGTCCGCCCGCGCCGCCGATGGCGGAAGCCAGGACGCTGCCGGAGCCCGGCGTCGTGCCGGTCGCCTGCGACGAGGCGGCGCCACCATTGGCGCCGTTGCCGAGCGCGAGCTGGGCAGTGAGAGGATTGTAGACCGCGCCGCCCCCGGCGCCGCCGCGGGCCTGATCGACGACGGAAACCGCGCTGTTTGCCCCGGCTCTGCCGTCGGACTGGCTGGTGGCATTGCCGCCCGGGCCGGCACTGCCGCCATCGCGCGTGAAACTGCCGCCATCGCCCCCACTCGAGTGGTTGCCCACGGTGACCCTCTGGTCGGAAGCGATGGTCACCCCGATCGTGCTGCCGACGGCGGGTCCGCCCGCGCCTCCCGAACCAACGAGCGTCCCGCCGCCCGCGCCGCCCATCGAGGTATTCGAGATCAACAAAGACGCGACGTTTTTGGCGGGGGGCGTCAGGGTGCTCGAACCGTTGGCGCCGTTGCTGCCGTTGCCCCCACCGCCGGCGACGGTTCCGCCGGCTCCGCCACGGGCGTCCTGGGTCAGACCGAGCGAAAACGCCGGCGTCGTCGAGCCATCCGCCGCGTTATTTTGCGTGGAGCCGGTGGCGGCTCCCCCCGAGCCGCCATTGTAGCCGTATCCTCCGGCGCCGCCGGATTGGTAGGCGGCGACGTTGACATTTCCGCCGGTGGAGGAAGCCGTGGCGGTAGAAGTGGCGGTCCCGCCCGCGCCTCCCGTGCTCCCGGAGCCGCCCGTTCCGCCGCCGGCCAGCGCACTGGCATTCACCGCGCGGGAGCCGCTGAGGTTGGTGAAGGCGCTCGCCGTTCCACCCCCGGCCGCGATGCCGGAAAACGAGCCGGAGCCATTGAACGTCCCACCGCCTCCGCCGCCCGCCGCGTTGGCGTTTCCCACGAGATCGCCCCCGCCGGAGTTACCCGCAGTGAGACTGCTCGTGGCATTTCCGGCCGCTCCCGGAGCGGCGCCCGTCGTATCGATGACATTTCCGCTCCCCGCCGACGCATCCTGCTGCAGGAAAAGCGTGAATCCGGGCGGGGCCGCGCCGCTGACCCGATTGGACATGTTCTCATCCGCGCCGTCTCCGCTGCCTGCGCCGGCCGTTCCGGCGCCGCCATTTCCGCCGGACCCTTGAGCGGTGACGCGGGCGTCGCCGCCCGTGGAGCTTCCGCTGGCGGTGGCGCTCGCCCCCGCTCCATTGCCGCCGCGGTGGCCGAATCCCAGGCCCACGCTGCCTTCGGACGCCAGCGATCCTCCGCCCCCCAGAGCGACGGCGAGCACGGCGACATTCCCACTCCCGCTTCCGGTGGAAATCGCGAAAGCGGGGGAGTTGCTACCTCCATCCGAGCCGCTTCCGCCGAAGCCCCCCAAGGCTTGGGAACGGACGTCGACTGCGCCTAAAAAATTATTCGCGAGGGCCTGCGAGGTCGCTTGGCCGCCCGCGCCGGGGCTCCCAAAAAAATTCGGTGCGAGGTTTCCTCCGGCTCCGCCGTTCCCGCCCGCTCCGCCGTTCGCCCTCGCGGAGGCGAGGATGCCGGCCGCGTCGCCCGTGGTCGACTGCGCCACGGCCGTGCCGCTGCCTCCATTTCCACCCGCTCCGCCCTGAGCGCCGCCGTCCCCATGGCCGCCGCCGCCTCCTGCGCCACCGGTTCCGTTGGCGAGATTGGCCGGGTCGCTCGTGCTGGAATTAGCGGAGGCGCTGCCGCCGCCCCCGCCGCTTCCGCCGGGGGCGTTCGAGCCGCCCGGAGCATTTGGGCCAGGGGTGCCGGGGGTGCCGCTTTGGTTGTCTGAGCCGGCCGGCGCGAGCGCGATGAGGGCGCCGAAAAGAATCAACGCGAGACCGAGTTGAAGAGCGCGCCGGTTCAGCGAGCCGGGATGAAAAAGCTCACGATTGCCAGTGCCGTCTTCCGAAGGCCGAGCGTTCGCGTTCATGAAGGCGGTTTCGAGCGGGAGCCCCTTCAACCCACTCGGCGCTCAGGATTTGGGCATCGGGCAGGATCGAGGGAGATCTGACCGATGAGGAATGGCGGGTTCCGGGGCGGAAGTCAAGGTTGGCGAAGGCGAGGGGCGGAGCGCCGGGCGCCAACTGAACGCAGTCTTGGCCGGACCGATTCAGTCGGGAAGGTTCTGGCTGCGCCGCAGATCTTTGCGAATACTGAGGAGTGAGAATCGACGCTGGGCGAGATAGCCTGCCGCGGGCAGCCCGAAGGGTGGAGCGCAGCGACAGCAACGGAGCAGCTCTCAAATAGAGCTGTAACCGACGAACGACAGCCGAACGAAGTGAGACCGCCGCTCAAGCATCTTTTTCACCGGGACCGGCAACGGAGTTCGCAAAGAGATCAAGCAGACAGGGCCTTTCCGGCGGGATCGCTCCGGCTTAGCTCTCGAAAAGCGAACTAACCGACTCGTCGTTGTGAATGCGCTGGATCCCTTCGCCGAGAAGCTGCGCGATACACAGGACTTCGATCTTGCTCCCGGCGGGGGGCTTGATCGGGGTGCTGTTTGTCGTGATCAACTCCGTGATCTCACTTTCGCGCAGACGCTCGTAGGCCAGATCCGTGAGGACGGCGTGGGAGACGCCCGCGAAAACCGCGCGGGCCCCGTTGGCCTTGCAGATCCTGGCGGCGCTGGTCAGCGTGCCAGCGGTGGACGTGAGATCGTCCACGAGCAGGACGCTTTTTCCTTCGACTTCACCGATCAGGTAAAGCGGATCGACCTCCGTGTCGCTCTTGCGTCGCTTCGCCACCGTGACGAGGCCCACCCCCAGCGCCTGCGAGTACGCCTCGGCCATCTTCAGGCCGCCGACATCCGGCGAGCAGACGGCCAGCGGATCGCGATGCTGCTTCTGCCGAAGGTAACGCAGCATGACCGGACGCGCGTAGAGATGATCGACCGGAATATCGAAGAATCCCTGAATCTGCTGCGCGTGCAGATCCATGGTCAGGACCCGGTTCACGCCGGCGGCGACGAGCAGATTGGCGACGAGCTTGGCCGTGATCGGCACGCGCGGGCGATCCTTTCGATCCTGGCGCGCGTAACCGAAATACGGGATCACGGCCGTGATCCGGGCAGCGCTGGCGCGCCGGATCGCGTCCACCAGGATCAGCAGCTCCATGATGTGGTGATTCGCCGGACCGCTCGTCGGCTGGACGATGAAGACATCGCGGCCGCGAATGTCCTCGTTGATGCGCACCTTCGATTCGCCATCGGGAAAGGAAGTGACCGTCGCGTCGCCGAGCGGCACGCCGACGGCATCCGCGATTCGCCGGGCGAGCTCGGGATGAGCCGAGCCGGAGAAAATCTTCATTTCGTAGTGGTCGAACATGGCAGGAGAGAAGCGGTCGGAGGGCTGAGTTTCAGGCGGGTCACGTCGGGTGACAAGGGCAAGGTGCCACGAGTCGCTGAGCGTCGTTGTCACCTTTTCGAACCCGCTGCGTCTGCTTGGCTGTATGAAGACCCCAACCAAGTGGTTTATCGGCCTCGCCTCGGGCGCGGCTGCCCTCCTCGTCACCGCCTCCACCGGACTTGCGGGCCCGTTCGGTCTCGGAGGAGGAGGCGGGATTCCCGGCCTCGTCCGCGAGAAACTCCAGGCCGCCGGTTTCACCTCGGAGCAGCGGGCTCAGGCCCGCACCGTCGTGCGTCAGCACGCACCGACCATGCTTCCGCTCGTGAAAAAAATCGTTCAGGAACGCCGCGCCCTGCGCGATCTCGTCGCCGCCGATCAAATCAATGAAGCCGCGATCCGCGCGCAATCCGCCCGCCTCGCCCAGTTCCAGGCTGAGCTCGCCGTCGAGTCGGCCCGTCTGGCGCAGGACTTGCGAAAGGTCGCGACCCCGGAACAACTCGGGAAAGTCCGGGAACTCGAACGCGCCGTCCGGGCGAAGGTCGATGAAAAGCTCGATCAAGCCGGCGCCTGGCTCTCGCGTTCGTAATCGGGCGGGCTAGGATCATGGCTGCATCATGGATCACCCCTCCGGAGGAGCCGACGATGACCTCGCGCTCGTCCTGGCCGCGCAGGCGGGCGATGCCGTCGCGTTCACCGAACTCGCCCGCCGCCACAAGTCGAGGGTCTTCGGGATCGCGGCGCGCTTCGCCCGCGGAGTGCACGATCTCGAGGATCTCGCGCAGGAGATCTTCCTCCGCGCGTTCCGCAAGCTGGGCGCCTTCCGGCGCGAGGCGCCCTTCGAACACTGGCTCTCCGCGCTGGCGGTGCGCCGCTGTTACGACCATCTCCGCCGGACGAAACACACCCGCGAGGAAGCTCCGCTCGACGCCATCGAGTATCAGGCGGCGGATGAATCGGAGGAGCGCGCCCGGGAGGCGCGAGAAGCGCACGAAATCCTGCATCGGGCCCTGCGCGAGTTGCCGGAGGACATGCGCCTCATCCTCACCCTCCTCGAGTTGGAGGATCGCCCCGTCCGTGAAATCGCCTCGCTCACCGGCTGGAGCGAAGCGAATGTGAAAACGCGGGCCGTCCGGGCGCGCGCCCGGCTCAAATTGATTCTCGAAGCCCAACGCCATGAATGACCAAGGACCCCTGAGTGATCCCGAGCTGGATCGCCTGTTTGCCGCGGCCCGCCGCGTCCGACCGGAGACTTCGCGCGCCGAATTTGCGTTCGAGACCAGACTGCTCGCGCAGCTGCGCGCCGGTCGCGACTCGATCGGTCTGTGGGGCTGGCGGCTCGTCCCGTGGTTCGCAGCGGTGGTTGGCTTGCTCGCCGTGGCGAATGGGCTGGGGCTCGGGGACGCCGTGCCGATGCCGGATGAATTCTCCGAGTGGCTGATGGCACGAATGCTCCCTGTGGTCTGATTTCATGAACCGCACCCGTTCCATCCTCGGCGTCGTCGGCATCTTTGTGCTTGGGCTGATCGCCGGCATCATCCTCACGGTCTGGACGATCGAGCGGGTGCAGCGCAAAGCATTTTCCGAGGGCGGCGGTCCGGCCGTCGCGGAATTGCTCGCCCGGCGCATGGGCTGGCGGCTCAAGGCCGACCAGCGTCAGCGCGATCAGTTCCGGCAGATCCTGCTCGAGACGGGACAGGAGCTGCGCACTCTCCATGAGCGCGTCCGACCGGAGACCCGCGAGATTTTCGCGCGCGCGGAAAGTCGCATCCGCGCGACCCTGCGCCCGGAGCAGCAAGCCGAGTTCGACCGCATGACCGCGCAGCTGCGGACCACGTGGGATAAGCCGTAGAGCGGAATCTTCGGAGAGATGGGATGGATGGGATCGATGGGATGGATGGGATGGATGGGATGGATGGGATGGATGGGATGGATGGGATGGAGGTGCGTTGGGTGGGATGGAGGCGCGTTGGGTGGGATGGAGGCGATGGATTCCATGGCTGCGACGTGGCTGCGACGTGGCTGCGACGTGGCTGCGACGTGGATGCAGGTTCGGCCCGGAGGGCCGATGGAAGGTAGCCGGTGGCGTCAGCCACCGGGATTCTCCGAAAACGTTTGAGCCCCGGCAGGGGCGGCAGGAGGTAGACTTCCGCTCCAGCGCTCCCCCATCCCAAAGGGATGACAGCCAGTAGCCAGGGAGCGAACGCTCCCTGGAAAGATCAAAAAATCACATTCCATCCCGGAGGGATGGCAGCAACCGGCCGAGGTCGGAATGCGCCTCGCGCCCTGCAGCGAACGCTCCGGGGTCGCGCCGCGTGGGAGCTTCGCCGGCGGTCTCACGTCTCGTCCAAAATGCTGCCATCCCTCCGGGATGGAATCCTCTCATTCCACTATTCCAGGGAGCGCTCGCTCCCTGCCTATTTGCTGTCATTGCTCCGGAATGGAGGACCAGAGCAGAGCCTGCTTGGCAAATTCGCCACGCGTGCGTTTACGTCGAGCGGTGCCACACTTCGCCATGACCGATCACGTGGTCGAAATCGCCCCGCCACCGGATGGTCGCGTTCGTAAGCTCGAGTCCCCGATCAAAGGGCTGGTCTGGATCTCGGCCCTCAGCGTCGCCTTGGCTCTCACGTGTTTGGTCACGGCGCTGGTCTTCGGAGGAACGGCCACAAAGATCATTACGGCCCTGGTTTTTGGGCTCTGTCTGGTCGGCCTTCCGTCCCTCTGGTTTTTGGTCACCACGGCGTGGTTGGATTGGGAACGTTTCAAGCGCATCAGCGTGATCAGTTTCTTGGCGATCATTGGGTTCGTGACCGTGGTTGCGATCGATTTGGAGCGGGCGGCGCGGAGGCGTCACGACGCGCTGGCGGCCTCGCCTCCGCACGAACTTCGCGCGCCCGCGCAGCTCACGCTGGCCCCGGTCGATCAGGATTCCCTCCAGATCGCCCTGTTGAACGCGCTGCAGCAGTCCCCGCGCAATGACGCGAGCTTCATTCCCGCGCTTCCTTCACTCGCGGCGCTCGCGCGGGAGAAGCCGGACCTCTTGCGCCGTTATCTGGAGGCAAGCGCGGCTTGGCGCGTCTTGGAACACCACGGTCACCTCTTCGCCAGCCGCCGCTGGCGCACCGCGCTCGGCTGGGAGCGCATTTTCGATTCAAACCTTCCGGTTTCCGCGACCGATTCTCGCGGTGAGTCCCCAGGGTCCTTCCACTTTCACATCACGATTTGTCTCGATGACACGCCTCGGGCGGAGCGGCCGCAAGCCGTCCGGCTCAAGGAAGGGACGGATCTGCAGTCGCTCGCGCTCGGTCGCCGCGCGAACCTGGACACCAGCTGGCTCGAGATTCAATGCGGGCCCGTGCTTCTCGAAGTCGCCGAGGAGACGCCCGGCCGCGAACGGCGCCTGACGCGCGCGGCGCTCGTGGAATTGGAGCAGGATTTCCGCGCGGTGTACCAGCGCGGCGAATTCAGCTCCGCCGTGCTGCCGCCCGACTCGGTCCGCGAGGGAGCAGCCACGCTCGAGCTCCTGCAGCAGCCGGAGGGACGATGGGTTCCGCCGAACAGTTATCTTTTCCGCGCTTGGGCAAATCCCGGCGAGCCTGGAGGAGTCTGGCTCAAGGCGGTGGAGCTCGGGTCCGAGAAAGCCTACGACGAAGCCGGGGTGCGCGAGGATTCCTCGCAGAAAATTGGCTGGTCTACGGATTTCCGGGAGAACTTCGCGGCGGACGGCGGAATCTATTTCGGTGAGGGGGAGCAGACGTTGCCTTACCGCATCGAGCTCTGGTTCAAGCCCGAGTCTGGCCGCCCGGAAAGGCTCCTCTTGAGCCGGGAGTACCGCATCGGTCCAGCGTCGCCCCGCTGACGATTCTGGGCCCGTCGCCCGTCTGCCGCCGATGCTGATCTGCGAGGTTCGCGATCACGCGCGCCATCCCGCGCCGAGGGCCAAAGGCCCGCGCACGAGCCAGCCCAGGGCAGAGCGAGTCTGCGCGCGCCGCCCTTGGGTTTCCTCAGCCCGATTCCATCGCCCCAAAGGGGCGCCACAGAGAGAGCGGTGCCTTCGGAAACACCGCAAGCGATGTTCCGCCCCGTTGGGGCTTGGACCGTTTAATTAAAACCTCGCGACCCAGGCCGGCGCTCGTGCCTCGCTTTCCCTGGGCTGGCTTGCACCAGGCCGTAGGCCTGAGGATCATCGCCTTTGCTGCTTCAGTTGATCTGCGGAGGATTCTGCGCGTCTTTCTACGGGCGTAGGCTGATCCGCACGCGAAAGAGCCGCTGCGTCGCGGAAGGGGCTGAGTCGATGACGACGCCGCGTCCGTCTGAGATCGAGAGGCTTGCCGAGGGAAGTGGCGTCCAGACACCCGACGCGGGATCGGAGATGAATTCCACGATGTAGTCGCGACCGTTCACCACGGGGCCGAAGGTCACCGTTCTTGCGCCGGCGGAGTCGGAGTCGGTCTCCACCGTGAACCGGGCGTTCGGATCGAGCGGATTCAGTCCGGCGAGATACTTGAAGAGATTGCTCTGTCCCGTTCCGCTGGCGTCGGCCGAAGGCAGGGCGAGCGGGTTATTCTGGCCGAAGTAATACACCTGCCAGTCGTCAGGCAGTCCGTCATTCGCGTAGCTGCCGAAATTGTCCGGGATCGTGTCGCGCACGAGGATGGAGGACGTCGCCGCAAACCCGGCGAACGCGCCACTGATCTGGGCGGTGGTGTCAGCGAAGACCGCATCGGTTCGAAGTTGCCCGCTGAGCGCATTTCGTTGCAAGGGTCCGCCCTGGATCGACCAGACGATCTGCGACCCATCAACGCGCTCCCGGGTTGCATCGGAGAGCAGCAGATATCCCCGCATGTCCACCGCGCTCAGTTCGCTGACCGAGGTGGATCCGCTGTCGGTCACGAATCCGACCACATTCGGAAACTGGCCGACGTAACCGCCGTTGAAGGCGTATCTAGCCGAAGTCGAGGTCGTGGTCGTGCTCGCGCTTACCGCTTCAGCGATGGCGTAGGTGGAGGTGGAGGTGTTATAAACCACCCGGCCACCGCTCCCGCCGATGCTTTCGCTGGTGATGGCGTAGGGACCCGATTGGCGGACTTGGGCAAAGACGCTATCTAGTGCATGTAAAAGCAAAAGAGCGCTGACGGCAAGTGATCGGAGGCGCATGGCGTTTATCTTCGTAGGCCCTTTGAACTACACTTAGGGGCGTGTATATAAATACAGCTGTATGGTCGGCTGATGACCAAAGATCCGATTATCAACAGTATTTCCGGCGGCAGCTCCGCCATAAATAAGCATGCTAGTTCCACTCCATACTGCCGTATGAAAATAACGTGCAGGCGGCGATCCAGTGGTTGTCAAAGCGGTCCAACTGTCGCCCACAGGATTGTAGCGACCGCCGTCGGACAATGCTCCCGCGGGTGAATTACCACCCCAAATTATCATCTCACTACCCGTCCAAACCGCCGCGGAATAATTTCTCACAGATGGAGTGGTGGCAGCGTCGACTCGCGTCGCGATCCAGCTATCACTCGTCGGACTATACCTTCCACCTGAGTTGAAATATCCGGCGTCCGAGCCACCCCAAACGATCATTTCACTGCCAGTCCAGACGGCCGTATGAACGAGACGTCCGACTGGTGCGCCAGCGGTTGTCATAGACTTCCATTGATCTGCTGATGGGTCGTAGCGCCCGCCAGTATTTAGGACCCCTGACGTCCCGTAGCCACCCCAGGCAATCATTTCGCTACCAGTCCACACTGCCGTGTGTTGGAACCGCGCGCCAGCCGCGCCCGCAAGGCTAATTTGTGACCATGTATCAGCGACTGGCTCGTAGCGCCCCCCGTCGCCCAAAGCACTTCCGTCCGGGGTGCCGCCGCCCCACACAACCATTCTGTTTCCCGTCCAAACTGCTGTATGGTTTGAGCGTCCCGCGGGAGCGTTTATTGTGGTGACCGTTGACCATTGATTGGTGCTAACGTTGTAGCGACCGCCGTCTCTTAGAGCTAGAGGTCCGATGCCGGCAGCGTCAAAGCCAATGCCTCCCCAGATTATCATTTCTTGCCCGGTCCAAATCGCTGTGTGGAGATCACGCGGTGTTGGCGCTCCAGCGGGGAGTCGCGTCCAAGCATTGGCGGCGGGGCTATATCGCGAGCCGTCACTCACCGCGCCGCTTGTAGAACCACTACCATCAGAGGTTCCGCCCCAAACGATCGCTTCGGCGCCCGTCCAGATCATCGTGTGACGTCCCCGTGGGCTCGGTGCCCGAGCAGTCCCAAGCGCACTCCACGTGTTTGTGCTGGGGGAATATCGCCCACCATTGATCTGAGTCACATTTCCGCTAGTGTCGGCGCCGCTCCATACCAACATCTCAGGCAAGGACAAGCCTGCGCCCCATACTGCAATGTGATACGTCCTCGCTACTGGAGCGTTTGCGGTAGCTAGTGGGGCCCAGGTATCACTCCCAGGGAAATATCGTGAACCGTCTCCCAGCGTGGTGCTTTGGCCCGCCAGCCCTCCCCACACGATCATAGAGGTGTCTTCTGGAGCCCAAACTGCGGTGTGCAATCTCCGCGGAGACGGGGCACCTGTTGTGGTGATGGAAATCCAAGCGTTGCTTGTAGCGTCGTAGATGCCGCCCGTATTCTTGTCAACGGAATCACGACCTCCCCAAACCAGCATCTTCCCAACAGAAGGCGCCCACACGGCTGTGTGCAGGCATCTGCGGTCTGGTGTATTTGGATCGGTGTCTGCAGTTGCGATGGGCGTCCAGGCGTTGGTAAGCACGTTGAATTTTGCGCCTGTGGAAAGATAGGCCTGCTGGGCGTCGTTCTGGATCCCTCCCCAAATTATCATTTCTCCTCTTGCGTTAGCCCAGACCGCCGAATGATAATAGCGTCCCGTCGGTGCATTCAAGTTCGGCAGAGGTGTCCACGAGTTCGTGGAAGCGCTAAACCTTCCGCCATCACTTCCGTCCCCGACTGTTGAAATCCCACCCCAAATAATCATGTCTCCGGTAGTGTCGTTCCAGACTGCCGTGTGTAGATATCGAGCGGATGGCGCGCCAAAGGCTGGAAGAGAAGTCCAGGTATCCGTGCTTGGATTATAGCGTGCTCCGTCGGACAACAGAGGCCCCCCGGCGAACACTCCCTCGCGGCCGCCCCAAATAATCATTTCCGAACCTTTCCAAACTGCGCTGTGGTACGTTCTAGCTGATGGGGCATATACGGACGACATCGCCTTCCAAGAATCTGTCGCCGGGTTAAATCGGGCGCCATCATTAAGAGGATTACCTCCCGCGGCTTCTCCGCCCCAGATAAGCATTTCGCTGCCAGTCCAGACGGCCGTCGCGAAGAATCTAGCAGTTGGTGTATCGTTCTGAACGAGATTCGTCCACCTATCCGGAGTCGGATTCAACGCGCCGATCCGCACATAACCCGCTGCTATTAGGCCCGCCGAATTCGCTTCTTGAGACAGGATGATGCCTCCGCTGGCGACTCCGCTCTGGGCCGAGCCTTGTAGATTCGCCGCAGCGGCCCCCGCGGTGAGTTGCGTGGAAGTGATGGAGTTGGCGCCTAGTTGTGTGCTAGTGATGGTCCCCGCGACCAAGTTCGACCCGGTCAATCCATTCGTCCCCGTCGCCACATTCGCCCCCGTCACCGCTCCCGCAGCGATCTTCGGCCCAGAAATCGCGCCATCTGGCACCGTGCTGGCGATCGCGGAATAGCCTGTAGCCGCAATGCGTTGATCCGGATCCAATCGTTGCGACCCGTTCGCGGTGCCATCGCTAAACCAGACGCGCAGGCGCACGTCCGAGTGGGTACTGAAGACCGTGACCGGGATCGCCGTAGTCATCCCGGCGATGGACGTATCACCGAGGAGGGCCGAAGACGCACCGTTCGCTCCCGCTGGGACAGCAATGGACACCACTGCGGTGGGCTGCAATCCCCCCGTTAGTGTACCCGGTGTCAAGGGGAGCGAGTTGTCGTTACTCCAGTAGGCTGTCGTCCCCGCAGCATCCACCAAGGCGAACTTGAACTGTCCGGTACCCGCGAAGGCGGTGCCGTTCACCGTCACCCGGCCCTGGTAATTGAGCAGCATGGGCACCTGGGCGCGCAGAGCGCCGGGAAGCAGCGAGAGTGCCGCGACCAAGAGCGCGAAGGTGGCACGGAGAAGCCGGAAGGAATGGTTGGAATTCATGGCGACGAGGGTGGGTGATTCAAGGAAAGAACGATGCGTCGGGACAGACGGCGAGAGCGGAGACAGGGAGAAAGAGCGCGAGGGAAATTTGGAGTGCGGCTGTCCTCTGCCGCTTTCCGGGGGTGGAGCTGGGTGCGGGAAGAAAATGACCAAGGCATCGGCTCGAGGCGGCCGGCAGTTTCCGGCGCCCCGGCCGGGGCGCGGTCGACGGGGGGCGAATTCCGGTGGCTGACGCCACCGGCTAATTTCCACCGGCCCTCCGGGCCTCGGGCAGCCGAACGTTGCCAAAGGTGGCCGAAAAAAGGGAGGTCCGCGCCACCCCGCGTCATCTCATGGCGGACGGACGGAGGCGCCGGGACGCTGGCGTTGCTTCGAGCTGGAGCAGTTATTCGGGCGCTCATGGCTTACTCCGGGTGCTCGATCAGGTGACGCAGGCGCTCGGCCAAGGGCTCCGGTAGATTTGTCAGCCACGTGGCGTTGATCAGTCCGACCTCCAGGAAATCGCGAAGGTGCGTGCGATCCTTATCCCGCCAGGCGTCAAGTTTGAGGCGCACGAGAGCCGCGAGCGCGATGACTCGGATCCCGTCCATGTCGACCGATTCGGTCGTGGCTGGATTCGGGAGGATCTGGCGCTCGTTCACCCGCTCGCCCCCAAAGATGATGTGGATGCCGCGGCGGGCTTTGTCGTCCGGGTGCTCCAGAAACATATCGAGCGAGGCCGCATGCCGGAAGATCAGCCCGGACGCCTGCATCGCAGCCACTACCTTGGGCCAGTCGCAGCGTTCGACCAGAAGGTCGACATCCCGGGTGTTGCGAACGGCGTCCTCGTCGATCGTGGCGACCCAAAGCGCGACAGCATTCCCGCCGACGACGGCATAAGGAATTTCTGCCTCGTTCAGGATGCCAGAGGCGCGCCGGAGGCGCGCGCGAACGAGTTCGGGAGCTTCCGACATGCGGGTGAGGATGGCATTCATAGGCGAATGCAAGTTCGCCGGCGGTGAAATTGCGGCCCGTGGGAGGGCGTCGGATTTTGCGCGTCGGCGTTTTCCGGCGCCCCGGCCAGGGCGCGGTCCACGGGGTGCGAATTCCGGTGGCTGACGCCACCGGCTAATTTCCACGGGCCCTCCGGGCCTCCGGCCAACCACGCGGATGAGTTGGTGGATAGAATTCTCATGGCCGGGCGTAGAGGTAGAGCGGCGCGGGCAGCCGATAGCGAAAGACGGTGTCACCCACCGCCCCGCTGGGGCCGTAGCCGCCCCAGACCAGCATCTCGGAGCCGGACCAGACGGCGGTTTGGTTCTGCCGCGGCGAGGGCCCGCTGACGATGGGCAGGGCATTCCACGCTCCGGCGCCGACATTGAAGCGCGCGCCGCCGTTCTGCACTCCGCTCGTGCTGTTGTAGCCGCCCCAGACGATCATGTCGGTGCCGGTCCACACGGCGGTGTGGGAGCCGCGGCCGGCCGTGCTGCTAGTGGTCAAGGGCGACCAGGAATCGTTGGCGAAACTGTAGCGGCTGCCATCGGCAATCGCCCCGCCGAGTCCGTAGCCGCCCCAGACCAACATTTCATTCCCGGTGCTGACGGCCGTGTGGTTTTGCCGTGCTCCCGACGGACTCGCCGGCAACCCGGTCCAAGCTCCGCTCGAATAACGAAAACGCGCGCCGTTGGCCACGATCCCACCGTTCGTGACGCCGCCCCAGACGATCATGTCGGAACCAGACCAGACGACCGAGTGTCCTTCGCGGGCCAATGGAGCGGAAGCGGTCGCCGCCACCGCGGTCCACGTGTTCGATGTTGGCACGTAACGACCACCGTCCCCGAGATAACCACTGGTGCCGCGTCCGCCCCACACAAACATGTCGGTGCCAGACCAGACCGCGACGTGATTCTGGCGCGCGCCCGGCGCGGCGGTGGTGCTCGTCGGCGTCCATTGATTTGACGTAGGATCGTAGCGCGCTCCGTCCGCGAAGTAGCCACCGGTCCCGACGCCACCCCAGACGATCATCTGGCTCCCGCTCCAGACGGCGGTGTGACCACCGCGAGCCCTCGGCGCGCCCGTTGAAGACAGAGTCGACCAGTTGCTGGTGACCGCATTGAAGCGCGCCCCGTCGGCCGCGGCCCCGAGATCCGTGTAGCCACCCCACACGATCATCTCCGTTCCGCTCCACACTGCGGTGTGACCGCCCCGCGGGGCGAGTGAGGTGGCGACGACGAGCGGATTCCAGATCGCACCGGCCGGGGCGTAGCGTGCGCCGTCGCCGAGCTGCCCGAGGGTGCCTTCGCCGCCGAAGACGATCATCTCGGAATTCGTCCACGTGGCGGTGTGGCCATAGCGCGCACTGGGCGCTCCATTCGTGGCCAGCGCTTGCCACGTGTTGCTCGCGGCGACGTAGCGGGCGGCATCGCTGGGATAGCCGGCATTCCCGTAACCGCCGAAGACGATCATCTCCGTGCCGGTCCACGCGGCGGTGTGTCCGCCGCGCGCGGTGGGCGCGCCGAGGGAAGGCAATGCGGTCCAATTGGCCGCTCCCGGCGAAATGAATGCACCATCCGCCAGCAGTCCGCCGGCGCCCCGACCGCCCCAGATGATCATCTGCGTGCCATTCCAGACGGCGGTATGCGCATAGCGCGCGGCCGGCGCGCCGGTCGTGGAAAGCGCGGTCCACACGTCATTGGCCAGCGAATAGATCGCGCCGGTGCCGACGCCCCCACCAGCTCCCGTCCCGCCCCAAATCAGCATCTGCGCCCCGGACGGACCGCTCGGCACGAGCACCGCAGAATGGAGGGCCCGGGCGCTCGGCCCATTGCTCGCGGAGATGGGAGTCCAGCTATCCCCCGCGGCGATGTATCGTGCTCCGGTGGCGGAGAAGCCGGACGCATCCTGCCCGCCCCACACGTACATCACACCGCCGGAATAGACCGCGGTGTGCTGCGCTCGCGCGCTCGGCACCGCGCCATTGAGGCCGAGCGGCGCCCAGGTATCGCTGGCGCGATTATACCGGCCACCGGAGTTCAGCGGCCCGCCATCGCCGGTGCCACCCCAGACGACCATTTCCGTGCCCGACCAGACGGCGGTATGCCCGGTGCGGCCGGCCGGTGCGTTATTCGTGGGAAGGACGGACCATTGGTTCGTGACGGCGTTGTAGCGGCCGCCATTCGCGAGCGGGCCGCTCGCGGTGTAGCCGCCCCACACGATGAGCTCGCTCCCGGTCCACACGGCGGTGTGTCCGGTGCGCGCGGAGGGGGAGAAGCCGACGAGCGTATTGCCCCAGCCATCGGGAGACTCGCCGGAAAGACCGATCCGCACGTAGCCGGCCGAGATCAGACTGCTGGAGGCGGGATCGGTGGAGAAGATGACGCCGCCACTCGGAACGGGTGATTGCCCGGAGGCCTGGAGGCTGGCGGCGATCGCGCCGGGTGCAAGCTGGGTGGCACCTACGGCGCCCGTCGCGATCTGGGCGGAGGAAATGGAGCCGTCGGCGAAGTTCGCTCCCGTTAAGGTATTGGCGGCGAAATTCGCGCCGGTCAGGCTGTTCGTCGCCAGCTTTGCCGCGGTGATGGCTCCGTCCGGCACCGTGCCCGCGACGAAGGCATAGCCCGAGGCGACGATGCGCTGATCCGGCGAAAGGAGCTGCACGAGATTGGAGCCATCGTCGAACCACACGCGCAGGCGGACATCACTCTGCGTAGTGAAGACCGAGCTGGGGATGGCGGTCATGACCGACACCGGACTCGCCGCGAGGTTGGTGAGCGACACGTCGCCGAGCAAGACGTTGGCCGCGCCCTGGTAGACGGGGGAGGAAACCGACGCGGTGGGCTGCGAGGCACCCGTCAACGCGCCGGGAGTGAGCGGGAGGGAATCATCATTGCTCCAGTAGGCGGTCGTTCCGGCAGCATTCACCAAAGCGAAGCGGAACCTGCCCGTGCCGTTGAAGGTCGACCCGTTGGCGGTGATGCGCCCTTGGTAAGTGAGGATGTTTGGTACCTGGGCGGGAGAGGAACCCGGAACAAGGAACCCGGAATAAAGCAGCGCGGCGGCGACGAGGCTGATGGACCGCTGAAACGCGGGAAGACTCGTGAATGGCGAGTGGCGAGTCGCGACCGGGGAGAAGTCTTCTGCATTCTGGCGGGAAACAGGAACGTTCCCACCCGGACAACGGCGTCCGCTTTTCATCGCGTTGGTTGGCTGCGGCGTGGAGTCGTTCATGGGTCGGAGATGCGGACACGGGCAAAGCGACGGACGACGCCGGGGGGCGCGAGGGAATCGGTGAAGACGACGCGTTCCCAAGTGGGATCAATGGCGGTGACCGTGCTCGTGGCGTCCGTATTCACCGCGAACGGGCCCGCCAGTGTGCTGGCGAATTCCACGCCATAGGAAACTGCTGGCAGGCTCGCGGTCGTGCGCCGCACAAAGGTGACGGTGAGCCGTCCGCCCGCGCCGCGGCCCACGAGCGGCAAGCCCTTGGTGCCCGTCGCGGTCATCCGCGTGTAGTCGGGGCGCAGCGGATCGAGATTGAAAGCATACTTTTCCAGGTTGGTGATGCCGTCGTTGAACTGGACGAAGGCGTTGGCCGCCTGGCCGAGATTGTCCGTGGTACCGAAGTAAATGGATCGCCAGAGCGCCAGACTGGTGAGACTCGATTGGTCGCCCAGCAAACGGGCCGCTCCCGCGCGCACCGCGGCGTCGACGGTGGAAAAATCTCCGCCGATCAACGTGCGTCCGTCGGGCTGTAGCCGCATGGTGCGCACCATCGCATCGGGTCCACCGGCGGGTTGATCAAAGGCGGTGTCGAGCTGACCGATCGCGTTGAGGCGGGCAACATTCCGCCGCGCGGTGCTGCCGATCGCGTCGAAGAGCCCGCCGATGATCACGCGTCCATCGGGTTGCAGATCGATGGTGTTCACGGTTGGCAGTCCGCCGGTCGCACTCACCGTGTCGGGATTGAACGTCGTGTCCAAGGATCCGTTCGCATTCAGACGGGCCAGGGCAATCCGCGGCTGGCCCTGGACCGCGGTAAAGCTGCCTCCGAGCAGGATGCGTCCGTCGCTTTGCAAGCGGATCGCGAGCACGACGCCATTGACCACCGTACCCGGCGCAAAGGTAGGATCCGAACTCCCATCGGCCGCCAGCCGCGCCACGCGCAGGGCGGGCGCGCCGTTCACGGTTCCGAACTCTCCCCCCACGACGATGCGGCCATCATCTTGCACCGCGACGGCGCGCACCGGCGCGTTGATGGACGGGGCGAAGGTCGGGTCGGTCGCGCCATCGGATCCCAGACGCCCGAGATTGAAGCGGGCATCCACATTCAACGCCTCGAACTGCCCGGCCACAAGGACCCGCCCGTCGGCCTGCAAGGCGAGGGCAGAAATGGTGTCGTCGGCGCTGGCGCGGAACGTGGCGTCGATGCCGCCGGTGACCGCGTTGGTGCGAATGACCGGGTTGCTCACCTTCACCCCGGCATCGGGACGCTCAGCGGACGCGCGCACGGCGCCCAGCCCGCTGGGCCGGGCGAGAGCGAGCGGGGCTCGCGGGCTGAGACTCGTGAGCGGACCGGCGGCGAAGATGGCGCCCCCGACCGGATTGCGGACCAGCGTATTGATGACGTCGCCGGGCTGGAGTCCGGGCTGAAAGGTGACATCAAGCGTGCCATCCGGCAGTAAGCGGGCGAGCGCATTGGCCGGTTGATTGCCGGCCGAGCGGAAGTTTCCGCCGATCACGACGTAGCCATCGTTTTGCAACGCGATCGAGGCGACACTCGGCGCGCCGGCCCCGGGAACGAAGCTTCCATCGAGGCTGCCGTCCGGATTCAATCGCGCCACGTAGTTGCGCACCTGGGAGCCGACATTGGTAAAGTCACCACCGATGAGAATGCGACCGTCGGGCAGGAGGGCCAGGGTCCGGACGGAGGTCGGCGCGGCGGCGGCGGTGATGGCTGCCGGGGAGAAAGAGGCGTCGACGCTCCCGTTCGGATTCAAGCGTGCGAGCCGCGAAACGGCGGCGCCCTCGAAGGTCGAAAAATCTCCGCCGATGAGCACGCGTCCGTCCCGCTGGATCGCGCACGTCCGAACCGTGGTTGGGCCGGAGTTGGCGCTGCCCGCGTTAAACGTCAGATCGATCGAGCCATCCGCGTTGATCCGCTGGACGCCGCGCATTGATTTCTGGGCGAGAATGACGTGTCCGTCGCGCTGGAGCGCGAAGTCGAGGACTTCATCGCCCGACGTGGCTGGCGTCAGGCTGAAGCCGGTGTCCCGCGAGCCGTCCGAATTCAGCCGGGCATAGGAGGCGCCGAAGGGGCCGAAGACGGTGGACGCCGCCGCGCTTCCACCCACGTAGCTGCGGCCATCTGGCAGCGGCGCCAGCGCCAGCCCTTGGAAAAATGTGCCTGCCGCGCCGCCGAAGGTGAAGCTTGCGTCAACGGTGCCATCGAGATTCAGGCGTCCTAGTGCCGCGGTGCCGCCAGCCTGGCCCGTGGCCAGCCCGGTGACGAGAATGCGGCCGTCTGGCTGCAGCGCCACGCGTCCCACCTGCGCTGGATACGTCCCGGCCGAGGGCGGCGTGAAGGTGGCATCCAGCCCGCCGCTCGACGTCAGGCGCAGCACGCCGGGCGTCGGCGTGCCCGCATTGACGAGACACCCGAGAACGATGTTTCCGTCCGCTTGCAGGGCGATCGAGACGACCACCGCCGGAGCCGCCGAGACAAAGGTACTATCGACGGAGCCGTCCGAATTCAGCCTCACCAGATAGTTGACCGACTTGCCGCTGAAGGCCGTGAATTCTCCGCCCACCAGCGCCTTTCCATCCGGCTGCGGGGCGACCGCCCGCACCCGGGCGTTCGGACCGGGTGCAGGGTCCGGGGCAAATGAAGCGTCGAGACTACCGTCGGTGTTGAAGCGCAGCAGGATCTGGGATTGCGTCAGCACCACCGCGCGCCCGCCCGCCGCCAACGCCACTTGCCGCACGCCAGCGCTAAGCGCCGCGCTTGTCTCCGGCGTAAACGCGGAATCGGTCCCCCCGCTGGCATCGAGCCGGCAGAGGTTGGGGCGCGCGATCCCATTCGCCGTCGCGAAGATGCCGCCGACCACGACGCGTCCATCCGGCGTGGGCACCAAGCTCGCCACCGTCGGAGTTCCAGCGGCCGCGAATTGGCCGGCGAAGGTGCCATCGACCGATCCGTCCGCATTCAGTCGCGCCAATCCGCCGCGCGTGACGCTGCTGAACGTATCGAACGTGCCTCCCACCCAAATTTTTCCGGCCGCGACCGGCAACACGATTTGAATCGTCGTGGGCGTCGAAGGGGAGGCGAACGTGAGGTCGAGCGCGCCCGTGCTGTCGAGGCGGACCAGCGAATTTCGCGGCGAACTGCCGTTGAAGGAAGTGAAGGTCCCTGCGACGAGAATGCGGCCGTCGGCCAGCGGGGCGAATTGGGTGATCGTGCCGCCGCCCGGCCCGGCGAGGACGGTGAACGTCGCGTCGGAAGATCCATCTGGATTCAAACGGGCCATGCCGCTCCCGCCCAGCAGCACCCGCCCATCCGACTGGAGGCTCAGTGCGGCGGCGACCGGGCGGTAGTTAGCCGTTCCGGGATCGAAGGTGGCGTCGAGCGAACCGTCGGGGTTCAGCCGCGCCACGCCGTTGCGGGTGGCGCCGCTCACGGCGACAAAACTCCCGGCGATCACGATCTTCCCGTCGACCTGGAGCGCCACTCGCGAGATCGTTCCGCCCGAGCTCAGGGCGGCGAGGAACGAAGGATCGAGACTGCTGTCCGCATTCAGCCGCACGATCCCGCGGGGAAATGTGCCGACCAACAAGACCTTGCCGTCGGGCTGGAGGACGGTGGCATTCGTCTTGCCCGCGAGACCCAGGCTCGCGGCAAAGGTCAGATCCACCTGCCCGGCCTGACCAAAGACCTCTCCCGGCCGCGCGAAAAGCGCGGTCACCACCAACGCCAGCGCGAGCGTGCTTCGGCGCGACTTCATTTCACGGCGCCTTTCTGCGATGAGGATCTAGGTCTCATCGACGGAAGCATGCTTCCCAGTAGCGGACGTCGGGGGGTGGACGCGAGCCAAATCGGTTCCGAGTGCGGGAGTCTCCCGAGGCGCAGCGAACGGGAAAGCAGACTGCGCTCTGCGGTGAGAGCGCGTCGCGATGTTCGAGTCTCCGCTGAAAGACCAAGGCGACCAAGCCCGGAGTGATCTTGCGAATTCGCGAAAGCGGGCGCACGATGGCGGCATGGATGCGTTGATCACCATCGACAGCGAACTCGTTGAACTGGCCCGAGCGGCCGTTGGGCGAGGCGCCCGCAGCGAGGCTGAGCAGATCGCGGACTGGGCGCGGCTCGGGTTGGCGCTGGAAGCCTCGTTGAGCCCGGCGAGCCAAGCAAGGTTGCTGTGCGCACCGCTGGTGGACATGCTCCCGTACCTGCAGCAGGCCAGTACTCCGGAAGCCTCGGCCCGCGTTGCTGCGGAACTGGCAGCTACTCCTCTCCCACGATATTCCGAAGATCCGTCCGTCGAAGGCGGCGTCATTGAGCATCGACCGGACGGCACCAGCGTCGCCGGCCGGCTGCGAGGGCGCACCTTTGTACCCGCAGCTACTATCGGTGGGCGATGAAGCCAGCGTTCGTTCTGCTGGCCGGGCCAAACGGTGCGGGAAAGTCGACCTTTTGGCGCAAGCACCTCGTCGCTTCCGGCCTGCCGTATCTCAATGCCGACGATTTGGCGGCCGCCCACGGTCTGGACGCTTATGAAGCGGCCAGAGCCACCGACGAAATGCGCCGAGACTGCCTGCGTAAGCGCGTAGGTTTTATTTCCGAAACGGTTTTTTCCGATCCCGCGGGCGCGAAGGTGGCACTGCTCAGAGACGCCGAAGCAGCCGGGTTCGATGTTACGCTCGTCTTCATTGGTCTCTCCTCGGCCGAACTCTCGAATGCCCGCGTGATGAATCGGGTGGCGGAGGGCGGACACGATGTCCCTGAAGATAAGATTTTCGCGCGGTACCCCCGGTCGCTTGAGAACCTCGCGCGGGCGATCAACGCTGGGATCCGCGTCATGATTTATGACAACAGCCGTCTGGACGATCCACACCGGCGCCTTGGGGTATTCGAGCGCGGCCGCTTGATCTTGCAAACACCCGACGCCATTCCCCCGTGGGCGCAGCGTTTCTTCGCGCCCGTCGAGCCATGAAGCATGCGAGGTCGCCCCGCGCGGCCCTTCAGCGGCGTCTTGAGCAACCTCCAGCGCAGACGCCAGCCGTGGTCCACCTCCGGGCGGCGTGACTTCGCGGCTAGGCATGCTTCCGAGAAGGCTTGGATCGGACATGTGCATGGCGTCAGCCCGCCTCCGGCTGAGCCGCCAACCACTCGTCGTAGCTCCGCTTGGGCAGGGAAAAGACCGCGGCGAGCAGCGCCTCGCGCGTCCGATTCTTGCCAAGGTAAAGCAGAAATCCCTGCGCAGTCTCCACCACCGCACTGACCGCACCGGATTTCTCCAATTGTGCGTTGAGAAGCGGCTGCAACTCGCGCGGGAGGTCTTCGAAATAGTTCTCCGCTTGGGCCGGCCCGCCCGGCCTGGCGGATGGGCTCAAGACTTGGGCAATCTGCGCCGTGGCCTCGATGGAATACACGCCGCCCTTCGCCGTATTTTGGGTGGGGGTCGACGGCGGCGCGGCGGTCGCCGGGGTGCCTTGAGCTTCGGCGGGCCGCGGGGTCAACTTCCAGGAAAGTTCACTCGTGCTGCCGAAGCCCGCCGTCTTCAACAGGCCCAACCGCTCCGAGTACAGCGCGTCGCTGGCACTCGAGGCTGCGCCCTCGGGCGCCGCGGCAAGGAGCGTAGCCCGCAGTTTCTCCGTCTTCGCTCGCTCGCCGGCATGAAGTTTGTCGTCGTTCTCGAAGCGGGAGCGCAGGATCCGCTCCACGACGATCGGCTTTGCCACCGAGCGCGCGAAGCGTTCCGGGTCGCCCGCCAGCGCTGCCTTTAACTCCGCCAGTGTCTTCGGGCGCGCGTGTGGTGGAGTCGATGCGCTGGACCTCCGCCGCGATCAATTCGGGCGTGATCACGATGTCGTAGATCTGTCGCAGCGCCGTTTCCTTCTTCCGATCGAGCGCCACCATGCGGGCGATCTGCGCGGCCGGGAGCGCCTCATCGAACGGTGGCTTCGTACCGGTCCGATGGTCGTGGTAGACGCGCTCGATGGCGGTGCGGTCCGCGATCAAGTCTGCCGCCGGATCGGGCGCCGCCGACGTGGCGCCCGACCCCGCCGACAATGCCAGCAAGACCGCAACCAAGTGGGTAACTCCGACCCATGGACGTCTGGGACAAGGGCAGATCATGGCGGGGTCAGCGTGAGCCCAAAAAACGTCGCGGAGTGAATCGCAGGAGCGTGGTCCTTGTGTGTACGAGACGAGAGGCTGCGCGGACTCGCGTAAAAGCCCAAACAGTTCTGGCGGACGGATTGGACCGGGCTGCTGCTTCCGTTCCGCGGGTCGGCTTCCGCGGGCGGAAGCCGCAGGCCGCGGGTGCCGGGCGATTCGCTTTTGGTTGGAGGCAGAAAACCTCATTTTATCTCCTTTTCTGCAGCTTCGAGTGCGGCACGCAGCTCCAACTGCGCCGGGCTGAGCTTACCTGTGGTCTTCTCCAGCCCGGCGAGAGCGGCTTTTGCCTTCGTAAATTGGGCGGACGCCGTGGAATTATCCGCCGGAGTCTCGGTGAGAAGGGCGCGGCCCAAGTGGAAGGAGACGCTGGCGACAGCGAACGAAAGCGTCGCGTCCTCCGGACTCTCCCCCGCGAGCTTTTCGTATGAGGTGAGCGCGCGGCGATAGCACTCCAGCGCCGCGGGAAACTCGCGGCGCTCTTCCAGAAGCTGGCCGACCTTGTCCTCCGTCTCTGCCCGATCGGCCTGATTGCTGGCATTGCTGGGATCTTTGGCGAGGAGGGGGCTCACGACCTCGATGGCCTCGCGATAGGAGGCGAGCGCGGCGCTGGCATCCTTCAATCCGCGCCGGGCGTCGCCCACAAGCGTGAGGGCGACGAAGGTATCGCTTTGCAGGTCAACGCTGGCGGGGTCTTTCGTCGCGGCTTCCCGGGCAAGCCGAAGCCCATTCTCGCAGCTCTTGAGCGCGCCAGAAAAATCCTGCTGGGCGAGCAGGGCGGCGCCCATTTTTTGATGGGCGAGGCCATAATTCCGCAGCCAGGTCACGTTTTCCGGATCGAGAGCGATCAGGCGCTGCTGAAAGGCCAGCGCGTCCGCAAACTCGCGCAGGGCTTCCTTGGCGTCCTCCTGCGCGAGGAAGGCATCACCGATCCGCACGTGGCTACCGAAGAGATCGCTCTGCCAGACTGCGTTCGAAGGATCGAGTGCGGCGAGCCGACGGTGAATCAGGAGCGCCTCCCGATTCCGCGCGAGGGCACTGGCCAAGTCACCTTGAGCGCTCAAGACATCAGCCTCCCGCTCCAGCGCGATTGCGATGTCGCGTTGCCACGGGGCATTCTTCGGATCGGCGGCGGTGAGTTGCCGGATAAGGGTGAGCGCCTCCCGGAAGCACTCCAGGGCCTTCGGAAGGGCGTTCTGCCGCAGCTGCGTCTCGCCGAGCACGAGCAGGCTGGAGAAGACATCATGTCGCGCAACGGCCGGGGCGTCTGGCGCGGCGGCGCGGGCGCGGTCCAAGGTGAGCGCCTCCGTGTAGGCGGCGAGTGCACCGGGCAGGTCACCCGAACCGGTCAGCAGTTCACCGAGGTTCGCCTGGCTCTCCGCAAGATCCCTGGCCCAGCGGGCCTGGCCGGGTTGACGCCGGTGGAGGTCCTGCCGGCGGGCAAGCGCGGACCGTTGCGTCGTCAGAGCCGCCTTCGTGTCTCCTTGCGCCCGCAGTACGGACCCGATGCGATCTTCCGCGAACGCGAGCGCGGCAAGGCGCGGGAGATTGGCCGGATCTGCTTTCGCCAGCTCCTCCAGCATGCCGAACGCCTCGCGATAGCTCTTCATCGCGCCAGCAAGATCACCCCGCGCGCGGACGATCTCGCCCTGATTCAGCAGCGAAGTCGCCTGGCGGGCGCGAATGTCCGGATCGTTTGCCGCCTCGGCCGCGAACGATTCGTAGTAGGCCCGCACGCGTTTGCTGGCGTCGTCGAGCAATTCCAGCCGGCCGATCGGCTTCAGTTTGTCGCGCAGGTCCACCCCCATGAAATCGATCAATTTCTCCGCCTCGTTCCGGGCCAGGGTGGCGCGTCGGCCGGCGGCATCGGCGCGCCGGTACTGAAGGAAGCTGAGGATGGCGAACGCGACGGCGACCACCGCGGCAGCGCTGATGGCGAGGAGCACCTTTCGCCGGCGGGCGGCGGCGGCACGCTCTTCGCGATGGCGGAGTTCGCTGGAGGCTTCGATGAAGGCCGCCTCGTCTGCGGTGAGATCAGCCCGACGCGCGGCCAGCACTTCCTCGGCCTCAACCAGCGGCTTGCCTTTCGGCAGAAGGAAGTCCTCCGCGCGACGCTCGACGGACCAGCGGGAGGCGGCGGCGGCGATGCGAGCGCGGGTCAGGAGAAACTCGCCGTTCTGGGCGATCCATTCCTGCAGCCGCGGCCAGTGCTGCAGGAGCGCCTCGTGAGCGACGCGTACTTCGCCGCGATCCGAAACGAGCAGGCGGGCCTCGATCAGCGCGCCGATCAGTTCCGGGCCGCCCGGGACCTCGCGGAAGCGCTCCAGTGGGACGGCGGCGCTGACCGCGCGACCAGACGCATTTTCACCCGGGGTAACCCGCACCAGCGCGGCGAAAACTTGGGGCAGCGCCTCGACGGCGCGCGGATCCCGCTGGGCGAAGGCCGCGAAGACTTCCTCGGCCCGCTGGGCGATGGCGCCCTCCAACCCGCCCAGCGCGCGATAGTCGGTAAACGTGAGAGTCGGCCGAGCTGCGGCCTCGCTGCGTTTGTAGAGTTCGTCCAGCGTGAATTGAAGTAGCGGGAGCGAGCCGGGCTGGCGCGTTGCGGCGACGAGCAGCGTGTCCGAGAGCGCCTCGCCACTCTTCGGATCCTTCTCGTACTCGAGCCCGGTCGAGCGCGCCGGATGCCGAATCATCTGGCTGATCTCCGCTTCGTTAGGAGCGAGCAGATGATAGGTGCCATCGCCTTCCTTGAGCGCGACGAGCTCCGGAATTTGCTCGCAACGAGCAAAGAAATCGCTCCGCAGGGTGGCGATCACCCACGTGCGACCTCCGCGGGCGAGCGCTCCGATGACCGCGATAAAGGCGGAGCGCGCCGCATCGTCGAAGCGCGGATCGGTGAAGACTTCCTCCAGCTGATCGATGACGAGCGCGAGGCGGGCTTTCGGCAGCTTGAGATCCGCGAGCACGCGGTCGATCTCCGCGACTTCGTCGAACTGGCCTTTGGCATCGAGTTCCCGTCGGCGCACCTGCAGCCGCTCGCGTTGAGTGACGCGCTCCGCATCGGCGGCGTGGCGGAGGGCGCCTTCGACGCCGATCGCGGCGGCCGCGGGACTCTCGCGCAGCCGGGCAGCCAGCGACGCGGGCGTCGTTTCATCCTCGGAGAGTTCGGGTAGCCCAATTCCGAGGGTGCGTTCACCGGTGAGCAGCGCGGCGGCGAATCCTTCGAGGACACCGCCGTCGCTGGAACCAGGACGGAAAACGATGCGCCGCCACAAAGCGACGCCTTCGATCACCCCGGGCTGGACGAGATCGGGGAGCGCGCCGGCTTTCACCAAGGAACTCTTTCCGCCTCCGCTCATGCCCATGACGAGCACGAAAGCACGGCCGGCGCCGGCCTGGCGGCGGAGGGCTTCCCGCACCTCCATGGACGCGCGGACGCGACCGGCGAAGAGAGCGCGATGTTCAAAATCGAAGGCCTGCAAGCCGCGGAAGGGGCTGCCGCCCTTCCAGCGATCGGAACGCGCCATGGCCTGATCGCCAAGACGCCGGCTGATCATCGTGCGGATGTGACGCTCGAAATTATCGGCGAATTCCGAGCCGCGCTTGAACGTGTGGAACGCTCCGGTGAAGGCGCCTTCGTTGTTCGCGTCCTTGAAGAAGGCCGAGTTAAAGAAGGCCTCGACCCGCTCGTAGTCGTCCAGCGTCTTGAGATACGCCTCGCGGTCCGTGACGGAAGGCTTGGGCGGCTCGGCTGTCTTCCGATAGACCATCATGTCGGGTGTCTTCGCCGGATTACGCCGACGCGCGTCGAGCGCATCGCGAAATTCGAAGATCGTGCCGGTCGGTGCTTCGGCGTCGCCCTCTTGCTTGAACTTGGAATGCAGGCGGTAGCCGAGCCGCGACCAGATCAGGATGACGACGATATCAGTCTGCGAAGGGAGGACGATTTGCTCCTGGAAACCGGCATCGGCGTTGAGCGGTTCCTGTTCCCAGAGGATGGCTTCCAAACGAGCCACGCGCGCGAAGTCCGGCTTCAGCGATTCGATGACGCGCGCACAGATGAGTCGCTCCTCGCCAAGATCACCGGGCGAGGATACGAAGATCCGGAAAGGGCGGGGTGCGTCTGGTTCTGCCATCAAGGTTTCCCGTCTTGTTTCGCGCTGGAGCGAAACCGAGCAACGTAGAGTGCTGAGGATTAGCTGGTCGACCAACATTTGGTCGAGCAGATTCACCGGTTCTGAACTCCTTGTGAAATGGAGCGCGGCGGTGGAAAACGAGCCTGCTCTGAAAACGGCACGATCGGCTCGAAATCGTCGCCCACGGAGCGGAGAAGGCGTCAATCTGGGAAAATGGGGACCGCGCGACTCCAATGTGCAGCCGATCGTTCCCGGGTCCGAGACCTCTCGACCCGATTCGGCGCTCCGCGATCCAATGCGGAGACGACAGACCGCATTCTGGCACCCCGGAAGAAACTATCACCCCGTGCCGGGAAATTTCCGTCCATGGAGCGAAATGCGCCACTAAGAGTTTGAACTGACGCCGAAGTCGGAAATCCGTCGTCGGGACACTCGAAAATCCCGTCGCGGCTTCCCTTTTTCGCGACGCGAGATGTGAAAAAGGTGTGGCGCGGAGCAATTTTCAGCCGCACTCGAGAAAATCGAGCCGTTGGTTTGAAAATCTCCGCTTGGTCGGAAAAAAGGAGCGCGGCCGTGAAAAAACCAGCCGGCGGACTCAAATCGTCGCCACCGTCGCGAAATCGTCGCCAACGGAAACGTCGTCGATCTGAAAAAATCGGAATCGGGCGACTCCAAAAAGCACTCGAGAGTTCCCGGGCCCGCAAGCTCCCGACCCGATTTGGCGCCGGGCGACCAAAATCGAAGCAAACGGATCAAAATCGCCCGCTGCGGAGGAAATTATCACCCAGAGTCGGGAAATTTCCGTCGGGGCACCAAATTTCTCCACCGCGCGTCCAAATTGAAGCCAAAGTCAGAAAACCGGCGTGAAAGCACGGCAAATTCACGTCACGGGTCTCCTTTTCGACGTCGCGCGACGTGAAAAAGGCGTGGGCCCGCGTGATTTTCGGACAGCCGACGTGAAAAAGAGTGGCTTGGCGTGAATTTCGGTCCTGCGACATGAATTTCGGTCCCTCGTCGTGAAAAAGGCGAGCCCGTCGTGATTTTTGGTCCGCCGACGTGATTTTCAGTCCGCCGACGTAAAAAAGGAAAGGCGGACGAGATTTTTGGTCCGCGGGCGAGAAAAAGGCCTGCCTCGGCGCAATTTTCGATTTCCCGGCGCGAAATAGGCGTGGCTCGACGCGATTTTCGGTCCGCCGAGATGAAAACGGAAAGCGCGACGCGATTTTCGATGCGCTGACGTGAAAACGGAATGTTTGACGTGAAAAAGGAAAGTCTGACGTGATTTTCAGTCCGCCGACGCGAAAATTGCGACTTCGGCTCGATTTTCGGTCCGCCGACGTGAGAAAGGATTGGGTCGACGTGAATTTGCAGTGCGTCGACGCGAAAAAGCAGTGCTTCGACGCGATTTCGGGCCTCCCGCGGAGGTCTGAAGGATTGATTCTCTGCGTCTCTGCGCCACCGCGGGATTTCCGCTTCCTGCCGGGTCACACCGCGGGCGATGCCTTCCGCATGAGGCGGTCTCCCGCTGAGACGCAGAGGCGCGGAGGGCTGAAGGATTGATGATATATCTCCCGCGTTTTCGCCGTATGACGCACCGCAACACCACCCGGGATTGCGATTGGGTCTTCATTGCCTACTAGATATGTAGTGTTTAGCGATCGTCCTCCCGACTTGAGTCCTGCTCCGAGCGCGGAACGTCACCTGGAAAGGGCCGAAGAGTGGTTGGAAGATGCTTCTCTGGAGGATATTTTGAAGTTTGTCTGGGAGAGCTTCGGAAACCGGGCCTGCCTCGGGACAAGTTTCCAGCCGGGAGGCACCGTCATCCTCCATCAGGCCCTGAGACTCGGATTTCGGTTTCCCGTGTTCACGCTCGATACCGGTCTGCTTTTTGACGAAACCCTGGCGCTGAAAAACCAGCTCGAACGGCGCCTCGGGATCGAGATCGAATCCGTCCGTCCAGCCCGGTCAGTCGCGGAACAGGCGGAGGACGTGGGGCCCGCGTTGTGGAATCGCGACCCGCACCTGTGTTGTTTCTTGCGGAAGGTGGAGCCGATGCGCGCCCGGCTTGCCTCGGCGGACGCCTGGATCACTGGTCTGCGACGGGACCAATCGCGCGAGCGGGCCTCGATTCAGATCGCGGAGGAATATCAGCCGGATCCCGGGTCGGCTCGTCGCATCACGAAATTCCATCCGCTGGCCCGCTGGACGCGGGAGGACGTGCAGGCCTATCTGGCGCGCTACGATCTGCCGCAAAATCCTCTGCTTGCGCGCGGCTACCGGAGTATCGGCTGCCAACCGTGCACCCGCCCGGTCGCGAACCCGGACGCCGATGAGCGGGCGGGCCGCTGGAGCGGTTTTGACAAGACCGAGTGCGGCATCCACACCTTCGTCGCCGAAAACATCTGATGTCTCTCTCCCATCTCGACGCGCTCGAAAACCAAAGCATCTACGTCCTGCGGGAAGCGGCGCACCACTTCCGGCGCCTCGGCATGCTCTGGAGCATCGGGAAGGATTCCTGCGCGATGCTGCACCTCGCGCGGAAGGCGTTTTTCGGCCGGGTGCCGTTTCCGCTGGTCCACGTGGATACGAGTTTCAAGCCGCCCGCGATGATCGAATTCCGGGATCGGATCGTCCGCGAGTGGGGGCTCGAACTGGTGGTCGGATCGAATCAGGCGGCGCTCGCGGCCGGCGAGACTTTCCCCGCGGGCCGACTCACGCGGGTGGAATGCTGTGGCAAGCTCAAGACCGAGCCGCTGCAGGCGGTGCTGGCTTCCCGCGGCTTCGAAGCGGTGATCGTGGGGATCCGGCGCGACGAGGAAGGCACGCGCGCCAAGGAACGCTATTTCTCCCCGCGCGGGGTGGGCAACGAATGGAATGTGCGCGATCAGCCACCGGAATTTTGGGGACAATATCAGACCGATTTCGGCCCGGGCACGCACGTCCGCGTGCACCCGCTGCTGAACTGGACGGAGCTAAACATCTGGGAGTACATCGAGCGCGAAAACATTCCGATCGTTCCCCTCTATTTCGCGGAGAACGGCCGCCGGTATCGCAGTCTCGGCTGCTGGCCCTGCACCGGCACCGTGGCATCCGTAGCGACGACGGTCGCGGAGATCATCGCGGAACTCCGCGGCACGAACACCTCTGAGCGCAGCGGCCGGGCGCAGGATGCCGAAAGTGAGCATGCCTTCGAGAAGCTGCGGGCGAGCGGTTACATGTGACGCGCCCTTCCCGTCGTCGCCCGATTCCTGAATTCCAGATCCAACCTGTCGTGTCGTCGCTTCCGTTCTCTCCTGCTTCCGGTCGTCCGCTCCTCCGCGTGGTCATCTGCGGCAGCGTGGACCACGGAAAATCGACGCTCGTCGGCCGGCTGCTCGCCGAGACGGGCGCCCTGCCGGAGGGCAAGGAGGAGGCGATCCGGGCCGCGTGCGTCGGGCGCGGCGTGGCCTTTGAGTGGGCCTTCCTCACCGATGCCCTCCAGGCCGAGCGCGACCAGAACGTCACGATCGACAGCGCCCAGATCGTCCTGCGCACCGCGACGCAGTCGATCGTGCTCGTCGATGCGCCGGGTCACGAGGAGTTCCTCAAGAACATGATCACCGGCGCCGCGACCGCCGATGCGGCTCTGCTTCTCGTGGCGGCCGATGAAGGCTGGCGCGCCCAGAGCCGGCGACACGCGTATCTGCTGGGCCTGCTTGGGTTGAAGCAGGTCGTGGTGGTGGTCACGAAGATGGACCGGGCCGGCTATGCGCAGGGCGCGTTTGAGACGATCCAGCGCGAAGGCGGCGCCTTGCTCGGCTCCCTCGGCCTGACGCCGATCGCGTGGATTCCGGTCAGTGCGCGGGAAGGCGAGGGGATTTCGCGGGCGTCTGAGCGGATGCCGTGGGCCGCCGGGACGAACGTTTTGAGCGCGCTCGGTCTCTGTGAGCCGCCTCAACCGATCGAAGGCCAGCCGCTCCGGTTCGTCGTGCAGGACGTCTATCGCCAGGGCGACCGGCGCGTCGTCGCAGGTCGGGTGGAATCCGGGACCATCGCGGTGGGCGATGCGATCACGCTGTGGCCGTTCCTGCGGGAGGCGACCGTCGCGACGATCGAGCGCTGGCCGACGGCGGGCGTGCCGCGGGCCGGGGCCGGGGAGTCGATCGGCCTCACGCTGGTCGAGCCCGTCTTTGTGGCGCGCGGTTACGTGCTCTCGCACCGCAGCGCTTCGCCCATCGTCTCGAATCAGGTGCAGGGCTCCGCGTTCTGGATCGATGCCCAGCCGCTCGCGATCGGGGATGAACTGCGCCTCAAGCTGGGGACGCAGGACATCGCGGGCCGGGTCTCGGCGATCGGTCGGGCCTTTGACCCGGCCAATGCGGAACCGGCGCTCGCGACCGCGTCCGAGGTTCCGCGCAACGGGGCCGCCGAGCTCACGATCCAGCTCCGGGAGCCGCTCGTTTTCGATCAGCACACGCGCGTGGCGGCGCTCGGTCGCTTCGTGCTCCTGCGGGACAAGCGCATCGCCGGAGGCGGCGTCATCACCGGCGGGACCTACGCCGAGCGCCGGACGACCAAAAGCGCGAATCTCACCGAATCCACGGGAACCGTCCGGCTCGAGGATCGGGTCCGTCGCAACGGTCATCGGGGCGGCGTCATCTGGCTCACCGGACTTTCCGGCGCCGGGAAGTCCACCCTCGCCCGGGCGGTCGAGCGGGCGATGTTCGACCGGGCGATGCAGGTCTCCGTCCTCGATGGCGACAATCTCCGCCGCGGGCTCGCCTCGGACCTCGGCTTCTCGCCGGCGGATCGGGTGGAGAACATCCGCCGCGCCGCGGAAGCGGCTCGCTTGATCGCCGAGACCGGCGGCATCGTGCTCGTCGCTCTCATCTCGCCCTATCGGGCCGATCGCGCCGCGGCGCGCCGGATCGTTCTGGAAGGCGGCTGCGACTTCATCGAGATCTTCGTCCAGGCTCCGCTCGCTGTCTGCGAGGATCGCGACCCGAAGAAGCTCTACCAGAAGGCGCGCGCCGGCCTGATCAAGGAGTTCACCGGGATCGATGCACCGTATGAGGAACCGGAGAATCCGGAACTCGTCGTGCGGACCGACCAAATGGACATCGCGGGAGCGAGCGCGGTGACGATCGATTTCGTCCTCGATCATCTCACCGGTCCGCGGGGCGCAGACTTCGTCATCTGACCCGGGTTCGGACCGTATTTTCGAACGGCGTCGGAGAGCGTCCATCACGCTCGGAGCCGCATGGTTGCGAGCTTGTGAAATTTTTCACAAATCGAACTTGTCATTCTTTTCAGTTTGCCGTATCTCGTCCTTCCTTCCCCGCCACAGCGCGTCTGCTTCGGTTTCGTCGTTTTGCTGTCGCTCGGGCCGATGTGCCGGGGAGTGCCGTCGCTCGAAAACGAACGCCGCCATGTTTTCCATCCCACCGATCCTCGCCAGCATCCCCCTCAACGCGCAGCGCGCGGAAGGTTACCCGTCCTGGCTCTCGAACTCCGTGTTCGTCGGCGTGATCGTGGTGGGAATCATCCTCCTGATGGTGCGTCGTTCGACGTCGAAGATGGAGCTCGTCCCGACGTCCCCCGGTGGCCAGAACCTCTTCGAGAGCGTGGTCGAAGGGCTCTACAGCACGCTCGAGGGCATCGTGGGCAAGCACATGATTGCACGGGTTTTCCCCCTCCTTGCAACCTTCTTCCTTTTCATCGTCGTGGCCAACTGGTTCGGGCTGCTTCCCGGCGTCGGCACGGTCGGCTTTGGCGCGCATCCTCCGGGAGCCGGGCTCTCGCTCCATGAAATCGAGGTCCCGCTGCTCCGCCCGACCAATGCCGATCTGAACATGACGCTCGCGATGGCGTTGATCAGCATGGTAGCCTGGCTCATCTGGACGTTGCAAGAGCAGGGGATCGTGGGGTTCATCAAGCACACCTTCGGGGTCAAGGGCGGACTCAAGGGAATGATGGCCCTTCTGCTCGCTCCGCTGTTTTTCTTCGTTGGCGTCATCGAGATCGTTTCAATCATTTTCCGCCCGGTGTCCCTCTCGCTGCGACTGTTTGGCAACATCTACGCCGGCGAGAATCTGCTGCATACGATGTCCACGCTCGGCCAGATCTTGAATCTGCCGGGGTGGTTGTCGGCGGTCATGAGCGTCGTGATCCCGATCCCGTTCTATTTCATGGAGCTGCTCGTGGGGATTCTCCAGGCCCTGGTCTTCACGCTCCTCGTCGCGGTGTACATTCAGCTCTCGACGAGCCACGAGGAAAGCCACGGTGACGAACCCGCGCCCGCGCATTGATCCAGATTTCCCCGTCGAGACCATCCATGTGAGTGGGCGGCGGGGGTGCAACACCAACCAAAACTAAAATGATCGATCCCACCATCCTCGCGGACGCCGCCGACAAGCTCGGACCCGGCATCCCGCTCATCGGCACCGGAATCGGCGCCGGCATCGGTGTCGGCCTCGTCGGCGCCAAAGCCGCGGAAGCCGTCGGCCGCAATCCCGGCGCCTTCGGCCAGGTCCTGACCATCAGCATCATCGGCATGGCGCTCGCGGAAGCGGTCGCCATCTATGGTCTGATCGCGTTCTTCCTGCTGAATACCCCTGCTGCTAAGTAGTTTTCCAACTGCCGCCGTCGGGTCACTCTGACGGCGGCACGCTTTCCTCTCCCACCTAAACCGCTCCCGACATGGACTTGCTCTCCGGCATCTTCAAGAACTTCGGCGTCGAATGGCCGCTGTTCATCGCGCAGTTGATCGTCTTCTCGATCGTTTTCTTCATCCTGAAGAAGTACGCATTCGGGCCGATCGTCGCTGTCCTCGAGGAGCGCCGTAAGAAGATCGAGGAAGGCATGGCGAATGCCGACAAGATCAAGCAGCAACTCGCGGAAGCGGAGAGCCGCAAGCAGCAGATCCTGACCGAGGCCAACGCGCAGGCGCAGAAGATGATCGCGGATGCCCGCATCAGCGCCGAAGCGGTGAAGGCCAAGCTCGAACAGGACGCCACGACCGAAGCTGAGCGCATTGTCGCCCGCGCCCGGGAGGCCAGCCAGCTCGAGGCCGAGCGGATGAAGAGCGAATTCCAGCGGGAAGCCGGACGCCTCGTGGTGCTCGCCGCGCAAAAGGTCACCGGCAAGATCCTCACGCCCGACGACCAGCGTCGTCTGAGCGAGGAAGCCGCCCGTCAGGCCGTCGCGTGATTCTCGTTTTCCCGTAGCCTCGCCTCCCGATGAAGATCAACAAAGAAGCCCGCGCCCTGTCGCGTCAGCTCCTGCGCGGAAGCTTCACGGCTGGCCGCCTCGATCAGGATCGCATCCGCGCCCTCGTCAACGGCGTGATCGAGCAAAAGCCCCGCGGCTACATCGCGGCGCTCAAGAATTTCACCCATCTTCTCCGACTCGAACTGGCGAAGCGCCACGCCGTGATCGAGAGCGCGACCGATCTAGACGTCGTCGCATCCGCCTCGCTCCTGAACGAGCTCCGTGCGAAGTACGGCGCGGACATCACGAGCGAGTTCAAGACGAACCCTGATCTCATCGGCGGCCTGCGCATTTCCCTCGGCTCAGATGTCTGGGACGGCAGCGTCAAGAATCGTCTCGATCGGCTCGCCAGTGCCCTCTGATCTCCGGTCCACTCCCTTTTCCTTTCCCACCTCCGTCTTCCCTTCCACGCCATGAGCTCGCTCCTGCAAGACCTCGAAACCCAGATCGCCGGCCTGAAAACCACCACCACGAAATCGAACGTTGGCGTCGTCCGTGAAGTCGGTGACGGCGTGGCGAAGATCGAAGGGTTGAGCGACGTGATGCTCAACGAAATGATCGAGTTTCCCGGCGGCGTGTTCGGCCTGGCGCTCAATCTCGAGGAGACCACCGTCGGGGCGGTGGTGCTCGGTGATTACCTGAGCATTAAGGAAGGCGACGAGGTCAAAACGACCGGACGCCTGCTCCAGGTTCCCGTCGGCAAGGGTCTCCTCGGCCGCGTGGTGAACTGCCTCGGGCAGCCGCTCGACGGCAAGGGCCCGATCAAGTCCGAGGAGTTTTATCCCGTCGAAAAGATCGCCCCGGGCGTCATCAAGCGGAAAGGCGTGAATCAACCCGTGCAGACAGGCATCATGCCGATCGACGCGATGATCCCGATTGGCCGCGGTCAGCGTGAGCTGATCATCGGTGATCGCGCGACCGGCAAGACGACCATCGCGATCGACACGATCATCAACCAAGCCCGCCTCAACAAGGTCGGTGAAGCGAGCGGGGATCAGAGCTTCCGCCCGCTTTATTCGATCTACGTCGCGATCGGCCAGAAGCAGTCGAATGTCGCCCGCGCGATCGCGATCTTCGAGAAGGAAGGAGCGATGGAGTACACAATCATCGTCTCCGCGACCGCTTCCGACAGCGCGTCGAACCAGTATCTCGCGCCGTTCGCCGGGGCGGCGATGGGCGAGTGGTTCATGGACCGCAACATGGATGCGCTCATCGTCTATGATGATCTCTCCAAGCACGCCGTCGCCTACCGCCAGGTCTCGCTGATTCTAAAGCGTCCGTCCGGCCGCGAGGCGTATCCGGGTGACGTTTTCTATCTCCACAGCCGGCTGCTTGAGCGGAGCGCGCGCGTGAGCGAGGCCGCCGGCGGAGGATCACTGACCGCGCTTCCGATCATCGAGACGCAGGCGGGCGACGTCTCGGCCTACATCCCGACGAACGTGATTTCGATCACCGACGGCCAGATCTATCTGGAAACGGATCTCTTCTATCAGGGCATTCGCCCCGCCATCTCGGTCGGTCTCTCCGTCTCGCGCGTCGGTTCCGCCGCGCAGATCAAGGCGATGAAGCAGGTGGCCGGCAAGATCAAAGGCGATCTGGCGCAGTTCCGCGAGCTCGCGGCTTTCGCCCAGTTCGGGTCCGATCTCGATGCCAATACGAAGAAGCTCCTCGATAACGGCGGCCGGATTGTCGAACTCTTCAAGCAGCAGCAGTACAAACCCGTTCCGGTGGAACAGCAGGCGGCCGTCCTCTGGGCGATGAAGAACGGGATCTTCGACAGCGTCGCGGTCGACAAGGTGAAGGCCTTCCAGACCGGCCTGTGCGACTTCCTCGCGAGCCGGAAGAAGTCGGTGCTCGACGCCATCGTTTCCGGCAAGAAGGAGTTCAACGAGCAGATCGAGAAGGATCTCCGCGCCGCTTGCGACGAGTTCAAGACCACGTTCCGCTGATCCAGATTTCCGCCGGCGCTCGCGCCGGTCCCGGCTCGACCATCCCTCATCCCAGCTCTCCGCACCTGTGGCCAACACCCGCGAAATTCGTCGACGGATCAAGTCGATCAAGAACACGGCCCAGATCACCAAGGCCATGCAAATGGTCGCCGCGTCGAAGATGCGCCGAGCCCAGATGTCGGCCATCGCCGGCCGGTCCTATGCCGAGTTGATGAACGAGGTCCTCGTCTCCGTCCAGGAGCGGGAAGACGTCGATTCCCACCCGCTGCTGAAGAAGCGGCCGGTGAAGAAGGAACTCGTCATCCTCATCAGCACCGAGAAGGGTCTTTGCGGGGCGCTCAATACGAATCTCTTCCGCGAGATTGCGCGCTTCGATAACGAGACGGCGCTTTTCGTCTGTTCCGGGCGCAAGGGTATCCAGTATGTCCTGCGCCTCGGCAAGACGCTCCTCGCCGATTTCGCGCTCAAGGATTCCCCCGCGTTCGTCGAGACGAAGGTCATCTCGAAGTTCGCGCTTGAGAAATTCGTCTCCGGTGAAGTCGACAAGGTCAGCGTCGCGTATTCCGATTTCGTGAACACGCTCACGCAGCGCCCGACGGTGAAGACACTTCTGCCGATCAGCCGCGAGGATCTCGCGAAGGGCTTCCAGACGGCCGATGCGGATAAGGCGGAGCCAAAGTCGGCTGCCGCCAAGAGCCTGGGTGGATATCTTTTCGAACCGGGTGCGGACGTCGTGCTCGACGCGGTGCTGCCGCAGTATCTGCACTTCCAGGTGTATCAGATGGTCCTCGACAGCCGGGCCTCCGAGCACAGCGCGCGGATGGTGGCCATGAAGAGCGCGACCGACAATGCGAAGAGCATCGTGAAGGATCTCACGCTCGAGTACAACAAGGTCCGGCAGGCCGGCATCACGACGGAACTCCTCGAAATCACCACCGCCCAGATGGTGCTGAACTAGGTCTCCTTTCCCGTTTCCCCTTTCCCATCTCCAAGTCCAAAACCCCACCTATGTCCACCGCCACCACCAGCACCGGCACCATCGTGCAGGTCATCGGCCCGGTTATCGATGCCGACTTCAGCGCCTCCGGCGTGCTGCCGAAGATCTACGACGCGCTCGAGATTGACTTCGACGTCATGGGCCAGACCACGCGCCTCGTTTTCGAAGTGCAGCAGCACCTCGGCGACGGTCTCGTGCGCGCGATCGCCATGTCCTCGACCGAGGGTCTGAAACGCGGTCTCGCGATCAAGAACCGGGGCGAACCCATCACGGTGCCGGTCGGCGAAGCGACGCTCGGCCGCATTTTCAATGTGACGGGCGATCCCGTGGACGAACGTGGACCGGTCAACGCGGTCAAGCGCTACCCGATTCACCGGAAGGCTCCGCTCCTCGTCGATCAGGACACCGGCAGCACGATTCTCGAGACCGGCATCAAGGTCATCGACCTCATCTGTCCGTTCACCAAGGGCGGTAAAGTCGGCGCCTTCGGGGGCGCGGGCGTCGGCAAGACGGTCGTCATTCTCGAACTGATCAACAACATCGCCAAGGGCCACGGCGGCTTCTCGGTCTTCGCCGGGGTCGGCGAACGCACCCGCGAAGGAAACGATCTGTATCACGAAATGTCCGACGCCGGCGTCATCAAGCAGGACAAGCTTGAAGACTCCAAGGTCGCACTCGTCTACGGCCAGATGAATGAGCCCCCGGGTGCGCGTCTCCGCGTGGCCCTCTCGGCCCTCGCGATGGCGGAGTATTTCCGCGACGAAAAGAACCAGGACGTACTCCTCTTCATCGACAACGTGTTCCGCTTCTCGCAGGCTGGTTCCGAAGTGTCGGCGCTCCTCGGCCGCACTCCGTCGGCGGTGGGCTACCAGCCGACCCTCGCGGCGGAAATGGGCGATCTTCAGGAACGCATCACGTCAACCAAGAACGGCTCGATCACTTCCGTGCAGGCCGTCTACGTGCCCGCCGACGATCTCACCGATCCGGCGCCCGCGAATACCTTCGCCCACTTGGACTCGACGATCGTGCTCGAGCGTTCCATCGCCGAGCTAGGCATCTACCCGGCGGTCGATCCGCTCTCCTCCACTTCGAAGGCGCTCGCGCCTGAGATCGTCGGCGAGGAGCATTATGCGGTCGCCCGCGGCGTTCAGCGGATCCTCCAGCGCTACAAGGATCTCCAGGACATCATCGCGATTCTGGGCATGGACGAACTTTCGCCCGAGGACAAGCTCACGGTGTTCCGCGCCCGCAAGATCCAGCGTTTCCTCTCCCAGCCGTTCGAAGTCGCCGAGCAGTTCACCGGCACAAAGGGCGAACGCGTCCCCCTCAAGGAGACCGTCCGCGGCTTCAAGGAGATTCTCGACGGCAAGCACGACGACATTCCCGAGACGGCCTTCTACATGAAGGGCGGAATCGAGATGGTAAAGAAATAAGGCCCGAAAAGGCGGGAAATTCGAAATTCGAAACTCGAAGTCTCGCCGCTCGCATTCGTCGCTCCCGTAGTCCAGACCCTCCCGCCTCCGTCCGACCCATGGCCACGTTGAAACTCGAAATCGTTACTCCCGAAGCGAAGGCGTATTCGGACGACGTTGACATGGTCGTGCTCCCCGGGGTTGAAGGCGAACTCGGAATCCTGCCCAATCACGCTCCGCTCCTGACGCTGCTGAAGCCGGGTGAGCTTCGCGTGAAGAAGGGTGGCCAAGAGATCGCTCTCGCCGTGGGCGAGGGCTTCGCCGAAATCAATCAGCTCTCAGTCTCCGTCCTCACGGACATGGCGATCGAGGAGACGAAGATCGATGAAGGTGCCGTGCAGGCGGCGATGGAACGTGCGCAGGCTGCGCTCAAGAATCGCGAACTCGGTGGCGAGGAACTCGCCGCGACGGAAGCATCGATCGCGAAGTCACTCGCTCAGCTCAATCTCAAGCGGAAGCGCCGGTCGCACTAAGAGAAGGTCGAGTGACGGCGGCGTGCGAGGCGGTGACTTGGCCGAACCCGGAGGTTTCGCAAAGAGTCGCCAGGGAGCGTTCGCGCGCTGGCTCCTTGCGGCCATTCCTCCGGAATGACGCGGCACGATGGTCATGCCGACGATTTCGCGCAGATTCTCCCGGACCCGCCGGCGTCCCGGCGCAGGTTGCGTCGGAAACGGCTGAGCCGCGCGAGTACCCCGGCGCCAAAGCAAAATGCCGCCCGCGGACGAATCCGGGGGCGGCAGGAAAAGTCAATCCTGACCGCGTCAGCCGCCGATCAACTCTTTGACCAGTGCCCGCTCCTCGGCGAGTTCGCCAACGGTCTTGGCAATACGTTCTTTCGCGAAGTCGTTGACGGGCAGGCCGGGGACGATCTCCCACTTGGTGCCATCGCCGCGGACGGGAAAGCCGCAGATCAGGCCTTCCTCCAGCCCGTAGGGATTTCCATCCGAGCAGACGGCGACGCTGTGCCAGTCGCCCGCCGGCGTGGGCGTGGTGAGCGAGCGAACCGTGTCCACAACGGCGTTCGCCGCGCTGGCGGCCGACGAGGCACCGCGGGCTTCGATGATGGCGGCGCCGCGCTTCTGTACGGTCGGGATGAAGGGGTCCGCGACCCACGCGTGATCGGTGATGACCTCGGGTGCCGGTTTGCCACCGATCTTCGCGTTGTGAAAGTCAGGGTACTGCGTGGCGGAGTGATTGCCCCAGATGCCCACGTTCGTCACGTCGGCGACCTGCACGCCCGCCTTCGCCGCGAGCTGGCTCTTCGCGCGATTTTCGTCGAGACGCGTCATGGCGAACCAGCGATCCTTCGGCACGCCGGTCGCATTGCGCATGGCGATGAGGGCGTTCGTATTGCAGGGGTTGCCGACCACGAGCACGCGGACGTTGCGGTCAGCGTTCTTCTCGATGGCCTTGCCCTGGCCGATGAAAATGCGGCCATTGATCCCAAGAAGATCACCGCGCTCCATGCCCGCCTTCCGCGGGACGCTGCCCACGAGGAGAGCCCAATGGACGCCGCGGAAGCCTTCGTCGAGGTTCGCGGTCGGGACGAGCCCGTGCACCAGCGGGAAAGCGCAGTCCTGCACTTCCATGACGACGCCGTTCAGCGCTTTCAACGCGGGCTCGATCTCGATGAGATGGAGAACGACGGGCTGGTCGGGTCCGAACATGGAGCCGGACGCGATACGGAACAGCAGCGAGTAGCCGATCTGTCCCGCCGCCCCGGTGACGGCAACGTGCAGAGGAGTTTTCATTTGGGAGGTCGACGATAGCAGAGCGAGCGAGCCTTATCCAGCCCGGTGTGCCCTCCCGGGCCGGAACGCGCGCACCGCTGCCCGCAGGTGGTCGAGCGGCCCGCCGTTGTCCCGGCCATACCGCAGCGAGACATACGATTCCGTCACGCGCTCGATGCCCTCGCGTTCGGAGGGCAAGGCGGCGGTGGCTCGGGCGGCGAAATCCAGCGGACCTTCGCCCGGAGCGCGCGGCGGACCGCCCGCCTTCGAGACCCGCGCGCAAAACTTCGCGTAGAGTTTCTGCACGGCCGACGCCCGCGCATCCGAGACTTCTCCGCTCCGGGCTCGGAGGAGCAGGAAGAAAGCGAACATGCCGGACGCGATCGCCATGCCGGCAAAGATCCCAATCGCGCCGGAGAGAATCCCGAAGCGGCCGAAACCGAGATCGCGCAGCAAATCGCTCTGCGAATCGAAACCGTAACCGATGACCCGGAGATTCCACTGGTGATCGAGCGTGTCCCACGTCATCGCCACGCTCTGCACCAACCAGCGGAAGCCCGTGGGGTTCCGGAGTCTAAAGAGCTGTTGGAGCCGCTCGGCTGCCGTCATCGAGCCGAAGCGGGTGAGCGCTTGAAAGTCCTCGGCGCCCAGGCTCAGGCGCTCGGGCGCGATCTCCGCCGTCGGATCGATGCGCACCCAACCGCGGCCGCGCAGCCAGAGTTCCGTCCAGGCGTGCGCATCCGATTGCAGCACGGTCAGATGGCTGCCCATCCAATTTGGACGTCCGCCCTGATAGCCCAGAACGACGCGCGCCGGGATGCCAGCGGTGCGCATGAGGGTCGCGAACGACGCCGCGTAGTGCTCGCAGAAGCCCCGCCGCCGGGAGAAGAGAAACTCTTCCAATGGGTCCGCGCTCTCATACGCGCCCGGACTCAGACTGTAGCGGAATCCGTTGTTCCTATAATACGTGCGCGCGGCGTCGATGATCCCGTCCTCGGTGCCGGCCTGCTTGCGCCAACGCTCGGCAAGTTCCCGGACCTTCGGGCTGAGCGATCGCGGCAGCTGCCGGTAGCCCGCCGGGGGTTCGTTGAGGTCCCCCGGCAGCGGCAGGGTTTGGGTCGGGAGTCGCGAGGTGAGCGAGTAGAGCAGCTTGCGATTGAGCGCGACGCGCGACTCGACGGAGCCATTTTCAAGGAACTGGACCTCCTTGGTCGAGGAGGCGATCGGCCGGTCGAGCGCGAAGAGCCACCGGTTCTGGTGAGGCTCCACGGTGACCCGATATGAGACCACGCGCGGACGGGTTCCCGTCTCTGGTGGCGCCGACGGAGGCCGACTGGGAGCGGCGATCCGGCCGGCGCTCCAGGAAAGGCCGTCGCACTGGATCAGAACGGGGCCGCGCCAGTACATCTGACTTTGCGGCACGACGGGCTCCGCCGGCAGCTCGACGCGGAGGGCGATCTCGCCATTCTCTGCGAGTCGGGAAAGCTCGCCCGGCCGGAGTTCACCGCTGATCCCTGAGCGCGCCATTCGGCTGCCCCCGCCGAAGAGGGTAAACTGCCCTTCCAGCCGCGGAAAAAAGATGAAGAGGAGAATCACCGCCGGCAGCGTCTGCGCGCAGAGGGCGAGGGAGAGTCGGAGCGACGGCCGCGCGGCGGCGGCGCCGCAGGCCATCGCGAGCGCGAGCGTGTTGATTACCAATGCGCCCACGGTGTAGATCGCGAGCGGCAGGCTCTGGTTGAAAAAGAAACCGCTCAAGACGAGAAAATAACTCAGCAGGGCCGTGATGATGTAGTCCCGCCGGAGTCGGAGCTCGAGGATTTTCAGCGAGACGAGCACCACGAGGAAAGCCAGAGCCGCCGTGCTTCCGTCGCCGCGGCCGAGAACGAAGATGAGCCCCGACCCGAGCGCGAAAACGCCGAATTTCGCGGCGGCTCCCGGAAGCTCCGCGCCCCGCCGCTCGAGCACCCAGCGCCAGACGGCACAGCTCGTAAACAGCAGCGGACCCCAGAAGGGCAGGTAGAAAAACGTGGGGAAGACCGCCAGCCCCACGCTCACGGCCATCCACACAATCGCGCGCCCGGGCGGAGGCGGCTCACCCGCGCGCTCCGAGGCGCTGACGATCTGCGGAACGGCGGTGCCGATCATGGCTCGGGACCCGTCTCCAGCAGGTTCAATTCGGCCGAAATGCTGCCGCCGTCCTTTTTCTCGAGGTTCGTGGCGGTGTACGTGGACTCCGCCCTCAGACGCCAGCGGGAGCCGTCGGGCGACTGCATGACGATGTGGAGTTGGAAGGTCGCCCGCACGCCGAGCACGCGGCCGTCCTCCTCCGAGGCCTCGATTTCCAACTTCGGCGACTCCAGGCAGCGAAGTGCGAGCATCCGCCCGTGCGGATCGTCGTGCGCCAGCTGATCGGAAATATCGTGCCCGATCGCCGAGGGGTAGTCGTCGCCCAGCCAGTAGAGCGGCGCGCGGGTGTCTTCATCGAGCGGAAAACCTTCGTAAGCGATCATGGTTCAAACAGCGCCAGGAGGCGCAGGAGGTTGTGTTGGTGCTCGTGACCGCGCGAGGGCTTGATGTTCGTCCCCGGGAAGCGCAGTCCGTACTGCAGGCCGGAGCGCTCCGCTTCCAGCACCCAGCGCGTGAGTTGGGAGAGCTTCGCCTCCACATCGAGCGCACCCGGGAGCCGGTTCCACTCAAGCCAGATTCGTTCGCCACCCGTTCCGCTGAATTGCTTCACGAGCAATGGCTGGCCGCGGGCCACGGCCCGCCAGTCGACGTGCCGCTGGGATTCCCCCACCCGGTACGCCCGCGAGCCGGCGTAGTCATCGCCCCCATCGCCGGCGGCGTTCAACTCCTGGCGGATCGTCGCGTCACCTCGCGGTAGGGGCAGCGATCCGCGCACGGCGGGGTAGACGAGGACTTCCGCATCGGGGAGGGCGTGGTACTGCCGCCCTTCGAAAAGTCCGAGCGGATAAATCGAACGCACGGCCACGCGCGGCAGCGGATGGAGACCTCGCTTCGGCATCAGGCAGCGCACGCGCGCATGACCCACGCCCCCAGGGCCAGGTACCGCCGGGAGAAACCAGAACGGTCCGCCCTCGAGTGCGACTTCAATCGAGCGTCTCTCCCGACGGGACGGGTTCGTCAGCTCGAGGGCTGCTTCCGCCGACGCGCCGGCAAAGACCGGCAAAACGCGGCCAGCGCGCAGCTTGAGCCGGTCCAGATTGAAGTGGGTATAGTGCATCGAGATCACGGTCAGGCTCGCGAGAAAAAACAGGAGCGCGTAGGCCATCTGGTTGTTCTGCGACACCGCGGCGTACCACATCGCGAAGAGGACCAGCGTCAGCGTAATCACCGCCTTGGTCGGCAGGATGTAGACCCGCCCCGGCCGCATCAGACCGGCAAAGCGGCCTGGCTTCGCCGGTGGGGGATCGGCAGGCACGGCCCTCGCCGAGCTCTTGAACCAGCTCGGGAGCCGCGAGGTGAGGCGGGCGATCACGGCTTCAGGAAGAGATCACGCGCCGCTTCAGCTGACGGGGACCGTGGTGAGAAGCTGCTGCACGAGCCCGCGTCCGGCCGCGCGGCCATCCTCGGCGCCGAGTTCGAGCCGGTGTGCCATCACAGGGGTCGCCACGGCTTGCACATCCTCGGGCAGCACCATCTCGCGCCCGCTCATCAACGCCCAGGCTTGCGCAGCGTGGAGGAGACCGAGACCGGCCCGCGGGGAAAGTCCGCTCGGATGCTCCCGCCGGCTCGCTTCGAGCAGATCCTGCACGTAATCCAGGAGCGCGGGAGATGTGTGGACCTGCGGGACCGCCGCTTGCAGCGCCAGAAGTTCCTCCGCCGGCAGCACCACGGAGAGCTCGTGCAGCATGTCCCGCCGGCTCGCACCCGTCAGCATCGCCCGCTCGCTTCCGCGGTCGGGGAAACCCAGTTCGAGCCGCATCAGGAAGCGGTCCAACTGCGACTCGGGCAGCGGAAACGTGCCGATCTGCTGCCGGGGGTTTTGCGTCGCGATGACGAAAAATGGCCGCTCGAGCTGATGCGTCACGCCATCGATCGAGACCTGAAATTCCTCCATCGCCTCGAGGAGGGCGCTCTGCGTTTTCGGCGTCGCCCGGTTGACCTCATCGATGAGGACCACCTGCGCGAAGATCGGCCCGGGGTGAAAGACGAACTGACCGAGCGAGCGATCGAAGATCGAGTTCCCGATGACGTCCGCGGGCAGCAGATCGCTCGTGAACTGGATGCGGCGGAATTTGAGGCCGAGCGAGAGGGCGAGGGTTTGGGAGAGCGTGGTTTTCCCGACACCCGGGACGTCTTCGATCAGGAGGTGGCCGCGCGCCAGCAGGCAGGCAATCGCCAGGCGGATTTGGGGTTCCTTGCCGACGATCACGCGTCCGGCCTGGGCGATCAGAGGAGCGATGCGTTCAGTCATGCGCGACGGAGTCGGAGCAGGAGGGGTTCGATCTCAATGTCCGAGGAGGGATTCGACGCGTTCGCACAGGCCGTGCAGCAGCACCTTGTGGGCCTCCTGGATCCGCGCCGTGAGGTCATGACGCACCAGCAGTTCGAAATCGGCCAGTCCTCTTGCGTTGCCGCCCTCGCGGCCGAGGAAGGAAATGGTCACGAGGCCGAGCTCGCGGGCGGCGGCGAAAGCCCGGAGGACGTTGGGGGAGTTCCCACTCGTCGTAAAACCGATGAAGACGTCGCCGGGCTGGCCGAACGCCCGCACCTGGCGGGCAAAGACCTCCTCGTAGCCGTAGTCGTTCGCCACGGCGGTGAGCAGGCTCATTTCCGCGCTCAGACAGATCGCGGGGTAGGGGCGGCGATCACGGAGGAAGCGACCCGTAAATTCCGCCGTGAGATGGGCGGTGTCCGCCGCGCTCCCGCCATTGCCGCAGGCCAGCATTTTCCCGCCGCTGGCGAAACACTTCGCGACCGCCTCGCTCGCCGCGAGGAACGTCGTTTCCAACGGAGCGAGCGAGAGGATGGCTTCCGAAGCTGAGGTCAGGAGGGCGGAAAATTCGGACGGCGGCATCCGCGCAAGGTGCCCGCAGGAAACCAAGGAACAAGGAGGAAGGAACAAGGATGAGCGGAACGAGGCGGTCAGAGGAATCGGCCGATCCTCGGCACCCGACGCATCCCCGCCGTCAGGAGCCAGCTCGCGGCCAGGGCGCCGGCGATCACGATCCCGCCCTTCGCGAAGCCGGGGAGATTTACCGAGAGGAGCGAGTATTGGAGCCAGCTCACGAGGGGATAATGCAGCAGGTAGATGCCGAAGGCGTTCGCGCTCAGGCTCGCGAAGACGGCGTTCCGCTGCTGCGCGAAGCGCAGGAAAAGGGCGAGAAACGCGAGACAGCTCGTCGAACATGAGAGCGTGTAGCCGAGGTTCATCAGGGTCTGGAGACCAGCACTGGGCTCCCCCTTTTGCGCGCCAAGGATGAAGAGGATGAAGGTGGCGATCGCGATGGCAAAGGCGATCTGCGAGGCGGCCTGCCACCGCATCCAGCGTCGCGCGAGCGTCCCCGCCGGAGCGAGCAATCCGCGGCTCACGCCGAACGCTCCGAGCGCCAGGCCGACCCCGAAATAAAGCGCGTAATGAAAGACCCGGGCGGTCTGAATGGCGAAGGGCCCGAAGGTAGACCAGTCATTCGGGAAGAATCGCGCCACCGGCAGGTAGACCGCGGCGGACGCGAGGGTCAAACCCACGCAAAACGCGGCCGGACGTTCGGCGAAACGGCTGATGAATCGGGCGAGGGTGTCTTTGAGCGATGGCGAGAGGCGATATGCCGCCGCGGCGACGAGGCCGAACGCCAGCAGCACCCAAAGGAACCATGCCGGTCCCGCGGGCCACGAACCCAAGGCGGTCCACTGCGTCCAAAATTCAGTTAGACTCGGCTCGGCCGTCGTGACGAGGTAGCTCGGAAAATATGAGACTGGCCCGAGCAAGGCGGCGGCAACCGCGAAAGGAATACCGAGCCGTCGCGTGCGTTCGCGGATGAATGGGCCAGGGCCTTTGCGTTCCAGGCTGCCGATGACGAAAAGCCCCGAAATGAGGAACATCAGCGACATGAAGAAGTTGTCGTTGAAGCCGACGAGCAGATCGATCCCGGTCCATCGCTCTGGATCCACGATCGGGAAGACCTGCCACATCCGCGGCCGCGCCGGGAGCGTGGCCCCGGACTTCATCGCGTGAGGGTGATAGGCGAGGACCGCGTGGTGGACGACGACGAGAAACGTGATGAAGCCCCGCAGCGCGTCGAGGGCGAAGGTGCGGGCTGGCGACGGAGCCGGCGCGGGCGTCGATGGGACGGATGGGGTCGCTGCGGCGTGAGACTCGCGCGGAAGGGAGGTGGGATGGTTCATTGCCGATCAAGTGGCGATCGGCGGGAAAACGTGACCGAAATTCCGTTGGGAGGGGTGCGGTCTGCGTGACAGTTCGTTCGGTTTCGGTCAGATGTAGCGGAGGGCGCGTTCGCCCGCCTGACTTTCATCCCCGCACTTTCTATGTCCCCCACCATCACCGCCTGGCACAATATCGTCCGCGAGCGCGACGCGAAGGGCCTGGCCGCCCTGCTCGCCGATGACGTGGTCTTTCACTCGCCGGTCGTGCACGCCCCGCAGCGCGGGAAGGCCATCACGAGCCTGTATCTGGGCGCGGCCTTGCACGTCTTTTTCAACCCGTCGTTTCGCTACGTCCGGGAGGTCATTGGCGAGCGCGACGCCGTACTCGAGTTCGAGGTCGACATCGACGGCATTGCCGTCAATGGCGTCGACATGATCAGCTGGAACGATGAAGGCACGATCACCGACTTCAAAGTCATGGTGCGCCCGCTCAAGGCGATCAATCTGATCCACCAGAAAATGGCGGCGATGTTGCAGGCGAACCAGTGAGTGAAGGGCCGCTGGGCGTCGCGTCAGCGCCGTTTCACAAATCGGATGTGCCCGCCGCGGCGATGGATTAAGACTCGCCATGCCCCCTCGAAAATGGCGCACGCTTCTCTTGCTCGCGCTCGCTGAACTGCTGGGCATGTCGGTCTGGTTTTCGGCGTCCGCCGTCGTGCCGGCGCTCTCGAGAGAATGGGGGCTGGGTGATGCGGGCCGCGCGTGGCTGACGATGTCAGTCCAGATCGGTTTCGTGGTGGGGGCCCTCGTCTCGGCGCTGCTGAACCTCGCGGATCGCCTGCCCGCGCGGGCGTTGTTTGCGGTTTCCGCGCTGCTGGCAGCGGCCTCCACCGCGGCCATCGCCCTCTTCTGCCGTGAACTCACGACGGCGCTCCCCCTTCGGTTCCTGACCGGGCTTTTTCTCGCCGGCGTGTATCCCGTGGGAATGAAGATCGCCGCCACCTGGACCCGCGAAGATCGGGGGCTCGCGATCGGGATCATGGTGGGCGCGCTGACGGTGGGCTCCGCCTCCCCGCATCTCGTCAACGCCCTCGGCGGCGTGGGTCCGTGGCGTCCGGTCCTCTTTGCGGGCGCCGCGATGGCGGTGGCGGGCGCCCTGTTGGCGGCGCTCTTCGTGCGCGAGGGGCCGTATCGGACCGCGTCACCGCCATTCGACTGGCGGTATGCCGCGCACATCTTCCGCGACCGACCTCTCCGTCTCGCGAACCTCGGCTACCTCGGTCACATGTGGGAGCTCTATGCGATGTGGACCTGGCTGCCCGCCTTCCTCGCGGCCAGCTTCGCGCTGCGCGGGGTGGACCCAAAGTGGGCGGCCGCGGCCGCGTTTCTCTCCATGGCAGCAGGCGGAGTGGGCAGTCTCGCCGCCGGCAAGCTCGCGGACCAGGTGGGGCGGAGCCGCCTTTGCAGCGCGGCGATGGCGGCGAGTGGCGCCTGTGCTCTCGGCGCCGGTTTTTTCTTTGGTGGTCCGCCGTGGCTCGTGGCCGGGCTCGGCGTGGTGTGGGGCATCACGGTGATCGCCGATTCCGCCCAATTCTCCGCGTCGATCAGCGAGCTCTGCGAGCCGCGCTACACGGGGACGGCACTAACGCTCCAGACGAGTATCGGATTTCTTCTGACCCTGGCGACGATCCGCCTCGTGCCGGTGGTCGAGTCACTGGTGGGCTGGCGCTGGGCCTTTTCATTCCTGGCGCTTGGTCCGGCGGGCGGGATCTGGGCCATGGAACTCCTGCGCCGTTCGCCCGACGCCCGGCGGATGGCCGGGGGCAGGGGCTGAAAGGGGGAACGAACGTCGAACATCGAACGCTGAACTTCGAACTTCGAAGGGCTGCGACAGCTCGAGCGCGCGATTGTGGTATCCGATCCAGCGTGCTCGCTTCGGGAGACGGATCTCATCGTTAGTCCGCCGCTGCCGCTTGCCAGTCGGATCAACCGCGCTTCGGAACTTCGAAGTTCGATGTTCGACGTTCTCTCACTCCTTCTTCGTTGCTGGAGCGGCGGGGGTCGACGCCGCGGAGGCGGTGGCGTGCTTGGCCTTGTAGTCGTTGATCTTCGTCGAGATTTTTTCGCTGCCCGGCTCGATCGCGAGGGCCTTCTGCCAGCAGTTGAGCGCCTGCGCGTCGTTCTTCAGCTTGAAGTAGGTGTCGCCGAGGTGATCGAAGACGGTGGCGTCCGGTGGGTCCGTATTCTCCACCGCACGGAGCAGTTCCGTCAGGGCCTTGTCGAATTTTCCGGCGCGGTAGTAGTACCAGCCGAGGCTGTCGAGATAAGCCCCGTTGTTTGGGGCGATCTGGAGCGCCCGTTGAATGAGCTGGCCCGCCTCCTCGAGATTCTCGCTTCGATCCACCCACATGTATCCGAGATAGTTCGCGGTCTGTGCGACGCGCTCAGGCTGGTCTTCGAGCTTGAGGCTTTTGCGGAGAAGCTCGGTCGCTTTCTCGATCCGGCCCGCCTGCTCGGCGGTGGCACCCCAGTCGAAATAAAAGCCGCCATTGAGCATCTGATCCTGCATCTGCTCGGCTTCGGCAGCGGTTTGATCGAACATCGAGAGCGCCTCGTCGTAGCGCTTCGCGATCGTCAGCGTCCGCGCGAGCATGTACGAAAAAACCGGAAGATCCGAGAATCGCCGGCGGGCCTCCGCCAGAACCTCGACCGCCTTGTCGGGGTTCTTCAACTGAACCGCAAAAATCTCCGCCATGCGCTGGTAGGCCGCGGGCTGGTTCGGCGTGAGCAGCAGAACCTGTTCATAGTTCCGGATCGCCCGCTCGTACTCCTTCTCTTCCTCGAAGATCTTTCCGAGCATCTCGTAGGCGTAAACCTTCGCGGGATCGGCCTTGATGATGGCCTCGAGCTCCTCGATCGCCTTCGCGCGCTGGTCGCTCTGGAGGTAGCTGTACGCCAGTTTTTCGCGGACGCTCGGATGATTCGGGCTGAGCGCGAGGATCTTGAGGTAAAGCGGAATGGCCTGCGGAATCTGGCCGGCGAAGACGTGAAAGGTCGCCACCTGGTTCAGCAGATCGAGATCGTCGCCCGCGAGCGCGAGGGCCTTGTCGTACATCGCGGTCGTCCGCTCCAACGCCTCCTTCGGGGCCTTTTTCGCATCGTCCTTGAGCAAAAGCTGGCGGTGCAAATCTCCCAGCCGGACCCAGAATTTCGGATCGCGCGAGGTCGCCTTCGCGGCGCGCCCGAGGAGCCCAGTTACCTTTTCCTTCTGCCCGAGCTGGTCCAGAGCCTCGGCGGTGTAGGCGTACGCGAGGAAATTGTTCGGGTCGAGCGCGAGCGCGCTCTCCGCCGTCTTCAGCGCGAGGTCGGGCTTTCGGAGGCTCTTGAGCTGGATGAACGCGAGAGCGAGCTGCGGGGACGGATCCTTCGGAGCGGCCTTGATGGTGTCCTTCAAGAGCTCCACCGCCTCACTGGTATCGCCGCGCCGGACGAATTCGCTCGAGACCTTCATCGCGAGTCCGACGTTGGCTGGGTCCGCGGCGAGTGCCTTGAGATAAAGCGGGAGAGCCTTGTCCGGCTCCCCGGCTTCCTCGGACATCACTCCCTTCATGAAGAGCGCATAGGACTCCGCGAGCCGCTCGTTGACGGGGCTCAGCAGCAGATCCTTCGCGGGCGGACGGTACCGGTCGTCATAAACGACCGCGCGTTCACCTTTCTCGGGCCGGTCCGACTTCGCCGCTTCGGAAGCCTTGGCGCCGGGGCGCGGGGGATCCTTCGGCTTCGGCGCCGCCTCGAGACGGAAAAGGCCGCCGAGAAAAACGGCGGCCAGTCCGGGCAGGATGCTCGCGGCCCGGCGAAGAGTTCTTCCCCCGACCGCGAAGACATTCATGCGAAACGAAGTTTACGACTTGTAACGCAACCGCTTCTTGTGGCGGTTTTCACGCCGACGCTTGCGGCGCTTGTGCTTCGCGATCTTTTCTTTGCGTTTCTTCTTCAGGGAACCCATGATCTTCGGTTAAGGACTGCAGCTGCGACGCGAGAGGCGCCTGTTCAATACACCACTTTGTTCAACGGATATTCGATGATGCCTTCGGCCCCAAGGAGCTTCAGTTGAGGGATGATTTCGCGGGCGATTTTTTCGTCGATGATCGTCTCGATGGCCACCCAGCCCGGAGTGGCGAGGGGGGAGACGGTCGGTTGGCGGAGGGATGGTAGGGTGGAGAGCAGGTTTTTCAACTGGTTTTCCTCCAGGTTCATCTTGAGGCCCACCTTGTCCCGCGCGTTGATCGCGCCCTGGAGGAGGATGACAAGGCGCTGCGCCTTGGCTCTTTTCCAGTCGTCCTGCATCGACGCGCGGTTCGCGATCAACTGCGGATAACTCTCCATCAGCGTGGCGACGATCCGCAAATTGTTCGCCCGGAGGGACGATCCGGTTTCGGTGATGTCCACGATGGCATCAACCAGGTCCGGCACCTTCACCTCGGTGGCGCCCCAGGAGAACTCCACCTCGGCCTCGACGCCGTTCCGCGCCAAGAACCGTCTGGTCAGTCCGACCGCTTCCGTCGCGATCCGTTTGCCGTTCAGATCGGCCAGCGTGCGGATGTCCGAATGCTCCGGCACGGCGAGTACCCAGCGCGTCGGGGACGTCGTCGCTTTCGAGAAAGGCAGGTCGCAAAGGACTTCGATGTCGGAGCCGTTTTCCTCGACCCAGTCCCGGCCGGTGAGCCCGCAGTCGAGGAAGCCGTGTTCCACGTAGCGACTGATCTCCTGCGCGCGGAGGAGCCGGATTTCGATTTCGGTATCGTCGATCGCGGGCCGATAGGACCGCTTCGACCCGCTGATCAGATAGCCGGCCTTGGCAAACAGGCTGAGGGTGGCCTCGTGCAGACTGCCCGTCGGCAGGCCGAGACGGAGGATATTGGGGTTACTCATGGAAAAGATGCGGGCTCGGCGGTTAACACGGAATTGCGCAGCCGCAACGGCCGGGCTTGGTTCGTGACAGAATGAGTCCGTTCGTCTCGCTCAACTCCTGGGTCGCGCCGGGGTGGATCTATCAGGGCGTCGATCCTTCGGAGATCGTCTCCGGCGGCCCGGCCGAATGGGACCGGCTGGAGTCCACGCTCGACCGCCATCGCACGCGGCGCGCGGACGATACGCCGCACCCTCGCGGGGCAGCGATCGGCTGGTTCACCTATGAAGGTGACTACTGGTTCGCCTTCTATCCGCGACTCGAGGCAGCGCCGGCCGGTGAGCCGACCTCGCGCTGGAGCGGGCGGCGACGCGATGGCGAAGTGCCGGAGGTACGCGTCGGCGAATGGCGCCCGGGCATGACGCGCGCCGCCTACGAGGCAGTGGTGCGCGAGACGCAGGAGGAGATCGCGGCGGGCTATCTCTACCAGGCAAACCTTACCCAGCGCTTCGCGTGCGCGTTCGAAGGCAATCCTTATGCGCTGTTCGAGCACGTGATGGCCCGAAGTCCGGCGCCCGGGGCGGCGTTTCTCGATGCCGGCGATCGCTGCGTGCTCAGCGCCTCGCCGGAGCTGTTCCTGCGCATCGATGGCCGCGAGATCACGACGCGTCCGATCAAGGGCACCCGTCCGCGGGATCGCGATCCGCAGCGGGACGCGCGTTTCCAGTACGAACTCAGGACCGACCCGAAGGAGATCGCGGAGCTGATCATGATCACGGACTTGGAGCGCAACGATCTCGGGCAGGTCTGCGAATACGGAACCGTCACCGTGCCGGACCTCTTGCGGCTCGAGAAATTTGCGCAGGTGCATCACCTCGTCTCCACCGTGACGGGCCGGCTGCGACGGGAGGTGACGCCGCTCGCCGCGCTGGCGGCGTGTTTCCCGGGAGGGTCCATCACCGGTGCCCCGAAGTCGACCGCCCGGAAAATCATCAGCCGGCTCGAACCTGAGCCGCGCGGGATCTACACCGGGGCAATCGGGTATTTTTCCTTCGAAGGCGATGCGGCTTTCAACATCGCGATCCGCACGCTCATTCACGAGCGCTCGCGGGGAGAGCTGCATTATCACGTCGGCTCCGGGATCACCGCCGACTCCGTGCCGAGCCGGGAGTTCGACGAGACGATGCAGAAGGGCTCCGGCCTGCGTCAGGCGGTCGAGTGTTACGCCGCGGAACGCACGCGAACCGCCCGTTCCGCGCGGCATTGAGATTTGGAAAGGACGAGGCCGCGGCGGTGTCACTCGCCGGGTGACGGGGCGATGCGGAGAAGAACCCCATCCTCGAAAATCCGGCTGCTCTCGACGGTCAGCGCCTCCCGCGCCCGGGCTCGCGAGAGCGGCGATTCATTCAGGCAGAGTTTGTTGAAGTACACGATCCAGCCGCCGTGCACCAGAGCGGCGCGCAGTTCGGCCAGATGTTCGTCAAACTCCGCCAGGTCGTCGTCGTCGGCTTCTTCATCAGGCGCGTCGTCGGGGAGCAAGTCCGTCTTCCGGCGGGAGACGTAATAGACCGCGAAAGGCTCGTTGGTGTAGATCACCGCGTCGGCGGGCAGATCCCGCACAGCCTGTCCGAGCAGGGATGGACGATCCTGGGACCACGTGACCGCTTCGCGATAGTAGATTAATCCCGCCGTGGAAACGGCGTGAAGAACGAGCACCCCGCCGGTGAGCGCGACGAGAACCCAACGGGTCGTCCGGGAGCCATGACGCCACGGTCCGACGACGGCGAGCCAGGTCGCGACCAAAGCACCGGCCGGCACGAGGGGAATGAGAATGCGGGAGTCGAGGGGGGTGCCGGCGTCGGCGAACGAGATCGAAATCACCAGAAAACCGAGGTAAACCGGAGCGAACGCCGCGCTGAGCCAGATGAGTCCGGGAGTTGCGGCCAGGCGCTCGCGCGGCGCAGGACCGTCTCCCCGGCGCAGCCAGAGGACGAGCGCCCAGCTCGCGATCGCGAGGGTGACGAGCAAGACCAGCGCGCGGCCGGCGGTCGTCAGGACGAAATCATCGGTGATGATGAACGACGCCAGCGTGTTGAATCCTTCGACGAGTTGCTCACGCTGAATCAGGTGTCGCTCAATCGGACGGGGGGCGTCGCCTCCGCGGATCATCTTTTGCCAGAGCGTCCAAAGTACGACCGGCGCACCGGCGATGAACCCGAAGAGCAGCACCATGGGGATCCGCGCGCGAAAAAACGGAATCGACCGCAGAAGCATCGCGGGAGCGCCGAGAGCAATGAGCGTGACCCCCACGTAGCGCGTGAGCAGCGCGCCGGCCACGCATCCGCCCGCGAGCGCGGCGAGCGCGAATGACGGCCGGTCCCACCACTCGCCCAGCGCGGCGAGCGAGAAGACAAACCAGAGCAAAAACCACGGCTCGGAGAGGAGCATTCCCTCCATCTCGCAGATGTGACTGCTCGTCAGGATCAGCCCCGCCGCCACGGCCGCCCACCACGGGTCTCCGCCCAACGCGCGCCGGGCGAAGATCCCCACGGCGGCAGCCAGCGCGCCCCACGCGAGCGCGTTCAAGACGCCCATCGCGACCGCGATATTCCATCCCGCGCTTTCGCAGAGCCCGACCAGCCACGCCACGAACGGAGGGAACCAGGCGTGCGGCTCGGGCACGCCCGGATTCGGCCGCGAGACGCCCTCGCCGCGAGCAAAGAGGATCCCGGAGGTCGCGTACGCGCCTCCGTCCGGAGAGAGATCCACGCCCTCCCGGTTCATGATCAGACCCAGCCCAACGGCCGCGAGCGCGAGGACCGCCACGAGCGCAGCCCGTCCGCGCTTGGCCGCCACGGCGGAAGGGGCGGGAGTCGCGGCATCCATCGGCCCCCGCTATAGCACAGCCTCAGCGTGCGGGCGGCCCCGCATCGCCGCGATCTGGCGTCGGACCTGACCCCGCTGCCCGGGTCCGGTCAATTTCCTGACCGGCCGGTTGCACGATCGCTTGAGGTCGGGGTGGGGGATGCCATTCTCCCGACCGTCGGGGCCGGTGTCCCGCGCGCCCTCGTCCCTGCCTATGAAATCCCTTATCTTCGGCGTCAGCGGTCAGGACGGCGCGTATCTCGCGCGCCATCTGCTCGAGCGCGGTGACGAGGTGACGGGCACCTCCCGAGACGCTGCGGTCGGGACCTTTCGCAATCTGGCGCGGCTCGGGCTGCAGGGGCGCGTGCGACTGGCCTCGGCGGCGATCACGGATTTTCGCAGCGTGCTCCAGGTGGTGAAGCGGGTGCAGCCCGATGAAATTTACAACCTGGCGGGTCAGACTTCGGTGGGCCTCTCCTTCGAGCAACCGGTCGAGACGCTGGAGAGCATCACGATCGGGACGCTCAACATTCTCGAAGCTCTGCGGTTTCTCGGGGGCCGGATCCGGTTCTACAACGCCTGTTCGAGCGAGTGTTTCGGCGACACGGGGGGCGAACCAGCGGATGAAACGACGGCATTCCGGCCTCGCAGCCCTTATGCCGTGGCGAAGTCAGCGGCCTTTTGGGAAGTGGCGAACTACCGGGAGGCTTACGGGCTCTTTGCGTGCAGCGGCATTCTCTTCAATCACGAGTCGCCGCTGCGGCCGGAACGATTCGTCACCCAAAAGATCGTCCAGGGAGCCCGCCGGATCGCGAGCGGTGAGTCGAGGGACAAACTTCGGCTGGGGAATCTCACGATCGAGCGCGATTGGGGCTGGGCGGGTGAGTTCGTCGAGGCGATGGCTCTGATGCTGCGTTTGCCCGCGCCAGAGGACTTCGTGATCGCGACCGGCGAGACGCGACCGCTGAAGGACTTCGTCGCGCAGGCTTTTCAAGCGGCCGGGCTCGACTGGCGTGAACATGTGGTCAGCGACGAGACGCTGCTCCGCCCGACGGATCTCGCGATCGGTCGCGCCAATCCCGCGAAGGCAGCGGCGCGACTCGGCTGGCAGGCGACCCGTCGGATGGACGATGTCGTGCGCGCGATGGTCGCCGGCGAACTTTAGGGAACGCGGCTACCCGAAACCGAGCGTGAGCGGATCTCCCCCGGCCTGGCGAAAGTGGAGTGGAGCGATCGGCCGGTTCCTCGGTCTCCAGTCCCTCGTTCAGGTGCTGGGCTTCGCGGGCGGCATCGTGCTCGTTCGCGGCCTTTCGACGGAATCGTTCGGGCTCTACACCGTCCTGATGAGTGCGCTCATGACCGTCCAGATTCTGGCGGACAGTGGCACGGGATCCGCCCTGGCGTCGATCGGTGGCGGGACCTGGTCCGACCGGCCGGTCTTCTCCTCGCTCGTCCGCGTGGTGCAGCGCTTCCGCACCCGACTGGCGCTCGCGGCCCTGCTCATCGCGGCGCCCGTGTATGGACTCAGCGCGCTGGGCTGGCGCGGCACGCTCGGTGCGTTGCTGTTGCTGCCCCTGCTGGGGGCGTGGGTGGCGGTCCAGGCGCAGGTCGATGTCCGGAGCGGTGCGCTGCGAATCGCGGGCGGAACCACGACCGCGCAGCGGATCGACCTCGCCATGAACGTCTTCCGACTGGTCGTCCTCGGTCTGATTTTTTGGCTCGTCCCCGCGGTTGCGGAGTCCAGCGCGGACGGGTGGCGCCTGGCCGGAGCGCTCGCCGCTTTGCTGGCGGTCCTCGCCATGCAGGCGCGGCGGCTGCGCACGGCGCTGTCGCCCTGGATTGACGCCGCGGCCCAAGAGCGCCCTGGGCAGTCCACGCAAGTCCGCGGTCTCATCCGCGCGCAGTGGCTCTACAACATCCTGTACATCGTGCAGGGCCAGCTCGCCCTTCTTCTGATTGCCGCGTCGGGGAAGGCGCAGCAGGTGGGCGAATTCGGAGCCCTCGCCCGCCTCGCGGCGGTGTTCACGGTTTTCAACGCCCTGCAGACGAGTCTGATTCTGCCCGCGTTTGCGCGGCTCGCGCCCGATCCGTCGCTGCTCCGGCGGCGATTCCTCCAGGTGGGCGCGGCGGGGCTCGCGCTGGGCGTGGCGCTTTGGTGGTTCGCCTGGCTCTTCCCTCGTCCCCTCCTTTGGCTGCTTGGGCCGGCGTATCTGCATCTTGAAAGCGAATTGACGTGGCTCATGGCGGCGCATGCGACGCTCTACGTAGCCTCGGTCCTCTGGTCGCTGAATTACGCCCGCGGCTGGGTCCATGGTTCCTGGGTGATTCCCCTGGCATCATTGGGCGTTCAGCTTGCCACGATCCCGCTGCTCGATCTCGGCTCCACCCGCGGCGCGCTCATCCTCGTCTTTGTGGCCGCCTTGCCGGCGATTCCCCTGAACCTCTGGTTGATGCGGCGCGGGCTCTCCGGCGGGTCCCCCGCGCCTTGAGCGGCGCAGCGCGTCCATTTCGTTCATTTTGAATTGAACGAAACCGCCGCGTGGGTAGGATGCTCCGTCATGCCAGGTGCCATTCGCGCTCGTTCCCAGATCCGCGGGCGCCAAACGTCCGGGCGGGCGGGCGGATCGCTTTCGCCGGTGGAGACGGAATTCGTGAGTTTCTTTGTTGGAGCGGCGCGGGCGCTGAAGCTGCCGAAATCCCTTGGTGAAATCTACGGGCTGCTCTTCGCCTCGGGCGGGCCGCGCGGCTTCGATGAGATCGTCACGACGTTGCGCATCAGCCGCGGCTCGGCTTCGCAGGGCCTCCGCGTGCTGCGGGGATTTGGCGCCGTCCGCACCACCTACGTCGCGGGCGACCGGCGGGATCACTACGTCGCCGAGACCGAGCTGCGCAAACTGGTCACGGGCTTGCTCGAGGAGACCATCGCTCCGCAGCTTGCGGCGGGAACCGAGCGGCTGGACCGGCTGGAGGGCGCCTTGCGGGCGGAGCCAGTCGCGCGCCGCCGGGCCTCCGCCCACGCGATTCTGCAGGGGCGCCTGGAGAAGCTTCGGGCTTGGGAACGGATCACGCGGGAAACGCTGCCCATGCTGGGCCGACTTCTGGGAGCCTGAGGATGGAGCCGAATCCGCTCACCGACGCCGAATCCGGCGGCACCGAGGCGACGCTCGCGTGGTATTGCCTGAAGTCGCAGCCCAAGCATGAGCAGATTGCCGCGCGGCGGTTGCGACAGATGGAGGGCGTGGAAGTTTTCTGCCCGCGCCTCCGCTTCAAGCGGCCGCGCGGGGGCGGACAGATGTGGATGACGGAGGCCTTGTTCCCCGGCTATTTGTTCGCCCGGTTTGAATTGAAGCAACGGGGACGGGAAATCGGTTGGGCGCACGGTCTTCGGGGAATCGTCCATTTCGGAGAGCATCATCCACCGGTGCCCGACTCCATCATCCGCGAACTGCGCTCGACGATGGGTCAGGAGGAACTCGCGGAAGTGCCGACCGACCCGCTGCCCGGCAGCGAGGTGATCCTGACGGAGGGGGCATTTCACGGACTCAAGGCCGTCGTCACCCAGTATCTTCCCGCCAAGGAACGCATCCGCGTTCTGATGACTTTCATGGGCCACCAGATGGAGATCGAAGTCTCCGCCAAGGCAGCCCTTTCCGCGCGGCGCCACCCGCAGGCCCGCGCGCTCTCCGCCTGAAACCCCGACGCCTGAGCCGAGGCCCGCTCGAAGGTCCGCCCGGCCGTCCGCCGCGCGCTGACCAAGGGCGGTAGCATGCCGCGGAGGCGCCCCGCCAGCGCCTCAGCCACTCCCGATGAATTCCGCCTCGCCCCTCGTCGAATTGCGCGGGCATACGTTTTACCCGGGATTACTCCCGGCGGACGCGGTCGTCGTCGATGCTGGCGGCAACCGCGGGGACTTTACCCGGGAGATTGCCGCTCTGGGGTCGTGCCAGGTGGTGGTCATGGAACCCGTGCCGGAACTTTTTGCGGTGATCCCCGACGCTCGCCACGTGCGGAAACTCAATCGCGCGCTCGGGGCCGAGGCCCAACGCTGCGTCTTCCACGTCGGGCGAAATCCGGAAGCGAACAGCATGCGACCGCTCCGGCCGGAGGAACTCGCCGCGACGATCGAAGTCGAGGTGACGACTCTTTCGGATTTGATGGTCTCTGAGTGCCTCGAGCAGATTGACCTGTTGAAGTTGGACATCGAGGGCGCCGAGATCGACGTCCTTCTTCACGCCCCCGAAGCGCTGCTCGCCCAGATCGGGCAGATCACGGCCGAATTTCACGCGCACACGGTGGAACTCGCCCGGTCACCCGCCGAGGAACTCAAGAGAATCCACGCGGTCGTCGAGCGACTCGAAAGCCTCGGATTTATCTGCCTCAACCGGTCGGCGCCGTTTTTCATCGATGTGCTCTTTGTCAATCGGGAGCGGGCCGGCTGGTCGCGGTCCCGGGCCGCGTGGGAGCGGGTCGTTCATGAGCAGGGTTATCGCCTGGTGAATTCCGTGCGCCGGCGTCTCTTTTCCACTCCCCCGGCTCCGCCCGCGTCGTAACTTCCATGGTCCGTCAATTCCTCACTGACCACCTGCCCGGCGGGCTGGTCCAGTTCGTCCGGGAATGCCGCTATCGGGGCGTGGTCGGATTCTTCCGGCATCGGACGAAGGTTGGCCGATTTCGCCGCCGCTTCGACGCGGCCAACGCCGGACTCGCTCCAGATCAGTTCGCTTTGCGTCGCGACGTCGTCTTTCGCATCGAACCGGAGCTGCGCTGGGCGCTCGAGCATTTCACGCATCTGGATCCGGCGATGGTGGAGGAGATGGACGGATTCCTCGCGCTGGCGCGTGATTCGAAGTGTCTCTTCGATGTGGGCGCGCTGTACGGTATTTTCGCGCTCGGATTTACCGCCGGGTCGACGCGGCGCGCTCTGGCGTTTGAGCCAAATCCGCCGACCTTCGCCCGGCTGGAGCGCTTGCTCGCCCTGAATCCGGAATGCCGGATCGAGGCGCACGCGCTCGGGTTGGGCGCCGCCGCCGCGCAGATCCCGGTCGAAACCGGCTTTCATTTCGTCGCGGGCGGCGCTTGCGGCAGCGGTGATGGCGTCATGCAGGTGGTCGCGCTCGATGACTTCATCCGCGAGCACGACATCCGTCCCGACGTGCTAAAGATCGACGTGGAGGGCTTCGAACACGCGGTGATCGCCGGAGCTCGCACCCTTCTGCGCGAGCATCGGCCGCTGCTGTTCCTCGAACTCCATCCCAGTCTCCTCGATCGCCATGGCGCCTCGGCCCCCGCGCTCGGACGCGAGCTCTTCGAATTAGGCTATGTGGCCTGTGAAAGTGACGGCCGACCCGCCCGGGAGGACTGCTTCGCTCAGAGCGAGAATTTCCGGCTCGTCTTTCGTCCCCGGATGTAGCGGTTGCTCCCTCCGACCCGCCCTTGTCCCACTTCGCAAAACTCGGAGACGCGCTTCCGGCGCGTCTCCGGCCGTGGGCCGCCCGGCTGGCGAAATTCTTTGCCGGGCAGGGCGCCTTGCAGGCGATCAACGTCGTCACGGGATTCTTCCTCCTGCGGTGGTTGTCGGTGGAAGATTACGCGCTCTTCGGGGTCGCATTCGGGTTTCAGTCGATGCTCACCGTGCTCGTCGATCTCGGGTTTGGAGGCTGCATTCCGGCCCTCACGGGAACTCGGGTGAATGACCCCACGGTGATCGGCCGGTACATCGCGGCCGCCCGGGCCTGGCGCCGGCTGACCTTTCTGATCGTCCTGCCTCCGGCGGCGCTGGCCTTCGCGGGCATCGGCGCGCGCCAGGGCTGGTCGTGGGTGGTTCAGGCGGCACTTTTCGCCTGCATCGCGGCCGCTCTGTTCTTCGAAGGCCGGGTCGCGTGGCACGGGAGCGTGCTGACGATGCAGCATCGGCTCGGGCGCTACTATCGCACGGCAATCGAGGTCTCCGCGGCCCGCCTCACACTCTCCGCGCTGCTGCACTTCGCCGGCTGGCTCGGGGCCGTCGTCCTCGCCGGATTGAACGCGGTCGCCACGATCTGGACCGGATGGCGCTACCGAGCCCAGACTGCGGACGTCATCGCTGAACCGCCCCGCGCGGATCGGGAAACCCGGCACGAGATGATAAGGTATCTCGGCCCTCTGATCCCGGGAATCGCCTTCGCGGCCCTGCAGGGACAGTTGCTGGTGCTCTTGATGTCCTTTTTCGGCCGCACCCAGAACATCGCGGAGGTCGCGGCGCTTGGGCGCATCGGACAACTTTTCGTGCTCCTCAACGCGTTCAACAGCGTAATCATCGGCCCGTTTTTCGCCCGGCTGCCCCGGGAATGGCTCGGACAACGCTATTTTCAGGCGGTCGGCGTCGGTGCGCTTTTCGCGGCGGGTCTCGTCGCGCTCGCGTACGCGCTTCCGCAACCGCTGCTCTGGCTGCTTGGCCCGAAATACGCGCACCTGCGGATGGAACTGGTCTGGACGATGGCGGCAGCTTCGATCTCCTACTTCAGCGGCGTGATCTGGACGATTCACAGCGCGCGCAAGTGGATCTACTGGTGGGGCGCAGCGCTCTACATCGTGGCCCTCACGGTGGTCCAGATCGTCTTCGTCGCGGTTGCCTCGCTCGAGACGACGCGAAACGTTTTGGTCTTCGGCGTCGTCACGAGTGTCGCCACCTTGCTCGTGCATGTGCCGACGGCGTTCGTTGGATTTCGCACCCCCGTCGCCGACGCCCCTGTCTAATGGAAGCCAGGTCTGATCAGCCGAAGGAAATGCACTTGTGGACCGATGGGTCCACCGAACCGGCGGACGCCGCTTCTCTCGCCGCCTACCTCAAGCACACGCCTGCGGGAGCGGCGATCCTCGACATCGGGTGCGGGGATGGCCGGGTCCTCCGGCGATTGCTGGCCGAGGGGTTCAAGGCGGAAGGTCTGGATCTGAACGCTGAACTGGTCGCCCTCTGCCGGGCGAGTGGGCTGCCGGTCGAGCAGGGCGATGCCCGCGAGATCCTCCCGCGCCGGGCTGGTCATTTCGACGTCTACTCCATGTTGGATTTCGTCGAGCACGTGCCGATGGATGTGCTGGTCGCGATTCTTGGCATCATCGGACGCCAGCGGGGAGCGCGGATCTGGATTCAGACGCCTAATCTCGATTCCGTGATGGGCTTCAAGTTCTGGTTTCACATGCCGTCACACATTCTTCCCCTGCATCCGTGGGTGCTGCGGAAGATGCTCGTCCGCCTGGGCTATCGCATCGTCGACGAATGGACCGACTATGGCGGCCTCCCGTGGACGGGCTTCCGTCGGTGGCTAACGCTCAAAATTCTGAATGGGTTGCTGGGTCCGCCGCAAGCTGCCCTCTTCGTGGGCGGCGCGAACATCTGTCTTGTGGCCGAGGCGAGTGGCAAGGAATGACCGCACCGCTTCGCATCGCCTTCCTCGTTTCGGCCGATCAGCGCTCGGGAACGTATTACCGCTACCATCAACTCGCGGCGGGGCTCGTGGCGCGGGGCCATGGCGTGACCGTTTACTCCCAGAGCACCACCGAGCGGCGCCGGGCCAGCGAAGAGGAGCGGGATGGGGTGCGCTACATGCTCCCGGCATGTTTTCCGGGAAATCGTTTCATCGAATTCGCGTTCAATCCCGCGAACTTCCTGCGCCGGCTCGCGGTCCCGATCGGCCCGGCCGACATTTTCCACCTCTTCCAGCCGATGCCGAACGCGGCCGCGGTCTGGCTTTGGCTTCGCCAGACGAGGAAGGGTCAGGCGCTGTTTGCATGGGACTGGGATGATCTCTGGGATCAGGATTATCCCTATCCGCGGCGACTCGAGCGCTGGATCGCCGTGGCCAAGGGCCGCTTCGAGCGCCTCCTGCCGCAGCGCGCCGGAGTTGTGACGACCTGTTCGACCTATCTGGCCCGACTTGCCCTGGAGCGGGGAGCTGAACGGGCTGAGGTGGTTCGAAACGGATTCAATCCGCCGCCCCCCGCCTCCGATCGCACCCTGCTCCGCCGCTCCTTTGGTCTCCGCGAGAACGCGCTCTATCTCGCCTTCATTGGCTGGACCCTGACCGAGGTGGAATGGTGCCTCGCCGCGCTCCGGAGCCTTCCGCCAAACGTGCGTCTGGCCTGTGGTGGAGCGGACATCCGCAAGGCGGTACCCATCGAACCGGGCCTCGCCGAGCGGATCGACTTTCTCGGAGAGTTCCCCCCCACTCGCGCCGCGGAGCTGATGCAGGCGGTTGATCTGGGTCTCCTCCCGTTGGCGCCGACGCCCTTCAATCTCAGCCGCCTTCCCATCAAGCTGGCTGATTACCTCGCGGCGGGCCTGCGGGTGATCTGCGCGGACGTCGGCGAGGCTGGTCTGGTCGCGCGCGAGATGCGAGGCGCCTTCGTCTTTCCGGGCGAGCGGGACGCGTGGGTGGCCGGCTGCGTGAGCGTTGCCCGGCGATTGCTGGCGGGAGAGACAGTGGAGCGTCCGGATCTGGAGCAATTGCGCGCCGCGCTCGCGTGGCCGGTGCTCGCCGAGCAACTCGAGCAAATCTACCGCTCCACGTGGCGGCCCGAGGTCGCCCCCAAATGACGTCCCGCGATCTGCGCCCTCAAAACGGTCGGTGCGTCTTCCAGTCGCGCTCGTCGCCGTCGGTCTTCTCGAGAAAGACGAGGTTGGTGATGCCAAGGGATTCCCACGGCTGCAGCACGGACGAGGTAAAGTATTGTTCCGCGCGCGGAAGGCGCCGCAGGACCGCGGCCACCCAGCGCTTCGCCTCGGCCTTCAGTCCTCTGGCGGGCTGAGGCACCACCCCGGACGAATGATGAATCCGATAGCTCCGATTGCTCAGAACGTAACGGACGACCGCCTGGAGTGCGGGCATCCAAAGGTCGTGCAAGGCGAGAATGCCGCCGACCTCGAGACGCTTGTCCGCCAGTACGAAGTCCAGGATCGAGAGGTCGAAAAGATGCGACGCGTCGATGAAACAGAACTGGATTGGAGGGAGCCGGGGGACGACCATTTCCGGGTAGTCCTCGTGAAAATCGAGGAGCGCGGAGAACCCCGCCGCCGCGACATTATCGAGCCCCCGGCGGCCCGCGTAGGTCGTCTGGAACGGGTCGCAGACGTGGTGAATGCCGCCGCCGGCGTCGTGCAGCGCCTGGAGAATGGCGAGTCCGGAGACGCCGGAGCAAAATCCGATCTCCAGCGAGTGCTTCGGCGCCAGGGTCCGCACCACGGCGTAAAGCTCAAGGGCCTCATCGAGATTGATGTGATCGAAGAAGGCAGCGGGGCGCTCCGGACCGCGAGCCTCTCCGCCGGCCTCGAGATCGCGTTGGGAAATCGGTCCCCCTGCGGTTGGCGACTCAGTCGTACCGTCCACCACTCGCTGCAAGAGCGGTGGGAGATCAGAAAGGGAGTAGCGCATCGGGGGCGAGACTCCGACAACGTGGCGTTTGGTAAATGAGAAAATCTCTTCTGCCCCCGATCCTTTCGTCCGTCGCCTGATGAATCCGGTCTCCGATCCCGGTCCGATCCTGCTTCCCGACCGGGGGCAGCTGAGCCAGGGATCTATCCTCCAGCGGGCCATTAGCCGCGCCAAGTGGGAGTTCTGGCGGCGGAGGTCATATCCGATCCGGCAGCGCGTCTTCGATCTTCCGCCCCGAGTCATCCCGCCGGGGGCCGAGTGCGAGTTGGTCATCATGACGACACCCGCGCTGGCGGCGGATGCGGCGTGGTCGGCCCGGAGCATTCTGGCGGGGGTCGCGCCCTGTGAGGCGGGGTTGCATTTCGCCATCGACGCGGACGCCTCGGCAACGGAAGAATCGCGGGTCCGGCTCGAGCGCACGTTTCCCGGCGTTCGGATCTCGCGGGCGCAGGATCTGGCGGAGACCCTGCAAGCGGACGCTCCCAGTGTGGTCGCATTCTCCCGGCGGAATGCCATGGGACGGAAGCTCGCGGTGACTCTGGCGGCGAACCGGGAACATCACACGATCTATAGCGACTCCGACGTGGTTGCACTGGCCCCGATGCCTGAGGTCGCAGCCCCACTTCGGGAGGCCACGCAGGCCTGCCATCTTCAGTGCGTGGCGGGAACCTGTCTCGATCCGCTCGTGGCCGCCCGGGGTCGAAGCCTTGGGGCCGGCATCTGCGAAAATTTGAATGGCGGCTTCAACTTCGCCCCCCGCGCGGCGCTCGATCTCGATCTCGCGGAGGCCATGCTGCGCGGGCTCGACTTCGGGGCCATCGGCTGGTTCGGCGAGACGGTCGTTCTGGCGACGCTGATGCACCGGGCGCATTCGGTCCCGCTGCCCCGCGCGCGGTACGTGGTTTCCAACGAAGGCCAGTTCCCGGGCGAGCCGCAGATCGATCACACGCGCATCGCTCTGCGGCATTTCGTCACGCCGGTCCGCCACCTTCTCTACCGCCAGGCCATGCCGATGCTGTGGCGGCGCTGGACCTCTGCATGAAGCTCGCTTTCATCGCCACGCTCGCGAATTGCCGGGTGCGTTTACGCCTGCTCGCCATGATTCGGTCGCTTCGCGCCACCGGGTGCGAACTGCCGGTGCGCGTGATTCCTTACTCCGATGGGGACGAATTTGAACTGCCGGCTGGATGCACGTGGTGGCGCGAGGACCCGGTGGTCGACTGGCTCGCTGCCGAAAAAGCGCATCCCGTCATGCGCAAGTACCAGTGCCTCCTCGCGGAGAACTATCAGTTCGCGGATGCGGATGTGGTCTTCCTCCGTAATCCGGCGGCCGTGTTGGAACGGGCGGAAGGATTCGTGACCTCGTGCGGGCATTGGCGCGATCCTGGGCACACGGTCACGGCCGAAGCCGAGGGCATTCTTTCGGCCCAATCCAATCTCTGGCCCCGGGCGGTCTTCAACTCCGGCCAGTTCGCCAGCGATCGAGCGCTTTTCGCCGACGCGCCCGCGCTGCAGGCGCGCGCGCGGCAACCGTCGTTCGAGAGAACGGTTCTGCGTTTTCCGTTTCATGAGCAGCCCGGGCTCAATCTCCTCGTGCTGACGTCCGGCGTGCCCGTGCAGAATCTCACGCTCTGTCCGGGCCAGATGGAATCGACGTGGGCGGGGGACTATGACGATGCGGACTACCGCCGCACCTGGACCTCGCCGGAGCGGACTCCCTATCTCATCCACTGGGCGGGGACCGCGATGGGTGATGGCCGGCCCATTCACGAGCTGTTTTTGAACCATCTGACCCAGGAGGAGCGCGAGCAATTCGCGCGCATCGCCACCATGCCAATGACGCGCCTCGGGCGCCTGACCGGTGGTCTGCGCCGCGTGAAACGCAGCGTCGGCGCGGCCTGGCGCGAGCTTCGTGGCGGGCATTGACCCGGGAATTTCATGGCTGCGGATTCCGTTCCCCTCTTCTCGGTGGTCATTCCGGCATGCCAGCGGCTGGACGCCCTCGCGGAGTGCCTTGACCGACTGGTGGCCGGGAGACAGTCACTGGTGGCAGCCGGGTATGAGGTGATCGTAACCGACGATAGCCCGGGCGAACCCGTCGAATCTGCGCTGAAGGACCGTTTTCCCTTCGTGCGGTGGACGCGCGGGCCGCGTCGCGGTCCAGCGGCCAATCGGAATCACGGGGCGACGCTGGCCCGGGGCGTCTGGATCGCGTTCACCGATGATGACTGCCTGCCCGATCCCGCGTGGCTGGATTCCTTCGCGCGTGCGGCGGCGGATGCGAGCGAGGCGGCAGCACTCGAAGGCGCGATTTACGCCATCGGTGACGCCTCCCGGGACCTCTCCGAATGCCCGGTCAATGAGACGGGCGGAAATTTTTGGTCCGCGAACATCGCGATCCGGGCGGAACTTTTCCGCGCGCTTCGTGGGTTCGATGAGAACTACCCAGGAGCGGCCTTCGAGGACATCGATCTCCGGCTTCGGGTCGAGCAGCGGACGAAGATCATCTTCGTATCCGGGGCGCGCGTCGGTCATCCCGTCCGCCAAGTCACGCTCGCCCGGCGGCTGTCACTCGCCTCGTTGCGTCGCACCGCCGCGGGCTACGCCTATCACCTGCGAAAAAACTTTCGGGCGCTCGGGCATCGTTCGGTGTTCGCCGCGGTGCTGGGGGGTTACGGGTTCCAGCTTCGAGTTCTCGTCCGCGACCTTCGCCTCGGATTGTGGCGAAACGCGCTGGGGGACGTGAACATGATTGCGCTCGGCCTGCCGCTCATCGTTTTTTCGCTTCTCCGCCGGGCTTGGCTGGGTGAGACGAGCAACGGGACCGGCACGTACAGCCGCCGCTTTGAATGGCTTTCGAGCGTCTCCGGCGGGGTGGAGCGAATTGCTCGGCTGCGCGAGCGGATGTCGGCATTCTACGCGCGCGAGGAGACGCGCGCGGGCTACCAGCAGATGCTCGACACGCAGGAGGATCTGGTCGCGCTGCCGCCCGATTCCGTGCGCGAGACGATGCCCCGATACGTCTGCACTTTGCGACCAGATGCCCTGCTCGAGGTTGGATGCGGCGACGGGCGCCTCTATCGGCAGCTCCGTTCGCTGGGATTCGCCGGGAGGTACACCGGAGCGGAGCTCGCGGAGTACGTCATCGAGGGAAATCGGGGCCGGCATCCGGAAGCGGCCTGGCAGACGGCCGGGGCCTTCGGTTTGCCATTTTCCGACGGAACGTTCGACGTGTGCTTTTCGCTCTACGTGCTGGAACATCTCGCGGAGCCGGTGCGGGGTTTGCGCGAAATGCTTCGCGTCGTCCGTCCGGGAGGGCAGTTGGTGCTGGTGTTTCCGGATTTCATCGCGATGGGGCGGTTGCCTTCCCAGCTCCTCGGTTGGAGCCGTTCACGGGCGGCGGAGAAGATCCGCCGCCTCCGCCTCTTTGACGCAATCCTCTCGCTCTGGGACAGCCGGGTGCGCCTGGCCCGGGGCCTCCGGATGGCGCGCGAGCGCGTGGGCGAATTCCCGGTCAACGAGGCTCCCATCTGTCTCGGCCTCGCTCAGGGCGAGCCGATCGCGGCGGACGAGGACGCCATCTACATTGCTTCGAAGGAAGAGGTTCGGGCGTGGGCGGAAAAGAGCGGGCACCGCGTCACCTTCCCGCAGGGCGTGGCGGGTGAGTACCACGAGCAAGCGTTCCTCGCGATCGAGAAGGCGGCCGCCCCATGAGCAGCCCGCGCGTTCTCTACCTCCATGCGAACGAGCCGTGTTATCTCGCCGAGTCGCTGCTGCATGGGTTGCGGACCACGCTCGGCAGCCGGTGTGTCGATGTTCCGCGCTACGACAGTCTTTACGCCCCTCTACCGGACGGCATTCGCACCAAGCTGCGGGGACATGGCTTCACGCTCTACGGACTGCTCGCCGACGATCCTGCGCTGGCGGTGCCGCGCTTCGCGTGGCGGAATGACCTCGCTTTGTACGATCTCGTCGTGCTCGCCTCCATCTGGCAGCAAGGCGAGCTCTACGCGCAACTCTCGCGCGAGCTCGGGCCGGACAAGCTCGTGGTCCTCGACGGCCAGGATGCATCGCGGGTTTTCCCTTTCGCGGTGCGGGCTGGCTGGCGAAACTGGCCCCTCGCGACCCGGATCAGGCGGACCCGATATTTCAAGCGCGAACTGGATCTCGGCACCGCGGTCGGGCGGCTGCTCCATCGTGCGCACGCCAGATCCATCGCGTTTTCGATCCCCGCGGAAAAGGTCGTCGAGATTCCGTGGGAATCGCGGGTGAAGGATTTTCCCGCGCAGATCCCCGATGCGGAAGTCGCCGCGGACGTTCGGTCCCGCCATCTCGGGCTCGGCGAAACGGCGCACGCCTTTGTTCGCGAGAAAGACTATCTTGCCGACCTCCGGAGTTCGCGCTTTGGGATCACCATGAAACGGGCGGGTTGGGATTGCCTCCGGCACTACGAGCTGGCCGCGGCGGGATGCGTCCTTTGCTTCCGGGACCTCGATTCCAAGCCCTCCGCGAGCGCACCGCACGGACTCCAGCGGGAGAATGCCGTCATTTACCGCGAGGCGGACGATCTCCGAACCCAGCTCTCCGCGCTCGGCGAGGCGGAGCGCGCGGGTCTCAGCGCGGCCGCGACGACCTGGGTTCGCACCCAGACCACGGAAGCCCGCGCCCGGGAATTTCTCGCCGCCTGCCTTTGACGCGGGGGCGTTCAGCCTCTTTCGCTTCCTTACTTCGTCTCTTCGATCCCATGATCCCATCCCATGCCCTGGTCACCGGCGCCGCCGGCTTCATTGGTTCGCACGTCGCTGACGCCTGCCTGGCGCTCGGCCTTCGGGTCACCGCCACCGACGATCTTTCCGGTGGATTCCGGGAGAACGTCCCCGCGGCCGCGGAATGGATTCAGGGCGATCTGAAAGACGGGACGTTCGTTGATCGCCTGATGGAGCGTGGGCCATTCGACTATATCTATCACCTCGGAGCTTATGCCGCCGAGGGACTCTCCCACTTCATCCGGATCTACAACTACGAGACGAACCTCGTCGCCAGCATGCGCCTCATCAACGCGGCGGTCCGCCAGCGCGTGAAGTGCTTCGTCTTCGCCTCCAGCATCGCGGTCTACGGCCGTGGCCAGCTCCCGATGACGGAGGATCTCGCCCCGCAGCCGGAGGACCCCTATGGCATTTCGAAGTACGCGGTGGAACTCGATCTGCGGGCCGCCCACGAAATGTTTGGCCTGCCCTTCGTCGTCTTCCGGCCTCACAACGTGTACGGCGAACGCCAGAACATCGCGGACAAGTATCGGAATGTGATCGGCATCTTCATGAATCAATCGCTGCAGCGCGAACCCATGACGGTGTTTGGCGATGGCCGGCAGACGCGGGCGTTCTCCCACGTGGACGATGTCGCCCCGATCATCGCCCGCGCCCCTTTTGTGGCTGAGGCGCAGAACGAGGTCTTCAACATCGGCGCCGACCAGCCGTACACCGTGCTCGAGCTGGCCGAAGAGGTGGCGCGGGCCCTCGGCCGGCCTCTCAATCTCCGTCATCTCGAGGCGCGGAACGAGGTGGTCCACGCCTTCAGCGACCACGGCAAGATCCGGCGCGTCTTCGGTGAGCAGCCGACCGTGCCTCTGCGCGTCGGCATCGAGCGCATGGCGCGCTGGGTTCTTGCGCGCGGACCGCAGCCGCCGGTCGTGTTCGAAAACATCGAGGTCCGCGACAAGCTCCCCGAGAGCTGGCGCTGATTCGCTCATGGCCGTCTCCGCCATCGTCAGCAATCTAAACGGCGCGCGATTTCTCCCGCGTTTGCTCGAGTCTCTCCGCGCCCAGCAGGCCGTGGAGCTCGAGATCATCGTCGTCGACCGCGAGAGTCGCGACGAATCTGCCGGGATCCTCGCCCGCCACCCCGACGTACGCGTCGTCTCGGAACCGGCGGAGACCGGCCTCGTCTGCGGCTACCATCGGGGGAGTCTCCTCGCCACGCATGACCGGCTCTTTTTCTCGAACGAGGACATGTGGTTCGAGCCCGATTGCCTGGCGCGGCTGGAGGCCTGGATTCGTCCCGCGGAAGGGATCGTAGCGAGCGATCCATGGCAGTGGACCTACGACGGCGCCGCGTGGATTCATGGCGGTACGCGCTTCCGGCGCGCCGCCTGGTCGATGAACGGGCTGCATCCGCGTCGGGACTTTGATTTTCTTTGTCCGCTCGCCGCTGGCGACGTGGTCCCATTTCCTTGCGCCGGTGCCCTGATGATGGATCGCGGCTCGTACGAATCGCTGGGGGGCTGGGACACCAGCATGTTTCTGGACTACGAGGATGTGGACCTCTTCCTGCGGGCCTGGCAGCGCGGCTGGCGCTGTGTGGCGGTGCCAGAAGCGAAGGTTTACCACGCGGTGGGCAGTTCGAACGCCCAAACGGCGCCGGACGCGCCGCCCGTGAGCGAACGCCGCTACCGATCCAACCGGGCGTCGCGCACGCTCATTCCGCTGAAATACTTTTCCCCCGGAGCGCGTTGGCTGGGCTGGGCAAATTTCGCGGCGAACGTGGCCAACAATGCGCTGAAGCTCCGCTTCGCCGCCGTTCAGCGCGACCTGGCGGTCCTGCGATTCATCCGGCGGCAGCGCGCTGGCGCGGAGGCGATGCGCGGACGCAACGCGGAGTGGAACGCGCGTCGCCCGGGCGAAGGGTTTTTCCTCGATCCCGCGTTTCAAGCCGCTCCTGCCGCATGATCGTGTACGAAGCGATCAATCCCGCCGTCCTGGCCCGGCTCCCCGCCGCGCCTGCTCGGGTGCTCGATCTCGGCTGCGGCGATGGCGCCCTTGGGGCGACGTGGAAGCAGCAGGGGGCGGATCGGTGGGTCACCGGGGTCACCTTTAGTCCCACGGAGGCGGCACGCGCGGAGGCGAGACTGGATCAGGTCGTCACGGCGGATCTCGATCAGTTTGATCCGGCGCCGCTGGGGCGATTCGATTGCGTTGTGTGCAGTCACGTCCTCGAGCATTTGCGGGATCCGCGGCGCTTGCTCCGCGCGGCGCTGGCGTGCGTCCAGCCGGAAGGACTGCTCATCGTGGCGCTGCCCAACGTTCTCTTCTGGCGCCAGCGCTGGCACTTCCTCGCGGGGCGCTTCCGGTATACCGACGGAGGGTTGATGGACCGCACGCACCTGGCGTTCTACGATGCGCTGACCGCGGGCGATCTCGTGACGGAAGGCGGCTGGCACGTGGTCGAGGCTTCCGGTACCGGCGGAGTTCCGCTCCCCGGGATCCGTCGGCTGCTCGGGTCGGCGGCCGCGGCACTCGATCGGGGGGCGGTTCGCCGTTTCCCGGGGCTTTTTGCGGCTCAGATCGTCATCGTGGCGCGGCCTGCCCGAACCGAGACTCGATGAACCCGGAGCCACCGCTGGTCGTCGTGGTCCCTCACGTTCCGCCCGTCACCTGCGGCGTGGGAGACTACTCCGCGCGTTTGCTGGAGGCGTGGCGGCCGGCGCGCGCGCTCCATTTTCTCGTGCCGCAAAATGGCGATGGCACCGTGCCGGTGTCCGAGTTCCTCGGCGCTCGGGTCGAGCACTTCCCGCTGCGGGAGACGGCTATCTCGGCGGCGCTCGCGGCGCAGAGCCCGTGCGATGTCCTCCTGCACTACAGTGCCTTCGGATTTCATCCGCGAGGCTACCCGCGCGCGTTGATCCGGAGTCTCCTCTCCTGGCGCGCGACGGGTCGCGGCAGGCTCGTCGTGATGTTTCACGAGCTGTGGGATACCTCGGCGGAGGGAACGCTCCGGGCCCCGCTCGAATGGTTGCACCGACGCGCGATGCGGCGGCTGGCCTGCGCCGCCGACGCGGTCGTCACGAATACGACGTCACATCTCGACCGGCTGCTCGCACTCGATCCGGGCCTGCGCGTGCAGGTGCAACCCGTGGCGTCAAACATCCCGCTGCTTTCGAGTCCTCCCGTCCGCTCGCCAGGAACGGCTCTCATCTTCGGCATGCAGGGTTCGCGGGTGCGAACGATGGAAGCCATGGGGGCGGATCTGCGGGAACTACTGGAGCGCGGGCGGCTGTGCCGGATGGTGCTGGCGGGCGGTGGCGCGCATCCCCGTTGGAACGCCCGGGAGGAAGAGTGCATCGCCCGGTTTCTGCCCGCCGCCAGCGTGGAGCGCCACGGTCGGATTCCCGCGGAGGAGATCGCCGCGCTGCTCGCGCAAGCGGAGTTCGGACTTTGTGAGACGGAATGGAAGGATTGGGGAAAATCCACGGTCTTCATGACCTACGCTGCACATGGTCTTAATATTCTCTCTCCGCATGGAGGCACTTCCCGCGAGGTTCCCTTTCGCTGGCTGACCCGCCCTCACGAGCTGCTCGATCCCGCCGGTCCGGATGCGGCAGCACTGCACACGCGCGCCGCCGAATTGCACGACTGGTATGACCGGGCTGGCGGTTGGGACGGACTGTCTGAAACCTTCCGCGAGGCCCTGAGCGCTGGGGCGGTCCCATGAAGATCCTCCTCCTCTCGCATAATTTCGCGCCAAAGGTGGGTGGCATCGAGTCTGTCTCCGAGGCCCTCGCGCGCGAATTCGTCGCCGCCGGTCAGGAGGTGAAGGTCGCGACTCAGACTCCGGCCGGCGGACAGGTCGTCGATTACCCTTTCGAGGTCATTCGTACGCCCGGACCGGGTGCGCTGTTCGGACTTGCGCGTTGGTGCGACGTGTTTTTTCAAAACAACCCGAGCCTGCAGACGCTCTACCCGTTGCTGTTTGTCCGGCGGCCGTTCGTCGTGGCGCACCACATGTGGGTCACGCGAGTCGATGGCACGCTGGGCTGGCAGGATCGGCTCAAACGCTACGTCATTCGCTTCGGCGTTCCGCTCGCCATCAGCGCGGCCGTGGCGGGGACGCTCCCGGTTCCGGCGGAGATCATCGGAAACCCGTATCGCGATGATCTTTTTCGGCGGCTGCCGGACGTGAGCCGGTCGGACTCGCTGGTGTTCCTCGGGCGTCTCGTTTCGGACAAGGGTGCCGATCTGTTGATCGAGGCGCTGGCGCTCCTGAAAGCGGAGGGCTCGGTCCCGACGTTGACCATCATCGGCGCAGGCCCGGATCACGCTGCGTTGGAAGCCCAGGCGATCGCTCGCGGAGTCGCCGGGCAGATTACCTGGGCCGGGCAGGTGACCGGAGAGCCGTTGGTGCGCGAATTGAACCGGCACCGGGTCATGGTCATCCCCTCGCGCCTGGCCGAGCCGTACGGCGTCGTCGCGCTCGAAGGCATCGCGAGCGGATGCCTCATCGTGGGTTCGGAAGGCGGCGGTCTCAGAGACGCGATCGGCGCGTGTGGCCTGCTTTTTCCGAACGCTGATGTGCCGGCTCTGGCGAGCACTTTGCGGCGCGCCCTTGAAGATCGCGAACTCCAGACGAGCGCGGCGGCCGAGGCGGGCGCGCATCTCATCTGCCGCCGGGCCTCGACGGTGGCAGCCCAGTACCTCTACCTCTTCGAGCGATCGCAGCTCGGCAACCCGTGACCGTGAACTCTGACTTCGTCACGTCGGCGCGGGACATCCTGCGGCGAAGCCCGCACGGCATTCCCATCCTGATGTACCACAAGATCGGCCCCGAACCCTGGCAGGCCCGCTCTCGGGCGCTGTACGCGAGTCCGGCACTCTTGCGGCGCCAACTCTCGGGCTTGCGGCGGGCCGGATTGCGGTCCGTGGATCCCGCGGAAGCGCGCTCCGCCCGGGATGCTTTTGCGATCACCATCGATGATGGGTTCGCCGGTGTGCTGGCGCATGGGCTTCCGGTCCTGCAGGCGCTGGGGATGCGCGCAACGCTGTTCGTGGTTGCCGGCCTTCCCGGCGGGACAAACGAATGGGACCTCGTCGCGGGCGAACCCAGGGAACGCCTCATGGACGCCGGCGAAATCCGGGCGTGGCTCCACGCCGGTCAGCGCATTGGTTCCCATACCCTCACTCATCCCCGCCTCACCGGGATCCCGGCCGCGCAAGCCCGCGAGGAGGTCCATTCGAGTCGGAAGCGGCTCGAGGATGAATACGGCGTCCCGATCGAGGATTTTTGCTACCCGTTTGGCGACCACAATGAGGCGGTCCGCGGGCTCGTCGAGGAAGCTGGCTACCGGACGGCCTGCACCATCGAGCCGCGGGTCACGACTGCGGCCGACGATCCTCTGCGTCTGCCTCGGCTGCTCGCGCGCTATCGCTGGCCGGGTCCGAAGGCGGTGGTGGCCCGCCTGTTGGGAGGGCTAGTCCGCCGATGAAGGTACTCTTCTTCACGTACTCATTTCCGCCGCATGTCGGTGGACTGGAGACGGTGTCCGCGCTTCTCGCGGATCAATTTGCGCGTCAGGGGCACGAGGTGAAGGTCGTGACTCCGACTCTGGCGGAGCCGGGGTTCGATGCGTCCGAGGGCCGGCCATACGAGGTCGTGCGGAAGCCCGGACCATTGGTGTTCGCTCGGCTCTTCCGCTGGTGCGATCTTTATTTTCAAAACAACATCAGCCTGACGGCCCTCTGGCCGTTGCTCATCGCCCGGCGCCCGTGGGCGGTCGCGCATCACTCGTGGGTGACGCGCATGGACGGACGCTTTACTTGGCGCGATCAGCTCAAGCTCAAGGTCGTCTCGCATGCGGTCTGTTCAATCGCCGTGAGCCGGGCCCTGGCGGACACCGTGGGGAAGGTCGATGTCATCATCGGGAATCCGTATGATGATTCCCGGTTCCGGAACGTCCCGTCGATCGAGCGCCTGATGAAGCTCGTTTATCTGGGCCGCTTGATCCCCGGGAAGGGCATCGATGTGCTGTTCCAGGCGCTCCTCCGTCTCCGGGTGCAGGGCGTCTCCGCGCCGCTCGAAATCGTGGGCAGCGGGCCGGACGAGGGACCGCTCCGTCGTCTCGCTGAGCGCATGGGATTGCAAAATCTCGTGACGTTCGTCGGCGAGCGTTCCGGTGAGGATCTCGTGCGGCTCCTGAATGCTTGCGAAATCATGGTGGTTCCATCCGTCTTTCCCGAGTCATACGGGGTGGTAGCGCTTGAGGGAATCGCTTGCGGTTGCGTCATTGCGGGAACCACCGGAGGTGGTCTACCGGAGGCGATCGGCCCATGTGGGATCGTCTCCGAAAATGGCGATGCGCGCGGGCTGGCCTCCTCGATCGCCCGTCTGATGGGAGATGCCGCCCTCCGGGCCGAACTGCGCCGGGAGGCGCCCGCGCATCTGGCGGGAAAACATGCGTCACGCGTCGCGCTCTCGTATCTCGCGCTCCTCAAACAGGCTGCCCGGCAATGGCGATGATCATCCTCTCGCATCCCTCGGTGAACGCCTACACGCGGAACATCGCGGCCGCCTTTGCCGAGGCGGAGATGCTCGCCGAGTTTCACACGAGCCTCGCGTTCGAGGAGGGCGGAATGATGCTGGCCCACGCCCCGGGCTCCGTTCGGCGCGAACTGGCCCGCCGGGAACTCCCCCGTTCACTCTGGCCATCCGTCCGCCGGCACCCCTGGAGGGAGGCGGGAAGGCTCATTTCCGAGCGCCTGGGCGTGCGCACGCTGAATCGGCACGAAACGGGGATGTGCAGCGTGGACGCCGTGTTTGGCGCCCACGACGCGGCGGTCGCGCGCCACATCCGGCGCGTCCCGGCGGATGCCGCCGCCGCCGTCTATTGCGGCGAGGATGGGGCGCTCGAAACGTTCCGGGCGGCGCGTTCCCGCGGCTGGCGCTGCATCTACGATCTCCCGATTGCCTACCATCGCTCCATCCAACGGCTGATCGTCGCCGAGCGCGAGCGGCTGCCGGAGTTCGCGGGTACGTTGCAGGGGATTGCGGACTCTCCCGCCAAGCTTGAGCGCAAGGTCGCGGAGGCGCAGGCCGCCGACGTGATCGTCGCGTGCAGTGAATTCGTGGCCGCCTCGCTCCGGGCGGAGGGTTTTGGCGAGGAGCGTATCGCGGTCGTCCCCTACGGGGCCCCTTCGCACATCCTCCCGCGGAGCTGGAGCCGGGCCGATCTCTCCCGCCCCCTGCGACTGCTCTTTGCGGGCGCCGTGGGCCAGCGGAAAGGCGTGGGCGATCTCCTGCAGGCGGTCAAGCAACTCCAGCGACCGGACGTGCAGCTCACGCTCATGGGGTCGTACGTCGGCAATGCCGAAAAGGTGCTCGCGCCGTGGCGCGTGTTTTTCCGGTACGAGCCGCCGCGGCCGCATGAAGCGGTGCTTGACCTGATGCGGACCTGCGATGTGCTGGTCCTGCCTTCCGTCGCCGAAGGCTTTGCGCTCGTCATCGCGGAAGCGATGGCTTGCGGGCTTCCGGTCCTCGTCACGCCCAACACCGGAGCGGCCCCGGCCGTCCGCGACGGCCGGGAAGGGTTCTTCGTACCGTGTGGGGATCCGGATGCGCTGGCGGATCGGATCGCGTGGTTTGCGGACCATCGCGAAGCGATTCCCACGATGGGCGCGGCGGCGCGCGCGCGGGGCGAGGAATATTCGTGGACCCGCTTCCGGTCGGGGATCGTTGCCGCCGCCCGTCGCGCGCTCGCGGGCCCTCCGGCGGCCGGGGCGGATCGCTGAGTGTGGGCTCGCCGTTTTGCCGTGCTGTGATTTCTTGAAGGCCAGACCGATGCTGCTCCTCTCCCACCCGACCGGAAATCCGAACGTGAGCCAGACGGCGCTCGCGCTCGCCGAGGCCGGACTGCTGGAGGAGATGCTCACGTGCATTCACTGGGATCCGGATTCCCTCCTGGCCCGGTTGATGCCGGATCGCATGCGCCGCCAGCTTGAGCGTCGGGCCATGCCCGCACCCGTCCGGGCGCGCACCCGCTCCTTTCCCTGGCTGGAGTGGGGCCGGATTGTCGCGTCGCGGCTGGGAATCAGGAGCCTGGCGCGCCACGAGATCGGACCGCTGAGCGTGGACGCAGTGTACCGCGATCTCGACCGGCGGGCGGCGCGGGCCGTGAGCGGCCGCCTGCGGGGAAAGCTGAGCGCCGTCTATGCCTACGAGGACGGGGCCGAGCAGACCTTCGCCGCCGCGAGGGCCCAGGGCTTGCGCTGTCTCTACGATCTTCCGATTGGTTACTGGCGGGCGGCGCAGCCGATTTACCGGGAGGAGGCGGAGCGCCGGCCGGAGTGGGCCATGACGCTCGACGGCATCCTCGACAGCGAGGAGAAGCTGGCGCGCAAGGATCGCGAGCTCGCTGGGGCGGACCGGGTGTTTGTTGCGAGCCGCTTCACCGCCGGCACCCTCGAAGCCTATCCCGGAAGGCACGTTCCGGTAAAAGTCATCCCGTACGGAGCTCCGGCGGGTTGCGCGAATTCCCCACCGCCGGCGCCGCCGGACGGCGTTCTTCGGGCGATCTTCGTCGGCTCGTTGACCCAGCGAAAAGGGATCTCCTACCTGTTTGATGCGATGCGCCTGCTCGGTCCGCGCGTGCGACTCACCGTGGTCGGGAGCCGGCCGAATGTCGCCTGTGCCGCGCTGGATCGCGCCCTGGCGGGCCACCGCTGGATTCCGAGTCTGACGAATGCCGGGGTGCTGGAGGAAATGCGTCAGCACGACCTCCTCGTCTTCCCCTCGCTGTTCGAAGGCTTTGGGTTGGTGATTCTCGAGGCGCTGGCCTGCGGACTGCCGGTCATCGCCACTCCGCACACCGGAGCGCCGGACGTGCTCGAGGACGGGAAAGATGGGTTCATCGTGCCGATTCGTTCGAGCGAGGCGATCGCAGCCTGTTTCACGCAGCTTCTGGAGTCGCCCCCCCGGCTCGCCGCCATGAAGGACGCGGCCCTCGCGAAATCCCGCCGGCTCGCGTGGGAAACCTACCGTGTCCTCCTCGCCGACCAGGTGCGCGAGGCGCTGGCCGAACCCGTTCTGGTGCCATGAATGTGACCACGCTTCCGCCCTGCACTCCGGCGAGCCAGCGAACGCACGGCGATATCTTCGTCCGGCGGATGATCGGGATCTATATCTTCCTTTGGTTCGCCGAGGGCTCGCTTCGCAAATGGTTCCTGCCGGAGTACAACGCGCCACTGCTCGTCATCCGGGACCCGTTCCTTCTCCTCGCCTACATCCAGGCGTTTAGTTCCGGAAAATTCCCCGTCGACCGCCTCACCAGCTCCACCGCGCTACTCGGGGTGGTGAGCCTTCTGGCCAGCCTCGTGGCCAGCGAAACCGGTAGCCTCCTCGCGAACGCCAGCGGATTCACGAGTGTCGCCGTCGTCATCTTCGGGCTGCGGGCGAATTTTCTTCACCTCCCTCTGATTTTGCTCATTCCCGTCTATTTCGACCGCGAGGACGTTGTCCGCATGGGACGCTATTTTTGCTATCTCGCCCCGGCGATGGCTGTGCTGGTATACATTCAATTCCATTCCTCCCCGGATGCGTGGATCAATGCGGCCGCCGGCGGCGAGGGTCGTCAGATCGAAACGGCCCACAACAAGATCCGGGCCGCGGGCGTCTTTTCGTACACGAACGGACTCGTCGGCTACGCGACTCTGCTCGTGGTTTTTCTGACCCAGCGTTTGCTGGAGCCCGCCACCCTGTCCAGGATCGTTTTTTTGGCCGCTGGGGCCTCCGTTGCCATCTTGGTCGGACTTTCCGGGAGTCGGTCGGCCGTCGGCAGCGCGATCGGAGTATGGTTTGCGCTGGGCTATGTCTGCCTGCGAAAGCCTGCCCTGGCGCCTCGTGCCATCCTGCTCTTCCCCTTGGTGATTCTGGGAATCGCGGCGATCGCCTATAACCCCGCCACGAGTGAGGGACTCGACGTTCTGGAGGAGCGATTTGGCGGTGAGGATGAAGTTCGAACGGGATTCGCCTATCGCTTCCTCGGGGACTTCACGTCACCGCTGCTGATTCTTCCGGACGTACCGTTCTTCGGCTACGGCCTTGGCATGGGAACCAACGCCGGAGCTGCGCTCGTCGTGGGCAAGCGGGCGTTCCTGCTCGCCGAAGGAGATTTCGCCCGGGTGCTGCTGGAGAGCGGCCCGATCCTTGGGCTGGCGTTCATGATCCTTCGCGCGGCCTATGTGGCGCGTCTCTTTCAGGAGTCTCGCCTTGCGTTACAGCAACGCGTGGACGCGCTTCCGATGCTCCTCCTCGGCGCGTGCTGGTATCTCATCTTCAGCGGTCAGTTTGGACAGCCGACGGCGCTCGGATACGCCGTCATCGCCGGCGGCCTCTGCCTGGCGGCGTGCCGGGTTCCCGTCGCATCCGCTTCACCCGAGGTGGGCCCCACCGACCCGCCCGTCACGACGATCGAAAGCGGCATCCCCGCGCGCCGGGGCCGTTCCGCCTACGCGGAACGGCTGCACGGCGGTCGTTAGGGCCACCGGCTTCGCGCCGGGTCCACATGCGTCTGCTTCAACTCGCCAATTATCCGCGCGACGCTCAGGAGTCGATGCTCCGCTTTGCAGAGATGCTTCGGAATGGCTTCGCCTCCCGGGGCGTCGCGATCGTCCGAACCGCTCCCGCGGTGCTCGGCGGCCGCCTGAGCCGCCAGACCGTTCAGGGGATGGGGAAATGGCTCGGTTATCTGGACAAGTACCTGCTTTTCCCGTTCCAGCTCCTGCTTGCCGTCTGGCGGCACCGCCCTGACCTGGTTCACATCACCGATCACTCGAATGCGCTCTACGTTCCCGTGCTTCGCCGTCTCCATCGCCGCCTGCCGGTCCTCGTGACCTGTCACGATCTTCTTGCCGTCCGGTACGCGTTGGAGAATCTCGATCCAGAATACCGCATCGGAGCCGCGGGGCGCGCGCAACAACAGGCCATCGTCCGCGGTCTCCGCCAGGCGACTCATGTCGCCTGCGATTCGGGCGCGACCCTCGGGGATGTAAAGCGGCTCGTCGTGGCGAATGGCACGCCGGTCGCGAGCGTCATTCCCGTTGGGCTGGCTTTTCCCTACCGGCCGCTTTCGCGGGCCGAAGCGGACGCCCGTCTGGGTGCACTCCGATCCGCGCTCGACGCCCACCCCGCGTTCCTGCTCCACGTGGGGTCGGGCCAGCCGCGCAAGAACCGGCCGTTTCTGCTTCGTCTTCTGGCCCATCTCTCGGCGAGCTGGTCGGGGGCGATCGTTTTTGCGGGTGCGCCGTTGACGCCGGAACAGCGCGCCCTCGCGGCGGAGTTGGGAGTGGCCGGCCGTGTCATCGAAGTCGTCGGGCCGGACAACGAGGTTCTGAACGCACTCTATGCCCGCGCGGCCGCCTTCTTGTTTCCCTCGCGGGCCGAAGGATTCGGCTGGCCGATCATCGAGGCGCAGGCGAGCGGATGTCCCGTGCTCGCGAGCAATGTCGAGCCCCATCCCGAGGTCGCGGGTGCTCGCGGGGCCGCGCTGCTCCCGCTCGACGACCTCGCGGCCTGGTCGGAGGCGCTCCGGGAAATCCTCCCACCGGGATCCGCGCGTCGGGCCGATCTCGTGGAGGCGGGCGCGGAGAACGCGCTTCGTCACCAGCCTGAGGGCATGATCGCAGATTACGAGGGGCTCTGTGCGCGGTTGATCGCCTGACTCGCCATGTTTAAGCGGATTATTGCCCTCCTCCTTCCGTGGCCGCTGCGTCGCCACTGGCTGCAGCGCTGCTTCGGCTACTCCATTCACCCGCGCGCGCGGATCGGGCTCGCCTGGGTGTTCCCGGAGACGCTCGAGATGGGAGAGGGGAGCAGCATTGGACACGCGACGGTCGTCAAAGGCCTCCGCCTCCTCCGCCTCGGCGCGCAAGCGAGCATTGGCCGCGGTTGCTGGATTACGGGCTTTCCCCGCGGCGCGGCGCGGCATTTCCAGCATCAGCCGGAGCGGCGCCCGGAACTCATCGTCGGCGCACACAGTGCGATCACGAATCGCCATTTGATCGACTGCACCGCCTCCGTGGTCCTGGGCGAATTCACCACGTTCGCCGGGTTTGCCTCGCAAATCCTCACCCACAGCATCGATCTCGCGGCCAGCCGCCAGTCGAGTGCTCCCGTCACAATTGGGAATTACTGTTTCGTGGGGACGAACAGCGTTCTTCTTGGGGGCGCGATTCTGCCGGATCACTGCGTTCTGGGCGCGAAGTCGCTCCTCAACAAACCTCTCACGGAGACCCACACGCTCTACGGGGGAGTTCCGGCCGTGGCCTTGAAGAAGCTTCCCCCGAATCTGGGCTACTTCCTCCGCCAGGAGGGATTCGTCGATTGACGACCCGCCCGCGAACCCGTCCCGCCTGATGCGTCTTCTCCACGTGGTCGCGAGCACGGATCCCGCCGAGGGCGGAGTCACGGAAGCCGTGCGTCAAATGTGCGAGTCTCTCACCGCGTTGGGCCACGCGTGCGAGGTCGCCAGCCCGGAGGAACTGGCCTGCGCCACATCCGGCTACCCCGTTCCCCGGCACTGTCTCGGTCCGGCGAAATCATCCTACCGCTACACGCCGCGACTGCCCGCCTTCGTCCGCGCGAACGCCCACCGCTTCGATGCCGTTCTCGTCCACGGCATGTGGCAGCATCCCGGCTTGGCTGTCCGGAGCGGGTTGCGGGGGCTCGCGACGCCGTATTTCGTTTATCCGCACGGGATGCTCGATCCCTGGTTTAAGCGCACGTACCCCCTCAAGCACCTGAAGAAGTGGCTCTACTGGCCCTGGGGCGACTACCGGGTATTGCGCGATGCGCGCGCCGTGCTTTTCACGTGCGAGGAGGAGTGCCGCCTCGCGCGCCAATCCTTCTGGCTTTATCGCTGCCGGGAGCAGATCGCTCCGCTCGGTCTCGCGGATCCCGGGTCGGAGCGGGGCCCGCAGCATCTCGACGCTTTTTTCGCCCGCCATCCCGAGCTCAGGGAGAAGCGCCTGCTCCTCTTCCTCGGCCGACTCCACGTCAAAAAAGGCTGTGATTTGCTGCTGGACGCGTTTGCGAGCGCGGCCGCGATGCATCCGGCCGCGCATCTGGTCATGGCTGGCCCGGATCAGATGGGATGGCGCGGTGAGCTCGAGCGCCAGGCCGCGCGTCTGCGGATTTCGGACCGCGTGACGTGGCCGGGGATGCTTACGGGCGATTCGAAATGGGGCGCGCTCCGCGCCGCGGATGCGTTCGTGCTGCCGTCGCATCAGGAAAACTTCGGTCTCGCTGTGGTCGAGTCCCTCGCCTGCGGAACGCCGGTGCTGCTCTCGGATCAGGTGAACATCTGGCGCGAGATCGTCGCCGATGGGGCCGGGCTGGCGGCACCAGACGATGCGGAGGGGACGCGAAAACTGGTCGCCGCGTGGGCTCAGGATGCTCCTGGATGGCAGACCCGGCGCGACGTCGCCCGCCAGACTTTTGTCGATCGCTTCGAGAGCCGCCGCGCGGTGGCCCGGCTCGCTGAAATCCTCGCGCCGGGAGCGCAAAAATTGTCCTGAGCACCTCGCGAGAAGCAAATCTCGCCCCGCTCAGAGTCGACGGCTCAAAGCGCGCATCCAGAACCAAACGCGGCCGGCGACGCGGCTTTCGTCCGTCGCCCGAAGGAGCAGTTCGGCATCGAGCGATCCCTGAAAATGGGGCGTGTTCTCCTCCAACCATCCGGTGCGGCTCGTGGCTTCGATTCGGCGAATCGTGTGGGTGGAGTCAAAGCGTGTCCGCAGGAGCGCTTCCACCGCCACCGATGGTTCGGATTCCTCGTGGATCTCCACGAGTACGTCGCTTCGCAGCAGTGACCGCGCCTGCGCGGGATTCAGCAGCTCGGTTTCGAAGCCTTCGATGTCGCAAACCACGAGGGTCTCACCTTGCGCCAGGGCCTCGAGCTCCGCGTGCGTGCATAGTGATCGGACGTGAACTCGCCCTTCCGCCGCGTTGAGACCCGCGAGGCGCGCGACCTGCCGGCGCGAGAGGAAATCCGTGTCGAACGCGAAGACGTTGGCGTCGGAAAGGATCAGCGCCAAGCCGACCGCGTAGTATCCTTCGGCGGAGCCGACGTCGATGACGGTCCGATACGATTGCTGACGAATTTCAGCGATGATGGGGTGCAGCTCCGCTTCGTAGGAGCCCAACCATTTGGGGGTGATAGACCCCCAGACCACTTCGTCGAAATAGTGCATGCCCTCGAAGGGGCCACGCTGGACGAGGATGGGGCTACGCCCGGGGAAAAGTCGGCGTCGGACTTCCGCGTGGAGCTCCGAGAACCTCCTCTTGAAGTATTGCCGATGGCGGATCGCACGAATGCTGTTCACCACCGACGGGACTCGTCGTTCCAGAAAAGTTCGCAAAACCCGCTTCATGGCAAGTCGCTCCGCGGCCCGGAGTTGAACGGAGACATCCTTTGCACCCGCCTCCCCATACCGCGAATCACCGGCCCCGCAATCGGCGGGCGTCAGGTCCCGCGAAACCCCCCGCGAAGCACCCGCCAGCCCCGCGGCGTCAAAGCCGCCCGGGCGAGGTCGGGTCGGCGCGTGCCGAGGTAGCTGGGAGATTCCCAAGCCTCATCCACGCCTGGAGTCGAAGCGTCGAGCAGCGCGGGTCCGAAAAGGTGATAGCCGAGCGAGAACACTTCGTAGCCCCAATCGCGCAAACGCGATGCGACCCCGGTGGCCGCGGGATCGAGATCCTCGAAAATCACATGCTCGATCGCCCCGCGCTCCAGCGCGCTCGCCGCTCCGGCGATGACTGCGCTTTCCGCGCCCTCGACGTCGATTTTGAGCAATCGGCAGCTTCCGCCGGCGAGCGTCTCGTCGATCGTGGTCAGTCGGACGGGCCGACGGGTGGCCTCAGGAGCCGCTGGCGATTCGGGATCGACGAGACGGGACATCCCTTCGTTGAAGGCAAACGCCTCCTCTTCCAGGGTGGCGGAGCCGGGGGTCGACCCCAGCGCGCACTCGTGCAGGACAATCTCGGCGCAAGCCCCGCGCGCCCGCGCCCGGGCCGCGTTCCGGGCGAGGCGCGCGAAGACCACGGGGTGCGGTTCGAACGCGTGAACCGTTCCACGCGGCCCCACGCACGCGGCGAAGAGTGCCGTCATGTAGCCGAGATTGGCGCCCGCATCGATGGCCATGTCTCCCGCGTGGAGCAGGCGGCTCGCTGCCTCGCTCACGGCCACGTCGAAGATGCGCTGGCGGAAAATTTCTCCGCCCACGAGCTCGTGACGGTTCACCTCCAGTTCTGAGCCCCACGGGAGACGCACGATGACTTCGTTCCCACTTGGAGGCTTCAATTTCTGCCAGACTCGTCGCAGCGCGGTCCCCGGCGCAAAGACGTAGCACGGCTTGAGTAGTCCTCGCGATCTCACGGCCCTGCCGATATCGCGTTCCGCGCCTCTTCGCAACGAGGCCAGACCCGCGCTCGCCTGCCAGACGAATTTCGGTGTAGTCTGCCGTTCCCTCTCGAAAGCGTTCTCCCTCCCATGTCCACGCCCTTGCAGACCCATCGCCAGGATGACTTCGGTACGTCACCGTGGACGCTGGCGCAGCGGGTGAAGATGGCGCTCTGGATTGTGAGCTGGAAGCTTTTTTGCGCGTGGACGCCAAAGCAGTTGAACGTGGTTCGCCTCGCGGTCCTCCGCGCGTTTGGAGCGCGCCTCGAAGGCCGGCCCTTCATCCACCCGAAGGCGCGCATCCGCATCCCCTGGCATTTGACCATGCATCACCGCGCCTGCCTCGGCGAGGAGGCGAATGCCTACACGCTGGGCGAAATCGAGATCGGCGAGGGCAGCACGGTCGCCCAGGAGGCCTACCTCTGTACGGGAACGCACGATCTCGACCACCCGAAGTGGCCTTTGCAGACGGCGAAGATCACGATTGGCCGTGACGCCTTCATCGGCGCGCGCGCCTTCATTCTCCCGGGGGTGACGATTGGCGACCGCGCGATCATCGGCGCCTGCTCGGTCGTGACGAAGGATGTTCCCGCCAACGTGATTTGCGCCGGTCAGCCCGCCCGGGTGATTCGCGAGAGGCTGGGCCCTGCGACGACATGATGGGCGAGTTGACCATCGTCGTCTTGACGCGGGATGAGGAGCGCGATCTGCCCCGCTGTCTGAAATCGCTCCAGGGCTGGGGCGAGGTCGTCGTGCTTGATTCCGGGAGCACCGACGCCACCTGCGAGATCGCGCGCGGCGCGGGTGCGCGGGTGCTGAGCCATCCATTCGCCGGGTTCGGGACGCAGCGGAATTGGGCCCTCGACTACGCGGCGATCGCCACCCCGTGGGTGCTTTTTCTGGATGCCGACGAAGTCGCGACCCCCGCGTTTCGCGCGGCCGTGGACAGCGCCATCGCAGGCGCCGGCCCGGCTGTCGCCGGATTTCACTGCTGCTGGCGGACGCTGCTTGGCGGACGCTGGCTGAAGCGTTGCGACTCCTTCCCCAAATGGCAGTTCCGTCTCCTGCGCGCGGGCCGGGCCCGTTTCATCGACTCCGGACACGGTCAGAAGGAAGGCGCGGTTGATGGTGAGACCGGATTTGTCCGGATGCCGTACGATCATCATGCCTTCAGCAAGGGTTGGTCGCACTGGCTCGAAAAGCACAACGGCTACTCGAGCCAGGAGGCGCGTGAACGGCTCCATTCGGAGGCCCCGGCCCGGGACATCTTCTCGCCGGATCCGTCCCGGCGAAACCGCGCGCTGAAACCCCTCGTGAGCCGTCTGCCGGGCTGGCCGTTGCTCCGTTTTTTGCACATGTATCTTTTCCGCCTCGGGTTTATCGAAGGCCGGCCGGGGTTGGACTACTGCGTGAACATGGCTTTCTACGAGCATCTGATCCGCCTCAAGATGGACGAACTTCGGGTTGCCAGGAATCCCCTGCCGCCGGCATGAACAAGGTTCCCATCGCCATCTTTATCCCCGCGAAAAACGAGGCGCACAACCTGCCCCGGTGCCTCGCCTCCGTCGCCTGGGCGGATCAGGTCTTCGTCGTGGATTCCCAGAGCACGGACGGGACGGCCGAAGTCGCGGCGGCGCATGGTGCAGAGGTCGTGCAGTTCCACTTCAAGGGCACCTGGCCCAAGAAGAAGAATTGGGCCCTCGTAAACCTCCCCTTCCGGCACGAGTGGGTCTTCATCCTCGACGCCGACGAAGTACTCCCGCCCGGCACCGAGGCGGAATTTCGTGAGATCGTCGAAGACAACCGCCCCGAGAACGGTTTCTGGATCAACCGCCGCTTCATGTTCATGGGCCGCTGGCTCGAGCACGCGTATTATCCGAGCTGGAATCTGCGCCTCTTCCGGCACACGCAGGGCCGCTACGAGAAGCTCACGGACGCGGTCACGAACAGCGGGGACAATGAGGTGCACGAGCACGTCGTCGTTGCCGGTGCGACGGGCCGGCTCCGCGCGGAGATGGATCACTACGCGTTCCCGAGCGTCGACGTCTTCGTCGAGAAGCATAATCGATACTCCAACTGGGAGGCCCGGGTCGCGCTCGACCGTTATCTCGGCGGCAGTGCCACCGCCCTCCAGCACGAACAGATCGGGTGGCGCCGCCGCGTCAAACTGCTGGCGTCCCACCTCCCCTTTCGCCCGCTGCTGCGCTTTCTCCACGTCTACGTCTGGCAGGGCGGATTTCTCGACGGACGCGAAGGCTGGTATTTCGCCCGGTTGCTCGCGATGTATGAATTCCTCTCCGTCGCCAAATCCTACGAATTGAAAAAATCGGCTCCCGCCGATCGTCGCTGATGCGCATCATTGTCTGGGGCATCAACTACTCTCCGGAAGTGACCGGCATCGCGCCTTATAACGCGGCGCTTTGCGAGCAACTGCGCGCGTCGGGCCACGACGTGCGAATGCTGACGACGTTTTCCTACTATCCCGCCTGGAAAAAAGAGTCCGCGGATCGCGGCCGGCTCTTCCGGACGGATTCCGTGCGGGGCGTGCTGGTACACCGCTGCTGGCACTACGTTCCCGGAAAGGTCTCCGCCCTCAAGCGGATCTTGCATGAGGGGAGCTTTGTGCTGATGTCCTGGCTGCGCCTGCTCTCGCTGCCGAAGGCGGATGTTCTCGTCGTCGTCTCGCCTCCGCTCCTCCTCGGGGCGGCGGCCTGGCTGGCGGGAAAACTGCGCGGGATGCCGTTCGTCTTTCACGTCCAGGATCTCCAGCCGGACGCCGCGGTTGGTCTCGGCATGCTGAAGGCGGGCGCGTTCACTCGCGTGCTCTATGCTCTCGAACGACTGGCCTACGCCCAGGCGGCGCGAGTCTCCGTGATCAGCGGGGGAATGCGCCGGGCGATCCTTGGGAAGGGCGTGCCGGAGACCAAGACGGTCCTGTTCCCCAATGGGGCGCCCGACTGGTCAGCGGGAGGTCCGCCGCGCGGACGCTTCCGGGCGCGGTGCGGCTTCGGCGCGGAGGACTTTCTCGCGATCTACTCGGGCAATCTCGGCGTGAAGCAGGGTCTCGGCATTCTGCTCGACGCGGCTCCCCTGCTTCGCGATCCGCGCGTCAAGCTGGTCCTTTGCGGCGGCGGTGCCCAGCGCGGCGAGCTCGAGCAGCGGCTGGCCCGCGAACGTCCGCCCAACGTGCGACTTCTGCCCCTCCAGGATGATGCCGGTTACGCGGAAATGATGGCGGACACCGATGTCAGCGTCATCACCCAGCAGAAGGGCACCGGGCAGTTCTTCTTTCCGAGCAAACTGCTCGCCTCCCTGGCCGCCGCGCGGCCGGTGCTTGCCGTGGCGGATGACGACAGCGAACTGGCGCTGGCGTTGCGCGAGGGTGGCTTCGGGGTCGTGACCCCCGCGGAGGATGCGGCGGCGCTGGCGCGGGCGCTGGACGACTCCGCCGCCCTCCCGCCCGAGCAGCTGGCGGCGATGGGGGCGCATGCCCGGGTCTACGGCCGCCGCTTCCGGTTTGATCGCGTGCTCCCGGACTTCGAGCGCGAACTTATGACCGTGGCCGGGCGACCGTGAGCCGGGATAAATTCGATGAGAGAAGGGCGGCTTCGGCCGCCCTTTTTTTGGCCGGGTGCTATCGATAGTTCTTCAACGTTGTTGTCTGCCGCTGGCGCAGTTCGTAAAACGGCGCCTTCACTCCGAGGAGGACATGATGTGTGGCAGGGGCGGGTTCGCCCGACGGAAGAAGCTGGGCTTGATACTTGAAGTCGAGCCGGACGACCGAAGCGACGAGCGCGACCGTCACGGGCTGGGTGAGGGAGCCTTCGCTCTGGACGATGGAGAAGTCGTCCTTCGTGATCCAGAAGCGGCCCGTCAGCTGGTTCATGATCTTTTCCTCCCGGTTATCGTACGACTGGCCCGAGCGCGGGCGGTAGCGCACGACATAGCAGGACCGGCCGAGGATTTCGTCATCGCCCTCGCGCGACATCACGAACCGCGGGGCGAGTTTCTGCATGTCCATCACGACCATGAATTTCTTCGCATCGAGAGTTTCCTTCTCCTCCGCGGCCCGTCCCTTCGTTGGGATTTCACCCGCCAGCGAGAGGTCTCGTGACGGCCGAATCGTCAGATGCTTCGTCTTCGAGGACGTCACGCCGCCTTGGGCATCGAGTTCCTCCGTCCGGACCTCCACATCGCATTCGTAGCGCTGGCGGTCGCGCCGGAGCGCATCGTCCCGCAGCGCCGAGCGGCGGACGATCTCGGCGCCATCTGGTTCGGCGGACGCGGAGAGGACGCGGAGAAGCATGAGAAAAACCAGCAGCAGCAGCCTGACGGACATGGAGGGGGTTTGCGCAATGCGGGCCGGGGGCGGACACTCTGACTGTCGGGCGTTCCGCGGGGAATGCGTCTATTTATGGAGCAGCCACTGCCGAAAGAGAAGCCCGACCTGCGGGCAAAGTTGAACGACGCCCCTCACAAGCCGGGGGTGTACGTGATGCGTGACCGCTTGAATCGGATTCTCTATGTCGGGAAAGCTCGCGACCTGCGGAAGCGGCTCAGTAACTACTTTTTGCCCTCCGCCCAGGCCCGCGCCACGCTCAAGACGCGCGCGCTGCTCGACAGCGTCTGGGACTACGAATGGCACGTCGTCCGGACCGAACCCGAGGCGCTTCTGCTCGAGGGGCGGCTGATCAAGGAATACCGCCCGCGCTACAACATCATGTTCCGCGACGACAAGCGGTTCCTGCTCGCCAAGATCACGCTCGCCGATCCCTTCCCCCGCTTTGCGCTCACGCGGATGAAGAAGGACGACAACGCCCGCTACTTCGGTCCGTTTGCCCACTCGGGGGCGTTGCGGACCACGCTCGAGATGATGCGAAAAAAGTTCGGCATCCGCGCCTGCCGCCCGATCGAGCCGGGCGAGGCCGACTACAAGCATTGCCACAACGCCATCATCAAAAACTGTTCCGCGCCGTGCATCGGGAAGATCGATGTCGCTGGCTACCGCGAGCGCGTGGACGCGGCCTGTGCCTTTCTGGAGGGCGGCTCGCGCGAGATGGTGGACGCGCTCGAGGCGGAAATGCAGGCCGCCGCCAAGAAAATGGATTTCGAGCGCGCCGCCGAGCTGCGGGACATGGTGGAAGACCTGAAGCGCACGACCGCGCCAACGCGGCGCTTCACCCGCATGGCGCCGCTGCAGGGGGCGATCGATCCGGCGGACGACGTGAAGGCTTTGCATCTCGCACTCGATCTCGCCGCCCCGCCCGAGGTGATGGAGTGCTTCGACATCTCGAACATCTCCACCACGCACATCGTGGCGAGCATGGTGCGTTTTCGCGGCGGGGTGCCGGACAAGTCCGGCTACCGGCGTTACCGCATCAAGACGGTCGCCGGCCAGAACGACTTCGCGAGCATGGCGGAGGTGGTGCGCCGCCGCTACTCCCGTATCCTGCTCGAGACCCGCGCCCTCGCGCCCGAGCTCGCGGAAGTGACGCAGGAGAGTCCCCTCGAAGCGGCCCGCCGCCTGGAGCGGCAGCTCGCGCAGGAGATGACAGAGGCGGCCGACGCGGACGCTGAACCGGAGGAGGTCGAGGAGTTGGATGCGAACGAGGAGCCCCTGCCGCGGGCCATGACGTATGTGCGTCTCCCCGATCTCGTGATCGTCGATGGCGGCAAAGGTCAACTCGGGGCCGCCTGCAAGGAGCTTCAGCGCCTGGGTCTGCAGGAGTTGCCGATCATTGGGCTCGCCAAGGAATTTGAAGAGATTTATCGCCCGGCCCATCCGCTGCCTCTTCGGTTGTCGCAGGATTCCGGTGCGCTCCGGCTGCTGCAGCGGATTCGGGATGAAGCGCACCGTTTTGCGAACGGCTTCCACCAGCTTCTCATGAAGAAGCGGGTGGCCGAGAGCGTGCTCGATGACTGCCCCGGGGTGAGCGAAAATCGGAAGCGGCTGCTGCTCCAGGCGTTCGGGTCCATCGCCCGGCTGCGGAAAGCCGGCGCCAGCGAGATCGCGGAAGTCGAAGGGATCAGCCCACGCCTGGCTGAGGACATCGCGTCTTTTCTGGCGGCGCGGTAGGGCCCGCCAGGAAAGTCGCTTCCTTCCCATCCGTCTGGTTCCGGCTAGGCTTCCTTCTCCATGCGCCTCCCCCGCCTGCTCGTTCCCGCCTTCGCCCTTCTCGCGGCTTCGCTGACTGCGGCGGACTCGCCGGCCGAGAAAAAGCCGTTTACGCCGCGCGATCTCGTTCTCCTCGATCGCGTCTCGGATCCGCGAGTTTCGCCGGATGGACGCTTCGCCGTCTATCAACTCCGGCGCACCGATCTCGAGGCCAACAAGGGAACGACCAGCCTCTGGCTCCTCGATCTCAAGACGCCCGGGGCGGCGCCGCGCGCGCTGACGGCGCCGTCGGGCGATGCGTCGTCGCCGCGCTGGTCGGCGGATGGTAAGGCGATCTATTTCCTTTCCGCCCGCTCGGGTTCCGCCCAGGTCTGGCGCCTGCCGCTCGAGGGCGGCGAAGCGGTGCCGGTCACGAAGCTCCCGCTCGACGTCGGCGGATTCGTCCTCTCGCCTGACGGCCAGCGAATCGCGGTCGTGCTCGAAGTTTTTCCTGAGTGCGTGACGCTGGCTGATTCAAAGAAGCGGCTGGAGGAAAAGGCGAAGCCGAAGGCGAGCGGACAAAGCTTCGACAAGCTGTTCGTCCGGCACTGGGACACGTGGGTGAATGGCGCGCGCGCGCAAGTTTTTGCGCTCGCGCTCGGCGCGGACGGGATCGCGACCGGCGAACCCGCCTGGGTGACGAGGGGGATCGACGGCGACGTCCCCTCGAAGCCCTTCGGCGACGACACTGAGTTCGGCTTCTCCCCGGATGGAAAGACCCTCTACTTCAACGCGCGCATCGCCGGCCGGACCGAGGCCTGGTCGACGAACTTCGACATCTACTCCGCGCCCACGGATGCGAGTGCGCCGCCGAAGAATCTGACCGCGGACAACGCGGCGTGGGACGGGTATCCGCTCGCGTCGCGCGACGGGAAGAAGCTTTATTACCTCGCGATGAAGCGGCCCGGCTTCGAGGCGGATCGCTTCGGCATCATGGAGTTGGATCTCGCGAACGGGAAGAAACGCGAGGTGGCTCCCGCCTGGGATCGTTCCGCCTCGGCGCTCAAGCTCTCCGCGGATGGACGCACTCTTTTCACGAACGCGGACGATCTGGGCCAAAACCGGATCTTCGCGATCGATGTCGCGACGGGCGTGGTCAAGGCTCTGACTGATCAAGGTGGGACCGAAGGATTCAGCGTCGGTCCGGATGGGATCGTCGCGTCGCGCGCCACCCTCGGTGGCCCGGCGCAGCTCTTCCACGTCGCCTTCGCGGGCGGAAATCCCACGCCACTGACCCGCCACAACGCCGAGGCGCTCGCGCGAATCACGTTCGGCGAATACGAGCAGTTCAGCTTCAAGGGCGCGAATGACGAGACGATCTTCGGATACGTGATGAAACCGGCCGGGTTCGTCGCGGGGAAGAAGTATCCGGTCGCCATGATCGTCCATGGCGGGCCGCAGGGGAGCATGGGAAACGAGTTTCATTACCGCTGGAATCCGCAGACCTACGCGGGGGCCGGCTTCGCGGTCGTGTTCATCGACTTCCACGGTTCGACGGGCTACGGGCAGAAGTTCACCGATTCGATCAGCGGCGACTGGGGCGGCAAACCGCTCGAGGACCTGAAGAAAGGCTGGGCGTTCGCGCTGGCGAAGTACGATTTTCTCGATGCGAACCGGGCCGCGGCTCTCGGCGCAAGTTTTGGCGGATACATGATCGATTGGATCGCCGGAAACTGGGGTGAGCCGTGGAAGTGCCTCGTCTCCCATGACGGGGTCTTCGACAACCGACTCATGGCCTACGCCACCGATGAGTTGTGGTTCGACGAGTGGGAAAACAGCGGCACCCAATACGAGAAGCCGGCGAACTACGAGCGATTCAACCCGATCAACCACGTCGCCAAGTGGAAGACTCCGATGCTCGTGATTCAGGGCGGGCTCGACTTCCGCTGTCCGCTCGAGCACGGCCTCGGCGCTTTCAGCGCGCTCCAGCGCCGCGGGATTCCCAGCGAGTTCCTTTATTTCCCGGATGAGAACCACTGGGTCCTCAAACCGCAGAACAGCCTGCAGTGGCACGCTGCCGTCGAGGCCTGGCTGAAGAAGTGGACGAACTGAAGCGATCTGAAATCTGAGATCCGGGATCTGGCTTCCTCACTTCTCCGCCTTCCTCGCGAGCAGCCAGAGAAGGTCAGAGGTGCGGTTGACGAACTGGAGGAGCAGCGGACGAAGCGGCACGCCCTGCTCGCGCATCCAGACGAGGTGACGTTCGCCCCGGCGGGCGGTGACCCGCGCCTGATCGAGGGCCGCCGCTGCAGGGGTGCTGCCCGGCGTCGCCCACCCCTCGAAGCGAATGGGCGTGGCCTCGAGCTGCGCGATTTCGGCGTCGATGCGCGTGAGCTCGGCCTCGGTGATGCGTCCGAACCGCGAAGCCGCATAGCGGTCCTGATCACCGTCGTCGGCGGCCAGTTCGCCCATCAAGTTGACCAGGTCGCGCTGGATCGCTTCGAGGGACGCGATCAGCGGATCATTCCCGGGGGCCGACTTCGCGAGACCGAGCGCGACATTCAGCTCGTCGAATCGTCCGACCGCTTCGATCCGCGGATGGCACTTCGGTACCCGCTGCCCGAAGACCAGGGAGGTGGTTCCATCGTCGCCCGTGCGCGTGGCAATGCTCGTGCTCATCCCCGGGCTTCGCGCGGAATCGGCTGGATTCAAGCCCGCAACGTCGCGCTCGTCTGATTCGCAGTTGAATCCCCGGCCTCCCGGGCGATGCGGTTCCATGCGCGTTCTCGCCATCGATCCCTCGCTGCGTGGCACCGGCTACGCCGTTCTGGAATCCGGCGCGCGCGCGGACGAGGCCCGCGCGCTTGTATACGGCGTGATCAAGAATCCGACCGATCTCCTCCAGTCGGGCTGCCTCGTGGCGATCCGGCGCCGGGTGCTGGAACTGATCGAGGCGCACGCCCCGGAATGCTGTGCGATCGAGGGCGTGATCTTTGTCCAAAGCTACAAGACCGCGATCACCCTCGGAGCTGCCCGCGGCGCCTCCATGATTGCCGCCGCCGAGCGCGGCCTCGCCATCTACGAATACGCGCCGCGGCTCGTGAAGCAGAGCGTCGTCGGACGCGGCGGGGCCCAGAAGGAGCAGGTCGCCTTCATGGTGCGGGCGCTCCTGGGACTCACTGAGACTCCGGGCGCGGATGCGGCGGATGCCCTCGCGATCGGGCTCACCCATCTCCGGCAGGCGCAAGGCGGCGCCCGGTTGCTCGCGCCGCGGGAGCGCATTTGACACTTCGGACGGCGGCAGGAATGTAACCACCATTGTTACGGTTCCGTTGATGCGGACCGCTCGAAACCGAATCCAATCCCGCCAGAAACCATCCTTATGCTGAAACCCACTCTCGCCCTCGTTTCCTCGCTCCTCCTGCTCGGAGCGGCCGCCGTCTCCGCCGAGGAGTCCACCTATGAGATCGACCCCGTTCACTCCATCGTGTTCGCGAAGGCGACGCATGCCGGAGTGAGCACCGCCTGGATTCGTTTCAACAAGACGACCGGGAAGGTGACCTTCAATGACGCCGATCCCTCGAAGAGTTCCGTGATGATCGAAGTCCAGGCCGAGAGCGTGGACTCCGCGAATGAAAAGCGCGACCAGCACCTCAAGAGCCCGGACTTCCTCAACGCGAAGCAATTTGGCACCATCACCTTCAAGAGCACGACGGTCGCGAAGAAGGGCGACAAGGAATACGACATCACCGGTGATCTGACCGTCCGCGGCGTGACCAAGTCGGTGACGACGACCTTCAAGGTCGTGGGCATCGGCAAGTCGCCGAAGGGCGACGCCATCGCTGGCGGCGATTGCAGCTTCAAGGTGAAGCGCTCGGACTTTGGCGTGACCTTCGGCCCGGGCGCTTTGAGCGACGAGGTCGAGCTGCTCGTCAGTGTCGAAGCCGGCAAGAAATAAGCGATTCCAACCCCTTTTCCGGCCCCGGCGTCCCTCGTGGCGCCGGGGCCGTATTTGCATCGACACGCCGAGTCGCCCCGTGCGACAAGTCCCCATGGATCCGTTCATCAAGAGCCTCGTGCTCAGCATCGCGCTTCCCGCGCTGCTTGCGACGGTGACCTCCTTCGTCTCGGCGGGTCCCACCCGCGAGGATGCGCCCGCGGCGTCGTTTCGCGCCGGCCTCGGGATGACCATCGCGTTTTGGACGGGCTGGGCGTTTCTTTTCTCCCGGTGGCCGCATGAGATGCCGTGGCTCCCGCGGGAATCCACCCACTGGCTTCTCTACGTTCCCGTCGCCGCGACCTTCGCCGCGCTGCTCTTCGCGTTCATGCGGGAGGGCGGCGCCCGGTTCATTCTCATCGTCATCCTCGTCAGCGGTCTCACGCTCGCGCAGATCAGTCCGCTCTGGAAATCGTGGAAGCCGCTTGAGTCGGTCTGGATCACGGTGCTGCTCCTCGCCCTCGGCGCGATCGGTTGGACCATGGTCGCCCGCGTCATCAATGCCTCGAGCCGCCCGACCGGCATGATCTGGGTCACGACGCTGCTCTCGCTCGCCGCGGTCGCGGTGGCGTCCTCCGGGAGCGCCACGCTCGGGCTCACCTGCGGCATTTTCGCCGCGGTCGTCGGTCCGCTCGTCCTCGTCTCCTGGTGGCGGCCGAATGCCGGCGTCTACGGGATCGTCGCGCCGCTCGCCTCGCTGGCGCTTCTCTCGGTCCTGATCAATGCGCGGTTTTACTCCGAGCTCGGGCTCGGGCCCGCGCTCCTCCTGGTCGCCACGCCGCTGCTCGCCTGGTTTCTTGTGCGCTTCGGACCGCGCGACGGTTTTCTCGCGAGCGATTGGGTGCGCCTTCCGCTCTCGCTCATCCCGGCGGCTGTGGCGGCGGTCCAGACCGCGCTCGCGGCGGCGAAGAGCGCAGGAGAAAGTGGAGGCTGGTAGCCCGTGCGGGACCTCGTCATCGAGTGGGTCGGGCATGGCGTCGACTTCGCCAGGGGCCTGCAGCGGCAGGAGGAGTGCGTCGGGGATTTGCTGGCGCATCCGACCTCCGCCCCCGAGCGACTTCTTCTCCTGGAGCACGCCCCAGTTTTCACGATCGGGCGCACGCCCGATCGGTCCTCCATTTTCGATCCCGCCCGGCTCCGCGCCCCGCTCTTCACCATCGGCCGCGGCGGGCAGGCGACTTATCACGGTCCTGGCCAGTTGGTGGGCTACCCCATCTTGGACCTGAATCTCCGGGGCCGTGATCTGCACCTCCATCTTCGCACCCTTGAGGAGCTGCTCATCCTGACGCTCGGGGAAACCGGACTCGCCGGCGCCCGACGCCAGGGCTTCACGGGCGTGTGGATCGAGGATCGGAAGATCGCGTCCATCGGAGTCGGCGTGCGCCGCTGGGCCAGCTTTCACGGCTTTGCCCTCAACGTGACCCGGGAGGCGCTGCCGCCCTTCTCCGACATCACCCCGTGCGGCCTCGCGGAAGTGCAGATGACTTCGCTCGAGTCCGAGATGCAGCGATCCTGGACCGTGCAGGAGTTTAGTGAGGTCGTGGCGGAGTCGTTTCGCGAGCATCTGAACCGGCTCGAGCCGTTTCGACCCGCACCTCCCGCCCACTGAGGAAGCCGCGGGCGCTGATCGCATCCGCCGCGAGCCGGATCGTCACCGCTCCCTCGTTCTCCGTTCGCAGGTAGATCGCCTCCGCGGGCGGGCGAAAGCGCGGGCGACCGCCGTCGTCCTCGTCGCGCGACGGACGGAAAGTTCGGTTCCGCTCGTGTCGCACGATGAGTCGCGGCTGCACGGCGCGGAGCAGGCCGGGCGTGCCGCTCGTCTCCTTCGAGTGTTCGCCAAAGACCAGAACGTCACTGGTCGCCAGCGGCCCGTGTTCGAGCAGCCACCGCTCGGTGCTCTCGCCCGCATCGGTGAGAAAAAGCACCCGCTGTCCGGCGGCGGTTTCGAGCTGCAGCACGAATGCCTTGTCGTCGGCCCGCGTCCGGACGAGATCGGCCGGCGGATAGAGGACGCGCAGCGTGGCCCCCGTCGGGAGGGAAAGGACGTCACCTCGCGCGACGATGCGCTTCGCCTGCTTCAGATCCTCAAGTGTCTCGTCCAGCGCGCGCCGGTACGGCGAGCGCGCCGGCAGCGGCGAATCAAAGACCGCGGGAGGCCGGAATTGTTCCACCAGATCGTCGGCCGCGCCGAGGTGGGCGCTGGAGGGCGCGGTGGCGACCAGACCGGTGATCCGGTCCAGTCCGCGCGCGAAGAGGAACGAGCGCGTCTGCCGCTCGAACTCGCTGGAGTGGCCCGCTCCGAGCAGCCACGTTTCGCGGCCGGCGCGGAGCAACAGGAGCGAGGACTTCTCGAGGTCGTAGACGACGATCTCGGCTGGCGGCGCCCGCCACTCCGGCAGGGTGGCGTGAAATGATCCCCCGGGAATCGCGGCGAAGAAGTCGATGCTCACGAGCAACACTTTCGTCAGTCCCCAGTTGGCATTGTTGATCAGGACGGCCCAGCTGCTGGAGATCGCCCCGCCGAGCAGCGAAAGAATGCCGAGGCCGAGGATCACCGTCGCCAGCGGCACGGCGACGATGTTCGCGATCAGACCCACCGGAGTGATCGAGTGAAAGTGGTAGAGCATCAGCGGCGTCGAGCCGAGCGAAGCAGCAAACGATGCCGCAAAGAGTCCGAGCACCTCGATCCGGCGCCGATCGAGCCACTGACGCCAGCGCGGAAGGAGGACCGGCGGAATGAACGGATCGGGGGCGCCGAAGCGTTTCAAAAATCCGTGCACCGGCTCGGCGAAGACGAGGAGCGCCAGCACGACGAGAAACGAAAGCTGGAAACCCGCCTGGAACATCTGCTGCGTGTCCCACGCCAGAATCAGCAGCCCAGAGGCGCCGAGCGTATTGACGATGCGGGCGGGGCGGTCACTCCAGGCGGCCGCTAGGAGCACCGCCGCCATCAAGGTGGCGCGCACGCTTGAGGCGCCGAGTCCCGTGACGAGCGCGTAGAAGACGAGGATGGGGATGATGACCACCGGCGACATGCTGCCGCGGTGCAGGCCGAAGGGCTGGAGCATCCACTGGACGATCAGAGCGAGGATCGCGACGTTGAAGCCGCTGACCGCAAAAAGATGGAACGTGCCGGTCGAGCGAAAGGCTTCCGCCAGCTGGTCCGCGGCCTCGTCGGCGGTGCCCAGCACCATGCTAGCGATGACCGCGGCCACCTGCGGATCCGCCTCGAGATCCAGGGTCAGCATGTCGTGCGTCCATTTGCGGAAACGCTGCGACCTCTCTACGAGCGCGTTCCCGCCGCCGGAGGAGAGCACCTTTCCGTCCTGGGCCTCCCGCAGCCAGATTTCCGTGAGAATCCCCTTCCGGCGGAGATACGCGGCGTAGTCGAATTGACCGGGATTTCGCGCCGGCAGGACGTTGCGCGCGAAGCCGAGCACCTCGATCCGATCGCCGTAGCGCGGCGATTCGTCCGGCCAGGCGACGTTCACCACGATGTCGCAGGGAAAAGTCACGTCATTCAGGCGGACGGACTCGAGCTGGACGGGGAACCGGAAGAAGCGCGAATCCTCCTTGGACTTGGGCTCGTCGATGATGACGCCGGTCGCGCGAATGAGCCGTCCTTTCGCGCTGACCTTCTCCCGCAGCGCATCCGCGCACTCCGGTCGCAGCGCGATTGCGTGGAGCACCACGAAGGCGGCCACGAGTTGGAGCCAGACGGCCCAGTCGCGTCGCACCCAGAAAAAACTGGCGAGCGTCGCGAGATAGATCGCTTCCGCCGGAAGAACCGGCAAGCGCGTCCATTCCGCGAGTCCGATGCCGAGCGCCGCGCAGACCGCGCCGAGGAAGAGCGGGTTCCGTCCGGCAAACGGGTTCCGACGTTCCATCAGATTATACTACGCGGGGCCTCGTCCCGGGCGCAACGGGAACTGCGCGGCGAAGATGGAGGACGAAGCCATTTCGACTCGCCCACCGTCGAAAAAACCGGTCCCCTGTTGAACGGAACGTGCCCCAGGCGCGACCAACGTTCTGCACGCTCTCCTCCCGCTCCATGGACCACTCCATCATTCCCGCCAAAAAAATCTTCGCCCACATCTCGCCCCGCGCGTGGGAACATCCGGCCGATCGGGCCGCGCTAAATACCCTGCGGCGCGTCCCGGGGCTGGACATCGCGGTGCGCGTGCTCCTCGGCGAGACGATGGAGCGATCGCTCCGGCTCATGCATCTCGCCTCGGCCGTGCGCGTCACGCCGCGCCAGTTTCCGCGGGTGCACGCGATCGCGCAGCAGGTAAATGAGATCTTCGGCGTGCCCGCGAACGAGGCCCCCGATATCTTTGTGGCGCAATCGCCCTTCCTGAACGCGGGTGCCGTCGGCTGGAAGCGGCCGTTCATCGTGCTGCACAGCTCGCTCGTGGAATCGACCGGCGACGACGAGGAACTCGCCGGCATCTACGGCCACGAACTCGGCCACATTCTTTCCGGGCATGTCCTCTACAAAACCCTCCTGGCGCTGCTGCTTCGCGTCTCGGTCTTTGCCCTCTCCGTGCCGCTTTCGGGTCTGGCGCTTACCGGTCTAATCCTCGCTCTCCGGGAGTGGGATCGGAAGAGCGAACTCTCCGCCGACCGGGCCGGACTCCTCAGCACGCAGTCGCTCGAGGTCTCCCAGCGCACGCTCATGCGGCTCGCGGGCGGAACGGATCTTTCCCAGATGGACCTCGAGGAATTCCGCGCGCAGGCCGCGGAATACGCCGCGGCGGATCACCTCATGGACCGCGCGTTCAAAGTCTTGAATCTGCTGAACGAGACGCATCCATTCGCCGTGCTCCGCGTCCAGGAACTGCACGCCTGGGCGCAAGGCGACGACTACCGGAAGATTCTGGCGGGCGAATACCCCACCGGCCGGCCGGAAGCCTCGGATCTCGGCGGCGACGTGAAAGAGGCCGGTGAGTCCTACAAAGCCGACTGGGAATCCTCGCGGGAGGCCGTGAAGGAATCCTTCGAGGAGATCGGCAAACGCGTCCGCGAGGCGGCGAGCGGCGCCGGGCAGCTCTTCAAGGATGTCTTCAAGAAGAAGGACCGCGGGGAAGGCGGCGAGTAGGTTCACTCGCCAGAATTCCAAGCGGCCCATCCGTCATGTCCTCGTCGGCGGACCACGGGTTCGGGAAATCCGCGGGCGTCGAGTTGCACCGGGATCAGCCGGGGCAGCAGCGTCTGTCCGCCTGCCCGGTGAAAGGCCGCCAGCGCTCCGCGGTTCCAGTGCGGCACGGACGGAGCCCCATCTAAAACCAGGTTCCCCAGCGAGTAGATGACCGGTCGCCCGGCGAGGAAATCGACCGGTTGCAGGCAGTGGGGATGCGCGCCGACGATCGCATCCACGCCTCCTTCGAGAATCAGCCAGCGGGTGAGTTCGCGCTGTTCATCGGTGACTCGCGCGGTGTTTTCCTCGCCCCAATGCACGAGGGCGATGATCTGCGGCGCCCGCGCCCGCGCGCCTTGAATCGCCGCCAGCACCGCGGGGCGGTCGCGCGCATCGAGTAAACCGTCCATTCCCGGCGCCGCGTCCGGTTCGGCGGGAACGGCATTGAGCGCGATCACCGCGATGCGTCCCTGCGGGTCGGCGTAGCTTCCGCCAGCGGCCGTGCCAATCGCCCCCAAACCCGCCGCCTTCAGTGCCGCCAGGGTGACCGCCTGCCCGTCGGCGCCGAAGTCATCGCTGTGGTTGTTCGCGAGACCCATCGCGTGGAATCCCGCTGCCCGAAGCGCTGTCGCCGCCGAGGCGGGCGCCCGCAACGCATACCGACGGTCGGGCCGGGCTTCGCCGCCGGAGCCGAGCACACATTCGAGATTGGCCACGACGAGCGGCGCGGCGCGAAGCAGGGGCGCGATGCCAGCGAGGGGATCAAGCCCAGCCTCAATCGCTACCCCGATCGACCGACCCAGCATGACGTCGCCGCCAATGACGGCGAGCGGGTTCACCTCGGCGCGTGGCGCGCAGAGCACATCGAAGCGCTCCTGCTTCCGGGCCCGCAGGAACTGCCCCAACGGGACCAGTTCGGGGAAACCCTCCAGCTGATGCGCCACCAAGTCGTTCGCATCGAGCACGCCGAGCGGCGGCCGATCCTCGATCAGCGCCGCGGCGTGAGTGCCCAGATGAACGACGATGCCAGCCTCCAGATCCTCCGGGGTGAACCGCACCGCGCCGGGCGTGGTCTGCGTGGCAAGCGCGAACAGATGGCTCCGCAATTGCCGCGGATCACTCCACGGAATGCGGTGCCCCGTGCGGCGAAAGGCGGCCACGACGAAGTTCGCGCAATCCGCCCCCCAACCCGTTTCAGGCCCGCTGGCGGAGTCGTCTGTCAGGAGTCCGCTGCCCAGCAAATACGGGAGACGAAACTGCTCCAGCACCGCCGCCCGAAATCCGCTGCCCCGACTGAAGCGAAGTTCGATCGGCGGCGTTTCCCGGAGGCAGGCGCCGAGCTGCGCGCGAGCCATCACCCGCACAGCCCCGCAGCCTGTGGTCTCATCCAGATGGCGGCGCAGCGCGGTCGATGAAAGCTCCGGGCCGCGCGACTCCAGTCGCTCCCGCCTCCAGCGCGGTCGCGGCGGTGCGTCCGCGGCAAAACCGATAAACTCACGATCGCTCGCCATCAGGTTGCAGCTGGGGTGGACCGGTACTTCGGCAAACCATTCGATGCTCCCTGGCTGCTCGAACCAGGGCTCGGCGGCGAGTTCGATCGCGCAGGGGGTGTCGGCGGGGACGCGCCAGATCCCATCGGCCGAGGGGTCGTGACCGCGGACGATCACGCGCAGGCGGGCGGCTTCCCTGCTCCACTGCTCCAGTTGCGCCGCGAGCCGCGGGACCTCGAACGCCGTCCGCAGCCGATCGCGGGCGGAGAGGAGCAAGGCCCGGAGCGACTCCGGTGCGCCGGCTAGATCATACGCCGGCACTGGACGCCCCGCCGCGCGCAAGCGCTGCGCAAGCGCGGAGCGGTCCTTTCCGACCGAGCGATATGGCTCGAATTGCAGCCGCGCGGTGGGGAGCGAAAGCGCCGCGCGCAGCACCATTTCCACCAGTCGATGTGCCTCGGCGTCATCGCGGAGGAACGGGCGGGAAATGGCGATGGTGACCGCGCGCAGATTCCGACGCTCGCTCGTCCACTTCCACATGCGCTCGAACCGGGCGGTCGCCGCGGTTGCTGGCAGTCCCGCGAAGGAGTCGAGATCGATCGAGACCACCAACGGCGGGCCCTCGACAAACGTGCGCTCCAGCTCGCGCAGGTCCCGCACGACATAGCGCCCCTTCATCGACCCGCTCGCCCGGGGCGCCGCCTCGAGGTGGCCATCGAGGTATTCCACCGCCAGCCGCTCCATCCCGCGGGCTCGCCCCGGTGGCGTCGCCTCCCCCGGAACCCAGATCACCCGCTCAAACGGCCGCGGCAGGAGCGGCTCGATCCAATCGAAGCACTGTACTACACCGTCCCGCCGCCACTCCTCCAGCAGTTCCGCCCGCGCCTCGCGCGAGGCGACCCGCCGGATTTTCTCGCGCACCCCATCGGAGTCGAAGATGGCCGACGCATCCGAATGCGCGTCGAAATGCACCAGCGTGTGCGCCTCCTCCAGATCCAGATTCTGCGCCAGCCAGTGGAAGGATCCGGCGTGATTGTCCTCTAAATAGATTTGCAGCGAGAGCGATGACGCGCCGACGACCGTCGCGCCGAGGAGCGTGAGGAAAAGGGCAGCAGCGAGAGACCGCCACTTCATCGGGCCGGCCGGATCTTCGGCATTTTGGCCAGCTTGGCCGAGAAGCGCACCGAGGAGATGCACGCATTGAGGGGAGCGCTGCCCGGATGAATGCCCGTCACCACCAACTTCACGGTTCGGACGGGCTTGGTGTAACCCCGCACCACAATCGGGAAATCCGGCCAGCGCTCGTCGTAAGTGGAATCGGGGAGTTTCACGTCGAACTCGAACTCATCATTCAGGACTACATGCAGCGAGGCGAGGCGCGGGAAGCGGCGCCATTCCTCGGGATTCTCGCCAAATCCGCCCCGGACCAGAATCGCGTCCAGCGGCAGCAGGCGCGTCGTTTCGAAACGCACCCATTCACCGACGCCTCCCTTGTCTCCGCCCGCCACCCAGAGCTGTTCTTCGGTTCGCCCGCCCAGCGTCGTGACATCGGATTTCGCGCCGGAATCCGGATCCTGCGAAGTGCTGGCGGTGGCGACGAAGTCGGCGTGATCGAGGAAGTAGCGCTTGCCGATGATTCGGTACTGGCGGGACATGCTGTGGTCCTCGTCCGGCGAGTAACCGCCGCCGTAGCCTCTCTCCGCCGGCGTCACGCGAATTCGGATGTCATCGGCGAGCGTGGGTTTCAGCGCGGTGAACTTCCACTCGAAGACGTTCGACGCCGTGGGTTGGAATCGGCCCGCCGGGCGCTCGATGACACAGTCTTCCGGGCGCACCGTCTCCACCCGCACCTGCACCCGGCCTTTCCGGATGGAGCCCTTCCAGGTGGCGGCCGGAGAGACCGCGTATTGAAACGCCTTGCCGTTGGTGACGAAGTCGTCGGAAACCGCCGAGACCTCCTCATAGTAATCGGCGACAAACCGAATCCGCACCTCCCGACTCTGCCCGGCGGCGAAAGGGATCGAGCTCTGTTTCCACCAACGCTTCGACCGCGCCGAGGGGTCGACCTCGCCGTCGAGGATCCGCGGTCCGTGAATCGCCGGCCCCTCGATATCCGCCGCCTCCAGCGCCTCTCCATCGGCGGTGATCGTGTATTCGAGCGGGCCCGACCAGGATTCGACCGGAAAGAAGAACGGCTGGGTGGTGGCGGCGCCGGTGTTGGTCATGCGGTAGCGCACGTCGACGTGCGCCGTGCGATCGCGGAGCACGATCTCCAGATCTTCTTCCTCGAGCGCCACGTTGGTGCTGACGCGCGCTTTTCCGGGCATGACGTTTCCCACCTCGACGATCCCCTTCTGGGACGAGCCGCCGTTCGCGAGGATTGCTGGAGTCAGGGCGAGCATCAACAGCCCCGCTGACAGACACGGGAGGAGTCGAGCCGGGAGGTGGGGAATCTGCATCGGCTGGTTCATTGGAGAGGAAAGAAAGACCACGGCCGGCTCATCGCGACGGCCCGATCCGCGGCTTCTTCGTCAGCTTGGCGCGAAGCCAGATGCCGCTGATCGGCGTCTCGTTAACGTCGGTGCCGCGGTGCACCGCGAGGATGGTGAATTTCACGGTGCGCACCGGCTCGCGGAACCCGCGCACGACGATCGGATAGGCCTTGCGAAACCGTTCGTTCGGAATCGTCACGCGGATCTTTTGTTTTTCGTTCAGCACCAGCTCCACCTCGGCGACACGATTGTAGCGCCACCAGCGCGCCTGGTCCTTTTCCACATCGTAACCCGGCTCGAAAAGTACGCCGTCGAGCGGTCGCGGTTGCCTCACGGCGAGCGTCACGCTTTCGCCGACGCCATCGCCTTTCCCCGGGATCCACGGCGGCGGCGTGCCGCTATCCGTGCCGCGCTCTTCCAGATTCACGGGAGCGAACGATTCCTCGCCCCTCGCTTCGCGGGTGGAGCTGGCGCGGGCGGAGAATCTCCGGTGAATGAGAAACCACGGCCCACCCGCGTGGAGCTCGTATCCGTCGGTGAAACGCAGCAATTGGGGATCCGGCGCGCCCTCGTAGGCCGGATGGAGGGTGATCTCCAGATCGTCGGCCAACCCGGGCTTGAGATTGGCAAACCCCCACTCGAAGCGCGTCGGCGAGGTGCGCTGGAAACGGCCCGCCGGCTTCGTCACTACCACCCATTCAATCTCGGGCTTCATGATGTTCACCACGATTAGACCCCGGTTTATCGGCCCCTTCCAACCCGCCGCCGGGGAGAGTAGGTAGCGAAACGTTTCGGCCTCCCGGTGCGAATGCTCGGAGACTTCGAATCCGCCTACCGCATAACGTGATTGATAGCGGATCCGGACTTCGCGCGCTTGCCCCGCTTCAAACGCGAGGACTGATTTCTTCCAGTGGCGGATAGGCGGTTCGTCGAAGCCCTCTCTCCCCGGGGGCTTGGGCGGAGCGAGGTCGTCGCTCGCCACGGTGGTGCCATCGAGTTCGATTTGGTAACCGCGCAAGTCATCCTGCCAGCGTTCGACCGGGAAAAAGAAGTCCTGCGCGATCTCGGACGGACCTAGATTGCGCATGCGATAGCGCACTTCCACGGCGGCGAATTCCTGATGCAGATCGATGGCCAATTGTTCTTCTTCGATCGTCACCGGCGTCAGCTCTTTCCCGCGGGAGGGCGCGCCGTTCCCACTGGCAGGAACGCCCTCCGCGATCGGTCCGCCATTCGCCCGCGCGCTCTGCACGAGCATGAGTGCGATGGCGACCAAGAGAGCCCGGCGAAGAAACCGCATTACCGTTCTCTGCCGAAGCGGTGGCAACGACGCAAGACCCGAGTTCGCCTCGGCAGCTTCAGGGGCGCGAATTGGATGGGGTCAAAGCGGGAGCACCACGCCTGAATCTGACCGCCCGTGAGAGCATCCGCCGTTTTGTTTTGGTCGGTCGCCGCCGTCGTTCATTTGTCGCGGGCGCTCCACTCGGTCCGATCTGCCTCGGACACCGCGCTCAGCTCAGGTTTGGGTGACGTCCCGACTGCTCCGGCTGGAACGAGTCACATCCCGGCGAGGGCAAGGGCGGTGAGCCCAACCGCGAGGAGGATGACTGCCGCGCAACCGGGCCGTGCGCTCGAAGGGCTCAACGACTCGGTCAGGTCTTCTCCTTCCTCGCCGAATAGTCGTGCCTCCAAGGCCCTCGCGATGGATTGAAGCTTCTGCAAGAACTGGAGATCGCGATCGTCGTTGACGTCGTCTGTCCAGAGATGGTCAGACGCTTGATTGAGGTAACGGGTCTGACCGGTGGTCGGAGACGTCCAGATGATGGTTTTGTTCTCTGCCTCTCGGAGCGAAGGATCGTGGGCAAGTAGCTCCATCACCTCTGCCGAAACGATCGGCCGATGATCGTCTCCGCGGCGGATGCTTAAGACGTAGCTCATGGGGGATGGGATGAGAAGGCCGAACGGCTCGATCAGGCACCGCAGGCGCAGGACTCCGCAAAGCTCATGGGGAAGGGACGTGGCATCGAAGACTTCGGGCTGCGGCGTCGGCTAAATCGTCCGGGGTGCGATTGAATCCGATCGCTGCTTGGGGAGCGTGTTGGCGGATCAGATTGATGATCGATTCAAAAAGCTCCAGTTGATCCCCGGGCTCACGAATTCCGCCACCGACGATGACGCAGTCCCATGACCGGGCCTGGAGAGCGGCGGTGACCAAAGCCTGGACGTTGTCGCTGCCGTCGAGCCCCACCAAGCACGCCTCGGAGCGGAAGCCGCGGTCGGCCAGCGCCGCCAGACCGATCTGGATCGCCGCCGCCACTGGTTTCGGATCCCAAGGTCCGGGCACTCGATAAGGATCGAGACCAACGACGAGGACATGCGGCTTCGGGACTGGATCAGCCATTTCTGAGGGGGAGAACGCTGTTGATGCGACGCGAGCCGCAGACTGTGACAGATAGTCGGGAACGGGAGCCGGAAGGCAACCCTTCCTGGAGCAGTCCTCGGTCCCGTCGGCGCTTCGGTGATCTGGAGTGCGGCAGCCCTCTGCCGCTTTCCTCGGATCGGGCGCCGCAGGGGAGCCCGATGGCCAAGGCAGCGGGAAGCAGGTCGTTCGCTGCCTTGCTCGGGGTCAGCGTGGGCGAACGTCCCTCGCGAAAGCGGCAGAGGGCAGCCGCAGTCCGGAAATGGGGCTACCGTCTCCCCGACGTTGGAGCGAAGTTTGGGCCGAGCGGGAGCTCAGCCGTACCAAGGGAAGTTTGGGTAGAGTGGCTATCGCGAACTCGGCTCGTCTGCCAGCTTGAAAGCGTTGGCGATCCCGTCCGCCGATGGCCCCTTCGCCGGATGAGGGTATGCTGTCCGGTAGTCTCGGACCTCCCGGACAACGCGTCTCTGGATTGGATCCAGTGGGGACTCGGGGATTGGGGTTCCAAGCAGAAACAGAGCGCTATCAAGATTGGTCTCGAGGAGCTGGATCGCAGAGGCAGGATCTTCGGCGCGAAGCTTTTTCAGGGTGGTCACGATCATTTGAGAATCCCGGACGCATTGGGCGACATGCGAGTCGGAAACCTGGCGCGACATCTCGCGGGCGACGGCCCAGCCGCCGATGAACAGGCCGAGAAGTAAGAACGAGAGCGCCAACAAGAATACGCGAGGTTTGCTCATAGAAGGAGGGTCGCCCAACAGATATTGGATTACCAGTCGCGATCCAAGGCGACCAGTCGTGCTTGTCGGGATCACGAGAGATTGAAACGCCGCGGTCAAGCGGAAGGCTCGGTGATTTGGAGTGCGGCAGCCCTCTGCCGCTTTTTTGGGGTGGGGGCGCCGCATGGCAGCGAGATCGCCAAGGCAGCGGGAAACAGGTCGCTTCCGGCATTGCTCGGGGTCAGCGCGGGGCGAATGTCCCTCGCGAAAGCGGCAGAGGGCAGCCGCAGTCCGGAAATGGGGCTACCGTCTCCCCGACGTTGGAGCGAAGTTTGGGCCGAGCGGGAGCTCAGCCGTACCAGGATCCGTACCAGGGGGAGATTGGCCGTACCTATTTTACGATGAGCGTGAGTTTCGATTTCGCCGGACCGGGGAGGAAGGGGGTCGCGCGGCCGGTCGCCCAGTCTTCGTGGCCAGAGCGGAAGAAGGGGGAAAGGAAATGTCCGCTTGCCCCGCCGGGCATGTGGAAAATGCCTTCCTCCTCGCGGCCGGGGGCGACGACCATCCGCTCGGAGGCGCCGAAGGTCGGACCCTGGACGCGGGGCATGTCGCCGTCGCCCGGCAGCGGCTCGGCGGTCATGCTCAGGATGCCGCGCAGGGCCGGCGGCAGAAATCTGGCGATGGGGTGTTCGATCCGCATGGTGTTGCGCGCCCCCCACGTCATCGCCGCGAGCGGTTTCGCGTCCTTCACGGCGGAGTCGAGGAATTCGTCCGCCGCCTCCAGCATCAGCGCGTCCCAGGAAGGGTGTTTCGCCGGCAGCCAGTGCAGCGGTTTCGCCTGCACCAGCGACCAGAGCGGGACCTCGAACTGCAACCGGAAGAGCCGCGCCTTTTCGTAGCGCTGAGTCGCGAGACGCACCACGGGCTCGAAGACGCGCGTGGCGACGCTCCACCGAAAGGCGCGCACCGCCCGGTAACCTACGGAATCGATCGCCGCCCGGCCGCCCCAGTTCTCGACGAACTTCCTCAGCTCGGTCCGCTCGGGTCGCGCGGCGCAGGCCTCGGGAGTGAGGGTCGCAAGGAGCACCGTACGCCAGCGTTCGAGGAAGAGCGCGCGGTCATCGAGCTGGACGCCGAGGACGTCGGCCGGTCGGGCCTTGGCGGGCAACGCCGTGAGGTCGTCCCGGATCTGCCGGGCCCGGGCGGGCGCTTCATAGCCGCCATCGCCGAGGAGGGCGAGGGCGGGGCCGCCGACGACCCGATTGTTGGCCGTCCAGAGTTGATCGCCGCGCTGCACCGGGATTTGGGTGCGCTCGAGGAATCCGCCTTTTCGGTCCGGCACGCGGCCGATGATCGTCCAGGCGATCTTGCCGGCGGCATCGCCGACCACGAAATTCTGCGGCGGCATCCCCACGCCGTGGGCGCAGGCGATCGCCTCGCCGACGGAGTTGGCCCAGATCATGTCCGCGAGCCGGCCGTTCGTGGCCTCGGGGGAATGGAAGCTCCAGACGAGCGCGAGCGGATGGCCCTCGCGGTCGCGACCGACGATGGGACCGCTGGCCGACGTCTCGATCGTCAACTCGGCGGGTTCGGCGCCTTTCACTCGGATCATCTCGCGGTATTTCGTGAGCGGCGCGTCGGCGGGCAACGGCACGATGCTCGAGGTGGCGATGTAGGAATTCGTGAAGCCCCAGGTGATCCGTCCGTTGCTCCCGACGATCATGACCGGCGCGCCGGGGAGGGTGGCGCCGGTGATGCGGCGATCGGGCAGGACGATCGACAGCCGGTACCACGTGTTCGGCACGCTCAGACCGAGATGCATGTCGTTCGCCACGATCGCGCCGCCGTGGGCGGTGCGGGTGCCGGCGAGGGCGAAATTGTTCGAGCCCGGCAGCAGCGCGGGCTCGGGCTCGACGAGCGCCGTCTTCGGCGCCGCCGGGAGCGCCCGCGCATCGAAGATCTGTGCGGCTGGGATGGCGCGCGCCGGCGCGCTCGTGCCGTCGAGCGCGGCATCTTCCGGCGTTTCGGTGGGCGCGAAGAAGTCCGCGACGACGGCGCCCACCGCTTCGCGCAGCGCGGTGCGGGTGCGGGTGATTTCCGCGCTCGAGTCCTGGAGTTCGAGCGCCATGGCGTACGCGGCGACGAAGGTATCCTCGGGCTCCCACGGGACCGGCGTGCCTCCCACCAGATAATATTCCGGCGGCTTTGCGCCCAGCGAGGCGAGGCCCGCGTTGACGCCTTCCGCGTAAGCGACGATCGCGGCGCGACCGGCGGCGGGCTCGCGCTCGAGCACCCGGCGCGCGAGCGCGCGGAAATGGTGGAGGCGCACGGCGCGATCCAGCGGCAGGGCGCCGGCGCCGAAGATTTCGCTCAGTTCTCCGGCAGCGCGGCGGCGCAGCACATCCATCTGGAAGAAGCGGTCCTGACCGTGGAGAAAGCCGATCGCCCGGCAGATGTCCGGCCAATCCTCGCCCCGCACCGTGGGGATGCCCGCCGCGTCGCGTTCGATGACGACCGGCTTCGTGAGGCCCGGAACCGTGGCCGAACCGTCGAGCGCAGGGAGCGAGCGACGCAGGAGCCACCAACCGCACGCCAGCGCGAGTGCGCCGATGACGAGGAGCGTGAGAACAATCCGGACCAACCAACGGAGAACGCGGCGCATGCGAGGGGAGCCCGGTCAGTTATCCTTGTGGAGCCAGCCCTTCCGCCAAAAAATGAAGAGCTGGATGAAAGCGATCGCGAGCATGACGGTCCAGCAGACCACGTAGCCGTAGGGATGTCTCAGCTCCGGCATGGAGAGCGGGCCGGCGTCCTTGTCGAAATTCATCCCGTAGACACCGGCGATGAAGGTCAGCGGAATGAAGATCGACGAGATGACGGTCAGCACGCGCATGATGTCGTTGGTGCGGATGCTGATGGCCGAGAGATAAATGTCCATCAGGCTGGCCGCCATCTCCCGGTAGTTCTCGATGATGTCCATGATCTGGACGAGATGGTCATAGCAATCGCGCAGGTACGGCTTTGTCCCCTCCTGGATGATGCCGGATTCGTCACGCATCAGCGCGTTGATCAGCTCCCGCTGCGGCCAGATCGAGCGGCGGAGCAGGAGGAGCGAGCGTTTGATCGTGTGGAGGCGCGCGAGGCAATCCTTGCCGGGCTTGGCGAGCAGATCATCCTCCAGTTCCTCGAGCGCCTCCCCCACGTCCTCGAGGAGGGGAAAAAAGTGATCGATGACGGAATCGAGCAGCGCGTATGCGAGGTAGTCCGGACCCTGGGATCGGATCTGCGCGTTGCCCCCGAGGATGCGCTGGCGCACCGGCTCGAAGACGTCCTGCAAGGCTTCCTCCTGGATGGAGATGAGATTCTCCTTCGAAAGGAAGAGGCTGACCTGCTCGGCGCAGAGCGTCCCGGTTTTCCCGTCCTCATAGACCATCTGGGTGACGATGAAGAGATGGCCCGCGTAGTCCTCGACCTTGGGGCGCTGGCTGGTGTGGAAGACGTCTTCGAGGGCGAGCGGGTGCAGGTGAAAATGTTCCGCTAGCCGCCGGAAGAGCGGTACATCGCCGAGGCCCTCAATGTTGATCCAGCTCACGCGATCATTATCCCGGCAGTGAAAGACCTCCTCGAGCTCCGACACCCGGCGCGCCTCGACGTGCTCCCGGTTGTACTCGATGAACTCGACGACGGGCGGGACCTCCGGGGTACCCGTTGTTGTCGGCAGGGTTCCCGGCGCCGCGCCCGGCGGATGGGAGGAGCTCGTCTGCAAAGTCGGCGGGGCGGAAGGCTGGGGGCTCATTAATGCGCCGTCTGGGTCGCTTACGGCTTCCAGCGCGCTGCGTCGATGCACGAGAGCACGTGGCCGACCCACCCCAGCAGCCCGAATGAGACGAACCAAATCACCGCCGTGAGGACGAAATGGACCAGCGCGGCGAGAATGCGTCCCTGCACCAATTGGCCGAGGCCGGGGATGCAGATGGAGCAGATGGCGGCGAGCACGTTGCCCGTGGAACCTTGACCGGTCGACATGGGTGAAACCTCAGGGGGAGAAGGGCGGTCGGCAAGCGATGGAACGCGATTGAATCTCAGATGAAAGTGAGCCGCGCCTGGCCTTTCCGGTCGAAGCCAGGCCTCGCGGGGCGTAGATTGGCGGGTGAAACAGAACGAAGCAGCGCTGGATTGCGTGGCCCAGCAGGTCGCCCGGGTGGTGGCCGAGGAGCCATCGCTCGGGTCGGTGGAGATCCGGCCCGGGGAGCATTCGGTCCAGATTTCGAGCCTGGGCGACTCCGACCGGGCGTCGCGGCGCGTGGAGCGCGTCCTCGCCCACGGGATCGATCCCGCCACGTGTGGCGTCGGGCCGGATGGCAAATGTCCCTCATGTGGTGCGGTCGCGGCGCCCACGACCGATTTTGGCCGGGTCACGATCACGCGCGAGGCCGATCGGGTGGTGGTGGAAAAGCAGACCTGTCCGACCTCCGCGCATCTGCGCCGAAAGCGCATCCTCGGGCTGCCGGAATTTTCCCCGCGCGAGCCCGCGCCGATTCTCGGCGACGACCACGCGCACGATGAGGATGAATGGAAGTTTCTCGCGAAGCTGGCCGCGGGGTGTCTCGTCTTCAGCCTCGGCGCCTTCGCCGCGCAAAAGCTGGGCGCGACGTGGTGGGCACTCGGGCCGCTCTGGTTCGTGGCCTATCTCTGCGGCGCGTGGGAAGCCGCCGAGGAGGCGTGGGCGAAGATTCGCGGAGGAAATCTCGACGTCCATTTTCTCATGCTCATGGTCGCGCTCGGCGCCGCCGCGGTGGGCGAGTTCGCGGAGGGCGCGCTGCTGCTCTTTCTCTTCTCCGCCTCCGGCGCGATGGAGCATTATGCCGAAGGGCGCACGCGGAAGGAAATCGGGGCGCTCGTTCACGGCGCGCCGAAGACGGCGGCGGTGGTCGAGTCCGATGGCAGCGTGCACGATGTCGCGGTCGAGGCTCTGGCAGTGGGACAGACCGTGCGCGTGACCGGCAACCAGCAGGTGCCGGTGGATTTGCGGATCACGCGCGGCGAGAGCACCTGCGATGAGTCGAATCTCACGGGCGAGGCGCGTCCGATCGAGAAGGGGATCGGGGACGTCGCCCTCGGCGGAACGATGAACGGCGCGGGATTGCTCGACGGGGTCGTCCTGCGTCCCGCCGCGGAGAGCGCGCTCGCGCGCATCATCCGGCTCATTCAGGATTCCCAGCGCCTGCGCGCCCCTTCCCAGCGCTTCACGGACAAGTTCGGCACCGGCTATACGTACGCGGTCCTCGCGCTTTGCGCGTTGATGTTCTTCGTCTGGTGGCTGGTCTTTCACCTTCCCGCGTTCACGTCGACCGCGGCCACGAGCAGCGCGTTTTACCGGGCCATGACGCTGCTGGTTGTCGCCTCGCCTTGCGCGCTCGTGCTCTCGATTCCCTCGGCGATCCTTTCCGCGATCGCGGCGGGCGCGCGTCGCGGCATCCTCTTTCGCGGCGGTGCGGCGATCGAGGCCCTGGCCGATGTGACCGCGGTGGCCATGGACAAGACCGGGACGCTGACGGACGGCGATCTGCAGGTCGTGCGGGTGGAGTCGTTCCCGCCTGGCCACGAGGACGCGGTGGCGCGCCTCGCCTTCAATCTCGATCGCTTCTCCGATCATCCCCTGGCTCGCGCGACGCAAAAATGGGGCCGCAAGCGGGCGCTCGCGGAGGTCGAGCCCGAGCGTTTCGAGCAGGTACCCGGGCAGGGACTGCGTGCCCTGATCGACGGCCAGGAGGCGAAGATCGGCCGACATTCCTTCGCCGCGCCGGAGATCGCCGAGACGAGCCTCGCCGCCGCGGGCGACGCCGTGGCGGTCTGGGTGAGCGGGGGCGGAGTCGTCGGACGTTTGCTGTATGTCGATCATCCGCGAGCGGCGGCCGCGCCCTTGCTGCGGGAACTCGCGGCGGATGGCATCGAGACCGTCATGCTGACCGGCGACCGCCGCGAGGTGGCGGAGAAGCTCGCGCAGGAAGTCGGCCTCGCCTCCGTCCGCGCCGGACTGCATCCGGAGGACAAGGTCCTCGAGATCGAGAAGCTGAAACAGAATGGCACCCGGGTGGTCGCGATGATCGGGGACGGCGTCAATGATGCGCCCTGTCTGGCCGCCGCGGATGTCGGGGTCGCGATGGGCGCGCGCGGATCCGATGCCGCGCTGGAGCAGGCCGAAGTCGTCCTGATGAACGACAAACTGGAGAACTTCCTCCTCGCACTCCATCTGAGCCGAAGGGCGAAGTCCGTCATCCGGCAGAACCTCGCCATCGCCTTGGGCGTGGTCGTCTGCATGGTGATCCTGAGCCTCTTCGGCGCCATCCCGCTCGCCGTGGGCGTGGCCGCCCACGAAGGCAGCACCGTGATCGTGGTGCTGAACAGCCTCCGGCTGTTGCTGACGCGGCTGGAGTGAGGGAAGGGATTCAAGGCGCATATTCTCTCGCGCACTCCGCGTGTCCGCTTCAGCACCCTGGCTCGGCGGAGGACTAGGCGAAACATTCTGGATTTCTTCGATCTTTCGGCGGGTGCGAAGGATGCACGACCGATAGCAGTCAGTGTCGAGTTGATTGTGTCACGCGAGTTCCCTACCGAACAGATATGCTGACAGCCCGCTTTGCGATCACGTTCATCGCCGCCCCAGTCAGGATGACATCGGAGTTTAGCGAGACCGAAGAACTGGCGGGCTGTCTCACGACCGTCTACGTTTTCGCGAAGTCACCCCAAGCTGCTATCGACGTCGCAGAACAGAAGCTGAGGAAAACACGAAAATTTCGCGCCATCGCGGTGACGGACGGGGAACAACCGACTAGGGTGCGCGTCAGTAACATCTACCGCGTCCGAATGACCGCCCGACTGTTTCGGCCGTCCGGATACACGTTTTACCGCCCATGGAAGGATGAGTAGCTGCAACCTCCAGCTGCATCGGCTCTCTCCGCGGCGAGGATGAAGTTTTCGGATTGACGATGGAGAAAAACTATTGGCCAACGATCGTTAAAAAATGAATTGGCTGACCATCCTACGAAAGCTACGCGGAACGTATTTCAATGAGACGGTTTCGATTTCCAAAATCTCAAGAGACGAAATTATCTATGCTGAAGATGGACGGTCATGTCGTGTTCATGTTGATATCCTCATAGATCCACCGGGTCGCCTGGTCGATTTTCCATCGATCGCGTCGTGGCTCCCGCCACATCATGATGAGATGCTCACGGTCGCAAAGAGGGAAGAAATCCTCGGCAATGTCGTTCAGTTTTACCGTCGGAGGAACTTCATCGTGAAAATTTGCCGATAAAGCATACGAGAGAGGAAGGTTTGGATGCAGGTTCGCGGCCCTGCAGAGGCCGCCCTATCCAACGATAAGATGACAACAACCCACAAGCTTGGTCCATTTGCGTTAGCAGCGTTGATTCACGCCGTTGTCGCGGTGCTGTTACTATGTCCAACTTTGATCGCGGCGGAATCAAGTCTTGCCTATTTCGCTTTGCTCGTGATGGACTACCCTGTTTCGCTTGGGTTTTCTGCGGTTGCGGATCAGACGCTTGAGATTGTTCGCGGAAGCACGAGTCCGTGGGACCCCTACCTGTTAGCGACGCTTCTCGTGGCATTATTGCACGTAACTGTCGGATCGATTTGGTGGGGTGCCATCTGTTGGCTGGCCGCGAAACTATTTCACCGGAGAAGCGGCGGGCCCAAGCGAGGGAATCGTGGTCACTGAGGAACCGGAGCCTTCGGGGTCCAATGAAGCAACCGACGGCAGAGTTAACCTTGCCGCGATGGGAGGTCGAAACGCCCAAGTACTGAAGCTGCTCCACGGAATTCAGCCCGGTACGACTTGGTCCGATCACGCGAACCGGGTCCTTCGTTACCTTTCTCGGCGCTCCGACAACTGACGCGCGGAAAAAGAGCGTCCGCAGCCTTGGGCAAAAACGCCAACGCCCTCGGAAAAGCGCCAACGCCCTCGCGAAAGCGCGAACGTCCTCGCAAAAACGCGAACGTTCTCACAAAAAGCGCCAACGTTCTCACAAAAAGCGGGAACGTTCCCGCAAATAGCGCCAACGTTCTCGCAAAAAGCGCCAACGTTCTCGCAAAAAGCGCCAACGTTCCCGCAAAAAGCGCCAGCGTTCCCGCGAAAAGCGCCAACGTTCCCGCGAAAAGCGCCAACGTTCCCGCAAAAAGCGCCAGCGTTCCCGCGAAAAGCGCCAGCGTTCCCGCGAAAAGCGCCAACGTTCCCGCAAAAAGCTGCAACGTTCTCGCAAAAAGCGGCAACGTTCGCGCAAAAAGCGGCAACGTTGTCGCAAAAAGCGCCAACGTTCCCGCAAAAAGCGGCAACGTTCCCGCAAAAAGCGGCAACGTTCCCGCAAAAAGCGTCAGCGTTCCCGCGAAAAGCGCCGACGCGCGGTCGCAACGGGCGAGGGTTCGGGATGGGAGGGCGTAGGCGTGGGCGTGGGCGTGATGTGCCGTCGCGCCCTCAATAACAGTGGCTATCGGAAGGGGCGATGTCATAAAGTCCCATCGTGTATCGCGTCTCCTCCGCCGTCGGCCCGCTTGCGTTCGGGTTGAATCGGCGCCGTCTACCCTCGCCCGTTCACGCTCCGTTGCTTGCCTACGACGCTTCCCGCGAGGCGTTTGCCGACGACGAAGACTGCGATCCAAGCGCCACCGGGTGTCATCAATCCCCGGCTTGCGGCCGCCTACTATTGTAGACACGCCAGCGCATCTTCCGATCTCGGCCCAGCTTTATCCGAAACTATCCCATGGGGTCTCGTAGCTTCTATATCAGCGACGTCGAAGTTTTCGAAGCGTCTAAGCGTGAAGTGGAGAAATCGATCTTAATCGACGCCAAATTACCGAAGCAGGTCTTTCAGCAGGGATTCAAATATTTCGCGTTTGAGGATTTTGATTGGACGCTGAGCAGCGATTTTTGGCCTGTTATCACAAAAATGGCCGTAAAGTCAAACGATGCTTCTGTCCTGATGGCCGTCCTGGATCCCGACCCGGTTAACTACTATAAGAAAGAATTCGGTTACTATAACTGGGCCGAAATCCCGCTCTCAATTTCAAGCGACGACTATTTGGACGTTATCAATGAGCATCCGCTCCGCTCGCTCGCGGACTCCGCCCGCTACAATTCCGAAAGGATTGTTTGGCTCCCGCGGTCGGCTCAATGGAGTATTTGCGGTCACCGGAGCTACGGAGTTTGCGTGCTAGGAAGTCAGGACCAGGTCACGCTCGATTCGACATGGTGTGATTGTGACTTGGCGTTGGAGAATTTGTTGCCCCAGTGTTTCAGAGGAAATGTGATCCCGCCGAGCTTCGCCTCAGAGCTTCGATCGAATTTTAGCAAGAGGGCTGATCCCCCAGTGTGAAAAAGTCGAAAGAAGCGCTGCGAGAATCGTTCGATGTAACAAGCTGGTAGACCGGTGGCTGACGCACACCGGCTACCTTCCACCGGCCCTCCGAGCCCTGGAATTGTCTGAGACGATTCTCCCCTTCCGGTGAGAAGAACGAATCGGATCTCGGGAAGACGGCGCCGGGACCAGTTTCCGGGGAGGACGTGGCGCCATGATTTGGAGTGCGGCAGCCCTCTGCCGCTTTGGTGGGCGACGATCGGCTCACGCTGACCCCGAACAAGGCAGCGGGCGACATGGGTCCCGCTGCCTTGGACGCCTGCCGGGCAGGCGGCACCAGATTCCCAAGAAAGCGGCAGAGGACAGCCGCACTCCAGATGACCGACCCGCGCAAGATTGCACCCGGCGAACCCAGGTTGGGGCGGTTGAACTCGAGACACCGCGCGCGCCGCGCCGTGACGCAATCCCGGCGCGCCGTTCGTTGTAAATCATAAGCGACGCCTCATCGATGTCCGCCCCCCGCGGGGCGGGTAATGAGCGTTCGATTGACCGGTGACTCACGCACACCGGCGAAATTCCCGCGGCGCTCTGGGCCGGAAGTCCCGGCATTTTGGGCTGAAACTGGTCCGATCAGAACTTCGAGCCCAAGTACTGCGGGAGCATTTTCCGCCACCAGGGCCAGTCGTGATCGACGTCGTGGCCCCAGAGCTCGACCTCGTGGGGAATTCCCTTGCTCGCGAGGACGCGCCCGATGTCGACGGAGGCAGAGGGCTTTTCATACGATCCCTGGCCGCTGACGAAGTAGATGTGTCGCTTCGCGCGGAGTGCACGCAGGGCGCCCTCGTCTCCGAGATTCGGGAGGTAGTCGATCGGCGAATTGAAGTAGACGTCATCGTCGTAGAAACCGTCCGTGTAGTCCTTCAGATCGTAGCAGCCGCTCATGGCGATGACGCCATCGAAGAGATCCGGTCGGCGGAAGAGCGAGTTCGCCGAGTGCAGCGCGCCGAACGACGCGCCGGCGGTGATGATGGGGACGCGGCTCTGGCAGTGGTTGAAGATGAAGGGCGCGACCTCATCCGCGATGTAGGCATTGAAGTGCTGATGGCGGATCGCCTTGTGTCGCGGGTGCATGTGATCGTTCAGCCAGCTCTCGCTGTTGATGCTGTTGATCGAGAAGACCTTGAACTTTCCGCCGTCGATAAATGGCGCGATCGCATCGATGAGGTGGAAGCGCTCGTATTCGAGGAAGTCCGCCGCCGCGGTGGGAAACATGAGCAGCGCCGGGCCGTAGTGGCCATAGACCGCGATCTCCATGTTCTTCTGGAGGTTGGGGCTGTGCCACTGGTGGATTTCGCGGTGCATCGGGCGCTGAGGGGAAGGATTGGAAATTCGAGATTCGAGAGCGGAACTGGGCGGAGATCGCGGAGCGGAGATCCGAAACTGCCTCCCACTCAATCCTCGGCGAGCACGACGCGGAAGCCGACGGCGGACTGGCGATATCCCGGCGGGGAGGGGAGACGGAACGAGGAGAGCAGACGATCCTTCGTGAAGTTCGACCACGACGCTCCGCGCAGCGTCCGGGTGTTGCGCTTCGAGTCGAAATAATCCTCGCACCACTCCCAGGCGTTGCCGCCGAGGTCGTAGATCCCGAGCGCATTCGGCGGAAAGCTCATGACTGGCGACGTCCGGGCAAAGCCATCGTCCGGCCCGAGCGGATCGAGGAACCACTTCGGCTCCCCGCCAAGCACCGACTCGCGGCCCCGATAGTTCCCCTCCGCTTTCGTCAGAGGCCATTCCGTTCCCCACGGAAAGACTCCCGCGATTTTCGAATCCCGATCCTTCGGGGTTGCCCCCGGCTCAGCCGGGAGACCGACGGCTTTGCTCCATTCCAGATCGGTGGGGAGCCGGTAGCGCTGCGACGCGGAGATCGCGCCGCTCGCCCGTTCGCGCGCCGTGAGCCACTTGCAGAATTCCACGGCATCGTCCCAGCTCACGCCCACGACGGGATGCTGATCCGTCTGGGCGAAGCCCGGGCTGCGCCAGTTCGCCGCCGGGCTTTCGACCCAGTCGCTCGTGCCCAGCACCAACATCCGGGGCCGGGCCGACTCCGGTCCCGTTTCCAGGCGGAAGACAGCGAAATCGCCCACCCGCGTTTCGTGCACGCAGATCTTCGCGCGCGAATCCGGCAGTGGGACGAAGCGCATTCCCAGCGGGTTGGCGAACGAACCGTCGGCCGCAGGAGCAGCGGCCGGCGGGTTCACGAGCGCGGTCGGCTCCGGGGTAATTCCCGGCAGCGCCACCGGAACCGGCGTTGGTGTCGGAAGGGACGTCGGCTCGGGCGTCGCGGGCGGCAGGGAAACGGCCGCGGCGCGCGGGGCCGGAGCGGGTGTCCCGGTAGAGGCGGCAGGGGTGGTCGGCGGACTCGGCCGGTATTGCGAGCGCAGGGCGAGGAATGAGCCGCCAAAGATGACGAGCGCGGCGGCTCCGATCAACGGCCAGCGGTAACTCGGCCCGCGCTCCAGATCACGCGTCGTCGCGGAGGTCGTGAAAACTGGGGTTTCGAAGCTCCGCTCCGCTTTCACGCCGACCGGCATCGTGGTCTCAGCCACGAGGCCACGCATCGCCTCGGCGGCGGCGAGAGCGGGGTTCCCGGGACTCGCTGTCATTGGCGGCAGCGGACCCGGCCGGTGGGTGTGGGCCGTCGCGAGCCCCGTGTCGTGGGCCGCTCTCGGGGCCGCCGGAGCCATTGATTTCGGGGGAACGGTGGATGCGTCCGACCTCCCAGGCGCTTCGTCGGTTCCGCCCAGCTCCGTCGGCTGATAGGCCCCTGTGGCCGCCGCTTCGGTGGGTCGAAACGCCTCGCTCGACGCGGTCTCGGTCGGGCGCTGCGACTCGGTCATCGAGCGCCCGCCGGGACCACTAACGATCGTGCTCGGCGGACCGTCATCCGGCGGCAGCATCTCGAGGATGCGCGAGGCGATCGCCTCCACCTCGGTCGGTTCGGCCGGACGATCCTCCGGCTTTTTCGCCAGCATCCGCGAGAGCAGTTCGCGGACGGCCGGGGGCGTGTGTGCGGGAAGCGCCGAAAGCGTGGGCGGCTCGTGGAGCTGCTTGTTCGTGATGTCCCAGACGGACGTCCCGGCGAACGGGAGATTGCCGGTGAGGAGAAACCAGAGCGTCACGCCGAGCGAGTAGATGTCGGAGCGCGTGTCGAGCTCCATCGCCTTGATCTGCTCCGGGCTGGCGTAGTAGACGCTCATCCCGCCATGCATCCCAGCCTGGGTGACCTGGGTTCGATCGCTGTCGCTCGCCATGTCCTTCGCGAGACCGAAGTCGATGAGCTTCACCCGCAGGCCGGCCGCCCCGGCGTTCCGCAGGACCATGATGTTCGCGGGTTTGATGTCGCGATGAACAGAATTCCGGGCCCAGATGGCGGTGAGCGCGGACGCCACCTGCTTGACGACGATGAGCGCATCGCGCACCGAGAGCGGACCCAGCCGGCGCACCCGGTTCGAGAGGTCCTCGCCGTCGATGAACTCCATCACGTAAAAGTCCTTGCCGTCCTCTTCGTCGAAATCGAAGAGCGTCGCGATGTGCGGGTGATCGCGCAGCTGGGCCAGCTTCCGCGCCTCGCGCCGGAATCGGGCGATCGAGGCCTCGTCGCCGTTGAGCTGTTCGCCGACGATCTTCAGCACGACCGTGCAGTCGAGCTTCGGGTCGTGTGCCTTGTAGGTCACGCCCATCCCGCCCTGGCCGAGGGGAATGGGACGCCCTTTGGCGTCGCAAGCGACCTCGTAGCGCTTGAAGCGCAGCAAGCGGCGGGGAGCGGGCTCTTCAGCCATGCGGCGCGGGGGCGGCTCCAGGACGCGGGAAGGCGGTCAAGGGTTGCGCGGGGCGATCGCTCAGAATTCGAAATCCGGCTTCATGCCGAACACTCGTACGAGCTGGGCCTTGCCCTTGAGCTGCTGTTCCCCGAGATCCACAAAGATCGACTGGTCCGGCAGGCACTCGGCGATCTTGTCGGAGAGCAGCAACTTCTGGTTCAGTGCCTTCATGATGCTCTCGAGACGGAAGGCGGTGTTCACGGCATCGCCGATGATCGTGGCGTCCCGCTGGGCGACGAGGCCGATGTTGCTGAAGCTGACCTTGCCGTGGTGGAGGGCGATGCCGACCTCGAAAGGTTTTTCGTTCGGCCAGTGCATCTTCCTCGCGAGCCGGAGCATCGCGCGCGCCGCCTCGAAGGCTGCGCCGCATTCCGGATGCGGGCCGTCGGCCATGGTATCGCTCGCGGCTCCTGCGGGCTGCCAGTACGCGAGGACCGCGTCGCCGATGAACTTGTCGATGATGCCACCGCTGCGCTGCACCATGTTGCCGGCCTCGCGGAACCACTGACCGAGCAGCTGCGAGAGCACTTCCGCCGGCATGCGTTCCGACTGAGTGCTGAAGCCCCGGATGTCGCAGACCAGAATGGCGGCGGGACGGACGCTCTGCGCGTGCTGGTCCGTGCTGGCGGCCAGGGTCGCCTCGATGGCGTCCTCCCCAGCGGGCTCCGCTTCCTGCTCGAAAACGATCTCGTTATTCGCGATCCGAATCTTCGAGCCGCTCGTCAGCGTGACGGGCAGGACCACGCGTTGATCATTGACGTACGTGCCGTTCCGACTGCCGAGATCCATGATCTGGTACTCGTAGCCGTTGTGGCAGCGGATGATGGCGTGCTGCCGGCTGATGTGCGCGCTCGTGTTCAGGCACACCGTATTGTCGCTCGTGCGGCCAATCGTTGCGGTGTTCTGGATGGGAACCTCGTACTTTTCGCCGGTGACAGTGGTGATACAGAGCTTTGCGGCCATCGAGAGGGGATTCCGGTTTGTTATAGTCAAAGGCGGGGGCGCGGCAATTCTTACTTTCGGAAGAAGTCGGTGCTGTTCGCGAAATCAAAGTTGTGGCAGGGAATCAGCTCGGCGACTTGTCTCCGCGCACAACCCGATGGCCGAAATCGAGAAATTCCATCATTACGACGTCCTCCGCCGGGAGGACGGCTCGTTGTTTGAGCTCGGGCGCGGCGCGATGGGAATCACGTACAAAGCGTTCGATACGAACCTGCGGGTCACCGTCGCGTTGAAGGTCATCAATGCGACCTATCTCAACAGCGAGGTCGCGCGCCAGCGCTTCGTCCGCGAAGCCCGGGCGGCCGCCCGGTTGAGTCATCCCAACGTCGCGGCGGTGTTTCACCTCGGTGAATCCGAGCAGGCCTATTTCTACGCGATGGAGTTTATCGCGGGGGAGACGGTCGAGGCGCGCGTAAAGCGGGGCGGTCCGCTCACCGCCATCCCCGCGCTCGAGATCACCCTGCAGGTCGCGAAGGCGCTCCGCGCCGCCGAGCGGGAGGGACTGGTGCACCGGGACATCAAGCCCGCGAACCTCATGCTCGTGGCTGATGAGGACGACGAACTCTTCGTGAAGGTCATCGACTTCGGTCTCGCAAAAAGCGCGCACAAGGAAGCCGGCGATGCCACGGTGACGATCGCTGGGTTCGTGGGCACGCCGCATTTCGCGAGCCCGGAACAGCTCGAGGAGCACGAGCTCGATGTCCGTTCGGACATCTACTCCCTCGGGATCACGTTCTGGTGGATGCTCGCGGGCAAGCCGCCGTTCGCTGGTTCGCTCGCGACGATCATGCGGGATCACCTGCAGAAGGCGCCGCCGTTCGAGATTTTCGCGGGCCAGCCGCCCGAGATGCTCGCGCTCCTCCGGCGCATGCTGGAGAAGGATCCGGGGATGCGCCCGCAGAATGCGAGCGAACTGCGGCGCGAGATCGAGACGGTCATGCGCACGCTCCTCGCGGGCGACGCCTCCGTCACGCCGGTGACGGTCATCCCCGGTTCCAGCGCCACTACCTCGGGGGCCGATTTCGCCACTCAGGCCTTCGCCGCTCCGAGCACGAATGCTTCGGCGACCTCGGGCGGGACGATGAGCAGCATCCGGCCGCCTTCGGTCGGACTCGTGCTCGGGCATTACCGCCTGCTCAAGGACTGCGGGGACGGTGCGAGCGGCCGGCTTTTCCAGGCGCTCGACAACGAAAAGAACCGCGCCGTCGGCGTGAAGGTCCTTCACCATGCGCTGCTGGGCTCGGTCGATGCCCAGTTGCGGGCCGAGCGGGAAGTGGATGCCGCGAAAGCGTCGCCGCATCCCGCCCTCACAGAGCTTTACTCGCTCGAGCGGACGCCAGAGGGGCACTGTCTGCTCGTAACGGAGTGGGTGAATGGATTCTCCCTGCTCGATCTCCTGCGCGGTCGGAGCCGTCTCACGGCGGCGGATACCGTGCGCATTCTCGAACCCGTCGCCGCCGCCGCCGATCATGGTGCGCAGCACGGCTTGCATTCGCTCGGTCTCGGGCTTCCCCAGGTGATGCTCGGCTTCGACGCCGAGTATGATGTCGGCTCTCGCCCGCCCTTCCTCACGGCGCCCCTCGCGGAGTGGCCGGAGTTTCACGCGAAGGTCTCGCCGGTCTCGCTCGCCGCCAGCGCGGATCCGGCAACGATCGCGCCCGAGCAAACGATGGTCTCCGGATCGCGGACCGATATCATCGGGGCGACGGACTACCCGCGCCGCCTCGCCTCGCTCGCGTTTGAAATGCTCAGCGGTTCGCCGCCGCCGCGGATCGCCCCGGGCACCACGACGCGCATTCCTCCGCTGCCCTCGCTGGGCGAAGAGGGAAACACCGTGCTGCGCAAAGCGCTCAATGGCGGATTTGCCACCGCCACGGAGTTCATGCAGGCGCTGAAGGCGGGCGGAGGTGGATCGAGCACGGGGAGTTCGGCGGCGCCGGTGGGCGGAAATGTGGCCACGCCGACGGTCGCCGACCACGTGACGCGGGCCCCCGATTCCCACGGGACGCCCCCTCCCACCCCGCCGAAGTCCGGCTCTCCGCTCGTTCCGATTCTGGTCGTCGTCTCCGTGCTCGTCGCCGGCGGAGCTGCGGGAGTCTTTTTTCTGAAGAAGCCGGATCCGACGCCCGTGTTGCCGACGCCGACGCCAGCCGTCGCGATCGTGACGCCGGCCCCGTCGTCCGTGCCGCGGATCACGCCGACGCCGTTCGTCGTGGCGCGGCTTCCGACTCCGACCCCGGAGCCGGTCGTCGTGCCGAAGGATCGGCGTGAGCAATATCTGGCCGCGCTGGACGAAGCGCGAAAGACCGTCAACGCGGGCAATCCCGTCGAGCAGCTCGATGCGTATCTGAAGGTCGCGCAGGAGTACACGGATCAAAATCAGGCCGTCGAAGTGCTGGACTCGGCGGTGAACGCGATCGTCCAGGAGGCGAAGACCCCGGATATGCGCGAGCGGCGCTTCCGTCAGCTGCGGAAGCAGCTGGATGCCGCGGCGGTTCTGGGCTCGCAATCGGCATTGTTGTTCCTCGGTGGTCAGACCGAGCAGGCCGATGCGGGGGTCGCCGCTGACTATTACAAGCGGGCGGCGGACAAGGGGAGCCCGAAGGCGATGATCAAGCTGGGCAATCTCCTTTTCAAAGGCGGACCCGGCCTCGCGCCGCGCCCGGGCGAGACGGCCGATTGGTATCGTCAGGCGAGTGACCGCGGTGACGTGCTCGGAAAGATCCTGCTGGCCGAATGCTACCGCGAAGGGAAGGGGGGCGTGGGCCTCGATTTTCAGCGGAGCGCGCTGCTTCTCAATGAGGCGCTCGCGAAAGAACCGGACAACTCCAACGCCCTCGATCTGCTGGCGGTCGCCTACGAGAAGGGATACGGCGTTCCGGTCAATCCCTCGAAGGCTCGCGAATTGCTCGAGCGCGCCGTGGAGTTGGGGAATTCGCAGTCGATGGCGAATCTCGGCGCGTACTACATGAATGGCATCGGAATGCCTCGAGCCGACCAACGCCGCGGGGTCGAGCTTTTCAAGCGGAGCGCGGATGCAGACAATCCGATCGGAATGTTTTTCTACGCGCAGTGCCTCGAGGCTGGACTCGGCGGTCGCAAGGACGAGCCGCAGGCCAGAATCTACTATCGGGCCTCCGCTGAGCGCGGCTTCGCTCTTGCGATCGCGCACTGCGAGAAGAAGAACATCCTCTACAATCGTCGCTGACGCTCCCGGCCTTCCTTGCACCTTGCTCCGGGCCGCTCCGCCCGTAGCGTTCCACCGACCATGCGGGAAGACGATTTCGAATACGCGCTGGAGAACACCCGCGTTTTGCTCGCTCCGCAGAGACGCATCCAGACTTTCGGCGCCACGACCTTCAACTTTCACCTCCTGACCGAATCCATGGACCAGCCGGAGATGGTGAGAATCCGGCGTGGCACGATCGAGGCGGAGAAGCCTGCGATCTTCACCGCGGAAAACGCCGCGCGGCTCCTCCTCGAAGGCTTCGGAGAGAAGGCGGAGGCCTTCGCGGATGCCCTGCGCCAGCTGCGGGATGCCTCGTCCCCGCGAGCCGCTCTCTTGCGCTACGGTTTTCAGGTTCGGAAATCGCGCCTCGTGGAGGATAGCGCGCGAGGAAACATCGACGCGCTCGGCGATCGCGTGTGCAGCGATGTTGCGAATTCGGCCGATCCGCTCGCCGCCGTCTTGATCGGGGTGGAGGATGGGTGGGAGGTTGGCCTCGTGAAATTCACCCTCGACCTCGTCGCCGAATCCGGTCCCGGCAACCTCGCCGATTTCCGCCGCCGCGGGATCGCTTGAGCAGCGTCCCGTCCCCTTTTGCATGAAGCTCGCAAAGACTCTTTTTCTCCTCGTTCTTATCCTCGGAGTGTTTGGCGGCGGCGGCTACTTCGCCTGGGTCACGCTGATCAAACCGTCCCAGCCGACGGCCGTCGAACGCGCCCGCCCTGCGGCGGTTCCCACGATCCCGCCCGATCCGGCCGCGCCGGAACTCGCCAAGGCGGAGGCGCTGAAGCGCGAGAAAAAGGTGATCGAGGCGCGAGATCTCCTGGACAGCATCGTGGCGAACTACCCCTCTTCGCCGCGGATCGAGGACGCCCGCAACCTCCTCGGCGAGCTCAATGCCGACCTCGCGCTCTCCACGACCCCGGGGCCGGACAAGCTCGACTACGTCGTGAAGGCCGGCGACTCGCTCGACAAGATCGCTCGGCAGCTGAAGACCAGCGGCGAGCTGATCATGCGTTCGAATAATCTTGCGAACACGATCATCCAGCCCGGGCAGCATCTCTCGATCTTCCAACCGGATTTCTCCCTCGAACTTCAGCTCGGCGCGAAGAAGGTGGTCCTGCTGAACAAGGGCCGATTCTTCAAGCAATACGCCGTGAAGGCCTCCGTCCTCCCCGGCGCCGGACGCAGCGGTGAGATCAAGACCCGCGTGGCCGAAAAGGCCGCCTATCGGGACGGGAAGCGCGTGACCTTCGGCACGAAGGAATATCCCGGCAGCTCGCGCTGGATCGTCCTCGCCCAGCCCGGGTTCACGATCTATCCGGAATCGCCTGCTGGCACGAGCGCGGCCGCCGCGGTCGCGAAGCCGGCCACCGGCCTGGGCCTCGATCCCGCCGATCTCGAGGAATTGCACACGCTGGTGAGCCCGGGACTCGTGGCGACGATCATCCCCTGAAGCCCCCGGGCTCAACTTCGCGTTTCCCAAGCGGGCTCCCGAATTGTAAAAGGATCCTCCCCATGAATGTCGCGCCCCTGGAATTCGAAAAGCCCATTTTGGAGCTCGAGAAGAAACTCGATGACCTGAAGAAGCAGTTGAAGGGACAGGACCTCAACGTCGATCCCGAAGTGCGCCGCATCTCCGCCCGCATCGCGCAGCTGAAACAGGACGTCTACGTGAATCTCACCCCGTGGCAGCGGGTGCAGATCGCCCGGCATCCGCAAAGGCCCTACGCGCTCGACTACATCGGGATGTGTTTCGAGGACTTCGTCGAGTTGCGGGGAGACCGGTTGTTCGGCGAGGATCGCGCCATGCCGGGCGGCTTCGCCACCATTGGCGGGCACAAGGTCGTGGTCCTTGGTCACCAAAAGGGCCGCGATACGAAGGAAAACATTCTGCGGAACTTCGGCTCCGCCAACCCGGAAGGCTACCGCAAGGCCCTGCGCCTCATGCGCCTCGCCGAAAAGTTTTCCCTCCCCGTCATCACGTTGATCGATACTCCCGGCGCGTACCCCGGCGTGGGCGCGGAGGAGCGCCACATCGCCGAGGCGATCGCGGTGAATCTCCGGGAGATGATGGTGCTCGAGACCCCGATCATCGCGTGCGTCATCGGCGAAGGCGGCAGCGGCGGCGCGCTCGGCATCGGCGTGGCCGATCGGGTGCTCGTAATGGAGAACGCCTACTACTCCGTGATCAGTCCGGAAGGTTGCGCGGCGATTCTCTGGAAGCACCGCAGCTACGCGCCCGAAGCGGCCGCGGCCCTGAAGCTCAGTTCACCCGATCTCCTCGAGCACGGGATGGTCGATGAGGTCATTGCCGAGCCCCCCGGTGGCGCGCATCGCGACCCGGCCGCGGCCGGAGCAGCCTTCCGCACCGTGATCATCAAGCACCTCGAGGAACTGAAGAAGCTCTCCGCGAAGAAGCTGCTCGGCGGCCGCTACGCGAAGTTTCGGAAACACGGAGTCTACGCGGCGGCCTAAGCCTTCACCTGGATTTCACCGGGAAGACGAAGGACGCCCAGTAGCTCTCCCATTCGGGCTGGCGGAAATCGTCGTCGGCCGGCGGCGCCCGGCGCATGTGGACCAACCGCAGCGCGTGGAGCCCGGCTCCCCGGACGGTGCAGACGACCCGGCCGTCTCCATCCGTCGCGAGGGCGTGGGAGTCGGTCTTGCCCTGCCGCGTGCGCCGGACAAACGCGAGATGGGCGTTCGGCAGCGGCTCGCCCTCGAAGAACACCCGGGCCGCAAAGCGCTTCCCCGCTCGCAGCCGGGTGGGATCGGCGTTCAGGACGATCTCGAGTTTCTGGTCCAGCCGCCGCCCGCAGAGTTCCACGGCTTTCGCGCCGGGCTTTTCCGGTGGGACATAGAGCTTGAGATAACGGGTGTAGCTCTCGCGTCCGGCGCGGGTGGTCTCATTCTTCCGGGCCCGCTCGGCAAGGATCGATTCGAGGCCTTCCTCGCGCAGGTAGGCGTTGAACTTCTGGTGATCGAGCACGATGCGCGCGGCCCCGCGCTCCATCGTGAACAGCGCTCCGCCGCGCACCGCCTGGGGCGAGACCTCCAGGATCGGTTTGTGGCCATCCTGCGCTTCCGGCAGGAGATCCTTCGTCGCGTGCGGCGTGATCATCTTCCACGTGACGAGGCGCCGCTTCTGGAGCGACTTCTCTTCGCCCGCGCCGAAGTTGGACCCGAGGTTCAGCGAGATCGCCACCGCCGTCGTCCCCCGCTGGGTCACCGGCTCCAGCCAGTACTCATGCGCCTTCGCCTCCGCGGCGGGGCCGAGCAAGCCGACGAACAGAGCGAGAATGCCGGAAATCGGCCGGGAACGCATGGCGCGGAGAATGGTCGTCCGAAGGGGGGACACAAGCCGATTCGGAGGAATTCGACGCCCGCGAGACGCCGCGAACCGACGTGACGGCGCGACGCGGCCAATCGGAGATCTGACAGCCGGAACGTTGCGCGTAGGTTCTCCTCATGACCTCCATTCGCGAACTTCGCCGCCTCGCTTCACCAGCGCCTCGACCGCAATCTCTCGCTTTCGACGGGCCCACGCTCTGGCTGGGATCGCGCGAGACGCGGCGAATCTATCGGCTCAATCCGGAGACCTGGACGGTCGATTGGGAAACCGCGGCGCCGGGGATTCCCTGGGGGATGACGGTCGTGCGAGGTGAACTGCGCGTGCTTTGTGGGGAAGGCGAGGACGACGTGCGCATCATCCGCCGCTGCGTGCCGGGGGAGGGATTCGATCCGGAGTTTGCGCTGCCGTGCCCGGACGACACGGGCTCGCAGCTCGGCTTCGACGGCGAAAATCTGCACGTGAGCCAGTGGTATCGGCGCCAGGTCGTGAGCCTCGACGCGCAGGGAGCAGTCGCCCGCGTCATCCCGGTGCCGCACGGAGTCTGTGGCCAGGTGATCGTGGCGGGCGTGCATTACCTCGTGACGACCGACGCGGAAGAGACAAACGACTACTGGCTCACCCGCCTCGATGCGCGCGGCGCGGCGCCGGAGTCCGTCGATCTCGCCAAGATTCCCTTCCCGGCCCGGGCGCTGGCGTTCGACGGTACGCAATTCTGGACCAATCATCGGGAGCAGGACGAGATCGTCGCCTTCGCCCGGCCGGACGTCGCGTGATCGCCGCTCAGACGAGGTCGAAGGCCTGCTGTTCGGCCGCGAGCCAGCTCGCGGCGGCCGGGGGGAGCCTGGCGGGGGACGGCTGCGAGCCATCGGGATCGCGGTGCATGGCCCACGCGGTGGCGGTCGGCACGATTCCGGCCTTGCTCACGGCGCCGCCCTTCACGAGGCCCTTCGCGGCGATGCGGCCGTCCGACCGGATGAATTCGAAAGACATGATATTCCAGTTCGAGTCGCTGCCGAGGTAGCGGAAGCGCAGCCGGTAGCGCTCGAAGGGTTTGAGCTGCTTCCGATACGAGATGATCGCGCCGCCGAGCATCGGGCGCCATTTGTGGCGGAGGAGCGTCTTGAGAAAGCCCGTGCGACTGAAAAGTTCCACCAGCGCCAGATCGATGACCGTGAGAAAGCGCCCGTTGTTCATGTGGAGGTTCACGTCCACATCGTTGGGCCAGACCCGGAGCAAGAGGTCCACCGGCTCGTGGATGGCGAGCTTCGGGAGAAAGCGGGCCCGGAGGAGAACGAGCAGGAGGCGCAGATAGAGATTCATGGGGAGATGCGCCGGGAGCTCCGGCCGCAGACGCGCTTCCCGGACGGGAGCGACTGGAATGACTTTCTCGGTGCCGCTCAGGATACCTTTTTAGTATCAGCGTCCGGCCCGGCCGGCGGCGGTCGTGACCTGAGCGTTGACGAATGCCGCTGCTCGTCGAACGATCCCAATGGAAAATCTCCAATCTCCGCCGCCGCGTCAGGGCATGGGCTGCTTCGCCAAGGGTTGTCTGATCACGCTCGCCGTGACCGTGATCACATTCGGCCTGCTCGGGTTCGGCGCCTACACCTTCTACACCAGCCTGGTCCGTAGCCTGACCACCGACAAGCCGGTGGCGCTGCAGGTCGAGAGCGTCTCCGATGCGGCGTGGCGAGCGACTTCGGAGAAAATGAGCGGGCTGATGCAGGCGATCAATGCGGGCACGGAGCGCACGGTGGAGTTCACCGCGGCGGATTTGAATGCGCTGATTGCCCGCGACCCGACCTTCTCGGGAGCGCGCGGGAAGGCACGGGCCGAGCTTGCAGATTCCCTCCTGACCTTGGAAGTGGTTGCGGCCTGCGACGAGTGGGCGGATGCCGTGAAGATTTTCACCCGGCTAAGGGGCCGCTATCTCCATGCGCGGATGCGCCTCGGACTCGAGTACGCTCACGGGGAGTTCGATTTCGACCCTCGCTCCCTCGAGGCCGGGGAAGGCGCCGGCGGCGGGAAGGAATCTTCCAAGTTCACGCAGGGATTCTTGCAGGGTTTCCGCAAGGGCTTCAATCAAAGTTTCAACAGGGAGATTGAGAAGGAGAAGGCGCAGAACGCCGATGCGAGAAAGCGCTACGATGGCATCCGCACGATCCGTCTCGTCGGAGACAAGCTCGTGGTCGTGACCAAAGGTGGGGCCACCGCGAAGTAACGGCTGCCGCTTACTCCACGAGATACGGATTCGTCGTCCGTTCGCGACCGATCGTGGTCGCGGGACCGTGCCCCGGAAGGACCCGCACGTCGTCCCCGAGCGGGAAGAGCTTTTCGCGGATGCCCCGGAGAAGGAGTTCGTGGTCGCCGAAGGGCAGATCGGTGCGTCCGATCGAGCCGGCGAAAATCGTGTCGCCCGCGAGGAGAACGCGATCCTCCGGGAGCAGAAAGCAGATGCTGCCGGGACAGTGACCGGGCACGAGGAGAAGCTGGAAGGCCACGCCGCCGAGTTCGATGCGCTCGCATTCGTCGATCAACACGCCGCCTGTGAGCGGCTCGAGGTCCAGATCGAGCCCCCACCGGCGGAAGGCGTCGCGATCGCGGAGGAACGGCTCGCCGTCGCGATGATACCAGACCGGGCAGGAGAACGCGCGCTCGACCGCGGCGGCCTCCTCGACGTGGTCAAGGTGAGCATGGGTGAGGAGCAGACCCTCCACGCGCCACTCGCGGCGCCGGGCCCAGTCGACGACCCCGGCAGGGGCATCGAGGAGCAGGCGGCCGCCGGATGGAGTCGGGATCGCGTAGGCATTCGTCTGGAAGGCACCGCCGGTGTGGACCTCGATTCGTAACATCCGGCAATCTTGCGAATCGCGGGCCGGCTTCATGCGGAAATTGCGTCCGGCCGCTGGGAAACGCGTCATTCCCCCGATTCTGGGCGTCCGTTGCCCGAACGTGGAGCGATTTGCTTTGTCCAGAGATCGTGACCGATTTAGATGTTTCCGTAACTTTGCCCATGAAGAACCTGTTTGCCCGGCCCCTGCTGCGGCCCTTCGTCTTCGGCGCCGCCTTGGCGTGCTCGCTCGCGTTTTCCGCCCCGCACGCCGTGGAGGCGGAGACGGAACCAGGGCAGATTGCCGTGGCCGTGGGCAAGTTGCTCGAACAAGGCCACTACAGCCGGCATGCCCTGGATGCCGGCGTTTCGGCGCAGCTCCTGAAGACCTACACGGAGACGCTGGACTACAACCATCTGTTCTTCACGCAGCGGGACATCGCCGATTTTGAAAAGCGCTACTCCGCGATCCTGTGTGACGAGCTGATGCTGGGGAATCTTCAGCCGGCGAACGCGATCTACGACGTCTACAAGAAACGCGTCACCGAGCGGATCGTCCGGGTGAAGGAGCTGCTGAAGAAGCAGAAATTTGATTTCGCGAGCACTCGCACGACGGATGTGAACCGTTCGAAGGCCGCCTGGCCGGCGGACGAAGGGGAGGCAGACGTGCTGTGGTCCAACCGTCTCGAGGGCGAACTCCTCGCGGAGAGCCTCAATGACAAGGCGACGGAAACTCCGATCCAAGTGGTTTCCCGGCGCTACGAGCGGCTCCTGCGCTCGCTCAACGAGCAGGGCCGCGACGACGTGATGAAGTTCTTCCTGAACTCGCTTGCTCTCACCTACGACCCGCACTCGGAATACCTGAGTCCGTCGGAGATGGAGAACTTCAACATCAATATGCGCCTGTCCCTCGTGGGAATCGGCGCGTTGCTGCGCTCCGAGGACGGCTACGCGAAGATCAGCGAACTCATCACCGGCGGCCCGGCCCAGATGGACGGTCAGCTAAAGGTGAATGACCGCATCACGGCGGTGGCCCAGGGCAAGGACGCGAAGTTCGTCGATACGATCGACATGCGGCTCGACAAGGTCGTGGAAATGATCCGCGGCAAGAAGAACAGCGTGGTGCGCCTGCAGGTGCTGCCGGCCGACGGCAAAGCGCGCAAGGTGATCGACATCGTGCGCGACGAGGTGAAGCTCACCGAGCAGGCCGCCAAAGCGGAGATCATTGACGTGAAGGGTCCGGACGGCGAGCCGCAGAAGCTCGGATTCCTCACCCTGCCGTCTTTCTACGCGGACATGGGGAAGACCTCCCGGGACAAGGACGCAAAGAGCACGACCAAGGACGTCAAGGCGCTCCTCGCCCGCATGCAGCGCGAGGGCATCTCCGGCCTCGTGATCGACCTGCGCCGGAACGGCGGCGGCTCGCTCGAGGAGGCGATCAATCTCACTGGTCTGTTCATCAAGCGCGGGCCGGTCGTCCAGAGTAAGGACGCGAACAAGCAGGTGCAGGTGATGAGCGATCGCGATGGCGGCTACGTGGGCTACTCCGGGCCTCTCGTCGTCCTCACGAGCCATTTGAGCGCGAGTGCCTCCGAGATTTTCGCCGCGGCGCTGCAAGACTACAATCGCGCGGTTATCGTGGGCGACAAGAACACCTTCGGCAAGGGCACGGTCCAAACCATGCTCGAGGTCGGCCGTTTCATGTCGCCGTTTGGTTTCAAAACGGCGGAAGCGGGTTCGCTCAAGCTGACGATCCAGAAGTTTTATCGCATCTCCGGTGGTTCGACCCAGCTGAAGGGTTGCGAGAGCGACGTCGTGCTTCCCTCGCCTTACTCTGCGCTCGACATCGGAGAGGCGGCGCTGAAGGGCCCGCTGGCGTACGACGAGGTGAAGCCGGCCGAGTTCGAGAAGTGGAGCGGACGTCCGTTCGATCTCGCCGAGTTGCGTTCCCGTTCCGCGACGCGCATCGCCTCGGATCTCGAGTTCAAGTTCCAGCTCGAGGACACGCAGCGCATGAAGGAGCGCATCGCGGCCAACTCGATCTCCCTCAACAAGGCGACCCGCCAAGCCGAGGTCGCGACCGAGAAGAAGCGGACCGAGGACCGCAAGCAGATGCGCATTGCCGCGAAGCGCGCCGAGCCGGTCGCTTACAAGCTCGCCCTCGAAGACGTCGAAAAGCCGACCCTCACGCTCGTGAAGGTGGACGAAGCCGAGAAAGCAAAGCTTCGCGCCTCCACTCGGCGCGCGGCCGATCCGGCCGCGGCATCGGCCGATCCGGAGGATTCCCTCGATGACGAAACGCCCCAGTCCGATGGGAAGTACGATCCCGTGAAGTTCGAGAGCCTGAACATCCTCGCGGACCTCATTGAGCAGCTCCGCCGTGGCTCGATCGCGCGGGCGCGGGAGTAACGGCGTCCTGCACCCCGTCTGACGGTCCGGCACGTCCGGCAGGTCCGTCCGTCCGCCGAGGTGGACGAGTGCCCGGCGCGAATGCGTCGTTCATTTTTCTTTGCGTTGGGGTCGAGTGTCCCCATCTTGGATCTCGTGCTGGCACCGGCTGCATTTGGTGTGGGCGCCCGGAACGGTTGTGGCTCCGGGATGGGAATCTCGGCGCTTCACATCCCGGACCTCTGGCAGGCACGCGCCGTTGGCGCGCTGAAAGCCGGACGGGATGTCGTCGTCCACGCGCCCACCGGGGCCGGCAAGACCTTCATCTTCGAACAGCTCTACGGCACGCTCAAAGGCCAGGCGGTTTTCACCGTGCCCACGCGGGCTCTCGCCAACGACAAGCTCGCCGAATGGCGCGCCCGGGGCTGGGAAGTCGGCCTGTGCACCGGCGATGGGGTGGAGAATCCGCAGGCGCGGGTGATCGTCGCAACGCTCGAGACGCAGAAGGGTCGCTTCCTTCGCCGCGAAGGGCCCCGACTTCTCGTGGTCGATGAATACCAGATGCTTGGCGATGCGGCTCGCGGGGCCGACTACGAGCTCGCGCTGGCCCTCGCGCCGCGCTCGACCCAATTTCTGCTCCTGAGCGGCAGCGTGGCGAATCCGCAGGCCGTGGCGGAATGGCTGCGCCGCCTCGGACGGGACGTCGATGTCATCTCGACCTTCGAGCGTCCGATCCCGCTGGACGAGGCCGATCTCCAGCAACTCCCGGCGCCGCGGGGCGAGAAGAACATCCGCAGCTACTGGGGAAAATTCGTCGGGCGCGCCCTCTTCAATGATCTGGGTCCGGTGCTCGTTTTTGCCCCCCGCCGCCATGCGGCGGAGGAACTCGCCCGCGAGCTCGCTGGCGCGCTCCCGCCGACCGATCTGCTGCCACTTTCCTCCGAACAGGCGGCACTGGCCGGTGAGACCCTGGCAAAACTACTCCGCCGGCGAATCGCGTTTCACCACAGCGGCTTGAGCTACGCGGTCCGCGCAGGCCTGATCGAGCCGCTGGCCAAGTCCGGCCAGTTGCGAGCGGTCGTGGCGACGAATGGCCTCGCGGCGGGCGTGAATTTTTCCATGCGCTCGGTGCTCGTCACGGACACGCGCTATCACGTGCGCCATCTCGAGCGCCATCTCCTGCCGGAGGAGTTGCTCCAGATGTTCGGGCGAGCCGGACGACGCGGGCTCGATGACGCGGGCTGGGTGCTCGTCGCTCCCGGGAAGCCGCGACTGGGCGATGCGCGTCCGCGTTCGCTGAAGCGCCCCCCGACGGTCGACTGGCCGTCTTTGCTGGCCCTGATGCACGAAGCCGCGAAGCGCGGGGAGGATCCGCTCGCCGCGGCGGCGCAACTCACGCAGAGCCTCTTCAGCAACACTCCGGTCCGCCTTGGATTTGAACATTCCGTCGCCGATGAGCCGCGGGCCTGCGGCGTACGCATCGACGCCGAGCGCGCGCGGCTGGCGCGGCCGACCTCGGTGGAGATGCTGAATTCGCGCGGGGAATGGGAGCCCGCGACGGAAGAGACCGAGGTGCCGCTCCTCAACGCGCGCCTGCTCGAACAGCGCCCGCCTAATGGCGTCCCGCATCCCGTGCGCATTCACCCGGCGATCCGCGATGCGGCCTTCTGGAAGGCGCGCGGGTTCGGCCGCGGCTCGCTCTGCCGGCTGCGCGATCCGCTCTACTACGGCCGGGAGTTCGCGCTGGCGACCCGCCACCCGGGTGGTGACGTGCGCTTGGCGCCTTCGCTGCGAGCCGTCTTCCGCACGGCCAAGGAGGCACCCACGCTGCCCCGCGATGGTCGTATGCCGGAGGAGGTCATCGATGACTGGATCCGCCCTCATGTCGGCGCCTTGACGGGCGGCGGAACGTTCCTCGGCATCGTCGAGCGGGCGAACGTGCTGTACGTTCAGGCGGATCTCTCGGCGTCCCCGGTGAAAACGCGGGTGGATTCCCACGGCGTGGCGCTCGTCGATCCGCCGCTGCGGAAGAATCATCCCGCGCCATGCCTCGGCTGTGTCCAGCGCCCGACCTGCGAGGCCGCGGACGCCGGCATGAACCCGGCCCTCGCCTGGCGGAAGCTGGGCTTGATCGGGCCCGAGGGCACTCCCACCCGACGGGGCGTCATCTTCAGCTTTTTCTATCACGGCGAGGGCCTGGCCGTGGCGGCGGCCTTGGAGGATCCGACCTATCCCATCGACGACCTCATCTTCGACCTCGCCAATCTCCGTGCCGGGCACCGATTTGTGGGCGAGGGCGAGAACGCCTCGGGCGGGCGGTTGGGCTGGCACTGCGCGCGAGTTTACGAGCGGATGGATCACCCGGGATACCTGGACTCGGGCGTGCCGTCCGACTACGGCGACGGCGCCAGTGACGTGGTCCGCACGCTGCAGCGAGAGCCGGCACGGCGCGGTGAGTTCACGAGTTCGCTTCTCCGGGCAGGCGATCTCGAGCGAGTCCTCATCGAATGGCGGAGTCTCGTGCGTCAGATCGCCGGTGCTCCGGACTGCGAGTGGGAGCGCTGGCGCGCGTTGCAGGCGAGGGCGCGCGAAATCACGGCCGGGGTGCGTCCGACGGGCGCCACGGCGTTTCCGGCGCTGCTTCCGGAGCAGCGCCGCGTCTGGGCGCATCGGGGCGGGTGGAATGCCTGACCGGTCGCGACCGGATCATCTGGATTGAGCGGGTCTTTCGGGCTACATCGCACCCATGCCCGCTCATCCGTCGAACGTCACGGTCGTCGATCATCCGCTCGTCCAGGCGAAGCTCACCGTCCTGCGCGCGGTGGAAACGCCGGTGGCGGATTTTCGGCGCCTCCTCCGCGAGATCGCGGCACTGCTCGCCTACGCGGTGACGGCGGACATGGCGACGATCCCGCATGAGGTGCAGACACCGCTCGCTCCCATCATCGGAAAGAAAATGGCCCGCCAGATCATCCTCGTGCCGATCCTGCGCGCCGGACTCGGTCTGCTCGAAGGCATGCTGCATCTATTCCCGCGCGCCACGGTCGGACACATCGGGATGTACCGCGACGAAGCGACGCTCCTGCCGCAGAGCTACTATGCGAAGACGCCACCCGGCCTGGAGGAAGCCGAGGTGATCCTGATCGATCCGATGCTTGCGACCGGCCAGAGCGCGGCGGCCGCGGTCACGGAGTTGAAGGGACGGGGCGCCACGCGCATCCGGCTGCTTTGTCTCGTCTCGGCCCCCGCTGGCGTCACGGTGATGCAGACCCGGCATCCGGACGTTCCCATCTTCACCGCGGCGATCGATGAGGGTCTGAACGATCGCGCCTACATCGTTCCGGGCCTGGGTGACGCCGGCGACCGCTATTTCGGCACGTGACCGACGCCGCCCTCGCTGCGAGCCACGCGCATTGCCACGCGGTGACGGGGCATCACGCGAAGAGTTTCTTTTTCAGTTCCTTCGCCCTTCCGCAGGAAAAAAAACGGGCGGCCTACGCGGTCTACGCGTTCTGCCGCTACGCCGATGACCTGGTCGATCGCGCGCCGTCGAAGGATGGGCTCGAGGCGATCCTCGCGCGGCTGGGGACCGATTTCGACGCGATGCTCGCCGGAGCGCGCGAGGATCTACCGTTTGCGCCCGCGTTCGCCTGGGCCGTGCGCCGCTTCGGGATCGAGAAACAGCATTTTCTCGATCTGATTCGCGGCGTCGGGATGGACCTCGGCCCCGTAAACATCGCGGACTGGCCCGCGCTCCGGGAGTATTGCTATTACGTCGCTTCAGTCGTGGGACTGATGATGGCGCGCATCTTCGAGCTCCGCGATGAGGCAGGCCGCGAGCGCGCCATCGACCTCGGGATCGCGATGCAGCTCACGAATATCTGCCGCGACGTGGGGGAGGACTGGCGGAACGGCGGCCGGGTCTATCTCCCGGCCACGGAACTTGCGGAGTACGGGGTCGACCTGGCGGGCGAGATGGAGCATCCGGCGGCACCCAGCGAAGCGTTCGTGCGCCTCATGAAATTTCAACTCTCGCGCGCGCGGGAATACTATCAGAGCAGCGAGGCCGGGATTCCTCTCCTCGCGAACGACGGCTCGCAATTTACCGTTTGGCTCATGCGCACGGTCTACGCCGGGATCATTCCCGAGATCGAACGGGGGGGATATCGCGTACTCGACCGGCGCGCTTCCACCACGCTGCTCCGGAAGCTCGGACTCGCGTGGCAGGCCCGGCGGGCGCACCGGACGCAGCTCCGCGCGAAATGATTCCGGCGCGCAAATCCGCTCTCGCTGACGCGATCCTCGGCCGGCTCATCGTCCGGGGCCTGCGCGGGACATTTCACGCGTTCCTGGCGGATGGCCTGGAGCATCTGGCGACTCTCGATCCCACGCGTCCGATCGTCGGCTGTTGCAACCACACGAATTGGTGGGACGGATTCGCGCTTCTCACGTTCACCCATCGGCGGCTGGGCGATCGCGAATTTCACCTCGCGATGGAAGAGAAGAATCTCCGGCGGTATTTTTTCTTCACCTGGCTTGGGGTTTTCGGGCTGAATCTCGAGACGAAGACCGGAGCCATCGCCGGGCTCAGGTATGGCGCGCGGCTGCTGCAGGAGCGGGCCGCCCGGATCGCCTGGATTTTCGGTCAGGGCACGCTGACTTCACCGCATCTTCCCATCGGGGTGAAGGGCGGGGCGGGCTTTCTGGCGCGGCACTCGAAGGCGCAGATCCTTCCCGTCGTCCTGCGCTACGAATGGCTGCAGGAATCCCGGCCAACTGCCTTCCTGCGGGTCGGAGCGCCTCTCGCTGCGGAGACCACGCCCGAGGAACTGAGCGCTGCGATGAATAGGCTCCTCGCGGCGCTCGGCGAGACGATCGATCGCGCGGGCACCGCTGGCTTCACGACCGTGCTGCCTTCCCGCTGGTCGTTGAACAAACGCTGGGACTATCTCGTCCACCGCCTGAGGGGACGTCCGGCGGCGGCGTTTGACGCGGAAAATCGATAGGCGCAACGGCCGGCTGACTACACCCGCGCACCGTTGGGCGCGGTGAAGGTCTGGTCCACCACGTTACCGGTGTTGCGGGTCGCGGCGGGCTCGAAAATCAGGACCTCCGCCTCCTGATTCGCCATGGTGCGATGCTCGACGCCGCGCGGGACTACGCACATCTCTCCCGGCTGGAGATCGACGGCGCGATCGCGGAACTCGAGGCGCATCGTACCCCGCCAGACGAGGAACAGTTCGTCCTCGTGTTCATGGTGATGCCACGGGAACTCGCCGGCGAACTTCACGAGTTTCACCTCCTGTCCGTTGAGTTCAGCGACCACTTTTGGCCGCCAGTGCTCGTGGATGAGGGAGAACTTTTCGGGAAGGGAAATTGCGCTCATGCTCCGGTCTTAGCACGGGCCTGCCGTCCCGCCCGCGAAACGTCCGTCAGCATGACTCCCGAGTACCGCCCGCTTCTGCAGATCCAGCGCGATCTGCTGGCGCTGCCGCGCGGTCGGGCGCGGTTCGACGCGTACACCGCGATCCTCCAGGCCGACCTCACCGACGTCCCCGTGCCCCTGACGATCTTTAATCCGATGGCCCGCGAGCACGTGGCGGGCGTCCTGGACGAGTTGCTCGCGATCGAGGCGGATGCGCTCGCCCGCGAAGCGCTGCGCGAGGCGGCTGAACGATTGCCGGCTCTGCCGGGAGCCCGGACGATGAGGGTGTCTCTCGTGGTGGCCGACGACGAGCGCGGTGGCTGGACGGATCGGTACCTCACGGATGCTCGCTACCGATTTCAGGACGCGGGGCCGGCGAAAGCCAACTGGATGCCGGCGCTCCTCTGGAGCAGCGAGCCCGTCTCGGCCGAAAAGGTGCGCGAGGTTGTCCTCGCGGCCGCGTGGCGCGGAGGATATCAGGCGGCGCGCGGCGTCCCGCAAACGCTGGCGCACGTACTTGTCCAGGAGGGCGGCGCGGCGCGTTTCGGGGGCGCCCGCGAACCCGGGCTCGAGGCCGGAGATCTCGCCTTCACGCAACAAGTGCTCGCCCCGCTTCGATCCGCGACCGACGCGCCGACAATGGTCGCCGCCTTCTATGGCGACGTGGCGGCTCGCTCCGTCGGCCATACTCCGCTCGGTTTGAGCGCCTGGGCGGGTCTGGCGCTCGCGATCGCGGAGGCGTAGTGGCGAAGTCACGCCCGCAGATACCGATCGAGCCGATCGCGGAGCACCGTTCGCGCCCGGAAAAGCAGGCTTTTCACCGCGGGGACCGTCAACTCCAGCACGACGGCGATCTCCTCGTAAGGCATTTCCTCGTGCCGGCGCAGCACGACCGCCAGACGCTGCGGTTCGGGGAGCTCGCTGATGGCGGCATCGATCGCGTCCTGCATCTCCCGCTCCAGCAGCAGGGCCCCGGGCGACGGCGCATGCTCATCCGCAAATTGCCTCGGCGAGGGCGAGTCATCGCCGGCGGGAGCATCCAGGCTGGTCGTCGGTTTGTTTTTCCGCCGGCGGGATTCGTTGAAAACGAGATTCCGCGTGATCGTGAAGAGCCACGTCGTGAACTTCGCCGTCGCCTCGTAGCGAGGGGCGGACTTCCAGACGCGCACAAAGACCTGCTGGGCGACGTCCTGCGCATCCGAGGGGTCCCCTCCGAGCATGCGAGCGACCGTGCCGATCACCCGGGACTGGTGCGTCTCGACGAGTTCGCGGAACGCCTCGCGATCACCCAGCTTCACGCGCCGCATCCACGCAATGTCTTGCGCGTCGGCGTCGGCAGGGGAGGCGGCGTCCATCGTCGGGTCGCACGCAGGTTCGCAGGCGACGCGCATCGTGGTAAAGCGATGAAACCGCCCGCGTCCAGAAAAGTTGCAGAATCCCGTCTCGCTGCCGCAACGGCTTCTTGCACCGCGGCTCCCGCGTGGGACAATCCATTTGTGAAAACTTTCACAAGCGAACCGGAAGGCGCGTCCCGATGATTGCCGCCCTCTTGCCGCCGGAACTCCGCGGGATCCATGAGAAGGTCGCGGAAGGCCGGCGAATCTCGGAGGCGGATGCCCTCACGTTGTACCAGACGAAGGACCTAAACGCGCTCGGCGCGATCGCCAATCTCGTCCGGGAGCGGAAGAATGGGAACGTCGCGACCTACATTCTGAATCGTTACATCAACTACTCGAACGTCTGCATCCTCGCCTGTCAGTTTTGCGCGTTCGGCGCCCGGAAGCGGGAGGCGCACGCCTTCGAGCATTCAATCCCGGAAATTGCCGCCACGGTGCAGGACGCGCTCAATCAGGGGATCACGGAGGTGCACATGGTCGGCGGCCTCCATCCTTCGCTGCGGCCGGAATGGTACCTCGAGTTGCTCCGCACGCTGCGGGCGCTGGATCCGAAGCTCCATCTGAAGTGCTTCACGGCGGTGGAGATCCGGCATCTCTCCGAGCGCATTTTCAAGCGTCCGATCCGCGAGACCCTCGAGACCCTGCGCGACGCAGGCCTCGGCTCCCTGACGGGCGGGGGCGCCGAGATCTTTGATCCGGAAATCCGCGATCGGATCTGTCGCGGGAAGGAGACCGCGGACGAGTGGGCGGAGGTCCACCGGACGTGGCATCAGATGGGCGGGCGAAGCACCTGCACGATGCTCTACGGTCACCTCGAGGAGGCGCGGCACCGGGTAGATCACCTGCGCCGACTGCGGGAACTGCAGGACGAAACCGGTGGGTTCACGGGCTTTGTGCCGTTTGCCTTCGAGCCAGAGGGAGCACGGCCGGAGCTGCGAAATCTTCCCCATGCCTCGGGGTTCGAAGAACTGCGGAATCTCGCCGTGAGCCGAATCTACCTCGATAACTTCGAGCACATCACCGCTTACTGGATCAGCCTCGGGCTGCCGCTCGCGCAGGTCGCGTTGAGCTACGGAGTGGACGATCTCCATGGCACCATCATGGAGGAGAAAATTTTTCACATGGCGGGGGCAAAAACGCCTCAGGAGCAGACCGTGGCGACGATGGAGCGCGCCATCCGCGAAGTGGGCCGTGAGCCGCGCCAGCGGGACACATATTACCAGCGCATCGCGGGGACGGCGCGCGGCCGGCTCGCCGGCGGGGCCGCCGCGTTGACGGCGTGAAGGCCGCCGCGCTCACGCGGCCGCGGATCGGGTGCGTCCCGTACCTGAACGCCAAGCCGCTCATTTTTGGCCACGCGCGCGAGGTCCGCTTTCTCCCGCCTGCGCCGCTGGCAGACCTGCTCGCCGGGGGCGGCCTGGACGCGGGACTGAGCCCAGTGTTCGAGTGGTTGCGGGCGCCGACGGATTATCGCGCGGTAGATGGCGTTGGGATCGCGTGCCGCGGTGCCGTGCACTCGGTCTTCCTCGCGCATGCCGGACCGCTGACGGGTCTGCGCCGCGTCTGGCTCGATCCTTCGTCGCGGTCGTCGGCGCACCTCGTGCGCGTCCTCCTGGCGGAGTTTCACGGGGTGACGCCGGAGTTTGTCCCGCTGGACGCGGCGCGACTCTTGGATCCGCCGGCCCCGCGGGCGGGCGAGGGATTGCTTCTCATCGGTGACCAGGCAAACCGCTTTCGCGCCCGCCCCGGCCGGAAGTCGGCGCTACTCGATCTGGGAGCCGAGTGGCTGCGGGCCACCGATCTGCCCTTCGTCTTTGCCCTCTGGCTGATCCGGCGTCCGTTCCGTCAGGGGGCTGAGCTCGCCGCGACCCTGCGCGGGTGGCGCCAGGCGAACGCGGGCCGCCTCGAGTCGATCGTGGCCCGGCATGCGCCGGAGACGCGGGCGTTTGCGCGGCACTACCTTTCGGAGTGCATCCGGTTCGAGATCGGCGCCGCCGAGAAGGCGGGGCTGGCCGAGTACGCGCGACTGCTGGTCCGGCATCGGCTGATCGACGCGTCACCAGGTCGCCTGGACTGGATCTGAGCCGGTCTCCGCCCGCCGGGCTTGGTAACGCGCGCGCGTTTTTCCGAATCCCGGCCGTTGTCCTCAAGGTGAAGACGGGCGGATCGCCGGGGAGAACGTGACGATCAACCGCGGCGCTCAGGTGAGCTACACCGCCTCCGGAGGCAACAGCAGCACGATCGGCACGTTCACGGGCCAGGGGGCGACCAGCGCGCTGCTGGGGGCAGCCGGGGTTCTGAAGCGCGTCTCCGCGCGATCTGGGGACGGGGCAGAAGTTGGAGGGATCCGGCTTTTCCCGCCTGCCCCGCGACGCGACGGCTTGCTTCGGGCGTTCCCCGGCATCACACATTTTTTTCGTTCTCGCATGCGTGCAAGTGCGTAGGGTCACTCTGGGTGAGTCGGCCAGAACTGGCAGGCTCGCTTCTATTTATGACCATGCTGGCGTTTGTCCGACTTGCCATCCTCGCCGCCCCGTCGCCAGGTTCCTGACGCGGCCGCCGCCTTTCTCTCCGTCCGTCTCCTGCCCGAACCCACCCATGAAAGCCCTTCCCTTTGCGCGCCTCGCCTTGTTCCCGGCCGCCGCCCTGCTTTCCGCGCTCGCCGTGCCCGACCTCTGGGCGGCTGAGTTGCGTTCCGCGACGGTCGTCCAGGCGTTTAACGAGGTGAAGGTCATCGCGCCGCTGCGGGAGGATGCTCCGGCGAAGGCGGGCGTGCGGATCAGCGGCGATCTCGGGGTGAAGACGGGGCTGGAGTCCCGGGCGGAACTGGAGTTTCAGGATCGGACGCTCACGCGCCTGGGGGCGAACACGATTTTTTCCTTCGAGGGTGGAACGCGG
>JBBQFQ010000008.1:0-125793 GCA_038322235.1 Chthoniobacterales bacterium
ACGGTGAGGATTCCGCCAAAGCCGAGGGCCTCAGCTTCAGCCGCCGCCCAAAGCCGCCGGGTGCGTTCATCGAGCCAAGGCGAAATCCTGCCAAATCGCTGACGAACCAGAGTGACGTCTTGCATCGGACCACCAAAGCAAAACTTAGGGACAAATGCGATGTTTATTTACTGACAAGCCCTAACTCCACGAGATACATCTCCCCCGACACGCTGGAGCTCGATCTGGATACCAGCGCTGCCACGGTCCAAAATGGTTTTAGCGACGTGACGCTGTTCAATCCCGACGGTCAGTCGACCTCGTTCAGCTTTTTTGTTCTGGCGAACGATCCAAACGGTCCGACCCCGACACCCGGCCCCACTGCCACGCCCACCCCAACGCCGCTCCCGGGTGTGACGCCGACCCGCACGCCAACCCCAACTCCCACCCAAGCTCCAACGCCGACGCCAACGCCTCTGACATCTCGACTGATCAACATTTCCACGCGCGGCCGGGTCGGTGCGGGGGACAAGGTGATGATCGCCGGCTTCGCGGTTCGGGGCACGCAGGCCAAGCGCGTCATCGTCCGGGCGATCGGCCCGACCCTCGCCTCGGCCGGAGTGGCTGGGCCACTGTCCGACCCGACGCTTCGTCTCGTCGATCAGAATGGCAACCAACTGGCTGAGAACGACGACTGGCCCATGACGCAACGGTCCCAAATCGAAGCGACGGGCCTTGCGCCACTCTTGGACCGCGAGTCTGCGGTCGTGATCTCGCTCCCGCCCGGGAATTACACGGCGATCGTCGCGGGCTACAACGGTGGAACGGGAGTCGCGCTCGTCGAGGTCTACGAACTACCTGACTGATCCCGCTCGCGCTGGCGCCGTGAGTGATTCACTGGGGGCGCGGCCAAAATTGTTTAGTTTGATCCGGTTCGCGAGGTAGAGGCGGTCGCGGCCGCAATCGAGGACGGCGGCGTTCGAAATCAGCGCGGCGTTTCCGAGCAGCCCGAAAAACTCCCCCCACTCGCGCGGCGAATCCGCGGCCATGCGGTCGAGATAGTCCACCATCCGCGCGAGGTGTGAGGGCACCGCCACCGCTCCGAGCTGAAAAGTCTCGAGGATACCCTCATACACCGCGTGTTGGCTGCCGTAATAGTCGGTCTTTTGCAGCGCGGGGTTTCGTTTCATCGCCACCCCCGCCCGGCGGCACGCTGCGAGACTGAGCGTCGTGCGGGGATCGCCGGTGTCCACGATCATCCAGCCCCGCACGCCGTTGATCACCACGGGAACGACCGGCTTGTCGTTTGGTCCGCGGCGAAGCTTGATCGTGGTGTATCCGCTGATCCACCAGTCCTTTTCCAACGCCGCGCCGTGGGCCGTCGAAAGGTGGGGTGACAGCCAAAGCCGGCCACGCGCGTAGTCGAGGATGGCTCCGTGCGGACGGAGGAGCTCCATCCCGAGCAGGCCCGGCCGCCATTGGCCAGCAGGGATGGGCGTATCGAGGATGATAATCGGCTGCACGCCGAGTCTCAGCCCGGAGAGCTCGAAATCCGCGTTGGCGCTCCACGTCCGCGCGAGCGGTCGGCCAGCAAAATCGCGCGGGCCCTCGTCGGCAGCGACCTCACGCAGCGGGACTCCGAGGCCGCGACCCCAGGAGGCGTCGAGGGCGATCGCATGCGCGCCGGTGTCGACTCCCATGACGATCTGGGCGATACCCACCCTCGCGAGCGTGAAGAACTGCCCCTTCGATCGGCGCACGTCGATCGCGGTGCATCCCTGATCCGCGAGCACGCGATCGCAGCGCGCCGCGTAGAGGACATCGTGGGGAGCAGCGGGTTCCGCGGGAAAGTTCGACCAATGCTGCGCGAGCTCCAACGGGGTGGCGACGGGGGCCGCGCCGTGCGTCGTCGCCGTGCCGATGAGGCAGGCGGCGGTCGCGATCAGGCGGAGGATGGTCACAGCTTACTATCCGCGAGAGAGCGGTTTCGCCAAGCCGGCACCGCAGGCAGTTCCTGCGGATTCGTTACCGCGGAAATAAATTTCCTTCGCACGTCCGTCTGCGCACGCTACATCCCGGCGTCCGCATGTCGAAACCCACCCCGAGCTCCGTCCCCCGCGTCCTGATCGCCGATGATCAAACGGACGTGCTGCTCGCCTTGAAGTTGCTTTGCAAAGGCGAGGGCCTCGCGGTCGATACCGTGACCTCTCCGACCGCGGCGCTGCAGTCAGCCGAGCGGAATGACTACGCCGTCGTGCTGATCGATCTGAATTACACCCGCGACACGACGTCGGGGCGTGAGGGCTTGGAACTGCTTGAGCGCCTGCTGCAGCTTGATCCGACGCTGCCGGTCGTAGTGATGACGGCGTGGGGCAGCATCAATCTCGCGGTGGAGGCCGTGCAGCGCGGCGCGAAAGATTTCATCCAGAAGCCGTGGGAGAACGAGCGCGTCACCCGCATTCTCCGCACGCAGATCGAGCTTCGCGGCGCGCTTCGGAGGGCGGGGCGGCTCGAGGCCGAAAATAAACTCCTGCGGAGCGCCGATGCCGGGCCGGCGCTCGTCGCCGGTTCCTCGGTGATGAAGCCCGTCCTCGAGTTGATCGAGCGCGTGGGCCCGAGCGACGCGAATGTGCTCGTCACCGGCGAGAACGGCACCGGAAAGGGCGTCGTCGCCCGCGCGTTGCACGCCGCGTCCTCCCGCGCCGCCAAGCCGCTCGTCACTGTGAACATGGGCGGGCTCAGCGAAGGGGTCTTCGAGAGCGAACTTTTCGGGCACGTGAAGGGTGCGTTCACGGATGCCAAGGCCGATCGGGTCGGCCGCTTCGAGCTCGCCGAAGGCGGGACGATCTTCCTCGACGAAATCGCCAACATGACGGCGGCGCAGCAGTCGAAGCTGCTGCGGGTGCTCGAGACCGGAGAGTACGAGCGCGTCGGCTCCTCCCGCACGAGCCGGGCGGATGTCCGCATCGTCTCCGCGACGAACGCCGATCTGCGGGCGGAAATCGCCGCGGGTCGCTTCCGGCAGGATCTGCTCTTCCGGCTGAACACGATCGAGATCCATCTCCCGCCCCTCCGCGAGCGGGCGGAGGACATCGACGCCCTGGCGCAATTCTTCCTCCGGGGCCTGAACGAGCGCTACCGGAAGAGCGTAAAGGCCTTCGAAGTGGGTGCGCTCGAAGCGCTGCGACGGCACGACTGGCCTGGCAATGTCCGCGAACTCTCGCACTGCGTGGAACGCTCAGTTCTCATGGCGAGGGGGAACGTCGTCCAATCCGCGGATCTCGGGCTGAACGCCGGGATCACGACGGGGGGCGGCATTAATCTTGACGCGATGAGTCTCGAAGAGGTCGAAGCCCTGCTCATGAAGAAGGCGCTCGCGCGCCACGACGGCAGCGCGGTGAAGGCGGCGGAGTCGATGGGACTCAGCCGCTCGGCGTTCTACCGGCGGCTGCAGAAGCACGGGCTTTGAGGGAGCGGTGACGAGTGAGCAGTAATCAGTAATCATTAGTCGGAGGGCGGAGGGCGTTGTTTCGAGCTCCGTTGGTCTCGTGGTCTCCGCTTCGGATCTTTGGCTTCGGTTCCGAAACGCGAACAGGCGGGAAGCTTGCGCTTCCCGCCTGTCGCGGAATTGACGTGATCTGGAGCGTCGCCTACTCGCCGCCGAGGCCGATGGGTGAGCCGACGCCGGTCACGGCGTCCCAGCCGACCCTGCACGAATTTCCGCCCGCGGTGCCGGAGGTTTCGTCACGGAAGTTCGTCGAGCCGAGATGGCTGTAGATGGTGGTGAGCTCGGCAATGCTGCTGGAAGCGAACGAACCGCGGGCCGTCCCAGCCGTATTGATGATGCCGGCGAGCGAGGGAGCGGACACGCTGGTGCCGCCGAAGACAAGCCAGCCGCTATACCCGGCATTGGCCGTGCTGCAATAAACGGAGACGCCGCTGTTTGGGTCGGCATCGAAGGACAAATCAGGCACGCCGCGTTTTGTGCCGACAATGGTGGAGATGCCGCTCTGATAGCTCGGACGGGCCTCGTAGAGGCTGATCCCGCCACCCGCGCCGCTCCAGCCGGTTTCGCCGGTGAAGCTGCCGCTACTGTTGCGATTGATCTTCGTGCCGCCGGCGCAGACCACGTTCGGGGAAACCCCGGGGTGATTGATCACACCACCGGTATCGCCGCTCGAGGCGACAAACACGACGCCCGACTGGACGTAGTTGGCGTCGTCGAGGGTTTCTCCGGAGTACTCGGTCGAGCCATAGCTCATCGAGACCTGACGGACACCGGCGATCTTCTTGGCGACGTTCACGGCTGTGGCGAGATCGGAGTTGCTGTTCGACTTCGCTTCCACCAGCACGATTTTCGCATTTGGAGCCATGGCGTGCGCCCACTCGATGTCGAGGGCGGCTTCCTGAGCCCAGCCGGAATTTGCGCGCGGCTTGCTGCCGCTGGCGTAGATGACTTGGAAGACGGTGTTCGTGGATGCCGTCGCGCTCGTCGACGTCTCCACCGGCAGCCCGAACTGACGGGAGAAGACGTTGAAGTCGTTGAGGGAAGTCGCGTAGTGATACGCGTCGACGATCGCAATCACGCCGGAGCCACCGGTGGCCGGGAGGCCGTAGACGGCACGGATGGAAGCCGGCGTCTCTCCGGAAGGCGCCGTGCCAACCGCGTTGGGGACGGCGTTTCCGACGGCATCGAGCTTCGGCGCTGGCGTCCGCACGACGTAGTTCGTGTGCATGAAAAGGCCGATCTCCTCCTCGCGGGAGATCGACGATTCCGGATGGAAGATGCCACCGCGCTCATGAATGACGCGCTGGGCGTCGAGCGGGCCAGTGCGGCTGGGGCGGGCTTGGTCGGTTTCCTGGGCGCTGACGCTGCCGAGCACGAGGGCGAGCGTGGCGGCGGGAAGGGCGAGACGACGGGAGGTCGGGGACGTAAACATTGAGTTCTTGGGAGGTACTTTTTCTTTTTGTGGAACTACTACGGCGTGCTCGTCCTATTGACCCGGCTGCGGGCAGGCGAGCAAAGATTGCTAAATTTGCCGAAACGCGGTCACTTCCAGGCGCGGTCCGACCAGTAAAGTAGGCGAAAGTCCTACAAACGATGAAATCGGCGAGGATGCGGTGGGTCGAGCCTGGTCCGCTCGCGTTTGACGCCTCTCCTTCCCGATCGACGGGCGAGCAAAAGCGGGTAGATCGGGGCCATGTCTGCGCGCTTCGCCTCCTGGTTCGTCTTGATGGCCGTTTTGCCCGCCACGCTGGTTCCGGCGTTGGAGGTGGAAAAGGTCGATTCGGAAAAGTATTTCCACGAGCGCGCCGGGGTGATCGTAAAGGACTTCCTCGACTGGCGTCCGGGCAATGCGGCGGCGCTTGGCCTCCACGAATACGACGGCAAGGCCGTGATCCCCACGGCGGAAGCGGTCGCCGCGGAACTGAAGCGGCTCAAGCGCGCTCACGCCGAGATTGCCAGCCTGGAAACGGCACTCGTGAAAACGAAAGCGACGGGCCCGGCCCTGCTCGAGGCGCGCGTGCTCCGCGCGGCGCTCGCGGGGGAGATTTTCAGCATCGACGAGATGCACGCCTACACCCGGAACCCGATGACCTACGCGGCTGGATTCGACGTGAGCATCTACTTCAAACGCGACTTCGCTCCGCTCGAACAGCGCTTGGAATCGGCCACCCGGATCCTCGGGAAAGCCGGTGAACTGTACGCGGCGGCCCGGATCAACTTGGACGAGGTCCTTCCGCGGTCCTATGTCGAGACGGCCATCCTGATCGCGCGGGGAACGGCCGAATTCGTCTCGCGGGATCTGCTCGAGACGGTGAGGACTCAGGTCGACGGAGCGAAGGCTCCGGAGGCGCGGCTGACGGAGAAAGCGGCCGCGCTCGAGGTGGCCGCACTCCGCGTCCGCGATGACGCGAAGGACTTCGCGGACTGGCTCGAGCGAGAGCGGCTCCCGAAAGCCGATGCGTCCTTCGCTCTTGGGAAGGAGAAATTCCGGCGCTTTCTCGCGAGCACGGAACTCGTGGACCTCGATCCGGAAAAGATTCTGGCGATCGGACAGGCGGAACTGAAGCGCGAGCAGGCCCGATTCGCCGCAGCGGCGCGCGTCATCGATCCGATCAAGCCAGCGATCGAAGTCTTCAAACAGGTACAGCGCGATCATCCCACCGCGGAGAAGCTGATTCCGGAAATCGCGGCCCGACTCGAGTCAGCCCGGGCTTATGTCGTCGCGCACGATCTCGTCACCATCCCGAGCGAGGTCCGCGCCCGCGTCGAGGAAACGCCTCGCTTTCTCCGCGCTTCGACGTTCGCCTCGATGGATTCGCCGGGCGCTTTCGAGGAAAGAGCGAAGGACGCGTACTACTACGTCACGCCCGTCGAGCCCACGTGGTCGAAAGAGCAGGCGGAGGAATGGCTGACCGCGTTCAACTACGCGACCGCTGACTCGGTCAATGTGCATGAGGCGTACCCCGGGCATTACGTGCAGTTCCTGCACGTGACTGCATCCGAAGCATCCCGCATCGGCAAGATCTTCACCAGCTACGGCTTCGTCGAAGGCTGGGCTCACTACGCGGAGCAGATGATGGTGGAGGAGGGGTTCGGCGCCGTCGATGGCGACAAGGTCGCCGCCGCGAAGACGAAGCTGGGTCAGTCCGATGAAGCGCTCCTCCGGATCTGCCGGCTCTGCACGGCCGTCATGCTCCACTGCCAGGGCGCGAGCGTCGAGGATGCCGCAAAATTCTTTCGGGAGAACTGCTACTACGAAGCCAAGCCATCGATGCAGGAAGCGGTGCGCGGGACGTTCGATCCGGGATTTCTCAACTACACCCTGGGGAAGCTGCAGATTCTCAAGCTCCGCGACGACTGGCGGAAGCAGGAGGGGGCGAAGTTCACGCTGAAGCGCTTTCACGACGAACTCCTCCGCCACGGCAGTCCGCAGGTGCGGCTGCTTCGGGGCGTGATGCTTCGCGACGCGAAGTCGCACGATCAGATTCTGAAGTGAGCGCTATTTGCTCCACTCGAGCATCCGCAGAATCGGAGCCTCGGCGCGTTTCCGGATCGCCTCCGGCATCTCGATTTCGGGGGCCAGATGGACGAGCGCGGCGTGTAGCTTTTCCATCGTGTTCAGCTTCATGTACCGGCAGTCTGCACAGGCGCAGTGGTCGGTCGGGCCGGGGATGAAGAGCTTTCCCGGGACCTCCCGCCGCAGGCGGTGGAGCATGCCGCTCTCGGTGACGATGATGATCGCATCCGACGGCGAGGCTTTGCAGTAGTGCACCATCTTCTCGGTGGAGCAGACTTCGTCGGCCAGCAGCCGAACCGCGAAGTTGCACTCCGGATGGGCGACGACCGGGGCGTCGGGATACTCGGCTTTGATGCGCTCGATGCTCTGGCGCGTGAACTCCATGTGGAGGTAACAGTTTCCCCGCCAAAGCTCCATCTTTCGACCGGTCTGCTCCATGACCCACGCGCCGAGGTTCTGGTCGGGCACGAAAAGAATGTTTCGATCGGACGGGACGCGCTCGACGATTTTCACGGCGTTCCCGCTCGTCACGATCACGTCGCTCAGCGCCTTCACACCCGCGCTGCAGTTGATGTAAGCGACGACGTAGTAGTTCTTGTCCGCGTGTTCGCGCAGAAAGGCCTCGAGCCGATCCGGGGGACACGAGTCGGAAAGGGAGCAGCCGGCGTCGAGATCCGGCAGCACCACCTTTTTGCTCGGGTTCACGATCTTCGCGGTCTCCGCCATGAAATGGACCCCGCAAAAAACGATGACGTCCTGCTCCGCCTTTTGCGCGGCGTAGCTGAGTCCGAGAGAATCACCCACGTAGTCCGCCACCTCCTGGATCTCCGCGATCTGGTAGTTGTGGGCGAGGATCACGGCGTTTTTCTCGCGTTTGAGGCGGAGAACGGCTTGCGCGAGATCGGTGCGGATGGGCGCGACGGGGGCATCGAGGACAGCAGGCATCGGCGACGTTCGGATGCGTTCGGGGAAGTGACAAGCGGCACCGTGGCCGCGACCGTGGCCTTTTCGCTCCTTGGCACGGCCTGCATCCCGTGATCGGATCGCGGGATGAAGATTGCCTTTCTCGGGGCGGGTAAGCTCGCAACCGCGATCGCCCGCGGGGTCGTTGATGCAGGCGTGGCGGCGCGGGCCGATGTCACCGCGACGTGCCGGACGTCGAAGTCCCGCGACAATTTTGCCAAGGCGACGGGAGTGGAAGCCTCGGAGGACAACCGGCTCGCTGCGGCCGGGGCGGATGTGGTGGTGCTCGGGATGAAGCCGCAGGATCTGCTCGCCGCCATCGCTCCACTGCGCGGGGAATTCGGCGGGAAGCTCGTGGTCTCGCTCGCGGCCGGTACGCGCTTGGCCGACCTGGAAGGCGCGCTCGGCCCGGCAACGCCGGTGATCCGGGTGATGACGAACACTCCGTCGCTGGTCGGGCGTGGGGCTGGCACTTACGCGATGGGGACCTACGCGCGGGGCGAGCACGCCCAGATGGTTGAGCAGATCTTTGGGGCCGTTGGTGACATCCACCCGATCAAGGAGTCGCTGATCGACGCGGCGCTCGGGGTGAGCGCCAGCGGGCCGGCGTACGTCCTGATGATGATCGAAGCGCTCGCGGATGGAGGCGTGCTGATGGGATTGCCGCGGCCGCTTGCCGCCCGTCTGGCGGCGATGACGGTGGCGGGGACGGGCGAATTGGTGCTGCGCTCGGGCGAGCATCCGGCCATCCTCCGCGAGGCGGTCACGAGTCCCGGTGGGACGACCGCGGCGGCGCTGGAGCAGCTCGAGCGAGGCGCCTTCCGGAGCAGTCTGCAGGCGGCGGTCCGCGCGGCGTGCGAACGTTCGCGCGAGCTCGCGCGGGCCTGAGCAATCGGCGCGCAGCCGCTCGGGATGCGGCTCCGATGACACGGGGCGCGTTGAATTTGCGTGCGAAGTGCGTATTAGACTCCCGTGCGCGCGCGAATTCGTTTTGTCCCGTTGATCGTTTTGATTCTGAGCGTGCTCTGCGTGGCGCCCGCGCATGCGGCGAAGAAGAAGAAGCGCCAGGCGAATCGAAGCTACAGTTCGGGGCCGGCGTATGCCCAGGAGCGGGACGCGCCGGTTCTGGTGCAGCCCGGCCTGCCGCAGCCGCCAATCATCGAGGCGAAATCCGCCATCGTCATGGATCCGCGTTCTGGTCGGGTACTTTATGATAAGGGCGCCGAGATTCAGCGCCAGGCGGCGAGCACGCAGAAGCTTCTGACCGCCCTCCTCGTGGCCGAGCGCGGCCGGCTCGGTGATCCGATTCAGGTGGCGGCCGAGGATACCTTTTGCGAACCCAGCAAGCTCGGACTGCGCGGCGGGGACGTCTACCGGCGCAACGCCCTCCTGCAGGCTCTCCTCGTGAAGAGCGCCAACGATGCCGCCCTCACGCTCGCTCGCTCTCATTCCGGCAGCATCGAAGCTTTCGCCGATGAGATGAATCGGAAGGCCCAGCAGCTCGGTCTGACAAATTCGCACTTCGTCAATCCGAACGGGCTCCCCGCTCCCGGCCAGTATTCGACCGCGCGGGACATCGCGCGCATCGCCCGTTACGCGTATTATAACCCGACGATCCGGACGATCGTCGGCACGCCCCGGCTGATGTTCCAATATGCCGACGGGCACGTGCGCGAACTCACAAACACGAACAAGGTCCTCACGGCAAACCCCGCCTGCAACGGGATGAAGACGGGCTATACCAACGGGGCCGGCCACTGCCTCGTATGCAGCGGCACGTACAACGGGCAGCATGTCATCGCGGTCGTCATGGCCAGCCGGAAAGCCGTTTGGAACGACGCGAACGCGCTCCTCAATTGGGCTCTCGCCGGGCAGGGCTGATCGGGCGCGCGCTGAGCGCGCGGATTTGAGGTTTGAGAGTTCCCCGCCACGCCCAAGTGCTTGAGCTCACGCTCGCGGCGTCGCGCGGCGCAGGAGGAGGTAGAGGATGAACGCGACGCCGAAGCCAAGGAACCACGCGTACGCATACATGCGCACGAGCCAATCCGGCATGCTCGAGGCCGGGAGGACCTTCACCGTGACCAGAAATCCCGGCAGATTTGGCAGGACCCCGGCCGCGAGCGCGACGATCGCGGGAATGCTGAAACCCCTCGTGTAGCGGAATTCACCGTCCCGCTCGTAGAGCGCCTGCACGTCGAGCTTCATCCCTCTCACGATGAAGTAATCCGCGATCATCACGCCGGCGATCGGACCAAGGAGCGCACTGTAGCCAACGAGCCACGTAAAAATGAAGCCGCTCGGGTCTGCGACCAGCTTCCAGGGCATGATCAAGACTCCAATCGCGCCGGTGATGAGACCGCCGGTTCGAAACGAAATGTTTCGCGGCGAGACGTGCGCGAAGTCGTTTGCGGGCCCGACGACGTTCGCCGCGATGTTTGTCGCCAGGGTCGCGAGACAGAGGGCAAACATGGCCACGATCAGGACGACGGGATTCGTGAAGCGCGTGAGCACATCCACCGGGTCCCAAATGGTCTGGCCATAAATGATCGTCGTCGCGGAGGTGACGGCTATCCCGATGAACGAATACAGCGCCATCGTGAGCGGCAGTCCGAGAGCCTGACCGAGCGCCTGATCGCGCTGGGAGCGCGCGTAGCGCGAGAAGTCCGGGATGTTGAGCGAAAGCGTGGCCCAGAAACCAATCATTCCGGTCAGCGCGGGCACGAAGAAGGTCCAGAACTGTCCGGCCTTTGGCTGGCCCGCGTCGAAAGCGGATGGTTGGGAGAGGATCGGACCGAAACCTCCCGCCGCCTGGTGCGCCCAAGCGAGGAGGATGAGACCCAGCACGATGAGCAGCGGGGCCTTGATGTTGAGCAGGATCCGGATGGAATCGATCCCGCGGTAGACGACCCACATGTTCACGCCCCAGAAAAGGAGGAAGCACAGGAACTGGCCGATCGTGATCCCAAGGAAACCCCCGGGCCCGCCCGAGGCGAGGCCCGGCCAGAAGACGCAGACGATCTTGTAGATCGCGTTGCCGCCGATCCAGGACTGGATGCCGAACCAACCACACGCGACGAAGGCACGCAGCAAAGCGGGAATGTTCGCACCGACGGTTCCAAATGAAGCCCGGCAAAGCACGGGGAACGGGATCCCGTATTTCGTGCCGGCATGGGCGTTCAGGATCATCGGCAGGACGACGATAAGGTTGCCGAGGAAGATCGTCAGGATCGCCTGGGACCAGTTCATGCCTTCGCCGATGAGCGACGAGGCGAGCATATAGGTCGGAATGCAGGCGGACATCGAGACCCAAAGCGCGGCGATGCTCCAGATGCCCCAAGTCCGTTTCTCGGGCGGGACCGGGGCGATGTCGGGATTGATCAGCGAGTTCTCACGGAGGTCCATAGACAATGAAGGCGGCGCATTCTGCGGAGCCTTCCTGCGTTTGGGAAGAATTGTCTGACGGAAACGCCCCCCGGCACCAGGCGTCGGGCACCAGCGGCCGTTCAGCTCTTCAAATCAGCCCGGGAGTCCCGGCGGAAGAGCGCGACGGCGAGGCCGAAAAGCAGCGCGTTGCGGGCGATCGACCAGGCGTAGTTCGTGGCGGACGAAGCGGCGGCGGTGCCGAAGCAGCCGCAATTGATCTGGAGTCCGCGCGCCCAGGCGAGCGCCAGCATCGCGGTGAACGTCGTGAACAGGACCAGCGCGAGCAGCGTGCCCCCGCGCCGGACCGGCCGGATAAACAGGGCAACGGCTGCGAAGATTTCCACGAATGGCAGGTAGTAGGCGGTGGCCACGGCAATCGCGCCCGGGACGAGCCGGTAGGCCTCGATGTCCAGCGCGAAGAGCGGCGGATTGCGCGCCTTCGCCCACCCAGCCCAGGCGAGAACGCCGGCCAGCCCCAGCCGCGCCACCCACGGCCACGCCTGCGACCAGAGGTTCATCGGGCGGCTGCCTCCGGATGCGCGCTACGCCAGCCTTCCCAGCCACCCTTCAGGACGCTGACCTCACTCGCCCCCGCGAGCCGGAGCCGGACGGCGACCCGACGGCTCGCAGCGCAACTCGCGCTGCAATAGACGACGATCCGCTGACCAGGCGTCCAGGCCATGATGAATCCCGGGAGAAGCGCCTCCCACGTGTCCTCATTCAGGAGAATCGAGCCCGGCACGTGTCCCGAGGCGTGTTCCGCCGCGGTGCGGGCATCGATCCAAAGCGGCGCAGGCTGCCAGGCGGCGACTTGGGCGAGAGTGACCTGATCGGCGGTGTCGCCGTCGTCGCCGGTCGGGCGCAGAAATTTTTCAGGTGGCAGACGCTGCCAGGCGATCGCCGCCGGGACGAGCGCGAGCACGAGCAGCAAGACCGCCTGACAAAGCGCCGCGCGCATGGGGCGCGTCACTTCTTCTCGAGCGGAGCCTGGGCCTGCGTCTGGGTGGGCGCATTCCCGAGAGCGGCGTTGCGGGCTGCCTCCTGGGGCGTGGGCGGGAGGGGCGGCTTGACCGTCGCGTACGCGAGCAGGGTGCGGGCGGGCTTGCCGTCCGGCATGCCGGCCGCGAGTTGCACGGTGGCGAGGAAGAAGGTTTCGGTGGTTGTCGGCGTAATGGTGACTTCGTACCGGCGGCCCTTCACCAGTTCACGCACCTCCGTCTTCGCGCCGGGATGATTCGAGGTGGCGGTGAGGCTCGCGATCGGGGCATTCCCTTCCGGCAGTTCGAACGTCACGACTTTCGGGGTCGGGGTCTCCTTGCTCTCCCAGGCGACGAACTGGGGGATGACCCGCGCAAAGACGGGGATGTCGGTCTTAAAAGTCAGCACGTGTGGCTCGCCCTGATCGCTCGCCTTCACGCGGATTTTCTTCATCTGCGGTCCGATGCGATCGCCCGCGCTGAAATTGATCGTAATCTCTCCGCTCTCACCCGCGCTGTAGATTTGTTTGTCGAGGGTCGCCGCGGTGCAGCCGCAATCCGTTTCGGTCCCAAAGATCGTGATCTTCTCCGTGCCCTTCACCTTGAAGGGGTACTTTGCAGTGATGGTGCCGGCGCCGGCGTCCGCCTTCACCTCGACGGTGTCCTGGTCAAACTGGAGCTGCGCAAAGGCCGCCGGGGCAAGAGCGAGCGAGGCGATGGCGAGCAACACTTTCATCTCAGGAGCATCCGCGCGCCGCGGGCGGAGGCAAGCGCTGGAATCCGCGCGACGCCCGCCGAACTCCTCACCACTCGAAGAGCGCCCGCATTTCGGTGTCCGTATGGCGGAGGCGAATCGCGAGCGCCCGGGCCAGCCGGGCGAAGATCTTCACGCCCACGATCGGGTCCTGGCGGGACGTCGCGTCAAAGCGCTTCCGTGAGATGACGAAGAGATTCGTCGCCGAGGTCGCCACGGCCGTGGCGGAGCGCGTGCCGCTGTCGAGGAACGCCATTTCGCCGAAGAAGTTCCCCCGCCCGAATGAAGCGAGGTTGTGATATCCGCCATCACGGAGCGGTAGGACGATGCGCACAATTCCCTGCCGGATCAGGAACAACTCGTCGTCCGCGTCCCCGCTGAGAAAGATCGTATCGCCAGCGGCAAAGGAGCGTTCCTCGACTGATGCGGCCACGGCGCCCAGCGTTTGGTCCGCGGCAAATTCGCGCAGCAGATCGAAATCTCCGAGGTCCAGCGCGCCCTCGTTCTCCCCGGGCGTCTGTTTCTCATCGATCAGGATGCGCTCCTCCACCCAGAGCAGGGCGTCATCGAGGGTCTCGAACTTGAGGACATTCGGCCGGCTCTGCATCACGCCCACGTGGGTGAAGTATTCCGCGAGATTTTGTCCACTGGGCAGCGTCTCGGGCAGGCGGCTAAAGAGCAGGTACCCGCCGCGGTCCGCGAGGCGCGCCTCGAACTGCTCCAGCAGATGCGCGGCGCTGAAATCGACCGACCGCACCCTCCGCAGGTCGAGAATCAGGTAGCGGCATCGCTTCAAATCAGATTCCAGCTCGGTGTAAAGCTGGTCGGTCGTGCCAAAGAAAAGATTCCCCTGCAGCTCACAGACCGCCGTCTGGCTCCCACAGCGTTTCAGCACGGCCTGATCCTCCGGCAGGCGGTGCTGCTTGGACGAGATCTCGCTCCCCGAGACCTTGCGGCGGATCACCGAGCCCTGGATCTGCTCGCGGATGAAAAGGACGATCGCGAGGGCGACGCCTGATCCGGCGGCCGCGATGAGGTTTGTGCTCACGGCCACGATCACCACCGTCGCGATGACGCAGAAATCCAGCACCGTCATCTTCTGCCGCAGCAGCTGGAAGCTGTGCCAGTCCACCATTCGCACGGCTACCACGAGTAGAATTCCCGCGAGCGCCGAAACTGGCACCCACGCGATCCATCGTCCGAAGATGAAGAACGCCGCGAGCACAAAGAGTCCCTCGAGCATGCCCGAGAGCCGGGTCCGCCCGCCGCTCTCGAGATTCACCAGCGTGGCGCCCATCGTGCCCGCTCCGGGGAGACCGCCGACGAACGCCGAAGCCAGATTCCCGATCCCCTGGCCGAGCAGAGTGCGATTTGAGTCGTGTCGGCTGCGGGTCAGCGCGTCGACCACGACGCAAGTCTTCAACGTGTCGACGGAGAGCAGCACGGAAAGCGTAATCGCGGGCACGGCGAGCGCCTTGAGATCTGCGAAGCGCACCCCGGTGATCGCTGCCCACGGGCCGGCGAGACCGGAGAGGATCGAGCCGAGGTCCCCGCCGATGGGACCGATGACGAGCTTGTTGTGGGTGACGTCGAGCAATTCCGGTCGGCCGGTCGCGAGGAGGAAATACGCCGCGAGTCCGGCGATCAGTCCGATAATGGGTGCCGGGATCCGGCGCGTGATCTTCGGCGCGATGAGAACGCCCGCGATCGTGGTCAGCCCCACGATCACCGCGGGCACCTGCCAGAGGGCCGGCGAAGTCACTCCCGCAAAAAGACCCACTTCTTTTGGGAGTCCGAGGAACTTCGGGAGCTGGCCGAGAAAAATGATCACGCCAACGGCGCTCAGATAGCCTGAGACGACGGGGTAGGGGATGTATTTGATCAGCTTCCCGCCGCCGGAGAGCCCGTAGGCTGTTTGCAGCGCGCCTGAGAACAGGGCGACCATGATCAGCATGACGACGAGCCGTTCGGGAGTCACCGGAGTCGCGCCCGCGCTGAGTGATTCCGTGATGAGGGCCGCGAGCACCGCGGCGGCCGGGGCACAGGGCGCCGAGATCAGCCGTGGTGACCCGCCGATGAACGCCGCCACAAGACCGAGCACGATCGCGCCCATAATCCCGGCGCGGACTCCCAGCGCGACGTACTCCGCTCCCAGGAGGGCGTACACCGCGACCCCGAAGGCGATCGCCGAGGGGAGCGCCACCAGCATCGAAGCGAATCCGCCCCAGATTTCGCCCGCCAGGCTGCTCGAAGAACTGGGGGTGACTGCAGCCGCGACGGGAGTGGAAGACATGACGGAAATGGGCGGGAAGGGGACCGCGCGACCCCGGGGGGAACCGCGCGGCGGCGAGACAAGTGGTCTTGTATGACGAAATCGTCACATTCAGCAAGACCCGCCTCTCCTGATCGCTCCTACAGCGATATTCCGTCGTCAGGCGCCCTTCGCTGCGCTCGTCTCACTCTCCGCAGGCCCCGCGGGCGCAGCGGGTGGTTCCACTTCCGCCACGGTCGCGGGGGCCGCGGCGGAGGTGTCCGGCTCCAGGTCCTTCGGGGCCCCGGCTTCGGTGGGCTTCAGCGAAACGCGTTTCAATTCCGCGGCGTTGGGAAGCTCGGCAAGATCCCGGATCCCGAAGTGATCCATGAAGAACTGAGTCGTGCCGTACAACAGCGGTCGGCCGGGCAACTCGGAGCGTCCGACGATCTTGATCAGGCTGCGCTCCTGGAGCGTCTGGACGATGCTGTCCACCGCGACGCCGCGCACCGCCTCGATCTCCGAGCGCATGATGGGCTGGCGGTAGGCAATGATCGCCAGGGTTTCGAGCGCAGCCGGGCTCAGCCGCGCGGGGCGCTCTCCGGGGAAGAGCTGACGGACCCAGAGGCCAAATTCTGGAGCGCTTTCCAGCTGCCATCCGCTCGCCGTCTCGGTCACGCGAATCGCCCGGGCTTCCTCGCGCATCTTCGCCTGGAGCTGCACGAGGCCCGCGTGAATCTCCCCCTCGCGAAGTCCCGCGAGCGCGGCGCTGTCCCCGTTTTCCGGATCATATTCCGCGGCGGATTTCAGCAGCGACAGGATCTCTTTCGCCGGCAGCGGGCGCGGCGCGGAGAAGAGCAGGGCTTCGAGGACGGAAGGAAGCATGGAAGACGAGGAACAGGGAGGAAGGAACAAGGAAGGCCGAATCTCGCGGGTCGAGCTACGCGCCGGCCCCATCCGCAATCGATCCGACGGCCGCGGCAGGGATGGAACCTTGTTCCTTTTTCCTTCTGCCTTCATCCTTGTTTCTGAAGATAAGGATCAGCGCGAAGGGCTCGTCCTGACGCACGCGGAGCTGACGGAGGCGGATGAGCTCGAGGAGCGCAAGGAAGGTGACGACGACCTCCTCGCGCGAGGTGGCGTCCGAGAAAAGGGTCTCGAAATCGATGCCGTCCGCCGCATCTTCGGGCACGGTCGCGAGCAGGTGCTCGATCTTTTCGCCGATCGTGAATCGCGCCCGTTCGAGCTGCCGGATCGGCCAGCGGGCGGCATAGCGCCGCAGCATGGCGTTAAACGCAGTGAGGAGATCCAGCATGCCGATCTCTTCCAGGTGCAAGGGCGCGGCTTCGAACGCTGGCTTCACCGGCGGTCGCAGGAAAACGTCGAGCCGCGACGCCTCGCGGGTCTGAAGATGTCCGGCCGCGAGCTTGAAACGTTTGTACTCGATCAGCCGGCGGATCAGTTCAAAGCGGGGGTCCGACTCATCCTCGTCCGGTTCGTCCTCCGAGGTCGCAACTTCGTCCGGGAGCAATCGCCGACTCTTGATGTAGATGAGCGTCGCCGCCATGACGATGAAATCGCCTGCGAGGTGGATGTCCACCGCCTCGCATTCCGCCAGGTAGTCGAGGAACTGCTGGGTGATGCGCTCCAGGGGAATATCCCAGAGCTCGACCTCTTCCTTGCGCACCAGAAAGAGGAGGAGATCGAGGGGACCCTCGAAAACCTCCAGCCTGACCTTGTAATCGGGTGCCGGGGCGAGCATTTGGGGCGGGGAGGGTAATGCGGGGTCACCGCCGCGCAAGCTGCGATGGGCGGCCCTAGCGGCCGGGCAATTCGCCCACGAATTCGAATTCGATCAACAGCCGCATGGCGCCGGGTGGGCTCGTGAATTCGACCGGTCGCCCCGCGTCGCCGAGCTCGTAGCAGAGCTGGAGCGTCTCGGCGTCGCGCACCGCGATCGCGGCGATCGTCCGCCCGGCATTTGGGCCGGACTGTCCGACGAGGTCCAGCGCCACCGGTGGTCCATCCGCCATCAGGCGCACAATCCCCCGGTCGTCCCCGACGGCATAGTCGCCGCCGGACAGCACGAGGGCGAGTCCCGGCAGCATTTCCTCCGGGAAGGTTTGACCACTCAGCGTGGCCCGCCGGGGGATCCAGGTTCCGTCGAAATCCGCGAGGGTCATCGGCTCAGCCTCGGGCAAAGGGTCGGCCGTAGGCAACGAACTTCCCCTCGTGGTGGAAGAGACCGAAAAATGAACGGTAGCCGCCTTTCTTTTTTCCCGGGTCGAAGCGGTAGATGTTCACGCCCTTCGCCCGCTCGGATCCCGCCATCATCCAATGCCCCTGTTCGTCGACCCCGAGGAAAACCATCACGTGCGTGATGTCGGGCCGGCGGACGGGTTTGTAGGTGTTCTCCCAGAAGAGCAGGTCACCCGTCCGGAGGTCCCGGTCCAGCTTCTTCGCATTCACTTCGCTGCTGAACCATCCGCGCGGCGCCTTCCAAAGTTTTCTGGCGCGCTCCAGCGTGAGGTATTGCTCGGAGGCGGTTCGCGGTAGAGTCACGCCCGCCTCTCGAAAGAGCCAGCGCGTCGTGTTGGAGCAATCCATGACCCACTCCCCGCCTTCCCCCGGAGGTTGCCAGCGGCCGTTGTAGGGAATGCCCTGGGTGGAAAGCAGCCGGGCGGCGGCGATGAGGGCCTGCGGCGGACGTGGCTCCGCGGTCGCCGGCCGATTGACCGGCGGCGGCGGGTCCGGCAACGCGGGACGTGGGTCCGGTTTGACGGCCGTCCGGGGAACTTCCTCCTGCCCGAGCGGAGGCTCGTCGAGTGGGGCGGGCGCGCGGTTTGCGGCTGGCGGTGGCGTTCGTGGCGGGGTGGAAGGGGCGGCGGGCGGCTCGGCCGAGAGGACGGTTGTATACGACGAGACCTTCCGATCGCTGGTCGGGAGTCGCGGCGAAGCTTCCGCCCGACGCGGCGGACGCTCCTCGGAAGTCGGTGGCCTCGGCCGCTCCGGAGGAGGGAAGGCCGTTGGGGGGGTCGGGCGAGGCAACGGAACGGCGACGCTGATCGCGGGCGCCGCGTCGCCCGGCGCGGGAATCACGATCATCGTCCCGGGGCTCAACGTATCCCCGGAGAGCCCATTCGCGCGCCGGATCAGTTCCGCGCGAATTTTATATTGCCAGCTGAGGCGCGGAACCGTGTCGCCCGGCTGAACGCGGTGGCGAATCGGCTCGGCGGCCGCTCCCGTCCCGGCGCCGAACAGCGCCACGAAGAGGAAGGCCAGCGCGCGTTTCATGGCTGCTGGCCGAGTTGACGAAGCGCGTCGCCGGTGACGCGGAAGACCGTCCACTCATCCTGCGGGAGGGCACCGAGGCTGCGGTAGAAGCGAATCGCGTCTTCGTTCCAGTCCAGCACGGCCCACTCGAAGCGTCCGCACCCGCGCTCCACCGCGATCTGCGCCAGGCGCTGCAAGAGCCGTCGGCCGAGACCGCGCCGACGGTGGTCCGGCCGGACGAAGAGATCCTCCAGATAGAGACCGCGGCGGGCGAGGAACGTGGAGTAGTTGTGAAAATAGAGCGCGAAGCCCACTGGGTCCCCGGCGTCCTCGGCGATCAGGGCGGCGCAGTGCCGGGAGCTGAGGTCCGCCTCAAGCTGGGCCTCGGAGCCCACCACCTCGTGCGCGAGGCGTTCAAATTCCGCGAGCGCATTGATCAAACGAAACAACGCCGGCGCATCGGCCGGCGTTGCTTCGCGAATCGTGGCATCAGCAGACGTCGTCATGCGCCGAAGATGCGGGCGGATTTGCTCCGCTCAAGGGATGGATATCGTTTCCCCGCCGCGACCCGCCTGCACGCGGCGGATGACTTCGTTGTAGGGATTCGTGACAACGAACAGCTGACCGCGCTGGGAGGGAGTGGCATAGCGCGCCCCGGGAGCGAGGATCGTGACCCACTGCCACTGGCCGTATTCGTTCACCGTGTAGACCCGGAGGGACTCACCGGTGCGATTCCGGAACCGAATTTCGCTGGCACCGGCATACCCGCCCTCGGGACTGCCATACGAGCCTTCCGGCGCGCCACCGCGGAGCACGAGCCAGGAGTTCTCCGAGGCCGACGCCTTCAGGACCTGACCGCGCGTCTGGTACTCGACATAAAGCGCCTTTCGAATATTTGGGGCCGGATCACCGCCCATGCTCCGGTTCGTGACGCGGATCCGGGTGTCGCCGCGATTCACGCAGTCTTGCACGATGCCGGTGACGTCGGCCCAGCACTCACCGACGCCGTAAAACGCCCGGATGACTTCCAGGGCCTGGGCTGATTGGGCAGTGATGAGGATCGCGGTGGTGAGGAGGAGGAGCCGGAGGAGTTTCATGAGGAGTGAAGGAGCAGGTAAGGGACAGCTACGGGCGGTCCGACGGAGCAGCAAGTCGCCGCATTCACGGATTCTGGCGCGGGTCTCGCGCCGCCTCTGGCTGAGGCCCGCTCGATCCGGGCACCGTCCCCGGATGGACAAGGCGCGCCCGCAGAGTAAAGGAACGGTGCTTTGAACCCCGAAGATCCCACCCCGTCAACGATCACACCGCCCGCGCCCGAGGCTGCGCCTGCGCCGGCTGCTGATTATCCGCTTTCTGCGTCCGGCCATCAACCCGAGGAAACGGCGCGCGCCGGGAATCCGCCGCCTTTGCCGACGGACGAAACCACCGCCGACGTCTCGCCCGTGGATCAGCTCCAGATGCTGGCAGCCCGCGCCCAGGAAGGCCGGCTCCGTCCGGAAGAGGAGAGCACCGCGGCGGAAGCCATGCGCTCGATGCTCGCCTCGGGCGGCGCCGGACTGAATGCGGCGATGACGTTTGTCCCGCTGTTCAATTGGAATATTTCAGTTAACGCGCTGAATGGCGCGTGGGCCGAGATGAGCGCGACCGCGAAGGAGGCCTTCCTGAGCGGACTGAAGCGCGAGGAATTTCGTTCCGAACCCGCCCGCCGCGTGCGGTTGAGCCTGGCGCGGGGGATCTTTAAGGCCGACGTCGATGCCGCCGCGAAGATCATCGCCGGAGTTTGCGCCGAGTTGCGCAAGGCCGGCGAGAGCGAACCGCTCGGGAAAAACGAGCGCCGGAATTTCGACTCCGTCATGATCGGCAAAGGCCGCCCGTGGATCTGCCAGATCCCGCTGACGGAGTGGCGCGCGGCGGACTCCAACGCGGTCGTGACCGTGACCGTCGCGGCTTGCTTCGCCGGGGGAAATGTCCCGCCCTTCACGCAGCTGGCCCTCCTGAAGTGGCTCGGGGAAGGCGATCGCCTGGAGAAACTCGCGGACGAGTCGCTCACGCCAATCGGGGATTCCGTCTCGAAGTGGAGTCAGAAATGGCGGCTCGCGCTCCAGCGGGAAGTGCCCTCGCTCCCGGAGCCTCTCGCCACCCTCGCCGCCGCCGCGGCGGAGGCAGCCGAAGCAGCCGAAGCCGCGGAGGCGGCGGCCGCGTCCGCTCCCGCTTCCGCGCCAAGCGGCGGACGTCGGCGCAAGGCGGCCGACGCCGGACCCTCGAAGGCGGACGACGAAAAAGCTGATTCGCGACCGGATGCCGCCGCCGCAGCAGATCCCGCCAGCGACCATGACGCCGACGACGCGGCTGATGAAGACGACGAGGACGACGAGGACGAGGACGAGGACGCAGAAGACGACGAGGACGCGGACGAGGCTGACGCCGACGCCGATGGGGAAGAAGACGAAGACGAAGACGAGGAGGAAGATGAAGATGAGGCAGACGGTGAAGGCGAGGAAGGGACGGCCCCTTCAGCCGGGGATGGCTCCCGCCGGATCAGTCGCCGCGAACGCATCCGTTTGCGTCGGCAGCAGCGCCAGGAAAGTCGGCCGGGAGCGGCGTCGCCGCCGGCGGATCGCCGCCAGAGCGCGGAGCGCGCGCCCGATATCCGGGAGACGCTTCGCCTGCTCGACCGCCAGTTCCAGACCCTGAAGACGGAACTGGACGTGGCGCGTTCGAACGCGCGGCAGCGCGACGACAGCTTTGGGGGTCGGGGTCGGCGGAAGCGCGGCTTCGATCAACCGGAACCCGCCATGCCGGAGAGCGAGCAATCCGCCTTGCGCCAGCACAACCTTCGCCTTGAGGCGACCGTCGCCGAGCTCCGCGAACGGATCGATGCGCTCATGGCTGGCTCCGAGGATGAGGCGACCAGTCGAGCTGCATTTACGGAGGGCAGCGCCCCCGGGGAGCGCGAACAGTTTCAGACGCTTCTCGGCTTGAAGCTGTCCCGCGCCCGCGCCGACTTCCAGTCGATGCAGGGCCGGGTCCGCGACGACGTCTTCGGCGACAATTACCGCACGTTGCTTGATCAGATCTTCGAAACCCTCACGGCTCACGGCATCCAATTCGTGGCGGTGGAGGACGAAACCGCGGAGCCCCAGCTTTAACCCCGCGGCGCTTCCTTGACGGTGGCGGCACGTGCCGCCACCTTCCCGCCCTTTTTTATGCCTCCCGGATCCCGCCGCCCCGCCGCCCTCACGCCCGCCTCCAAGTCCGCCGCGGCGTCTCCCGCGCCCGCCGAGGCGTCCAGCCCGCGAGGGACGGATTACGGACTTGAGCTCGAGATTTTCTGGAGCACCCACTGGAAAAAGGCGCTCCTCGCGGTGCTCCTCGCCTTCCTCGGCGTGATCGGTTACAGCATCTGGGATTATTCCCAGCAGCGGAGCCTGCTCGACGGGAATGCCCGGCTGGCCGGGGCCAAGACCGTGGACGAATTGAAGAAGGTCGCGGCCGAACTCGGAACGTCGCCCGTGGCGGCGGACGCGTGGCTGCTGCTCGCGCAGAAGCAGGCCGAAGCGAAGGATTTCTCCGGCGCCGCCGCGAGTGCCCGAGTCGTGGTCGACAAGTTTCGCGACCATCCCCTGCGGGGTGCGGCAATGCTCGCCGTCGCTGCGAACCTCGATGCCGCCGGCGACGCGGAAAAAGCGGATGCCGCTTACAAGGCGCTGGTCGACCAGCTCCCGACGGACTTCGCGACTCCTCTCGCGGTCTACGCGCGCGCCGGTCTGGCAAAGCGGGCCGGAAAGATCGATGAAGCACGCCGGTTTTACGACGATCTGACGGCCCGCTACCCGCTCTCGACCCCCTCGCTCCAGGCCGCGCAGGAGCGGAAGCTCCTGCGGGGCGGCTCGACGGCGACCGACGTCTTCAAGGTCGTGGAACCGCCGAGGAAGGTGGAAGCGGCGCCCACGCCGGCGAGCGCAGGCAAACCGGCCGAGGCAGCACCCGTCCCGCCTCCCGCAGTGATCCCAGCCGCGGAGCCGACCCCAGCGGAAGCGGGGCCCGCGGCGACTCCCGAGGTGAAGCCGAGCCCGGCCGCGGCCACTCCGGCGCCCGCCAAGCCGGCAGATCCGAAGCCCGCCGCCACGCCAGCCGCGAAGAAGAAGTAACGCCAACCGCTCCTCCTCGTGTCTGTCCGGCTCTTCCAGTTCCCGCACAGCCCGTATTGCATCCCCATCGCGCAGGTGCTTCGCGCTGCCCGCGTGGAGTTGGAGGAGGTCGAGGTTTCAAACGCGGACCGCTCGGAAATCCTGCGGGTGACCGCTGGCGAGTATTTCCAGGTCCCGGTCCTCGAGCACGGCGGTCGTCTTGTCTACGAGAGCGGCGGCGAGACCCTGGACGTGGCGCGGTACGTCGACGCCATGTTCTGCGAGCATCGGCTGTTCCCGTCGGCCCTCGAAGGCATCCAGGCCATTCTTCTGCCGCATCTCGAAGGTCCGGTGGAGGACGCGATTTTCCGCCTGACCGATCCGTTTTACATCGCGGATCTGACCGATCCGATCGCGCGCGGATTATTGATCCGGCACAAGGAACGGCGCTACGGGCGCGGCTGCGTCCAGGATTGGCACCGGAATCACGAGGCGCTGCGTCTGAAGGCCGACGCGCTGCTGGCACCATTGCAGCACATGATCGAGCACTCTGCGGGCGGGTATCTCCTCGGAGCCGCGCCGGTCTACGCCGACTTCGCCCTCTTCGGCCTGCTCGGAAACCTGACTTTCCGCGGCTACAATTCCCTGACCCCCGGGCAGGCGCCGCTGGGCGCCTGGTACGAGCGGATCTGCGCGTGGCGGTTCTGATCCCGTCCGCGAGGAGTCGCTAAGCGGGCTCCGGGCTTGGCAACATCTCGCGCGGCAGCGGCGCAGGCGTGACGGCGACGCTCCGCGGTGAGGGCGCTTCCGCGGCCGTGGAAATCGTCAGGTCGCCGTCGAAGCGCCCGCCTTTTTCCACGTCGAATCCTTTCGCCGTGAGTTTTCCGATCAGGTGTCCCGTCCGCCGGACGATGAGCGGGCCTTCGCAGAAAATGTTGGCTTCGATGCGGCCCTCGATCTCGGCCGACGTCACGCGAAGGGGGCGAACGCATTCCACCGCGGCGCCTTTCTCCACGTGGAGGTGCCGACCCTCGATTTCTCCGTAGAGCTTCCCGTCGTAGCGGATCGTCACGTCCCCGGAGCAGTAGAGATTCGCCCGGACTTTTCCGTAGATGGTCGCCGAGCCGCACATCACCTTGGAACTCGCGAGATCGGCTCGGGCCAGCACGAGGAGCGAGCCAGCCGTCTTGATGTCGCGGCTGAAGCTCCCGCTGATTTTGTAGTTCTGCAGATCGATGTACGCGCCGCAGTGCTTGCACGTGGCGGACTGTGCTGCGGCTCCGGCCTCCTGCTCGCCGTTGCAGTCGAAACACCGCACCACCAGGCTGTTTGGGCCGCGGAAATACTGGCCGAATTTCAGCCGCAGATGGGAAAGCGTCGTGGGCGGCTGGCCTCCCCCCACGCGGGGCGTCTCCGACGCCTCATGGAGCGTGGGCGCATCCACTGGCACCGAGGTTGGCGCCGTCGAGGCGGTGACCTCATCGAGCGCCAGGTTTACCCGCGTGGGTGGCCGGGCCGCTTTCGCGGCCTTGAGCGCCTGCTCGATCGTGAAATGCTCGCTGCAGGCGCGGCAGTAGGTCGAGCGGGCCACGCTCGGCTCGGCTTGCTCGTGTCCGCAATGCGGGCACCGGACGCTGATTTTCTGACCGGGCTTTGCCACAGGTTTTCTCCGCGCTTGCGGCGCAGGCGCGCCGCCGATCGCCTCACTTGCCAAACGTCGCCCCACCACCACTCCGCGGAGCGTCTCCGCCCGCCGGAGCGGTCTCGCTCTTCACCGGAGTCGAAGGGGTCCCCGACTTCGAACCCGGGGAGGTGACTTCGGACTTCCCGACGAAGGTTGCCCCTTCTTCGATCGTCACGCGGGCCGCCTTCAGGTCGCCGATGAGGTGGGAGCGCGCCTTCAGTTCACAGCGCTCCGAAACCGTGATGTTTCCCTGAATCTTGCCGTGCACCGTCACGCTCTTGGTCTTGATCTCGCCCTTGATTTCGGCGTTTTCACCGACCGTGAGGTTGCCGTCGGAAATGATTTCACCTTCGATTTTTCCATCGATGATCAGCTCGTTCGTGAACTTGATGGAACCTTTGATTTCGACGTCTTTGGACAGGATATTTTTGGTGAGGCTGTCGGCCATGGGAGTAGGATTGGGTTGGAGGCTGGGTTGGGCAGATGTCGGGGTGACGGTGGCAGTTGGCTGCCGGGGAACGGGGGTCGCAGGAACCACCGGGGCGGGGACCGGGGCCGGCGCGGGAGCAGGAGCAGGTGCAGGTGCAGGTGCAGGTGCAGGTGCAGGTGCAGGTTCCGCCGCCGGCTCCTCAGGCGATGACTTTTGGGGGAAGAAACGGAGCACGTTCGATTAATGGGGTGGGGGACGACGGTGTCAATCGGGCAGCGGTGAGAAAGCAAGTGTCGAGCCGCGCGCGCGGAACGCGGCGGTTGTCACCGACCACTGACCACCGCTTCCATCAGCTCCTCCGCGGGATACGTCCAGATCTCACTGAGCGTCGGGTGATAATGCGGCACCGCCGCCAAGTCCCGGGCCGTCGCGTGGAAATGCATCGCGACCGCGATTTCGTGGATCAATTCCGATGCCTCCGGGCCCACGACGGCCCCGCCGATCAGGCGCCCGGTTCCGCGCTCGGCGAGGAGTTTCACGAAGCCGTCGGTCTCGCCCATGACCATCGATTTTCCGTGATCGGCAAACGGATGGCTGGCGGAAATGAAATCGATTCCGGCCGCCTTTGCCTCGCGCGCCGTGAGCCCCACCGCGCCGATCTGCGGGTGCGTGAAGACACAGAAGAGTTTCAGCCGGTAGTCGATCGACTCGTCGGCGTCCGAGCGCTTTCCGAGGGCGCGGGCGGCGTTGCGAGCCGCGATTTCCCCCTGCTGGATCGCGAGGTGCACGATCTCGTGCGGTCCACTCACGTCACCCGCCGCGAAGACGTGCGGCGCCGTGGTGCGCTGAGTGGCGTCGACGGCCAGGCGCTCCCGTTCCACGTGCAGTCCGCTGACCGCTCCGAGCCCCAGACGCGCCGTCGCCGGGGCGCGTCCCAAGGCCACGAGGATCTCCGCGGCCTCGACGGACTGCGCGCCTTTGGCATCGTGAAAATGGACCCGCTTCTGGCCCGATGACGCCCGCTCTACGCTCGCGAGACTCGTCCCTAGGTGGAGGCTGAGACCGCGCGCGCGGAACGCGTGCTCCACCGCGTGAGCCACATCGGAATCCATTTCCCGGAGGACCTGGGCTCCCCGATTGATCAGGGTCACGCGCGAGCCGAGCGCGCTGAGATGATGCGCGGCTTCGAGCGCGATCGCCCCGCCTCCGAGCACGATGATCGACTCCGGAATCTCCGCGAGGTCCAGCGTGTCATCACTCGTCAGAAAGCCGGTTTCCGCCAGACCGGGCACGTCGGGACGAGCGATGACGGATCCGGTGGCGAGCAGGAACGTCCGCCCACGGACCGTGCCGAGGTCATCGCCCTCGAGCGAGCTCACGCGGACGCTGTGGGAGTCCGCGAAGGTCGCGAAGCCGCGGAGAAAATCGAAGGTGCCACTCTTCAGCTGGCCCTTCCGGTAGTCGGCAAACTCCAGCACCATGCGCTGTTTCCGGGCGAGGATCTCCGGACCGATGGCGCGAATGTTTTCCGCGCGGAGACCGAATTCCTCCGCCCGGCGGAGCGTCAGCATCCGGTTGGCGGATTCGATGAGCGTCTTGCTCGGCATGCAACCCCGCAGGATGCAGAGCCCGCCCACTTCCTCGCCGCCCTCGATCACGATCGTCTCGAGTCCGGCCTGCACCGCCGTCCGCGCCGCGGCGTACCCCGCGCTGCCGCCCCCGATCACGACGAAGTCGTATTCCTTTTCGCGGGGATGGGAGATCGTGCTCATGGGGAAAGATACGCGGGATCGACGGAATACACCCGGTTCGCCGTGAAGGAACGCGTCAGCAGCTCCGCGTCGCGCGGTTCGAGCCGGAGGAACGCCGGCACTGAGCGCGCCGCGCGGTTGGAACCGAGTTCGCGGACGAGCGCATCGGGCGGCAGCGGAGCCGGGTCGACGCGCGACTGCTCCAGCTCCGACTCATCCAGCGCGACGACGAACGCGACCCGTCTCCGCTGGAGAATGGTGAACGCTTCCGCGTCGCTCCTCGCGCGGAAGAATTTTTCTACGTCGATCGCGCCGGGAATACTTTGATGCGAGCTGCCGGCCACGCCGGGCAGGCGCGTGCGATAGGCGATCTCCGCGGAGAGCCACCACGGCGCGAGGATGCCGTGGCGGCCCTGTTCCCGCGTCCAGGTCGCCGCCAGGATTTCCCGCGCGGCGAGCTGAGCCGGGGAGATGACCACCCGCCGCGCGGAGGAGTTCTCGTCGATCGAGCGCCGCCAAACGTACCCGATCGAAAGGCAAACCGCGAAAGCCGCGGCCCATTGCCAGAGCCGCTTGCGGGGCCAGACCAGCGGGATTGCGAGCGCGGTGGCCAGCGCGAAGAAATATCCCCACCGCACCTGCCAGCAGGTGAGCGCGATCGTCGCCGGCAACAGCCAGCACCAGATTCGCGCGGTTCGCTGGCCCTTCCAGCCCGAGCGGAGCAGCAGCGGCCCGATCGCGATCAGCAACGGGGTGCCCCAGAGCAACAGCGTCGGCGACCACGGCGGGAGGCTCGCGAGTTCACCGATCGCGTGCGACCACCGCGCAAACTGGGCCGCTCCCGCCGGTTCGGCCCAGGGCAGCGAGACGCGCCAGCCCTCTAGACCCAGCGCGACGAGGAGAATGAATCCCATCGTGATCCACCCCGGAACCCGCTTCCGGGACCACCAGCGCCCGGGCCCGCGCCGTAATTGAACCGTGGCGACGAGCGCGAGCAAGATCAGGGGCTCGTAGAGCGACACCCAGAGCGCCATGCCCCAGGCGAACCCGGCCGCGACTCCCCAGCGCAGGCTCGGAGCCGTGGCGCTGCGGATCTCCGCCGCGAGCGCGAGCGCCAGGAGCGGGATCAGGAGCGCCTGATGGTCCGGGCGCGCGAGCACCGTGCCGTGCACGAGGATCGGGCTCACCCCGATCACCGCGACCGCCGCCCACCGCCCGGGCCAGGCGCAAAAAGCGATCCAGACGATCGCCATCGTGACCGCCGCTAGAATTGGCCCGATCCACGCCCCGGCGAGATCGAGCGCTTCCGCGCCGTAGACCGGCCGCAGGAGCAGCGTGAGCAGGGCGATCAGCCAGTCGAGCGGAGCCGTCGTGTGCGGCGTGGTTCCGATGGGGAAATTCTCGAAGTCGTGGTGTCGGATCACGAGCGTCCCCGTCTCGAGCACCTGCCGCACCCGGGTCATTCGCGCGTAGCAATCGCCGTCGACGAATCGGATGTTCGCGCCGTCGAGAGCCGGGCTGATGAACCCGTCGCCCGGTTTGAGGCATCTCAGCGCAAATCCCAGCCAGAGCAGGGCGAGAAACCCGGCCAGGCTTGCCAGTCGCCGGAGCACGCGCCTCCCGCGCGGGAGCTCGGGCGGCGGGACGGGAAAGGGCATGACGGCGGAACGTTCTAGCCCTCAGGGAGCAAATTCACCAACGGCAATCCTGCCACGCCGCGCCGAAAAAAGTGGGCCCGGTGGGAATCGAACCCACGACCAAGGGATTATGAGTCCCCTGCTCTAACCGTTGAGCTACAGGCCCTCTACAGAGTAATTCGCGGCCGTTCCGAGCCGATTTCCCTTCCGTGTGCTATGACGGTGTGCTAGTTTCGCCATATGCACGCCAATGCAACGCAGCAAAACGCCAAAGCCGAGGACAACGGGGAGGCGAAAACTCATCGCAACCGCTTTACCGCGGTTCACGATCGCCGCAAGCGCCGGGTCCGCGGATTGTGGATGCGGAACGGCGCCTACTACCAGCAAATGTGGGTCCAGGGGGAGAAGTCCCCAAGGCGTGTTCGACTGACCGCCGCGACGCTGGAGGAGGCCAAGCGGGAGATGGAGCAAACGAAGCAGAAGCGGGACGACGAGGAGTTACCCGCCCGCGGGCGCAAGCCGACCTTCGCCGCCTACGCCGACGAGTATATCACCCTGCTGGAGACCGCCGCCGCAAATCAGACCCGGGCTGGCGCGCTCCACAAGAGCGCCGGGACCATCCACAAGGAAAAGACGAACCTCGCCATGTGGAAGCGGCACCTGGGCGAAAACCGGCTGGACCAGATCACCCGCGCGAAGGTCGCCGCCGTGCTGGAAAAGCGGCTGGCCGACGGGTCCAACCCGCGGACCGTCAATTTGGACGTGATCATGCTGCGCAACGTGCTCCGCCGCGCGCACGAGGCCGGACTCATCCGCAAACTCCCGACCGAGGGAATCCGCCCGCTGAAATGCTCGCCGCCGAAACGCGACCTGCTCACGCCGGCCGAGCTGCAAAGCCTGTTCGACCACGCACAGCAGTTGAAGCGAAACGGGCAGCAGATGTACGACTTCCTGCGCTTCCTCGCATACGGCGGCGCGCGGGAGCAGGACGCACTCCGGATGGAGTGGGCCGACGTTGATTTTCAGCGCGAGGAGCTGTCACTCCGCATCGCGAAGAATCAGCAGACGCGAACCATCAACTTCAACCCGGCGCTCGGCGACCTGCTCGGCGAGATGCACGCGCGCCGGGCGCCTGATACGTCGTACCTTTTCCCGTCCCCGAAGCGCGGGGAGAAGGACGTTCCGCTTCGGAAATTTCGCGCCAGCTTCAACCTCGTGCGCAAGGCGGCGGGGCTGGAATGGGCCAGCTTCCACGACCTCCGGCACTACTTCGCGTCCATGTGCGTGATGGGCGGAATCGACTACATGACCGTCGCATCGTGGCTTGGCCATCAGGACGGCGGAATCCTCGTGGGGAAGGTGTACGGGCACCTTCTCGACGAACACAAGAAGAAGGCCGCGCAGGGGCTCAGCTTCGGGCTTTCAGTTGTGAAGAAGGAGGATGCCGCGTGATCACATTGCTTTTCTTGGATGGTGGAGGGAAACCATTCCAGCCGAAGGAGCCCGCGCCGTTCAAGCATGTAACGCTCGCGTTTCGAGCGGCATTAACTCCGAACCGTTTTTTCCCTGCGGCCAAGCTTCTTCCTCGAGAAAGACGTGTCGAGCTTCAAGCCGTCGTCCTGTACGCCGGCGAGGCAGACCTTTGCGTTGTTGACTTTGATTTTCTTCCATCAATCCAAGCATTTCGTGGGGGATTTGTCGCTGAGGCGGTTCCCAAGAGCATCGATCTCGCGGTGCAATTCGCTGAGCTGATGTTCGCGCCGGTGCGCAATTGGGATGAAACAGCGACGCGCGGCGCGCGCAGATTGAAGCGAGACGACCCCGATGCGTTCTTGTCGCTGGCTTCGTCACGCGGCGATTTCTCGCGCGTGCCGCCTCTTCAAAAAAAGAGGGTCGCGGTTCTGCGCGCACTCAACGTCGAGGCGGCAAAAGCGGACAAAAGGCAGGGCGGAACTAAATTCGGTTTGCAGCGGCTCGAATCGTACGCGCGATCGATCGGAGTAGAGGCTTCAACCGCCTCACAATTGGAAGTTCTCAAGTCCGCGCTTAAGGACGAGGAGAAGGCGTCACGAGGGGAGGGAAAATCTGGAAAACCCTCCCCGGGCTCGTAGCGACGCATCGGAAATTGATGCGATTTGATGCAGCGATGAATACCATCGCTGCACTACCGGAGTCAGGGCTAATCGCCCTCGACAAGTGGACTCAATCCATCGGGCGCACGCCCGCAACCGTCTGGCGCTGGCGGAAACGGGGCTGGCTCCCGACCGTCAACATTGCCGGGAAGAACTACGTCACCAACCAGGCCTCGGCCGATTTTAGGGCTCGCGCAGAGCGAGGAGAGTTCGCGCTCGATGTGCGTCCGAACCGCGAGCAAGCCAAGAACTGAAAACCCCGAACCGCTCGCACGGTCCGGGGCTTCAAAGGGTATCGTTTGCTGCGATACCTAAAAAGTATCACCAAGGCCGATGCGTGCAACCTCGCATGCAAATCAACTTCGACGCCATTCGCGCGTCACATCGGATCGAGGACGTTTGCGCGTCCCGCGGAATCGAACTCAGGAAGGCGGGCAAGTCGCTCGACGCACCTTGTCTCCTCCACCAGGAAAAGCGCGGACGTGCCTTCACCGTCTTTCCCGACAAGCAGCGTTGGCGCTGCTACGGCAAATGCGACAAGGGAGGCGACGTTATCGACCTCGTCGCGGCGCTTGATGGAATCACGGTCGCCGAGGCCGCGGAAAAGCTGGGAAATGGAACCAATTGGTTCCATCCGGCGCCCGCGCGCCGCCACAAGGCAGTCACCCAGCCACCGGCACTGCTCCCGGAGCATCAACTGGAGCGCATGCGTCTGGCAGCGCACCGCCTCGCGAACAGCCCCACACTTTGCGAGCGCATCGCCGCGGCGCGGGGCTGGAAGCCGGAGACCGTGCGCCACCTGGCGCTTCTCGGGGACATCGGCCACGAGCCAGGCGAAGTGCTCTTCTACTTCCGCACCGGACTCAAAGCCCGGACCCGGGAGAGGAAGGGCGAATGGAAGCTGATCGAGAGGCGCCCGAAGCCGGAGAAGGACGTGTACGGTTCCGCCGGCCGCGAATGCTGGCGCCAGTCGCTCCTCCATCCCGGCATTAGTCGCGTGATATTTGCCGAGGGCGAGCCGGATGCGATTTCGCTCATCGACGCCGGGCTCGAGTCCGACGGCAAGACGCTCGTGGTCGCGCTGGCGAGTGCATCCACCCTACCGGACCCGGAACCGTTCCGAGGCCGCGAGTGCGTCATCTGCGGAGACAATGACGAGGCGGGGCAGAAGAGCACGGCAAAGCTGGTCGCACTGCTCGCGCCTGTCGCTCGCTCCGTGCGCGTCGCCACTCTCACGATGGAGGCCGCATGAAGGACGCGAACGACATCCTGAGAGAGCGCGGACCGGCAGCGCTGGTCGCGATGGTGGACAACGCGAAGCCGGCCGCCGAAATCGCACCGCCGAAAACGTGGATTGAATTCCTTTCCCCGTCGCAGCTCCGAGACTTCCACCCGCCCGAGGGATGGAACCTTGTCGGGGACTACCACCTTCAACGCGAGACCGTCGTGGTCATTGGTGGCGCCCCTGGCATCGGGAAGAGCCGCGCGCTTGTGTCGCTCGCCAATGCCGGCGCCCAGGGAGCCGGGGCGGAATGGTTCGGGCTTCCAGTTCACCGCCAGTTCCGCACCATGATCGTTCAAGCCGAGAACGGTCGCGTCCGATTGCAGCGGGACTTCGACCGGATCGACACCGGCCGACTGGACGAGTTCCTTCGCGTCTGCCCGCCTCCGCCTTACGGGATCCGGTTCGACCAGCGGGAATTCGTCGACCAACTGAAAGCTGGCATCTCCGAGTTCCAGCCTGACGTGATCGCCTTCGACCCGTGGAATGCGGTCGCCGCTGAGGATAAGCAGAAGGACTACCTCGCCGCATTCGAGAGCATCCGATCCGCGCTCCCGACCGGCGACGACCGCCCCGCAATGGTCATCGTAGCGCACACGCGGAAGCCGTCGTCGCAGGAGCGAGCAAGCGGCGCTGGGCTCCTCGCGACGCTGGCGGGGAGCTACGTGCTCGGCAGCGTCCCGCGGGCTGCATTCGTCATGCAGCGCGCAACGAACGAAACGACCGACGACCGCGTTGTCTGGACGTGCTGCAAGAACAACGACGGTGAGATGGGCGCACGGTCAGCCTGGCGCCGCGGCAACGGCCTATTCGTTCCCGCGGGCGACTTCGACTGGCAGGCGTTCGACAACCCGGAAGGGAAGGGGAAGCGCGAGATCGACGAGGACCTGATGGAAGCCGCCTTCAACGGTGAAGGGATCACCCGGAAGGAATTGGTAGATCGGCTGAAGAGCCGTGATTTCGGCAAGTCCGCGGCCTACGAGGCAATCAAGCGATTCGAGGACCACATCGACGACACGGGAGGGATTCTGAAATGGACCTAATCCACCCGCCGACAAATTCCGTTCCGGGCAAATCCCTAGGCCTTTACCCGGAACGGAAAAAATTCCGGGTTCATTCCGCCCGGAATTCCGCCCGGAATAATGGGTAGTTCCAGCGAGGAACCACCCCCAACCCAGCAACACACCACAAAATGAAACTCTTCGTTCCTATCCTCTCAAATGGCGGCCTCGTTTACCCCCAGTACATGGCTGGATTCATCGCCGCCTTCTGCCATCGCGAATTCGCGTTCGGCCTTTTCAGCGACCCATGCTCCGCGGGGGTTTTGAACCGGGCCACGCACGCCTTTTTGGGAAGCGATTGCGACACGATTGTTTTAGTCGACGCCGATGTCGAAGTTACGTCCGAAGCCGTCGACAAGCTGCTGTCGCATGATGACTTGCCCCTCGTCTTCGGAGTGTACTTCAAAAAAGAGCTCGTTCCGGCCGTCTGCCTTGAAGGCCTGCCCGGTGAGACTCACACCCGGTTAAACGCCGGACTAGCAGAGAAGAAGTCCGCCGGCCGCGGATTCGTCCGCATCCATCGGAGCGTTTTCGAGGACCTGGACCGCCGCGAAGAGATCCCGGTTTTCACAAACTACGGATTCCCGATGAAGGCGTTCTGGCAGAAGGGCGTCTACGAAGGCCGAATGGAGCATGAGGATTGGAACTTCTGCCGCCGACTGCGCGCAATCGGACATCGGGTCATGGTCGATACGGACGCGATCGTTGCGCATTGGGGCGCGCATCCTTTCGGCGTCACCGTGAGTGCGTGAATTCTACCTCGGAATAAAAACTTCCGATTTATCGAAAATAGACCTTTCGCAAGGTGTCCGAAAACCCCAAGCGGCCAAATATGCGCTTCAAAAGCCGGCCGACATCACTCCGCAACGCGTTCATCGATTCCGAAAAAGGAATTTTGTCGGGCGTCAAGATCATTACCCTCGGGCCGGCGCGCGATCACGGTGTTCTGGTGGACGACACGACCCTTTCCCAAGTGATCGAGTGCGCGCAGACATTCCCGGACGGGCTGCCGGTTCGGTTCAATGTCGCGTCGTTCGAGCATGGGCCAGCCAGCTACGCGGCCGTCGCCAAGAACTTTCGCCGCGAAGGCGATTCTGTCGTCGCGGACGCGCACGTGTTCATGAGTTGGGCACACGCAGGCTATTTCCTCGAACTCGCGCAAATCGCGCCCAGCAGCTTCGGACTCTCGATTGATTTCGTGATGAGCACGCAGGTCGTGGACGGAGAATCCTGCGCACGGTGCGACGAACTGAATTCCGTCACCGTCGTTGATCAACCCGCAGCGAATTCGGGACTGTTTCGCTCAAAGCCGGCCGCCGCGAAGCCGGAAAACCTCCGCGTGGAGAAGATTGACCCGAAGCAACTCGCCGCGCTCGCACGCACTGACCCGGCACGGTTCAATCGCATCCAGGAGCAACGCGGCGTGTTTCGCGGCAGCGGGCCAGATACGCAGTTGGATGCACTACAGCGGGGCGATGAGGCCGCCGACCGCGCCTTCAATGAGCTCGTCGAGGAATGCCGTCGTGAAGGCGCGAAGGAACCTCGGAGGGCCGCTGCAATCCGCTTCGGCAAGAACTACTCGAAGCACCGCGCCTACCTCTTTCGGTAGCAATGAACCTCCTCAGAAAAATCCTTGAATTTATGAGCCCATCCGCCCGCAGTCTCGAAATCCGAAATAAGCTATTCGCCGAACTCGCCAGCGCGCTTCCGCGCCTCCGCGAATTTGTCGGCGACATGGCGGACTATCAAAAAAAAGGCATCGCCATGAGCGACGCTTCAGAGGCCGCGAAGGCCGTGATGGCGAAACGCTTTCAGGATTTCAAATCATCGCCGACCCAGGAGGCACTGGACGCTCTGATTGATTCCGCTTCGCGCGCTCAGGCCGCAACCATGGTGACGCACCTCTTCGTTGAGGTCGCAACCCTCGCGCAGCAGCAGGCCCCCATCGTTCTGTTCGATGCCAAGCATCCCGGCGCCGTCGATGAGCTCCGCCCCCTCCTGGCGAAGGGCGTCGAGATTTGCTCCCGCCGTCATTCGGAGGTTCTGGAAGTGGAAACGCGCCGGATTGAGACCAGTCGCGCAACCCTTGAGGCGGAGGGCATCGAGGCTCCGCCCGAGTCTCCGGGAGACTCGCCGTTGGTGCGCGAATGGGGAGGCCGCAAGGCGCGATTCGAGAAGCTTTCGGAGCGGCTCGAAAAGCGAGCGGCTGCAACGCAGGTGCGGGAGATCCTCGAACTCGTGGAAAGCCTCTTCAGGTGAAGGTCCCCGACTTCGAAAAGATGCGCTCCGAAGCCGCGCGCTTTCTCGTGACCGGCCGCATGAAACTTTCACCCGAGCGACGCCGCGAGATCGCGCAAAAGGCGAGTCTCGCCGCAGCTGTCGCACGCACAGCGAAAAAGAATTCCGCCATCGCGGATAGCGCCGCCTTTGTCGGGCATTGAGGCCCCGCCGGGAGGCCGAGAGCGCGAATCCCGGCACACTTTACTTCTATGTCCGAAAAAACCGAAATTCTGACCACGGTGTTCCGGGCCGATGTCTCGGGCCTTGAAGCAGGCCAAACGAAGATTCGGACGGTCTTCGATAAGTTTCTGTCGCAGCAGAAGGGCGTCATCAGCGCCTTTGATAAAGCGACCGACAGCGGAGGCGCGCTTGGGAAAACCCTTTCCGGAATTTCGGACGTTGCGAAGGGTGGTGCAGCCCGCATGACCGCACTCGCAGGCGTAGCGGCAACAGTCCTCACCGCAGCATTCAAGGCCGCCCGCGAAGAAGCGGATCGGAGCAGCGCCTCGATTGAGGATCTTTTTTCCACCGCGGTAAAGGCGTCCAATCGGCTCTCGTCCGTCTCCAAAGAGAGCGGTGTCGGTGCTCTTGGCGCCGAGCTGGCGAACGCTCGCGAGCAATCGAAGAAGTTTCGAGATGAGCTATCGAAGCGCGATGAGAATGACCCATTCGCCAAGCAGGGTCGCGCGAATCTTCTCCGTCGCGGGCTGAACGCCGCCGAGGACTTCCGTAGTCCTGGCGTTTCCATCGGAGACACCGAGGAGCGAGCGAGCCAGAATCTCCGTCTGTCCGCACTTCAAGCATCCAAGGCGGAGGCCAAGCTTGAGCGGGAAATCAACGGTGCTCTCAAGGATCAGCTCCAGATCACACGCGACACCGCGAGTGGAAACATTGACGCCGCTCGCATCAAACAGCTCCAGATCGAGAAGCAGCGCGAGATTAACGAGCTGGCCTCCTTCGCCGGCATCACCGACAAGCAGCGACTGGCCATCGGAGAGAAATACGCCGCGCTTCAGAACCGGATCACGTACGATCGCCGTCTGGCCGTTCAATACGGGGAACACGAGTCAGACATCGCCCAGATGGAACTGCGCGGGGAAACCGACAAGGCGGCCATGGAGAAACAGCAGCTCCAGTTCGCCAAAGAGCGCCAGCAACTGATTTACAACGGCGCACGAATCGGGGATGCCGAATACGAGGCGCTGCGGAAGAAGCAGATCGCCCAGGCCGAAGTCCTCGGAATCGATCAGCGATACGACCGTCTGAAGTTCGAGAGCGCCATGACGATCGCGAGGGTCGAGGGCAGCAACCTCGACGACCGGCTAAAAAAGCTCGAGGTCGCCAAGCTGGAGCTGACCGCGATTCAGTCGGAACTGCGCATGAGGAAAGACCTGAGCGTCGAACAGCGTCGTGCGCTTGAATTGCAGCAGGCCGGCGCACAGAACACGATTCGCAAGAGCAGGCAGGATCTGGCGTTCGAGTATCGAAACAAGCCAGGCACGTATAACGCGATGATGGCCAAGCTCGATCGCGAGCAAACGGAGCGCGACAAGTTCGATGCACGACCTGACAACCAGATGCCCGGCTACGTGCCAAAACATGGGCCGAACGATGTGATGCTCGGTAGCGATGCACCCGGCGGAAGCGCGAGCGACAGGATTCGTGCAAGCTGGGGCTGGAATCCGAAGGGGACGCTCGATAGCTGGCGCACCACCGACCCCGAGACAGGAAGGGTGCGCGTCCACAATGGCGATTCGAACAGCGACATCCGTCGCGGGTGGGGCTGGCCCGAAGAGGGCGGCATGAGTCGAGCCATCATGGACGGCTGGGCCGGAAAGCGGGGCGGCGATGCATCGGGCATGCGGGAAATGGGCTGGGACTCAACCGCGTTATCCGGCGGCCGAGCCGCGATGGTGACGAGGGGGCAAGTCGGCATGACCTACAAGACGACGACTTCCGGTGACCCAGGCGTACAACTCCAAGAGACCAACAACATCTTGAGGTCCATCGACGCGAAACAGCTCAAATGAGGGCGGGCTCACCAACGCGCACTGCGGCCCGTAGCACGGGCTGTCTCCGCGGCGGGTGTCGCAGCACGTCCGAGCGTCGGCCGAGGTCACAGGCGGGCTCACAGGAGGCCGGGGGTAAGGAATCTTTTTTGCCAAGGCCTCGTAATAGGTGTCCGCCAGGCCGACACGCGCGCATGAGGGACATTTTTCAAATGCCGCTTCGTTTTCGCTTTCAAGCTATGGCCACGAAAAAAAACATTCCCGCCCCGCCGGCTGAGGAAATCGACCCGGACTGGCCGACAAAAGCCGCATTCGATGCGATCGAGGCCGCGACGCAGGCTCTTATCGATGACCCCACCTACGTCGTCATCCTGACGCCCGAGGAGCGCGCGGACCTCATCCGCGAGCGAGAGGAAATGCCCGTTAAGGTGCTCGCCGACTTCATCGGCGTTGAGCCGCGGACACTTCAGCTCTTGGCCGCAGACGGGAAGATCGTCGGCCAGTTCGGCCACGGCCGATGGCGCCACCGGCCAACGTATCTCAGCTACCAGGCGTATAAGGGAACGCACCTCGGTCCCCGCGTGTTCGCGTTTGGATTCCCGGAGGCCTGCCTAAATCCCAAGCGGCGACGGTGTCGGAACTCGGGCGACTGAAAGCTTGCCCTCGGAAACGACCCCGTCATGATGACCGACGTGCCAGCGAAGAAAACCAAGAAGAATCCCGCAGCCGTCGCGCTGGGGAAGAAGGGCGGCACGGCAAGGGCAAAGAGCATGACGCCGGAAGCGCGAAGGGAATCAGCGAAGAAGGCGATTGCGGCTAGATGGGCGAAGAAAAAGGATACGTAGCGATAGGTATTGACGTTACGTAGCGGTTCGTATGGAATGCGGAGACCGACCGGGAATCATCCCGACCGGCAACCCATCAAATCGACCCCATGGAAACCGTCAGCCCTCAAAGTCGCATCTACGCCAGCGCCGTCCTCAAGGTGGCGCGCAAGCACATCAAGCCCACCGAGCTAACCGTCATCGTCTCGCCCGAGATGCTGGCACAGAACGCGGAGAGAGCCGCCGAGGTCGGTCTCACGCTCGGAGAGGCCGTCAGCTTCCTCCTGTCCGGACCTTGGTCTGCCCGCTCGATCACCAACCGGACCGAGCATTACGAATGGGTGTTGAAAAACCTCATCATGGACAAGGCGATTGCCTCCGTCACCCCGAAGGGTAAGGCCCTGCGGGACGCCCTCCGCGAGTTCGAGAAAGAGGCCGGCGCCGCTCCCCTGATGCTCAAGGAGGAGGCCGCGTAGCATCCGGCCATGTCTAAGCGCGTTTTCGCCACCATGAGTGAGGACCTGTGGTCCGCCATGCAGCTCATGCGGAGGGCCGCGGGGTTTTCGAGGGAGGCGGATTACATCGTCGCGCTCGTGCGCAGTCAGGCGATGCATGACCACGACCTCGGCACCGCGAAGCAGTTCGCGGCGTTCACCGGATACGAGCGGGACAAGCTGGATGCGCAAATGCTCCTGCGGGTCCGGCATCACGAGGCCTCCAAGCCGAAGCGTTTCACCTTCGACGAACTCGGCGCGCTTATAGCCAACAACCCAGGCACTGAACCAAAATGAAACCTATCAAATCGACCGACGGCTGGACGATCACCCCGCGCGGGGAACGGATGCTCTTGAGCGCCGCCCCGCGGCCTATCGGACGGGTCGCGAAACCAAAGCCGCGGGACCGGACCGTTGCAGAAAACTGAAACAATTGTTTCACACCCACCCGCCGCGCTCGAAAGGGCCGGCGGGTTTTTTGTGCACCGGGGACCGAATCCCCTGCGTTGAACGTGCTACTCCGTGTGCTAGTTGCGCACGAAATCTCGCGTGTGCTAGGTCACACTGGCGCAAACGTCGATTCGCTGGGAAAGCCTGCATTCATGAGGTTCCGCGCATGATTGGCGACACGCATTGAAAGGCCGTGAAACCGCTCTTTTTAGGATTATGAGTCCCCTGCTCTAACCGTTGAGCTACAGGCCCCCACTGCAGGGCGCGAAGAAACAGTCGGCTGCGCTCCGTGTAAATGCGTTTCGGCGGGAGGAGTCAACCTTCACGCCGGCCCAGCGCAATTGCCGACGAAGCCGGCGCGGTTACGCTTCCGGCCGGCATGCCGCTCCGTTGCTTCCTGGTGCTCCTTCTCCTGGGCCTCTTCGATTTAACCGCGCAGGGCGACGCTCCGCCGAAACCACCCGTGAACGATCAAACCCAAGCTTGGATCGACGGTTATTTTCGGCACAACGGCGCTCCCTTGGGATCGACGGTTCGGGTGGGTCAGCGCGTGGAAGAGTTGGTAAAATTATTGGGCGAACCGACCACCCGGTATCAGTCCCCAAAGCCAGGGAAGCCGGCCGAGAACTGGATCGGATGGTATCGCAACCCCAGGGGTCTCCATGTCGCACCGTACCTCCGCGCTCGCGTTGTGGACGGGATCGTCGTCGAGATCCGCAGCGGCCGGGGGTAGCATGCCGGCGGGATGGCAGCGAGGAGGCGCGCTCTTCGGTCCCAAAGGGCACCCTCCTGATCGTCGGAGGGACCAGCGGAGTTAGCCGGAGGCGTTGGCTGTTCCGCGCCGCGAGAATCGCAGATTCTTACACGCAGGCGGCCATCGCGCAGACCGGTTCCATCTGGAGCGCTACTTGAGCCGGGCGGTCTAACCCACAGAATTTACCGAAGAGCCCGTCAATCGGGTGCGTAGGTCCGCCAGAGCAGCCGCCCAATCGGTGTCACCTTCCCAAAGCTCAGGTAACTCGGACGGCTGGCGCTGAACTCGGTCGGGAGCGGACAGAGCTTTTTGTGTGATCGCGGGTGGCGGTTGTATCGGATGGGCGGTAACCCAAGCGGCTACCTTCTCGGTGTAGCCGTCCACGGGAGTTGGTCGGCCAAGGAGCCAAGCTAAAACCTCGGCTGCAGCAATGGCCTCGACAGCATCGTCCGAATCGAGGTAGTCATCGCCAATATCGAGAACCTTTTGGAGAGTGGATTCGATGTAGGAGAGGTCATCGCACTCCTCAAGCGCGTAGGCCCAGTCGTTTGCTGTGTCGTTTCCGAAGCTCGTTGCGTCCCATGCGCCCATAGTTAGTCGTTGGCTGGTTGTGGAGTTGGAGAGTAGATTCCGCGTCGTAGCCTTTAACGGGTTATTCCACGACAATTCGAGCGGGAAATCACGCCTGTACTTTGACCGGCCTCGCGCGAGTTCTTAAGTCTTTCCCTCCCGGCGCATCTGCCACGTCCCTCTCGACACTTCCGAGTCCAGACTAAAACCAGATGCGGAGACATACGGATCGGCCTCGATGATCCAGGTGCCGGTCGCTTCGCCGTGAGGAGTGATCTCGCCCTCGTAAACAATCGGCGGGTGAGTCGGCTCGACTTCCAGCTCGAATCCCGCTTCCCGGGCGCAGCTGCTCAATTTGAGCGATCGGCCCTCGTGGTCCGAGACGTGACTGACGGGCATCTGCTTCACAAAGAAGAGCTCGGACGCGATTCGGGCTCCGCGGATCGTGCCGGGATCCGGCATCCCGTACGCCGGGTCATCGGTCACCGTGCCCGTGAAGCGCTCGACTTTCCCGTCGCGGACGCTCTCGCGAATCACGATCTCAAAACCGACCCGGAGCGCGCCAAATTCCGCGTCCGTGTAGGCGTAGGTTCCCAACCAGCGCCCGACCATGCTCTGCGCTTGGTTCATGGCGTGGGGCGGGGATTTCGCGTCATTAATCCGTTGCTCACTTTGAAACGGTTCGGTCCCGCTGACTATCACCGATGCGGTCCCCGCCAAAACCAACAATTCACGGGACCGGGCATCTATCGCGTGACTCCGGACGGCCCGACCGCCATAGCTTCGAATTACCCGCCTGCCTGTGATCGATTCATCTCCCGCGCCGCCCGCCGCCATCGACATCCGCGACCTCCGCGTGGACTACGGGAATTTCATCGCGGTTTCCGATGTCACGCTCTCGGTTCCCGCCGGGGAGGTCTTCGGGCTCGTCGGTCCGAATGGGGCCGGCAAGACGAGCACCTTCCGGGTGCTCGCGACCCTGATGGAGCCGACCTACGGCGAGGTTCGGCTCTCGGGGATCGACATCTTCGAGCATCCCGAAGCCGCGCGGCAGATCATGGGCTACATGCCGGATCTCGCGCCGGTGCCGGCGGATCTGAAGCTCTGGGAGTTTCTCGATTACTTTGCCCATGCGCACGGTTTTCGCTCCGCCGCCGCGCGGCGCGAGCGGGTGGAGGAATGCCTCGCCGAGGTGGCGTTGACGGAGAAACGCGAGGTCTTCTGCAAGACGCTCTCCCGCGGTCAGACCCAGCGCCTCGTGCTCGCGAAGACGCTCCTGCACCGGCCGAAGGTGATGATCCTCGATGAGCCAGCCAGCGGGATGGACCCGCTCTCGCGGCGGAATCTGCGGCTCGCGTTGAAGCGGCTGGCCGACGCGGGTACGACGGTGTTCGTCAGCTCCCACATCCTGAGCGAGCTCGCCGAGATGTGTTCCTCGATCTGCGTGATGAACCGCGGCCGGCTCCTCGCCGCGGGCAGCGTGGACGAAGTGCGAAACCTCCTCGGGCACGTCGAGCGCACGCTGACGATCGCCCTCCTCGAGCGTCTGGACGAGGCCGCGACCTGGCTGGCGCAGCAGCGGGGAGTGCAGGGATTAAAGCCCGCCGTTGGGCGACTCTCCCTCACGTTCAGCGGCACGCACGAAGAGCAGGCCGCGCTGCTCACCGGGCTCATCCAGCAGGGGATGCGCGTCACCGTCTTCGAGGAACAGAAATCCACGTTCGAGGAGATCCTGATCGAGGTGGCTGAATCCAACTCCACTCCATGAACGCCGCCACCCTCCCGTCCGCCGATCCGCTTCCGGCCTGGAAGATCTGGGAAAACCCGATCGTGCTGCGCTACATCCGGTCCCGGCTGCGGACGCATCACCTTCTCATCTGGATCCTGCTCACGCTGCTCGTCGCGGGATTCATCTTTTTCCTGCTGCGCACGCTCACGCTCTATCGCGGTGGCCTCGCGCCGATGGACGCGGAGCGCGCGCCGCTCGTCCCGCTGCTCGTCCTGCAGTCCCTGATTCTCTTCGTTCTCGGCACCGGTCAGGTCGCCGGCGGCATGACCGCGGAAGGCGATGAAGGCGTGCTGGACTACCAACGGCTTTCGCCCCTGACGCCGCTCGCCAAGGTCATGGGCTACCTCTTCGGTCTCCCCATTCGCGAGTACGTGATGTTTGCGTGCACGTTGCCCTTCACCGCCTGGAGCCTGTTTGCGGGCGGCGTGCCGCTGAAAGTCTGGCTGCCCCTCTACATCGTTTTCCTGAGTTCGGCGGTCCTGTATCACCTCACCGGGCTCGTCGCCGGGACGGTCGTGAAGAACCGGCGCTGGGCCTTCCTCATTTCGATCGGGATCGTCTTTCTGCTCTACACCGTCATTCCCCAGGCTTCGCGTTTCGGGCTCGTTTTCTTCAAGTATTTCACGCTCTCCCCGGTCTTCCAGGAATCGGTCGGTAACCTGCTTCCCTCCGTGGCGAGCGGCGCGATCAAGACGGCGCGGGCGATGCGTCCCGACCTCCCGAACCCGGTCACGGATGTCCGCTTCTTTGGTCTGAGCTTCTCCGAATGGGTCTTCACGCTTTTCACCCAGGGCGCCTTGATTCTGACCTTCGTCGTCATGCTCTGGCGGCGCTGGCGGCGCGCGGAGTCGCATTTGCTGGGCAAGCTCTGGGCCGTGCTGCTCTTCGCGTGGGTGCAGGTGCTGCTCCTTGGGAATGCGCTGCCGCTCATCGAACCCGGACTCCTCTTTCCTTCGCGGGAAGTCCGGCGGCGCGCGCTCGGCGCCGCGGGTGGCAGTTTCGCCCCGGCGCTCGCCGAAGCCGTGGGGATGATCGCGCTCTACGGGCTCGTGACCCTCGGCATCATGGTCGTTCTCACCCTCATCATTACAGCGACGGCGGACCGGCAGCTGCGGGGGGTGCGACGGGCGCGGAAGCTGGGCTGGAGCCACATTCCGCGGTTTTCGGATGCGGCCACCTCCTTTGGCTTCGTGCTGGCGATGGCGGTGATCGGGGCGCTCGGCTGGACGCTTTTTGCCCAGGGCCTGCTCGGCTCTTCCTGGTTTCCAGGGCATCCCTTTCCCGCTCACGGCCCCTGGACGTTCGCGCTGGTCTTGATCAGTGCGGGTCTCGGATTTCAGGCGCTGCTCGAGGCCTACGGCGGGCGCTGGCCCTTTCTGGTCGTGGTCGTTGGCGGGATTGTGCCGGTGATGATCGGGATGATCTTGGGCTCGGCCAACAACGCCTTTCTCACGGCCTCCACCTGGCTCGCCGGGATGTCGCCGCTGGCCGCGCCGTTCTACGCCGCCGAAACGCTCGTCCCGACCGGGCTGTCCGCCGCCGGAAACGGGGCGATTCCCGCGGCGTTCTGGACCTGGCAGGCCGTGGCCGCCGTCGCCGTCATCGGTCTCGTGATCCAGCTCCGGCGCGTGCGGAAGCAACGCTCCGAATCGGTGGCCCAGCCCCCGTCCCTCGAATCCATGGCGGCGTAGTTTTTGGGCGCTCCCGCGCCCCGGCTCACTCCTCCTCGCTCAGAGTCGCCCAGATGGGCTCGACGTCCGGATCACTGAGAGCGATCTGCGCCCACCGCTGATCGAGCGCGATCGCTTCGCGAACGTACCGCTCTCCCGGCGCGAGTTCGCCCATCTGGCACGAGTAGCAGCCAAGTTGAAATTTCACGTGCGGATTCCCCGGGAAGGCCGTCTCCGCCTCGCGGAGGATCTCACGCGCCGCCTGCAACGAAACGCTGTGCCGCGTGGCATCGGCCAGCCAGATCCACGACTCGGCGTTCTCCGGTCTCAGCCGATGAATGATCCCGGCGACCTCCCGCATGTCGTCCCACCGTCGCGCGGCCCGGAAGACGGTCATCCGGAGCGCGAGGACCTCGAAACGCGGACCGAGCGTTTCCTCGAGCGCTGCCAGCTCGCTCAGCGCGTCAGCGTGCATCCCGAGTTCGAGATAACCCTGCACGGCGTCGAACCGTTTTTTGATGGCGGATCCGGACATGGCCGTGGATGTTCGAAAGACAAATTGCTGCCCCGGACTGTAGCCTCCGGCGCCGCAGACTCCAAGACCATGACACACGAGATGTTCACGCAGACCTGGGCCGATGAGTTTCAGGATCAGATCAACCGGAACGCGGACCACCGGAAAGCGGCGTCGGCGTGGGAGGCGCCGGTCGCGCTGGTCGTCGAACCCCTCCCGGAAATCCCCGGGGGACGCCGGCTGCTGCTCGATCTCTGGCACGGTGAATGCCGGGGCGCGCGCGTCGTCGATGCCGCGACCGCCCTCACCGCGACGTTCGTGCTGAGCGCGACGATGGAGGCCTGGCGGCAGGTTTTTCTCGGGAAATCCGATCCGATTCTCGCGCTCATGCAGGGTCGGGTGAAGCTCCTGAAGGGAGGGATGTTCACGCTCGCGCGCAGCGCCGGGGCGGCGAAGCAGCTCGTCCTTTCTGCCACGCGCGTCCCGACGACTTTCCCGGGCGATGTCGAGGCCGCCGCTGCGGTCGCCCCCGCCGCCGCGCCCGTTCCCAAGACCGCGGCCGCCGTCACCGTCGAGTCGGCCCGACGCACGACGCTGCGAAGTCTGACCCCGCGCGGCCTGCGCCACGAGCTTCTCCCGATGAAGCTCTATCAGCTGGCGAAGAAGCATGGCGTCTGGAACCCCCGCGACATCGACCTCCGTCGCGATGCCGCGGACTGGAAGCGCTTGAACGAGCGCGAGCGCGACATGCTGCTCCGCCTGACGGCACTGTTTCAGGGCGGGGAGGAGTCGGTCGTCGAGGACATCCTGCCGCTCATGCTGGCGATCGGGCGCGAGGGTCGGCTCGAAGAGGAAATGTTTCTCACGACGTTCCTGTTCGAAGAGGCCAAGCATCTCGAGTTTTTTCGCCGCTGGGTGGAGGAGGTCCCGGGAGCCGCGGTGGCCGGAGAGCTCTCCCGCTACCACACCCCGGCCTACACGAAGATCTTCTTCGAAGAGTTGCCGGAAGCGATGCACGCGCTGCTCGCGGATCCTTCCCCCCGCCGCCAGCTCGTGGCGTCAGCGACTTACAACATGGTCGTCGAAGGCACGCTCGCGGAGACGGGCTACCACGCGTATTACGAGATGCTCGGCGTCCAGAAGCTGATGCCGGGACTCCGGGAGGGGATCGCGCTGTTGAAGAAGGATGAATCGCGCCACATCGCCTACGGCGTGCACCTGCTCACGCGCCTCGTCGCGGCCGACCATTCCCTCTGGCCGGTTTTGGAGTCGCGCATGGGGGATCTCCTCGAGCCGGCGCTCACCGTCGTGCGCGATGCGTTCGAGCCTTACGGAGACGATGTGCCCTTTGGTCTGAAGCTGGATGACTTTCTCGCGTTCTCGATGAGTCAGTTCAAGAGCCGCATGTCCCGGATCGAGCGCGCGACGGAGATGACGCCCGACGAGGTCGAAGCGCGGGCGGAGGTCGACCCCGCGGAGGAAGAAGCCGGACGCGGAACGAAGTGAGCGCCGGGCCTCGGCCGGCGCGCGCTGTCGGAGCCGATCTGCCTCCTGATTTCTGGCTTGCGTGCGGATTTCGACGTGATTTCATCGGTCGCAATCCACCTCGATTTCACCTCCCTCCCCATGAAAAAAATCGCCCTCGTTCTTCTCTCCGGCGTCGCCTTCGCCCTCAACGTTTCCGCGGGAACGTTCGAGCTTCCCGAGGACAAGCCGGTTGTCTCCATCAACATCCCCAAGGGTTGGAAACCTCAGACCTTTGAAAACGGCGTCGAAGGCGTCTCCGACGACGACGACGTCTACATCGCAGTGGAGTACGCGACCGCGGGCGACATTGAGGAGGCGACGAAGGAGACGATCGAATACCTCGTCAAGAAGGGGGTGAAGCTCAATCCGTCGACCATGAAACAGAAGGAAGGCAAAATCGAGGGCTTCACGACCGCGACGATCCGGTGGGACGGCACGGACAAGGATGGCGAGTGCCGCGTCGTGATGAATTTCGTGGAGGTCTCCAAGACGAAGGCCCTCATCGTGACGTTCTGGGCCTCGCCGTCCGGGATGAAAAAGCACTCGGACACGATCGATTCCATCTTCGCGACGATCAAGCGGGTGAAGTAAGCCGCGAGGTCGCCGGCGTTTTTTGGAGTGCGGCAGCCCTCTGCCGCTTTCAGGGGCGGCGATCGGCTCCACGCTGGCAACGGGCAAGGCAGCGCGCGACATGCCGCTCCACGTTTTTGGCGTGCGACAGTCCTCTGCCGCTTTGGTGGGCGACGATCGAATCCGTTGACGACGAGCAACGGCAGCGAGCGATATGCTGACCGCTGGCTTGGACATCTCGCTGGCGGGCGGCGCTTGACCCCAGAGAAAGCGGCAGAGGGCGGCCGCACTCCAAATCGTCGAGCCGCGCGATCCATCTTGCTCCCCGCGATTCCAACGCCGGGACTTGGAATCCAACGCAAAAACTTGGAATCCAACGGAGAAACTTGGAACGCAACGCAAAAACTTGGAATCCAACGCAAAAACTTGGAATCCAACGCGAAAACTTGGAACCCAACGGAAAAACTTGGAATCCAACGCGAAAACTTGGAACCCAACGGAAAAACTTGGAATCCAACGCGAAAACTTGGAATCCAACGGAGAAACTTGGAATTCAACGGAGAAACTTGAAATCCAACGCGAAAACTTGGAATTCAACGCGAAAACTTGGAATTCAACGGAGAAACTTGGAATCCAACGCAGGAGGTTGGAATGCAACGCGGGGAGTTGGAATCCAACGCAGGAGCTTGGAATTCAACCGAGGGAGTTGGATTCTACCGCCGAGGGTTGAACTGCACCACAGGGAGTTGGAATCCACCGCTGGGAGTTGGAGTCCACCGTCGGGACTTGGACTGCACCCCAAGGAGTTGGATTCCACCGCGGGGAGTTGGATCCCGCCGCAGGGAGTTGGACTCGACCGTAGGAAGGTGGCATCCAACGCCGGGACGTGGAATCTCCGCTTCGGGCAGGTCGACGCGGGGCAATTCCAATCGTTGAAAATTCTCGTGCGACGGGGAAGCCTGCGGCCATGAATTCCGCCACGATCTCCACAAAAGGTCGGTTGGTCATTCCGGCCCGCTTTCGCAAAGCCCTCCAGCTTCAGGCCGGTGACAACGTTTCACTCACGCTGGCAGGGGATAAATTGCTCCTCCAGCGCGAGCAGTCGGGACGGGCCCGGCTCGTTCTCGTCGCACCGCCCGGAGCCCCACCCATGACGCCAGAGCGAATCAATGCCCTCCGCGACGAAACCCCATGAGCGACTTGCGGGCGTCAGCCCCCTCGTCGCCTGTGTGTGGTCCGACCACGCAGGCGGGTTCCGCGCCGCGGTCATCGCGTCTGTGGCTCAACGCCTAAAGCAAGGGCGATCCTCTGAGTTTGGCGCCACGAGTATCCGCTTCCTTCCCACCCCCGGGCGGTCCGATTCCTTGAACGAACGGAACTGAATCGACGTGCCGCGGCCGTCAGGAAGACGCCTTCCGCTGAATCGCAATGATGTGCTCGGCGTTGAACGTCAGTTCGTCGTCGAATCGGATGGTGCGGTGCTGATCGGGGTGGTTCGCGAGGCTTCCGATGTAGTCCTCCTGCTCTGAATCAGTCATCGTGATTTGAACCCACATCCGCTCGCAAACGCTGTCCTCCGGGATCGCGTCTTCGGCGAGGAAGGCGAACATCAGCTTCGCGCGGTCCCCGGGTTCCAAGCTGCGGCAATCCGCCGGGCCTGGCAGATGCGGAAATCCTTCGGGCGGAACCCGGAGAAAATATCCGTCGTCGGGGAAAGTGGGATACGGATGATTCTTCGACCAAAGCCATTGGCCCCCAGCGTGGGCTCGCGTCGCGCGCCAGCCGGATGGCAATCCGGCGATCTCGCGCAGCGTCGTGTCCTGGCTGAGCGTTTCTCCCAGCGCGACGAGGTGTGCGTCTTCGGTCGACCCGTCCGTTTCACCGTGAAACTGCCACCCGTCCTCGAAGTATTCGTGGAAGGCGGAAAGGATCGGTGCGCCGGCGAGGACGTCCCGCGTGATGAAAGTCTCCGTCGTCGGCGCCGCGCTGAAGGGCCAGTCGGGGGTCACGGCCGGTCGATCTCCACCTCGCCCTCGATCTCGACCGGAATATCGAACGGCAGTTCCGCCATGCCCACCGCGCTGCGCGCGTGGGAGCCGACCTCCGGGCCGTAGAGTTCGAGGATCAGATCGGAGAAGCCATTGATGACGGCCGGCTGACGGTTGAAGCCGGGGGCGGAGTTGACCATGCCGAAAACCCGTACCCAGGCGGTGATTCGGTCGAGATCCCCGAGCGCGCGCTGCAAACTGCCGAGGATCGAGAGGGCCGTGAGGCGCGCCGCGGCGTAGCCTTGCTCGAGCGTCAGTTCCCGTCCCAGCTTGCCGAGTGGGGTGGCCAGGGCGCCATCTGCGCTCTGCGGGGCATGGCCGGAGATGATCGCGCGGTTTCGGTGGAGTCGTACGAATGGAAACGGCAGCACGACGCCCGGCGGCGCGATGACCGCGGGCGGAAGCGTGAGCCCAAGGGCGGCGAGGCGGGATTCGATCTGGGCCATGGAGCGGTCCGCGGGCGCGAAGATCTCGGATCGTGAGGGCTCGCCTTTCCCTTGGCAAGGCTCCGGACGTGGCGAGCTCGTGAGTCCTGCCTCGACGCGCGCTGGTGCGCGATGTCGTTCCGAGGCGGTGACCGCCCGATGAGGCAGGCGGCTATTCGTACACGTGCCGGATCATCCGCTTCAGATCCGAGGTGTAGGTGGGATACGCCCAAGTGACCGTCTCCAGATCGTGGGCGGTCATCCCGAAGCGGATCGCGAGGGCGAAGACGTTGATGACTTCAGACGCGTTGTGGCGGAGCAGATGCGCTCCGAGAATCTTGTGCGTGTCGTCCTCGAAAAGAATCTTGTAGCCGCCGTGCCGCTCCCCGATCCGGATCGATGAAGCCCAGCTTTCCGTGGTACCGGTGTGCACATGGAACTTGAGACCGCGCTCGCGGGCCTCCGACTCAGTCAGGCCCACGGTCGCGAGATTCGGAATCGTGAACACGGCGCTGGCCACCCCGCTGTAGTCCATGGCCTTCACGTTTCCGCGGGCGATATTCTCGGCGGCGGCCATGCCCTCGGCATCGGCCACCGTGGCGAGTTGGAAAGGGGTCGCGGCCACGTCACCGATCGCGTAGACCCGCGGGTTCGTGGTGCTTTGCAGAAACTCATTCACCGCGACGCCCCGGGCATCGGACGCCACCCCGCCGAGATTCCCCTCGAGGACCCCAAGATTCGGAGAGCGGCCGCTCGCTTCGACGATGAAATCCGTCTCATACGTCCGCCCGCTGCCGCCCGTGACGGCGAAGGCCTCGCCCACCTTTTCGATCCGCGCGGCCGGCTCATTGAGCACGACCTCGATTCCGGCCTCGCGGGACGCCGCGACGAGGAGATCGACCATCGTGGGATCGAACGCCTTCAGCGGGCGGTCCGAGCGGTGGAGGATGGTGACGTGCGCTCCGGCGCGGGCCGCGACGTGCGCAAACTCGAATGAGATATACCCGCCCCCAATGAAGAGGATCCGCCGGGGGAGCACGGGCAGATTCAGGAAGTCGTCGCTCGTGCCGGCCAGGTCGCTGCCGGGATAGTTCCCCTGGCGCGGAGCGGAGCCGGTGGCGATCACGAAATGCCCGGCCCGGATGCGCTGTTCGCCGACCTGGACGCAATCGGGCGCGACGAATCGCGCGTGTCCTCGCACGATGCCGATCCCAGCCTTTTCGAAGCCGGCGACGGTCCCTTCCGGGATGCCATCGACGAATTCGTTCTTGAGCCGCTGGAGCGAGGGCCAGTCGCAACTCGGGGCGCTGGCGATGCCTTTCCCGACGAGATGACTGCCCATCGCGATGGCCTCTGCGTTGGCCACGAGGTACTTCTTCGGCTGACAGCCGCGCAGGGCGCACGTGCCGCCGAACTCGCGTTCCTCGGCGACGAGGACGCTCTTCCCGGCCGCGCGAAGGCCGTGGGCGCAGTAGTGGGCGGAGGTGCCGGATCCAATCACAAGGATGTCGGTCTGAAGTTCGTTCATAAGAGGGAGAGGGGCGGGGGTTCGGCGTCAGAGGCGCCAACTCCAATTCTCATCCAGAAAATCTTTCCCGCTCGTTCGCATCCCGGGCTGACAACGCGCGCCGTAAGCATCATGAACGAAGGAGAACGTGATTCGGACGGTGATTGTACTTGGACGGCCGAGTCAGAGCGGACCTGGATCGAGGGGCGGGCGCTTTGGGACGGGACTGGGAGTTTCGGAGCGAACGAGCGCTGGCCCGAACGAACGGCGCGATCTTGCGCATTCGGCGGCGAAGGTTTGCCAATCGGAGGGATGTTCCTTCTCCTTCGGCGCGCGGCCGCTATGGTCCCCCGATGCCCAGCCGCCTGCTTCCCGGTGCCGTCCTCGCGGCGCTCCTGATCCTTCCGCTCGCCGCAGCGGAAGAAAAGCCCGGCCGGCGGGTTGTCCTGATGGTTTGGGATGGGATGCGGCCCGACTTCGTGACGGCCGAGACGACGCCCAACCTCCATGCGCTCGCGCAGCGGGGGGTCTTCTTCTCCAGACATCACGCCGTGTTCCCGAGTTCCACCGAGGTCAATGGAACCGCGATGGCGACCGGTTCGCACCCGCGGCGGAGCGGCATTGTCGCCAACCGCGAGTACCGGCCGGAGATCGATCCTTTGAAGGGCTTCGATACGCAGGACCGATTGATGATCGCAAAGGGCGATGAGCTGAGCGGAGGAAAATATGTGGGCGTGCCGACGATCGCGGAACTCGTTCAGCGGAGTGGCCAGCGGACGGCGCTCGCGGGGACAAAAAATGTCATCCTCCTGCAGGATCGCGGAGCCGGGCGCACCGGCGAGACCAGCCCGATTTCATTGAACGTCTTTGGCGAACCGAACCGCGAGGGCGAGGAGGGCGAAGCGAGCGGCGTGGTGCCGCGGAGCGCGCTCCGGGATCTCCTCGCGGCGCGAGGCTCTTTCCCGTCGCGCTACACCTATCCAAACGTGAAGCAGGACGAGTGGATGACCAGCACGCTGATCGACTACCTCTGGCGGGATGGGGTGCCGGTGTTTTCGACGCTCTGGTCGAGTGATCCGGATTACACCCAGCATCAGCACGGCCCCGGCTCGCCGGAAGCTCTCGCGGCGCTGCGAAGCGCTGACGGAAATCTCGGACGCGTGATCGCAGCGTTGGAGCAGCGGGGACTGCTGGAGCAGACCGATATCATGGTCGTTTCCGACCATGGTTTTTCGACGATTGAGCACCCACAAAATGTGAGCGATCTCCTCCGCACCGCGGGCTTCGAGGCGACGCGGGAGCTGCGCAAGCCGCTCAACGGCAAGCAGGTGATGGTGGTCGGCAACGGCGGCACGGTCTGCCTGTACGTCGCAAACCACGACGAGGCGCTGACCCGCGCCCTGGTCGAGTCTCTCCAGACGACCGCGTATTGCGGGACGATTTTCTCGCGCGTGCCGGCGGAAGGAGCGTTTCTCCTCAAGGACGCGAACCTCGACACCGCCGCCGCGCCGGACGTACTCATTTCGATGCGTTGGATCGATGCGAAAAGCGAACGCGGCATTCCGGGGCTGCTTTGGTCCGACGGTCGCCGTCCGCGCGGGTCGGGAACGCACGCGACCCTGAGTCGCTATGATCAACGGAACACGCTCATCGCGGCCGGGCCGGACTTCCGGCGCGGCGTGGTGAGCGAGATTCCGAGTGGCAACATCGACGTGGCGCCGACCATCCTCCACCTCCTTCACGTCGCGAACCCGGGCCCGATGGATGGCCGCATTCTGGCGGAGGCGCTCGCCCAGACGGAGCTCGCGGCGCCGCCCCCAGCCGAAACGACCCGCCTGGAGGCGCGCCGAGCCGTGCCGGGCGGCGAATGGCACCAATATCTTCAGGTCACCCGCGTGGGCGACGCCACGTACTTCGACGAAGGCAACGGCGGGGTGGAACCGGCGAAGTAATCCAGTAGTCTCCGCCACGCCTCCGTGTTGTCTCCGCGTCGCATCGTCATCAAGTTCGGCACCGGCCTCCTCACCGAGCCCGGAGGCTCCGGATTGGATATCCGCCAGTTCCGCCGGCTCACCGCCGAGATCGCGGACCTCGTGTACGCCGGTCACCAATGCTTGCTCGTTTCGAGTGGCGCGGTCGGAGCGGGCCTCATGGCGCTGGGGCTGGGCGAGCGGCCCAGGGAACTCGCCCAAATCCAAGCCTGCGCCGCGATCGGGCAATCCCGCCTCATGCGACTCTACAGCGCCCTTTTTGGCCGCCGCGGATTGCTCATTGCCCAAGTGCTCCTGACCCATTCCGACCTCGATTCGCGGATCTGCTATGCCAACGCCAGGAACACGCTGGAGGAGCTGCTGGTCTCGGGGCGCGTCGTTCCCGTCATCAACGAGAATGACACGGTCGCGGTCGAAGAGCTGCGGTTCGGCGACAACGACCGCCTCTCGGCGGAGGTGGCCTGTCTGGCCCGAGCGGATCTCCTCATTGTCCTGACGAGCGCGAACGGACTGACGCGCGATGGGACGCCGGACGGTCTGCCGATTGCCGAAGTGGCGGACATCGACGCCGCGATGGTCTTCGCCAGCGGGGAGAAAGGCCGCTTCAGTGTCGGCGGCATGGGCTCGAAGCTCCAGGCCGTGAAGCTCGCGGTGGATGCTGGAATCCCCGCGGTGATCGCCCATGGCCGCGTGCCGGGGCTGTTGCTGCGGATCGTGGCGGGCGAATCTGTCGGGACACGCTTTCTCGCGCGGACGTCATGACTCTCCCGGAACACATCCTCGATCTCGGCCGCCGCGCGCGCGCGGCGGCGCGGTATCTAGCCACTCTCTCCCGCGGGGAGAAGGATCGGGCGCTGGAGGCGATGGCGGACGCATTGCTCGCGGATCGTCAGGCGATCCTGGCGGCCAACGCCGACGACGTCGAGGCGGCGATCGCGCGGGGCTTGAGCGCGCCGCTCGTTGATCGCTTGCGGCTCGATGACGCCAGACTCGCGAAGATCGCCCGTCAGGTGCGCGAAGTCGCGCGTCTGGAGGATCCGATCGGCGAAGTCTTGCGCGCGTGGAGTCCAGAGAGTGGCATTCGGATCGAGAAGCGCCGCGTCCCGATCGGCGTCATCGGGATCATTTACGAATCGCGTCCCAACGTCACGAGCGATGCGGCGGTGCTTTGTCTCAAGGCCGGCAACGCGACCATCCTGCGCGGGGGCTCGGAGGCGCAACATTCGAATCACGCCATCGTCGCGGCCCTGCGGCGCGGGCTGACCGCGGCCCGTCTGCCGGCGGATGCGATCCTGATGATCGAAGGGACCGATCGCGACGCGATCCGGCTGCTGGCGCAGATGGATCGGTGGCTCGACGTCATCATCCCAAGGGGCGGCGAAGCGCTGATCCGGACCGTCGTGGAGCATGCCCGCATGCCGGTGATCAAGCACTACACCGGCCTCTGCATTCTCTACGTCGATGCCGCGGCTGATCTCGCGATGGCCACCCGCATTGCGGAGAACGCAAAAGTGCAACGGCCCGGGGTCTGCAACGCGATCGAGACTCTGCTCGTCCATCGCGCGGTCGCGGCGGAATTTTTGCCCTCGGCCGGAGCGCAGTTCCGCGCGGCGGGAGTGGAACTCCGGGCGGATGATCGGGCGCGGGAGATCCTCGGAAGCGCCCACTGCCTGGCGGCGACGCCAGCGGACTGGGAGACGGAGTTTCTCGATCTGCGCCTCGCGGTGAAAATCGTTGATTCGCTCGAGGAGGCGATCCAGCACATCGAGCAGTACGGCTCGCATCATTCCGACGCCATCATTACCCGCGATGCCGCGGCCGCGGAACGGTTTCTGAACGAGGTGGACTCCGCCACGGTGTACTGGAATGCCAGCACGCGCTTCACCGACGGCGGCGAATTCGGGTTTGGCACGGAGATCGGCATCAGCACCGACAAGCTCCACGCCCGCGGTCCGATGGGCCTCGAGGAATTGACGACGTACAAGTACGTCATCCGCGGTGAGGGGCAGACGCGGGCCTAAACCCGGATCGAAGCCGAGCGCCCATGAGCGGCGAGGCCTTCGAGGGCGCTGAACTGCTCGATCACCGGCGTCGCGCGGCGAATGGAGTCCGAATCGTAGCGGATGAGGCTCGTGCGGCGCTGAAACTGGTCGACCGTCAGTCCCGCGAAGGACTTCCCCGCGCCACCGGTCGGCAGCGTGTGACTGGGTCCGGCCAGGAAATCGCCGGCGGCGACCGGCGACCACCCTCCGAGGCAGATGCAGCCCGTGGTGGTGATGCGTTCTGAGATCAGGTCGGAATCCACGACATTGAGCGAGAGGTGCTCCGGGGCGTAGCCATTCACGAGCTCGATCGCGTGCGCGAGGCTGCGCGCGAGCACGAGCATCGCGTGGTTCTCGAGGACGCCGGCGAGTTGCGCCTGACGGGGCAGCGAGGCGGCTTGGAGGTGGATTTCCTTTTCGACCTCGGCCAGCTTCGCGGGGGAGTCGGTGACGAAGATCATCGCGCTGTCTGCCCCGTGCTCCGCCTGGGCCAGCAGATCCGCCGCGATCCAGGCGGGATTTGCGGCGGCGTCGGCCAGCACCATCACCTCGCTCGGTCCTGGCAGGAGGTCGATCGCGACGCGACCGAAGAGCTGGCGCTTGGCTTCGACGACGTAGGAGTTTCCCGGTCCGAAAATTTTCTGCACGGGCCGAATCGTGGACGTCCCAAAACCCAGCGCCCCGATGGCCTGGGCTCCCCCGATCCGATAGACCTCCGTGGCACCGGCGAGCTCGAGAGCCGCGAGGAGCGCCGGAGCGATGCTCCCATCCGGTCCGGCCGGAGTCGTCACGACGATCTCCGGACAGCCGGCGATCTGGGCGAGCGTGGCGGTCATGAGCGCGGTGGAGACGAGCGGCGCCGATCCCCCGGGAACGTAGAGTCCCACGCGCTTGAACGGTCGAAACCGTTCACCAACCTCCGCGCCTTCCGCGTTCGTCATCGTCCAGTCCGCGCGCAGGCTCCGCGCGGCAAAGGTGCTGACATTTGCGTGCGATGCCGCCAGCGCCGCGTGGGTGGCCGCATCGAGTCCGGTCCGCGCCGCCGCAAATTCCTCCCGGCCGACCCGCATCGCCGAGCCGTCGGCGAGCGTGGGACCGCCGAATTTCGCCGTCAGACGGAGGACCGCCGCGTCGCCTTCGGCCCGGATCGCGTCCAAAATCTCCGCAACGGTGTCCCGCACGTGATCGGCCGGGGTAAAGACGCGGTCGAGCCGCGCAAGTTCTGCCTCGTAGGACGGTTGGTCAGGTCGAAGGATTTTCATCGCGCGGGAAGGACGGAGAGTGCGGGCGGATTTACGCTTTAGCACAACTCGCCCGCGCCCGCTCGGAACGCTCGACACGTGACACGACGCACCCGAAGGTGCCCATCCGTTCCTCGGCCTCCCCATGACCCCGCACGACGAATACGTTCTCGAAATCCTGCGGGAATCGATGCTGCTCACGGCCGCCCAGAGCGAGGAGGTCGTGCAGGAGTCGCCGGCCCATCACGGCGTCATCGCGGCGATCAGCCACCTCGGGCTCGTCACGGAGGACGACATCTGCCGCGCGCTCGCCACGCACTCGAACATGGAGTTCGTGGATCTCGACGCGATCAACGTTCCTCCCGAGGTCATCGGGCAGATCGCGCCCGAGCTGGCGCAGCGCTATAGGGCCGTACCGGTGGCGCAGCACGACGGTATCCTGAGCATCGCCCTGGGCGATCCGCTGGACTTTGACGCGCTCGATTCCCTTCGCTACCAGACGAAGCGCGACCTCGATTTCGTCTGCGCGTCTCCCGCCGCGCTCCGGCGGGCCTTGATCAAGTACTACGGCACGGCCGATCAAGCCGCGGACCAGCTCGCCGGTGGACTCGGCGGTGACCTGGAAATCGGTGGGTTCGATGTCAGCGGGGTGGGGGAGGGCGACGGCCCGGACGGCGGCGACGCGCCGATCATCAAAATGGTTTCGATGTTGATTCTCGAGGCCTACAAGATGCGCGCCTCGGATATTCACCTCGAACCGATCGAGAAGCGTTTTCGCGTTCGGTTCCGGATCGACGGAATGCTTCAGGAAATGCAGAACCCGCCGAAGCGGCTGCAATCCGCCATCGTGTCCCGCCTGAAAATCATGAGCGGCACGATGAGCATCGCCGAGAAGCGTCTGCCGCAGGACGGACGCATCCAGGTGAAGATCGGGCGGAAGCAGCTCGACCTCCGAGTCTCTACCATCCCGACCAACCACGGCGAAAGCGTCGTGATGCGAATTCTCGATAAATCGGGGCTCACCCTCGGTCTCCCGGAGCTGGGCTTTCTCACGGACGACCAGGAGGTTTTCGAGCGGCTGATCCATCTGCCCGACGGCATCCTTCTCGTCACGGGGCCAACCGGGAGCGGAAAGACGACGACGCTCTACGGCTGTCTGAACTACATCAACAAACCCGATCGCAAGATCATCACCGTCGAGGATCCCGTCGAGTATCAGATGAACGGGATCAATCAGGTGCAGGTCAATGCGGATATCGGCATGTCGTTCCCGGCGGCGCTGCGCTCGATGCTGCGACAGGCGCCGAACATCATCATGATCGGGGAGATTCGGGATCTCGAGACGGCGACCATCGCGATCAATGCGTCCCTCACCGGCCACCTCGTCTTCTCCACTTTGCACACGAATGACGCCCCCAGCGCGGTCGCGCGCCTGGTCGACATGGGCATCAAGCCGTTTCTCGTCGCCAGCTCGGTGCGCGCGATCATGGCGCAACGCCTAGTCCGGAAGCTCTGCCCGAACTGCAAGGGACCTGCGGAGGTGGACGCTGCGATGATGCGCTCCCTGCACATCAACCGCGCCCAGGCGGAAGGCGCGCGCATCATGAAGGCGGTCGGCTGTGAGCTCTGCCGGCACAAAGGCTACAAGGGCCGGATGGGCATCTTCGAAATCTTCCAGCTTGATGACCAGGTGCGCCACATGATCAACGACCGGCTTTCGACGCTGCAGATTCGCAAACGCGCGCGCGAACTTGGGATGCGCACGCTCCGGGAGGACGGCGTGCGGAAGGTGCTGGCCGGACTCACGACCGTGGAGGAGGTCGCCACGGCGACGCTCGGAGACGATGACTAAGGCGCCTTGGTGACGTTGAGCCGGAGAAACTTCTTCGCTCCGCTCTGCAGGACTTTCGCCCGGACCGTCTGCGTGACTCCATCGTCCGTCAGAATGTCCTCCGTGACGCTGGCCGAACTCCAGCCGTTCGTCAGGGTCGTGGACTCCTGCACGACGTACTGCAGGTCCGTGGCCCCGATCAGTCGCGTGTAGGTGATCGTCACGTAGGGACCGACCCCGCCACTGATCGGCAGCGTGCCGGCCTTGGGCAAGCCGCTGGGATCCGCGCTGCGCGGATTCAGGTGAAACGCGTATTCGAGCACATTGTTGATCCCGTCGCCGTCAGGATCCGCGAGTCCGCCGCTGATCGCCGAATTTCCCAGCTCGGCCGGGGTGAAATACTGGGACCCCCACCCAGAAAACGTCGAGGGGGTCGCAACGAAGTTCAGGACCACGCTCGATCCGCCCACAAACGCGTTCTGCGATGCGACGGTCTGAAAGCCGCGGCTCGCCAGATCAGCCCCATTGACGCTGACACCCCACGTCGCGGAGAAGACCGGGATGGAGTAGTTGCCGCCCGCATCGGTCGCCGTGCTCGACCCGAAGGCCGCGCCGCTCACGGTACTCGAACCGGCGACAATGACCCCGGCGATCGGCGCGTTGTTCGCCCCTCGGACCGTGCCGGTGATCGTCGTCGTGCTGTGGCGGGCGCGGAAGATGAGGCCGTTTTGATCGACCCCATCGGTGACCACGGTCGAAAAATCCTGCGGGATCAGGCCGAGCCCATTGATGTTGCTCAGCCCCAGCGTCCAGGTGCCGCCGAAGAGCGCGATGTCGAAGTTGCCGGCGGCATCGGCGCTCGTCCCGGTGTTGATGGTTCCATTGTTCGCGCCGGCGAAGACGTTGACGTTGCCGATCGGAGAGTTGTTCTCATCGAGAACCTGGCCGCGCAGGTGAGCGGTCACGACGTAGACGAGGTAAGTGATCCCGTTGATGTCGACGCCATCCTGAACCTGAAAGACAGGTGAGGTGGAGACGAACTGGCCGGGAGAGTTGTTCTGGTTGAGCTGAAGCTGCCACGCCCGCGTACTCGCTCCGCCGCCGCCGAAGACACCGAGATCGAAGTTCCCGCTGGCGTCCGCGTTGGCCTGAGCCCCGATCCCGGCGCCGCCCGACATGTTGTTCGGGTCGATGGCCAGGATCACGACGTTCGGGACCGGGTTGTTGTGGTTGTCCCGGATCTGGCCGCGGAGGTGGGCCGTGATCGGATAGGCGACGAGATTCTGGAGGACGGCCGATCCGTTCGTGTTCACGACGACCGATTCCTCCGAGACCAGAAACCCGGCGGGTGAGCTATTCACGCGCCAGCTGGCTGGCACCGTGCCGAGTGAGTAGTCGCCGTTTGCGTTCGAGATCGCGGTCGAGCGGTAGTCTGGCACGCCGTTCGTCTGACTGGTCACCTCGGTGAAAGGAATGGCGACATTCGCGGCGGTCTTCAGGCGCCCGTAAATCAGCGCGGTGGCGCGCGGGAAATCGAGATTGAAGCCACTCACGCTGACGCTGCTGCTTTCCGTGATTTTGAAACCGAGAAGGCCCGAGCGCGCGAGGCTGGGCCCATCCAGATTGAATTGCCACGGGTCCGCCGTTGCGGCGGACACGTAGTCGCCGTTCCCATCCGCGAGGACGAGCGCGATGAATCCCGTCTGCGACTGCCCCAGCAGAGGCAAGCCCGGCACCCCCGCGAGCGAGGTCGCGTCGCGAGCGCGCCCGGAAATCGTCCTGGTCCCCGGGGTCAGCGCGACGTTCTGCCCGCTGGAGAATGCTCCCGCGGTGACGGTCGCGGTAGGCGCGGTGTTGGCGTTGACCACGAAGCCCGCCTTGGCCGCGAGGATTTGGTAGGAACCGGCGGGAGCCTTGAGCGAATAGTTGCCGCCGAGCCCCGCCACCGTGATCGCGCGGAGATCGCCATCCGGCCCGCCGGCGACGAGGAGGACGAGCGCGCCCACCTGGCCCACTTGCGGACTGCCACCGAGAATCGTGCCGGAGACCCCGCTCCCGGCATAATCCTTTTGGGTCACGATGAGGCTCGCCGTGAACGGCGTGAATCCCGCTCCGCTCGGAGAGACCCGGAAAAGGTGGCAGCCGTCGATCTTTCCGGCAATCTCGTTCGAACTGTAGAGCAGTCGCGTCAGGATCTGGCTATTGGCCGCCCCATCTTCATCGCCGGCCACGTTCAGATTCCGCTGTCCGCCGATGCTCGTCACCAGCCCGTCCGTCACCGAGAACTTCCGCAAAAGAACGTCTGGACCCGTGATGGTGCCGCTTCCGTCCGCGTCGTAGTACTCTTCGATCACCACCGTTTGTCCGGCATTGTCGAGTCCGGTGACGGTCAGATCCAGGGAGCCGACATAGTCATTCGCGATCGTGCTCGGCGAGATCGTCAGACCGGCGGAGGCCGGACCGGCGAGCGTCAGGGACAATCCGGCGAAAGCGCTGGCGAGAGCCAGCCTTGGGCGCGAAATACCGCGCAGAATCAGAGTGTTCATCTCGTTGCCTTTGGCAGGCTTAGCATGGCAGTGAGCTGCCGGTGGAGTCAAGGCCGCTGGCATGGGGCGACGACCACGGCGATACTTCGCGCCCATGCTCATCGACACCCACGCGCATCTCGATTTCCCGGATTTCAGCGCCGATCTGCCCCGGGTGATCGGCCGGGCGCGGGAGGCGGGAGTGGATCGCATCATCACCATCGGGTGCGATGTCGCGAGCAGCCGGCGAGCCATCGAGATCGCCGAACAGTTCGACGCGGTGTTTGCCGCCGTCGGCATCCATCCGAATGCCGCCCACGAAGCGGAGTCCGGTTTTTTGGAGGAGATCCGCCGCCTCGCCGCGCATCCGAAGGTGGTGGCGATCGGCGAGTGTGGCCTCGATTACCACTGGCTGCCGGAGACCGGCGTCGCGGAGCGCCAGGCGAGGCAGGGCGAGGTTTTCCACGCGCAGCTCGAGCTCGCGGCGGAACTCGGCTTCGGCGTCGTGGTCCACCAGCGCGACTGCTGGGCCGAGACGATCGAGGCGATCCGGCCCTTCTCCGGCCGCGTGCGGGGGGTCTTCCACTGCTTCGGCGGGACGCCGGCGCAAGTGGCCGAAGTGCTCGCTTTGGGTCACCTCGTCTCCTTCACCGGCATCGCGACGTTCAAAAACGCCGCCCAGGTCCGTGAGTCGGCCCGCGCCGTGGCGTCTGATCGCTACATGGTCGAGACGGATGCGCCGTATCTCGCTCCCATCCCCTTCCGGGGAAAACGCTGCGAGCCCGCCTACACTCGGCAGACGGCCGAATGCCTCGCGCGCGAACGCAGCCTCACCGTCGAAGCTCTCGCGGCCGAGACGACCCGGACCGCGGAGTCGTTTTTTCGCTTCGGCCGGGATTAAGCCCGCTGCCGCTCGATGAGCTCGCGCAGAGCCTGGGCCTGCCGCGCTCGCTCGGTGTCCCGGGTGAGAATCCGCGGCTCGCTCGCTCGCTCGGTGCAGTCGGCGATCGCGCAGCGTTCGCAGGTGTCCCCGACCAGTCGGTCGGGAATCGACGGATCATTCCAGAAACGCACCTTTTCCTTGAACGCGTCGGTCATCGCGAACCCGAGAGTCACGCAGGTATTCACGTCACCGCGGAGATTGTTCGGGGTCGCGAGCGAGAGGCTGAAATACTCTCCGTCGCTGCCGGGGAACTTTGAGCGCTGCGCGCCCGCCAGGACGGTCTGAGGGTCGAGCGGTTTGCGCATCGCGGCCAGATCCTGCAGGAGCCGCATCGTCACCCAGCGACGGCAGTAGTGCTCGTTCACTCCGATGCTGTGGGTCGAGTGCATCCGGGTGAAATGCAATTCCTTCGCCGCCCGAAATCGGCCGGTATCCGAGTAGTGCTCAAAGCGCAGAAAATACATCTGCGTCAGTCCGAAGAAGCGCGGGAGCAATTGCGACAGACGGTGAAAAAACATCTCCGGCGTGGCGCCAAAACGCACTGGGAGATCGAGCAGAGCTTCCGGCTCCCACTTTTTCCGGGCGAGGAACGGCGTCATGGCCTCGCAGACCTGGGCCTGATCGAAAAGGAGCGCCCCGGCGAAGTACGATGCCCTCTGATGGTTCAAGTGCTGGTCGAACGACGCCGATTCCTCGGGCGACGCGGTCGCCATCCGATCGGTGAGTCCGAGGTAGCGATATCCCGCCTCCCGCGCGAGCACGAAGGCGCGCTGCACCGGTTCCAGCGAGGGGTTCAAGAGGAGCCGGTTCTTCGTTCCCGCCACGAAGACGGAGCGATGCATCCGCAGATGGGGATCCGTCCCGAGCGAGGTCTCGTCGAATTCGTACGCGTGCTCCCGGGCGAGGTAATCGCGGAGTCGCGCGGCGAGTTCCCCCCGGTTGGCGGTCGCGCCCTTCATCCAGCGGTGCTCCTTCCGAAACTTCTCCGCGGACCGCTCGAGATCCTCGAAGTAGTTGTTGTTCATCTCGAGATACGAACGCATCGCGGTCAGGAGCAGATGCTCCACGCGCATGTCGTAGCGCCGCACGATCTTGGTAATCGTGTCGATCAGCGCGCTGAAGCGGTCCGGCGCGCCTGACATCATCTCCATGAGCCCGGAGGAGTTCACGCCGAAGATCTCCAGGGGAAAATCCTGCAACGTCCCGGTCTTCAGCATCCGCTCAAGCGAGGTCATGTTCTCGCCGAGATGAAGGGAGACGAGGTCCTCGTACTTGACCTCGAGGGCCTCCGCCAAGGCGAAGATCTTCTCGGGCTTAGGGTACTTCTTACCCTTCTCGATCTCGTTCAGGTAGGAAACCGAGAGGCCGGAAAGCGAAGCGAGGCGTTTGAGCGGAAAATTTCGCTCTCGTCGTAACTGGCTCAGCTTCAAGCCCAGGATAAACTTCAGATTCTGGCCCTTGGTTCCGGCGGTGGCAGGGGCTCCGGAACGGGCCGCACCTGGTCCACCGCGAAGGGGGGATTCGATCATGCTAAAACCGTAAGGGTTTCGCCGGGGGAGAGCGAGCGGAAATTACGCTGCCTGCGAATCTTCTCACGCGCCTCGAGCCCGGATTCGGGAAGTAAAACGCCCCTCAGCGAATTTTCGCTTTACATCATTGCGTGTCAGCGTAATTTCGCTGGAACGCAAGATTACGCGGAATGTTCGCTGACCCGTTTACCCCCAATAACCCCATCCTCGCAACTTATGAGCCTCGCTGATCGCATCGAAAACGACTGGAAGAATGATTCCCGCTGGAGCGGCATCCGCCGCAGCTACGCCGCCGCCGACGTCCTCAAGCTCCGCGGCTCCGTGAAAGTGGAGCACACCCTCGCTCAGCTCGGCGCGGAGCGACTCTGGGATCTCCTCCACGAAGAGCCGTATGTGAATGCCCTCGGCGCTCTCACCGGCAATCAGGCCGTGCAGCAGGTGAAGGCCGGTCTCAAGGCGATCTACCTCAGTGGTTGGCAGGTGGCGGCCGATGCCAATCTCGCCGGCCAGATGTACCCGGACCAGAGCCTCTATCCGGCCGACAGCGTGCCGGCGGTGGTGAAGCGGATCAACAACGCGTTGATGCGCGCCGACCAGATTTCGCACAGCGAAGGCGACGACAAGACGCGCTGGTTCGCGCCGATCGTGGCTGACGCCGAAGCTGGCTTTGGCGGTCCGCTCAACGCCTTCGAGCTGATGAAGAGCATGATCGAGGCTGGTGCCGCGGGCGTGCATTTCGAGGACCAGCTCTCGAGCGAGAAGAAGTGTGGCCACATGGGCGGCAAGGTGCTTGTACCGACGTCGCAGTTCCTCCGGACCCTGAGCGCGGCGCGCCTCGCGGCGGACGTGCTCGACGTGCCGGCCCTCGTGGTCGCCCGCACCGATGCCCTCGGGGCGAAGCTGTTGACCAGCGACGTGGATCCGGTGGACCGCGAATTCTGCACCGGCGAGCGCACGCCCGAAGGCTTCTACCGTCTGGTCGACGGCGAAGGCCTCGCGATCGCCCGCGGCCTCGCTTACGCTCCGTATGCGGATCTCATCTGGTGCGAGACGGGCAAGCCGGATCTCGGATTCGCCCAGCGTTTCGCCGACGCCATCCACGCGAAGTATCCGGGCAAGATGCTCGCCTACAACTGCTCGCCGTCATTCAACTGGCGCAAGCACCTGGACGAGGCCACGATCGCGAAGTTCCAGCAGGAACTTGGCAAGATGGGTTACAAATTCCAGTTCATCACTCTCGCCGGATTCCATTCGCTGAACTACTCGATGTTCCAGCTCGCGAGCGGTTATCGCGATCGGGGCATGAGTGCCTACAGCGAACTTCAGGAAGCGGAGTTTGCGAGCGAGAAGGACGGCTACACCGCCACCAAGCATCAGCGCGAGGTGGGCACCGGCTACTTCGATCTCGTGAGCACCGTGATCTCCGCCGGCGAAGCGTCGACCCTCGCGCTCGTGGGCTCCACCGAAGAGGAGCAGTTCCACGGCTGACGATCAAAGGACGGGGGAATCGCCCCGTCTCCTGATTACTGACTACCGATTACCAAAAAACGGGCGTTCCTCCGGGAGCGTCCGTTTTTCGTGGTGGGGTTTAGAGAACGCACCCGGCGGCGACGCGTTCGCGCACTCCATTATTCTTCCCGGAGGATGGATTCGCTGCCATCGGCGGCCACTCGAGCGGGCACGGGCCGTCGCCTGCTCGATCTCGCGAGCACCGACATCATGGTCCGCATCGCTTCCTTTGAGACGAGTCCGTTGCCCGTCTCAAAACCGCCTTCCCAAGTGCGATCGCGCGGACGAATACACTTCGACGTTCCTGAGCATGCGCCTTCATCCTGCCAGTTTACTCGCGTTCCTGACCCTGTTGGTAACGCCCCATCTCGACGGGAACCCCATCCTGATGGTTGATCGCCCCCATCGGCTCCAGTCTGAGCGAGTGACGATCACCGTCGGCGAGGAGGATTCGCGGGTGATCGGGGACTATGTCTTTGTCCCTCTGGGCCCCGCGCCGCGGCGAGGAAGGCCCATGGAGATGATCGAGGTTCCCGTGATTTTGCCCGCCGCGATTGTCGGCGAAGAGGCGCAAAAAAGGGCGGCGAGTGCCTCGATCAAAATAACGGGGGAGGAGAATCGTCACATCCTATTCGATTGGGACCACTTTTCCGATGAGTCGGACCCGGTCCTTCCTGGCCTCCCTGAACTCCCCGCAGGCTGGAAGTTCGCCTGGCTGACGTTTCCCGTGACCTTCACGGGACCGAAAGCGCTTCGTGTTCGAATCTCCTACCGCCAGCCGCATCTGCCCGGGGGCGTCGCCTCTTACCTTCCCATTCTCCCCAATCCTGACCCTGCCGGACGGTACCGCGTCACCTTCGCGTCCGCTCGCGGCCTCCGGCTGGAGCCGCTCGGCGATTGGACCGGCACGCGCAAAACCCACTCCGGCCGGACCACTTGGATAGTTCGGCCCCAAGATCACAAAATGTTAAAGATGCGCGTTGCGAGCGAAAATGCTCCAGCGTCCGGACGGTGAAACCGGGTTGCTCATGATGGAGCGCCAGCTGCCGGCTCATCTTCGGATGCGGCACATCTCGGCACCAAACTTCCCTGCCGTTTACGCCGCCGGATTCGCCGGCGGAGGCGGCTCGCCCGCGACGTCCTTCCGTTCTCGCACGCCGAGGAATTTGTTAAAAAGCTTTCCAGCGGCCGCCACCGTCCCGACGACGAGCGCGACGAGCAGTTTCTTCGCTCCGAGCAGGAAGATCCAGATGCCCTTGAAGAGACCCAGCTTCGTCGCGATTCCGCCCGCGACGAGGCCCGCCAGCCCATAGGCCGCGACCTTGTCGGTGCCGGGCGTGTAGTCGGCGTAGCGATGTCCGGCGTTGAACTCGACCATCGAGAGGATCTGCGGCGTGGCGTTCTCCACGGTCTTGAGCTGGCTCATGCCGCTGATCGCGTTGAGCACGAGGTAGCCGCGCCGCCCCAGGATGCGGAGGTTGTAGTTCAAGGTGTGATCCTTCGCCTGGCCGACCTGCAGCTCCTTGGCCCAATAGAATTTTTTGGCCGCACTATCGTAGCGAGGAGGCGTGGCCCAGCCGATCAGGGTCATGGGGGAGTAACCCTGTTTCACCCGCTCCTCGTTCGCTTCCTTCGCCCCTTCCTGCATCTGCTTCAGCAGATCACCGTAGTTGATTTTTCCGGCGTCGTCGTCCTTCACGTAACCCTCGTCTTCGTAGCGGATCGTGACCGCCCATGATTCATCGGAGAGGGGATCGAAGCCTGCGGGAATGAGCATCCCGAGCGAATCTCCCCCCGGCGGGTTGCCCCAGAGCTTTTCCAGGACCGCGTGGGCCTGGGCGGGGTCGAGATAGCCGAAGGTGTCCGGCACCGTCAGGGTGGCGATGCCATTCGCGAGGAGGATCGGACCTGTCTTCGGTTTCAACCCCTTCGCGAGCGCGATCATCTGCTCCTCGCTGAGAGCCGGCGGCTTCTGAGCGGAAAGGATTTGGGGACCGAAGAGGGCAACCGCGAGCGCGGAAGCGAGGATCGGGCGAAGGAGTCTCATGGCTGGGGAGACGTCGTAGCAGGGGCCGGGCGCGAGCACGAGAGGATTCACCGCTGAGTGGAAAGGGAGGCAACCCCTCAAATGCGATAGACCGCGACGGGAGGTTCATCCTTGTGCAGGACGGCCACGCCGACCTGCTCGGGCGTGATGTCGCCGGGGAGGAGGGGAATGAGCGCTTCAGAGCAGACCATGCGCGCGATGAAACTGCGGGAGATCGCCTCCAGCCGATGAGTCTCCTCCACGACCGGACCGACGAGAGCGGGCGCGGGCTTTGCGATGCTTCCGCCGCGGTCAAAACCCGCGGCACCGGTGTGCAAGGCGATGCCGACGCGGAACGGCGCGCCGTCGGGCCAGGCGTCCATGGTCGCGGCCTCGACGCTCAACCGTCGGGCCGCCGCGAGTGCACCACCGCATTCGCTGTGACCACTCATCGCAGCGGCCTCCTCGGGCGTCATCGTGACGACGACCCCGGAGTGAGCCCAATAGGCCAGGACCTGATCGCCGACGAATCGCTCGAGCACGCCCCCACTTTCCGCGATGACCGCGGCCACCTTCCGAAACCAGGCGACCGGAGTGGCAAACGGGGTGTCTCCTCCGGAAGGTCGCCGCACGTCACAGACGAGAGTCACCACGGTTTCCGTCACCATGACTGCCTCGCCAGCGCCGCTCATCGCGGCGTCCGCGCTGGCCTCGGGGAAGACCTGAAATTCCAGCCGCTGCTCGCCCACGCGGAGAATGGAAAGGCCGGGGAGGCGGGTGGGAACTGTGACGCGCTGACCATCGACGAACGTGCCGTTCTGGCTGCCGAGGTCCATGATCTGGTATTCGCCGGTCGCGGCGGAAATGCGCCGGATCAGGGCGTGCCAGCGGCTGACCGAGCTGCTCGCGATGACGTAGTTGCTCGTCGGGGCCCGGCCGATGAGCAGCGAGTGCGTTACCTCTACGGCATGTTCTGCGCCGGGTTGATCTGTGACGAGACGAAGACGGGCGCGCATGGAACAGGAAGCTATCGGGTCAGAGGATTTCCACGGATGCATCCGATGTCGAGTGCGGAGGCCGTCCTGACACAGAGTCTGCGTGCTCCATGCCAAGCGTCGGTTCCGGCGGCCCAGTCCGAAAAGAGTCGTCCTTCGGCGCGCCAAGGGTTGCAATCGCCACGCGCGCAGTTATCACGCTGCGCCCGGCTGCTTCCCCACCATGAATCCCGTCATCGAAAAGCTCCTCATCCTTCAAGCCCGCGATCAGGCGCTGAAACTGCATAAATCCCATGAGAAGGCCCTTCCGGGCGAACGGGTTTCGATCGAAGCGAAACGGGCCGCGGCCAAGCAAACGTGCGACACCGTGCGCGAGAAGCTCCGGGCGAACGAGCTCGAGCGCCGGAAGTTGCAGGGTGACGCCCAGGCGAAGCGGGATTCGATCGGCCGCTACAAGACGCAGCAGATGCAGACGCGAAAGAACGACGAGTTTCAGGCGCTCCGGCACGAGATTCAGCACGCTGAGGGCGACATTCAAAAGATCGAGGACCGCGAGCTTGAGCTCATGGAAGAGGCGGAGAAGCTCGGCACCGGCGTCCGAATCGCGGAAGCGGAGCTCGCGAAGACGCTCGCCGCCTGCCTCCAGCAGGAGACCGCGCTGGCGGAGAAGGACGGGAATCTGAAGCGCCGCCTGACCGGCCTAGCCGAGGAGCGGGCTAAGGCTGCCGCGGAGATCGAGGAAGACACCTGCACGCTCTACGAGCGCATCTTCAAGAATAAGGGCGATGCGGCGATCGTCCCGCTCGAACACGAGATCTGCCAGGGCTGCCATCTGAAGGTCCCCGCTACTACGACGAGCGACGTCCGGGCCGAGATCGGGCTGACGCAGTGCCCGAACTGCGCTCGGATTCTTTATCGGGTGATCTGAGCGGCTGAGGGGTGAAACGGGCAAGTAGTAATCAGTAATCCGTAATCAGTAATCTGTTGCCCGTGCCTGAGTGAAACCAACTATCGGTCGCTTGTCCGATCGGTGGTCCGAGGCCGGTGTTTCGGCGTGCGAAGTGGTGAAGTGTTCGGAGGAATCTTCGCAGAGGGTTGCGTGTGGGACGCCGCAGAATGTTTCGGTCTTCGCGATCATGCTCCCGAGTACCGATTACCGATCACCGATCACCGATCACTGATTACTGATTACCGATTCCTGATCACGGATTCCCAGTTTCCGGCTACCGGGTTTCCGCTACGGTGAGCGGTTCATGAGGATTCTGTTTGCCGCACCCTCCCCTGATGCCGCCGGCGGCCTGCCGCTCGCGCTGAAGAAGGCGGGTCACGAAGTCGCCGTGTTGCTCCCGTTTGATGTTTCGGCCTCGCGGGTTGCAAAGCCGACCAAGGTCCGAATCCCCCTGCGGGTGGGCGCGCAGACGATTCATACCGCGATCTTTCAGGCCTCCACGCCGGATCGCGTCGCCTGCTACCTCGGGAAAGCGGAAACCATGCTCGCGCCGGGATCGGTCGGGGAAGCGATCTGGTATTCCCAGCTGGTCGTCGAACTCGCGCGCCGCCTCACGCCGTCGCCGGATATTCTGCACCTGAGTGGGTGGCAGGCTGGACTCGCGCCGGCGTACGCGCGGGCCGCGCAGCTCCCTTTCCGTTTCATGCATGCGGCCGGACGCGCCCGCGATGAAGGCGCGTTTGGCCCGGAAGACTTTGCGCTCGCGAACCTGCCCGGGGAACTCTTTTCGCCCCAAGGCGTGGAGTTCCACGGCCGGCTCCATTTTCCCAAAGCGGCGGCGCAGTTGGCGGCGGTCGTGACCGTGGAAAGCACGCTCGCCGTGCTGAGCGCACGTGCAGAAGGGGACCGCTTCGCCGCCTTCCTCGGCGGACCCGGTGGAAAAGTCACGACGGCGGATCTCCCCCTCGCGGATGAAGACTGGAATCCTTCGACCGATGAACAAATCGTCCGGCGCTTTCGCGCATCGTCCCCGGGCGGGAAGAGCGCGTGCCGTACGGCGTTGCTCGCCACGCTCGGTCTGAAGTCCGAACCGCGGGGCGCGGTGCTCGTGCTCAATCGGGCGTTGTCGCCCGGCCCCCTCCGCGAGGTCGGCGAGATTCTTGGCCGGCTGCTCGCCGATGACACTCGCGTGATCGTGCTGGGCGCTGCGGCGGTCGAATCGCCCGCCCTCGAGCACGTCGCCCGGCGGGCCCCCGGCCGGGTCGCGCTCGTGCGGGAGCCGGACGAATCACTCCACCGGCAGACGCTCGCGGGCGCAGATGCCGCCTGGTTTCCTCATCCCCAGGTCGCGGGTCTGGACCGCGCCATTCATATCGCCATGCGCTATGGCGCGATCCCGCTCGCGCCGGCGCAGCCAGGCTTGGGCGAAATTTTTCGCGATCTGCGGGGCGACTGGTCGGAAGGCGAAGGCATCGCCTGCGCCCGGCCCGATCTCGCCGGCTGGTGGGACGCGTTCGGGACGCGCCTTCGTCCGCTCCTTCTCGATCCGACCGCGCGGGAAATCGTCATTCAGGCCGTCATGAAACGCGCCGCCGCGCGAAATTGGTCCGCGAGCGCCGCCCGTCATGCGGAGATTTTTGAGGGGATGATCAGGGCGGGAGGTGGTCGGTAGCCAGCGATCAGAACCGAGCGTGGCGAGATAGCCAGACGAGCGCTGCCTCTCCCGTCAGCCAGCGGGCAAATCGGTGATCAGTGGTCCGGTGTGCCTTTGTTTGCGAAGCACCGATCACCCATCACGGATGGGACGGCGCTCTCGTTTGTCCTTTCGGCGGCGGAATCTATGATGACGGCGATGACGCTTGAGGATCTGGGCTGGAATGAGGGCTTCGAAAAGGAGTTCGCGCCTTTTTACGCCTTGGGCTGGAAGCCGGCGCGTTTGCTGCGGGACAACAAGATCACGTACGGCGCTCTCATGGTCGATGGCGACGAACTCGAGGTAGTCATGAGCGGGAAGGTCTACCACGATGCCGAGACCGACGCCGATCTTCCGGCGGTCGGGGACTGGGTGGCGCTCGAGGTGGGAGCCGAAGGGTCCGAGACGGTCATTCGGGCGCGGCTCGCGCGGCAAACCTGCCTGTCCCGCAAGCTCCCCGGCCGCAGCACCGAGGAGCAGGTCATCGCCGCCAACGTCAACGTCGTGGTCGTCGTGACCGATCCCGGTCCGGACCTCAGTCTCCGGCGGATGGAACGCTACTTTGCGATCATCGGACGGAGCGGGGCGAAGGCGGTCGTCATGATCAACAAGTCCGACCTGTTCCCCGCGAAACAGAACCGGGAGGCCGCGGCGGCGATTCAGGCGCTGAATCCGGATGCGGACGTCCACATCACCAGCGTCGAAAAGGGGACCAGCGCGAAAGTCCTGAAGCAATATCTTAAACGCGGGGTCACGCTCACGCTCATTGGCTCGAGCGGGGTGGGCAAATCCTCGGTCATCAACCAACTCTTCGGGGACTACTACCAATGGACGGATGACGTCAACGCGATCACCGGGAAGGGGCGGCATACCACCACCGCGCGTGAGCTGATGGTGCTCCGGAAGGGAGGCATCCTCATCGACAATCCCGGCATCCGCGAAGTCCACATGTGGACGAGCGAAACGACGCTCCGGGAGCGATTCGCGGACATCGAGGATCTGGCGGCGCAGTGCCGATTCCACGATTGCAAGCACGGCACGGACGCCGGCTGCGCGATCCGGGCCGCTCTGGAGGCGGGGCAACTCGATAAAGCCCGCTTCGAGGGATTTCTGAAGCTCGATGTCGAGATCGCCAAGCTACGCGCGAGCCGGAAGAAGCGTCAGATGACGATCGAGCGCCGCGCCAAACGCGAGCGGCAGATCAAGGGCCGCCGCTTCGCCGATCACGGCGGCGATGACGAGGCGGAGTGGGGTGTGACGATGGGAAATCGGTGATCGAACTTCTGCTCAACGCCATCCGGTAGCTCCAAGGTGGCGGCCCCTCGACCGACCAACTGCCGACGCAGAAGCTGCGAAACTTTCCGGGTGGCTGCTTTTTTGCTTTTCCGGGCCAGACCGGTTTGGCACGGTGTTTTCTCCCTCCCACTGACGGGTTGGCTGCCCCCATTTACTCCTCCTTCCCATGCGTTTCTCTCCCTGCTTCGTCCTCTCCCTGGCGCTCCTCGGGTCACCGCTTTCGGTTTTCGCGCAAAAGGACGCGCCACCTGCGGCGGGTCTCGCCGCGGATGATCGGGCGCGTGCCGTAAAATACCTCGAGGAAACCAAGGCGGCATTGCTCGCTGCCGTGGCTAATCTTTCCGACGCTCAGTGGCGCTTCAAACCGGCGCCGGATCGCTGGTCGGTGGCCGAGACGGCCGAGCACATCGCGATCGCGGAGGCGGCGCTCTTCGGCGTCGTGACGGACAAGGTGATGAAGACCCCAGCGGAGGCGCCCAAACCGGCCGAGGCGAAGGCGCTCGACGAGATGATCGTCAAGGGGCTCACTTCCCGGGAGAAAAAGTTCAAAGCGCCGGAGGGATTTCAGCCGACCGGGCGGTGGCCGACGCGCGACGGACTCGTCAAGGCGTTCGAGGAAAGCCGGGGACGGACGATCGAGTACGTTAAGATGACCACGGACGATCTGCGCAGCCACTTCATGGACAGTCCCGTGATCAAAAATATGGACGCCTTTCAGTGGATTCTATTTCTGACCGCGCACAGCGAGCGGCATACGAAGCAGATCCTCGAGGTGAAGGCGGACCCCGCGTTCCCGAAGAGCTGAGCGTGGCTTTGCTGGCGCGTTCTCGGGGATCGTTCCGCCCCTTCAGGGCGGGGAATGATTTTTCGGATTGCACCCCGGGCGTTGCCCGGGCGTTGCCCGGGCAACGCCCTGGGTATCCTCCCAAAACACGTTTCGAAGCCCCGAAGGGACGCAAACTTTCGGGGCGCGTTCTCGGAGCTGGGTTCCGCCCCTTCAGAGGGGGATCATCTTTCGGATTGCACTCAGGGCGTTGCCCTGGATGTGGGCGGCGTCGAGATCGCCGACTCGCCATTTCGTTGGACGCGCCGGTTCGACCGCGGGATCGGTGGGAATGGTCAAGTTGAGCGCCGTTCAAGGCGACATCACCAAGCTTTCGGTCGATGCGATCGTGAACGCCGCGAACTCGTCCCTGCTGGGTGGGGGCGGCGTGGATGGCGCCATCCATCGGGCGGCTGGACCGGATCTGGTCTCGGCGTGCCGGATTCTCCATGGGTGCCGAACGGGTGAGGCGAAGATCACTCCCGGCTTCCGTTTACCGGCAAAATTTGTGATCCACACGGTGGGTCCCGTCTGGCGGGGCGGTGGGAACGGCGAGCCGGAACTCCTCGCGTCGTGCTACCGACGGGCTCTCGAACTCGCCGTTGGGAAGCAACTCCGCTCGATCGCCTTCCCCGCGATCAGCACCGGGATCTACGGATACCCGATCGAACGGGCGGCCGATGTGGCGGTCAGCACGGTACAGGCTGCCCTGACGGACAACGCGACGATCGAGGAAGTGATTTTTTGCTGCTTCACGCCCGGAGATCTCGCGGTCTACGCGACCCAGCTTCAGGCGTGAGCGGAGAACCTACTTCGGCGTTGGGGCCACGCCCGGGACGGTGCCGGCTTTGATCAGGAACATGGTCTCCGGCTTCAGGTACTTCTTGATCGCCCCATTCACCTGCTCAGGCGTGATCGCTTCGATTTGGCCGGGGTACTCATCGAGCCACTTCACTTCGAGCCCGCGCTGAATCGTCTGCAGGATCGCGCCCGCCATTCCGTCGGTCGTCGCGAGCCCGACCTTGAACGTTCCGATCAGGTTGCTCTTCCGGCGCGTGACTTCGTCGGCGCTGACTCCGGCCTGATACCAGCTCGTGAGCTGCCGCTGGGTGGAGGCGATTCCCTTTTCCAGCAGCGCAGGCGAGAACGTGGCCTGGATCTTCCAGTCGCCATCCGTGAACGAGTCATTCGTGAGGCCGGATCCGATCCCGTAAGTCAGGCCTTCCTTGTCGCGCACGTTGGCCATCAGCCGGCCGGTGAATCCGCTGCCGAGGATCGCGGTGCCGACGCGGAGGGCCTGGTAGTCCGCATCACGGTACCGGAGTCCGGTCGTTTGTCCGAGCTGGACCGAGACGCTGGTCTTGTCCGGCATGAAGACGTTCTGGTCGCGTGGGGCATCGCTGGCGGCAGGTTTGGCCGGGACGATGACCGCCACGCCCCCCTTCCAGCCCGCAAACGCTTTCCCGATGTCCGCCTGGATCAGGGCAGCGTCGAGATCGCCGACGGCCACGAACGTGAATGCGGCGGGCCCATAGGCTTTCCCGTGGAACGCCTTCACGTCGGCGAGTTTCACCGTTTCGAGTGCCGCGATCATGTCCTCCGGGGAGGTCGCGTGGTTCGGATGCCCCGCGGGATAAGCCGCGCGGACGAAGGCGTCGGTGGCGCGGTAGTCGGTGCTCTCCAGCGCGCGCTTGATCGTGCCCGCGAGCTGCTTCTTTGCTTTTTCAAATTCCGCTTCGGCAAAAGCCGGGGTGCGGAGCTGCTCGGCGATCAATGAAAGCACCAAAGGCACGTCCTTTTTCAGACACTTCGCGTTCACTTCGGTCATCTGCGGACCCACGCTGAACGCGATCGTCGCCCCGACGCTCTCAAGCTTCGCGGCGATCGCGAATTTGTCCTGCGTCGTGGTCCCCTGATCCAGCAGCATGCCGGTCAGGCGCGGCACCGCGACGTTCCCTTCGCCCCGCTGCGCATCGCCGGCGGGGAGGGAGCCACGCATGGTGACGACGTCCTTCACCCCCGTCTTGTAGATGAGGACGTCGAGGCCGGCGGCTTTCGCGCGGACGACGTTCGGAGCCATCTTCGCGGCGGACGCCGCCGGGCCGCCCGGACCGGCGACGGCGGGATCAGCGAGGCGATCGAGCGGCGTCGGCGCGAGCTCGGGATCACGGTAGAAATCGGGACGCGGCGCCATTTCCGCCCGCGAAGGTTTGGGCGCGGCCGCCGCCGGAGCGCCTCCGCTGGCGGTCGGAATGAACCATCCGGTCGTCGACTGAGCCACGCTCAGATATTTTTGGGCGACGCGCTTCACGTCGTCGGGCGAGACCGTCTTGAGCCGTTCATCGAGCGAGTAGAACGTGGCCCAATCGCCCACGGCGATGCACTCGTTGAGATTTCCCGCGATCGCGAATGAGCCGTCACGCTGGAAGGCGGAGTCTGCGAGATGCTTCGCGATCGCCGCTTTCACCTCTGTCTCGGTCACGCCGCCCTGCCGGAGCTTCTCGATTTCCTCGAGGGCGATCTTTTCCACCTGATCGTGCGTCGCTCCGGGCGCGAGCGGGGCAAAGGTGATGTGGAGCGAAGCATACTGGTTGTAGCCCGCGAAGGCCTGCACGCCCGTCGTCAGATTCTTATCGGTCAGGGCCTTGTACATCCGGCTGTTCTTCCCCTCGGTCAGGATCGCCGAGAGCACCGTGAGCGGCGCGTAGTCCACGTGCGTGGCCCCGGGGATCTTGTGGCCGATCGCGACCACGCCGAGCTGACCCGCGCGTTTCACGGTCACGCGGCGCGGACCGGTCTGCTCCGGTTCCTCGGTGTACAGCTGCGGGATCGGCTTGGGCGAGCGCGAGATCGCGCCGTAAAATTTCTTGATCAGCCCGAGCGCGTTCTCCGCCTGAAAGTCGCCGATGACCGAGACCGTGGCGTTGTTCGGCCAGTAGTAGGTGTCGTAGAATTCGCGAAGCTTTTCGATCGAGACCTTCTCGATGTCGCTCCGCCAGCCGATCGTCGAGTGGTGGTAGGGAAACGCGACGTACCCGGCCTGGAAGATCTCCTTGATCAGCGCCTGGAACGGGGAGTTTTCCCCGCGCTCAAATTCGTTGCGCACGACCGTCATTTCCGGCTGCCGGTCCGTTTCGAGCAGCAGCAGGTTTCGCATCCGGTCGGCCTCGACCTCCACCGCCATGGCGAGATTTTCGCTTCCGAGATTCGCGTAGTAATTCGTCCGATCGAACCAAGTCGTCGCGTTGTATAACGCGCCGGTGCGCTCGAGGAGCTGATCCACGCCCGTGCCTTTCGCGCGGTTGAATTTCTCCGTCCCCTTGAACATGAGGTGCTCGAGGAGATGCGTGGCGCCAGTCGTACCGGTCACCTCATTCCGGGAGCCGACGCGATAGGTGACCATGAAGGTCAGCACCGGTGCCGAATGCTCCGGCATGAGCAGCACGCTGAGGCCATTCGAGTCGAGCGTGTACTCGGCGATGTCGCCGACGGTCTTCACGTACGTAAAACCTTCCACCTTCGCGGGTGGCGGAGCCGGGGCGGCGGTGACCGCATGGCTCGCGGCCAGCGCGAGCGTCGCGAGGACGGAAAGGGAGAGGCGCTTCATGGAGCGGAGAATCGTCCGAATGCGACCGGCGGCAATGGGCATTGCGCCTCGCCGAGCCGAGCGCGCAAGATCAGCGGGTCGGCGCGGTTTCCGGGGAAGACGCCGCGCCAGCATTTGGAGTGCGGCAGCCCTCTGCCGCTTTGGTGGGCGAGGATGGGCGTACGCTGTCAGCGAGGAAGGCAGCGAGCGAAATGCTTCCCGCTGCCTGGGACATCTGGCGGGCGGGCGGCGCCCTGATCCCCAAGAAAGCGGCAGAGGGCTTCCGCACTCCAAATCACCGGTTGGGGCGCTGTCGTGCCTATCGAGCGCTGAGATCGCCTCACGATTCCACCCGGGACGACGGCAGCAGACTGACCGCGGCGACGGAGACGAGTTTCTCGAGGAGACCGGCGATGACGGCCGCCTGCGGCGGGGTCGCGCTGAACTCGACATTGATCCATGATTTCCCGCGCGGGCCTCCCAGCGCATAGTGCAGGTGGAGCAGTTGCACGCCGGGCACGGTGAAGCGCGGGACAACGCGGGCGAGCAGCGTGGGTTCCGATTCGGCGTGGATGGCGAGCTCCCAGCGCGCGGCGGGCGCGGCTGGAAGAGGGATTCCGATGGGGTGGGGTGTCGTTTGCATAAAAACAAAAAACCCCGGGCGGCGGGCCGCGCGGGGTTGGGAAAGGGACGGGAAGAGCTCGATCAATGCTCCGCGTCACGCTTCCTCCCCGGGAGACCCGGTAGGACGCTAATCGTGACGACGATGATGGTGGTGACCTGCACTGCGGTTAGGAATGGACCTCGGAGCCGTGGTTGTCGAGCCACCGTCTCGGGATTTTCCGACCCCGCGCGTCCATTCCTGACAGCCCCGTTACAATCACGCTGATCCATGTGGCACGGGGGCTGCATACGTTCCTTTCCGACAACGCAACTTTCGCTGCCGAACGCTGGAGCCAAGCCGGTCTCCAGCGAAAAAGACCCCAGTGGTTTTCGTGCGGCGGAGCCTTGCCAAAATCCCATTCCCATGAAAACAAAACATGCACTCACCCGCCTCGCCGCTACGTTCGGCGCCCTCGCAGCCTTCTCCGCCTCCGCCGTCGCTCAAGTCAGCCCCGGCGGCGTTTACAAGGGCAGCGTCGCCGGCAACGGCCCGCAGCTCGTCATCAAGATCGAAGATCGCAATGCCGTGGAGGTCACCGTCCTCGACGCTGACCAACACCGTTCCGCCGAAGCCGAGGGGCCGATCACAAACGGCGCCTTCTCGGTCATGACCACCTCCAGCACCACCGTGGCGGGTACGTTCTCCGCAGATGGTTCATCCATCACCGGCACCTTCACGAGCGGTACGTCCGCCCGGTCCTATACCGCGACGCGCGTCGCGGCGACGACGAGCGCCTCGCCCGTTTCCGGCCTCTACGATGGCACCGCCACGACGAACAGCGGCGGCGGCTCCACGAGCACCGTGTCCTTCACGATCGACCCCGCCGGGAATGTGACCTTCCTGCAAAAGAGCGGGACGGCCGCCAGCCCGGTGATCGTCGGGGCCCTCGGCAGCGTCACGCTGACGGCGCCAGCGACCGGCACCTACAGCTTCACCCTCGCCGCGCCCGGCGGCGGCGGGACCATCACCGGGACCTTCACGGCCACCGGCGGTCAGCTGGCCGGGACGTTCACGGCGGGCGGCACGGAATGGCGCTTCACCGCCTTCAAGAGCGGACTTGCCCATCGGCTCATCAACCTCTCCACCCGCGGATTCGTAAATACGGGGCAGGGCCAGCTCATCGGCGGGTTCGTGATTCAGGGCGGGGCCAAGCAGGTGCTCATCATCGCCCGCGGTCCCTCCCTCGCCGCTCAGGGCGTCTCTCCGTCCCTCGCGACCACGAAAATCCAGCTCGTCAGCGGCGGCCAGACGATCGCATCGAACGCCGGCTGGAAGACGAATGCGAACTTCCCCGATCTCCTGAACCTCGCCTTCACCGCGACGCTCGCCGACGGCGACTCCGCGGTCCTCGCGCGCCTCGCGCCCGGACCCTACACGTCGATCGTCACGAGCGCGGATGGCACCGCCACCGGCATCGCGCTGGTGGAGGTGTACGAAGTCGGCTGGGAATAGTCAGCCGGAAGGAATCTCTGCGCTGATTCAGTCGGGACGGGAGCGGCCGCGAGGCCCCTCCCGTTTCGCGTTTCCGGCGGGATTCAGAAAACGAACATCGCGATCGCCGCACCGAACATCGCGAGCGCCGTCAGGGCGACGACACCCAGCGCCAGCTTAGAACTCGGCTGGCCCAGCATCACTTTCGCATCGCTGGCGACCAGGAGGATGCCGATGAGCATGAAGGGCGCGACGAGTCCGTTGATGACAGACGACGCGAAGAGCGCTTTCACCGCATTCACTTTCGCGAGATCGAGACCGACGCCCACGAGGATCGAAACGATGACGACGAGATAGAACGACCGGGCTTTGCGAAACGGATGATCGAGTCCCTGTTGCCAGCCAAACGTCTCGGCGCAGGCGTAGGCGGCCGAACCGGCGAGCGTCGGGATCGCCAGGAACCCGACTCCGACGACGCCGATCGCGTACAGGAGATAAGCGGCGTCGCCGGCGAGCGGACGGAGGGCCTCGGCGACCTGCCGGGACGTTTCGATCTCGGTCAGGCCCTTACCGTGCAAGGTGAGGGCGGTGGTCAGGATGATGAAGAACATCACCGCATTGGAGGCGAAGGTGCCGATCCCGACATCAAACGAGCGGTCCTGTAGCTCCTCCGTCGTCGCGCCGCGCCGTTGGTCGATGCTCCTCAGGCCTGCCGCCTTCTGCTCCTCCACCTCTTGGGACGATTGCCAGTAAAACAGGTACGGGCTGATCGTCGTTCCAAGGATCGCGACGAGCATCGCCCAGCCTTCCGAGGATTTCGGCAGGCGCGGAGGGAAGGTGGCATTCGCGACGGCGCTCCAGTCGGGGTGAGCGAGAAACGCGGTGACGACATACGCCCCGAGGACGAGGGCAAGCCATTTCAGGACCTTGGCGATCTGAGCGTAACGGAAGCGAACGGTCGACCAGGCGATGAGCACGCCGAAGAGCGGGGCGAAGATGTGGGAACTCACGCCGGTGAGCATGGAGACGGAATCGGCCATCGCCGATAAATCCGCGCCGACGTTGAGCGTGTTTGCGATCACGAGGGCCAGGCTGAAGAGGACGAGCACGAAGCGGGGGACTTTGGCCCGGAGCGCGTCGGCCAGACCCTGACCCGTCACCATCCCGATTCGCGCACACATCATCTGCACCGCGGCCATGAGCGGCCAGGTGAAGACCGCGGTCCAGATCAGCAGGAGACCGTGCTTCGCCCCCGCGAGCGAGTAAGTCGTGATCCCGGCGGGGTCGTCGTCCGCCGCGCCCGTGATCAGCCCGGGTCCGATGGCGCCGGTGAGCCGCCGCCAGCCGGTTTTCGTCGGCGCGGCAGGAGGGGCCGGCGAGGCGATGGGGTCGGGGGATTCCATCGGCTTAGGCGTTTTGAGGCCGCGGCGGGAAGATTGCGCGTGCGTCCGCGGATTCTCGCTGGGGGATCCGGCTCATTTCGAGTGGGTGGCGAGCGCCTTGTCGCGCTGCTCCTTGTAGACCGGCAGATAATCGTAGGTCGGATAGAATTCGCTGCGGTAAGCGCCCCAGGCACCGCGCTCGATCGCGACGTTGACGGCCCGGAGCTTGTCCGGCGGAACGCTCAGAATGATCACCTGACCGATGCCCATCATGACGTACCACCCGACGATCTCGGTGCCCTCGGGCGGAAACGTTCGGCGGAAGCCGGTCTTGTCCACGTGCGCTTGGATTTCGTCGAGCGTCTTGGTCTGATCGTGCCGGAGGAAGATCGTCAGAAGGATGCTCGTCGGTCCGTTCGCGCCCGTGGTCGGGAGCGGGGTGGGGGTGGGCGTGGCGGTTTGGCCCAGGGCCGAGCTGGAGATCGTGCCGGCGAGAAGGAGGGCGAGTGCCGCGCGAAGCGCGTTCGATTTCATGGGGTAGCATGGTGACGGCGGCTCTTGAAACGGGTCAAGTGGGATCATTGTCCCCCTCCGATTCGCGGGATGCGAGTGGTCCGGCTGGGTCAGTTTCACGGGAAACTTCCGGTCTCCGGTCTCGACGACCCGCGGGGGCGGGCCCAACGTGCATGATGCCGCGGTCGCCCAGCGTTTCCTTTCCGTCGGAGGGTCTGCAATTCCTCCGCTCGCTCGCCCGCCACAACGACCGCGACTGGTTCAAGGCGCGGAAGTCCGAATACGAGGCGTCCGTGCTCGCACCCTTGAAGGGGCTCCTGATGGCCTTGTCGGACGAATTCGCCGTCAACAAGATCCCGCTCCGGGCGGACCCGGCGAAGTCCGTCTTCCGGGTCTATCGCGATGTCCGTTTCTCCGCCGATAAGCGGCCTTACAAGACGCACGCCAGCGGGATCCTCTCGCCGCTGGCGGACAAATCGACGCAGGGCGTGATCTACCTCCACCTCGAGCCCGGGGCCTCGTTTGTCGCGAGCGCGTTCTACGAGCCGGACAAGGATGAGTTGCATCGTTGGCGCGTCTCTTTCGTGGAGCAGGCCGAGGCGTTTCAGGTCGTGCTGAAGAAACTCCGCTACGCCGGCCTGGAGTTGAAGCTGGACGAAGGACTGAAGCAGATGCCCCGCGATTTTCGGGAGTTCGTCGACGCCCCGCTGGCGCCGTACTTCAAGCTGAAGTCCTTCCTGCTCTCCCGCCCGTTGAAGGATACGGAGGTGACCAGCCCGGAACTCGTCCGCATCGTGCGCGACTTCGCCATCCGCAGCCTGCCGCTGCTGGAATACGGCTGGGAACTGGGGTAAGCGGGGACCTGGGGGCGCGCACTTCACCCCCCTTTCGGCAGAGAATCCCGCATCGCCTTTCTGGCCTCGAGGGCCACGGGAAATTAGCCGGTGCGCGTCAGCCACCGGAAAATCAGCAAACGTCGCTCGCCCTGGAGGGGCGATGGAAAGCGAGACGGCCGCGGACGATGGACGATGGACGGCATGCGGCATTTGCATGACCGCGTTGCGCGCGCGGTGCCTCGAGTTCCGCCGCCCCTCCCGGGGCGGGTGACAACAAACGGTGGTTGACCGGTGGCTGACGCACACCGGCTAATTTCTAATGGCCCGCCGGGCCGGAGAAGCGCGGCACTTTGTGCCGGAGCCACAAGAAGGGCACGGCAAAACAAGCCACGGTGAACCAACGCCGCCGCTTCGACGTTTGGAGCATCTGGGGCGCCGCGGCGATCAGCAGGATTTGGAAAGGAACGCCTGACCACCGGGCATGCCACAATCCGGGCGCGATTTGCATGCCAAAATCGCGGCGCATCGCAGCTACGAGCGGAAATGCCCAAAAAAACACCAGCGCTCCGATCAGAGTCGTCCCGATACAGCAAGCGATGCACGCCACGCGAGAAAGGCGGGATCGGTCTACGGGCGGCTATTCTGCATCCATGAGGGGACCATTCCGTGGCCGTGCGCGGCGGCAATTGGTTGAGGGAGTGGCGTTCGGAGAATGCGGGTCGCTGCGGCGTGGTCAACCTTTCATCGAATCGGTCGTGGCGCAGGAGACCGGCGCTTTCATCAAAGCCTTCGCTCGACGAACGACCAGATCCTCCGACCCGCTTCGACAGAGAATCCCGCATCGCGTTCTTGGCCTGGAGGGCCACGGGAAATTAGCCGGTGCGCGTAAGCCACCGGAAAATCAGTAAACGTCACTCGCCCCGGCGGGGCGATGGAAAGCGAGACGGCCGGGGACGATGGAAGACGAATGAAGCGCAGCTTTTACGCGACCGCGCTGCGCGCGCGGTGCCTCGAGTTCCGCCGCCCCTCCCGGGGCGGGTGACAACAAACGTTGGTTGACCGGTGGCTGACGCACACCGGCTAATTTCTGGTGGCCCGCCGGGCCGGAGAAGCGCGACATTCCGTGCGGGAACCGGACTTGATTCGGCCCTTCGGAGGAGCTCGGCCCAGGACCTTCGCCTTTCTCGGCCAGCTCGGCGGATGCTTCCGCTCGTTCCGCGCCTTTCTCGAAAGCCACGCGGGGCGTTTTCCGACGTCCGCCGGACCTTTTGAAAGTTCCGTGACGCTTGTGGAAAGTTCCGACGGAACTCTTGAAAGTTCCGCGGCCCTTGTGGAAAGGTGCGCCGGAACTTTTGAAAGTTCCGCGGCGCTTGTGGAAAGGTCCGCCGGAACTTTTGAAAGTTCCGCGGCGCTTGTGAAAAGTTCCGTGGCGCTTGTGGAAAGGTCCGCCGGAACTTTTGAAAGTTCCGCGGCGCTTGTGGAAAGGTCCGCCGGAACTTTTGAAAGTTCCGTGGCGCTTGTGGAAAGTTCCGCTGGAACTCTTGAAAGTTCCGTGGCGCTTGTGAAACGTTCCGCCGGAACTTTTGAAAGTTCCGCGGCGCTTGTGGAAAGTTCCGCGGCGCTTGGGGAAACTTCCGTGGTAGCAGTGAAAACTTCCGTTGGACCCGCTGCGGAAGGCCCGCTCCCTCCGCGGGAGACCGATCGACCGCACAAAAGAGGGCGGGCGCTCCGAAGAACGCCCGCCCCGTCTGCTGTTACTTCTCTGCCTGCTCTCCGCTCCGGGCGCGGAGTTCCGGACTCACTTGGCCGGGTTGGGGGTTGCGGGGGTGGGAGAAGGCGCCTGGGCGTTGCCGCCCGGGGTGGCCTTCTGCTTCTTGTTGACCGGGCGGCGGAGACGACGGCCCACCAGAGTGAGCTTCGCCTTCAGTTCCTCGCTGCCGGGCTGGGCTTTGAGCACGCGATAAATCGCGCGCGCATTGTCCACCTGACGCGCGCCCGCCAGGGAGCGCACATCATCGAGGCGTCCGAGCAGCTCCTGCAGGCGGTCGATCACCGCCGTGAGGGCGGCAATCTGTTCCTGTTCGAGCTGCGCGCCGGCCGCGTCGGTGTGACGCGGCACGAGCGTCTCGTGCTGCTGGACGATCTCAGCGATGCCCTGGGCAAAGGCCCGGTCGTCACTCCGGCGCTTGCGCAGGCGCGTGCGTTCGGAAGGATTCACGGTGGGCGCTCCGCCGAGGACGGCTTCGAGCTGGTTGGCCCCCGCCGCGAGCGCCGTGAGGAACTCGGGGGTGAGGAGGCCGTTGCTGATCGGGGTGACAGACTCCGCGGAAGCGGAGGCGACGAGAGAGGTCGCATTCGGATTTTGGCTGTTGGTATCGATGGTCTGCATGGTTTGGTTGGTTTTGTTCTTGTTTGGGTGTCCGTCGGCTTGAAGCCGGCTGACGAGGAGAACTATGGCAGATGGGGTATGGCGAAAACGGGCATACGACTCAAAATAGTTGGGAAATCGTCGGGAAATCCGCTCCCGCTTCTGGAAGGAGCTCGAAAATAATTCTGGGGTCGGCGGCAAAACCGGCCAAAAACGGCCCAAAAGCGCTCAAAAACCGCAAGAAACGAACTCAGCAGCCGCGGACCGTCGGCGCGCGCACCGAACATCGGCGGCTACGCAGACCCCCGTGCGGACTAGGATCGTCTCCATCGCTGCGAACGATGCGGCCGGTGGAGATTTCGATGCGAGCGGAGAGTTGAACTCGATAGACTCGAGGCCGTCCCGGATTCGGGGCGCCCTGAAATCCACGATCATGAATCCTTTCACCCCTCGGTTGTGCCTTGCCGTCCTGGTTTCGGCGACTCCCCTCGCCGCGGCCCCGCCAGTCGCGAACACGAGCCGCTATCAGGACCCGAAGCTCGGACTCACCATCCTCGCCGGTGACCTGGAGCTGCCGGCCGACGAAAGTTGGCGGCTGGAGCAACCCGCCGCCGACGCGCCGCTGCGTCAGGTGCATCTGCAGGTGCTAAACTGGGCGGAACTGCGGGGCGATGGCCGTCGCACCGCCGCCAACCGCCTCGCGCAACGGATCGAAAGTGATCGCTGGAAGTTAGACGTCCATTCCCCGAGGCTGCGCGAGTTCGCGGCCCAGAACGGTGGACGCGGCCCGACCTCGCTCGAAGATCCTGCTTTCCTCGCCTTCATCGACCAGGATCGCTCCGGCTCGCAGCCGCGCGACCCTCGGGCGCCGCAGAGTGGGGTCTCGCCCGCGGCACCCAGCCGGCCGGAAAGTGCGGCCGTGAAGGAATACCGCCTGAGCATCGTCGATCTCGCGCTCGTGCCGCGGGCCACGTTCCCCTCGTCGGACCGCGCGCAACCCCGGGAACCCGTGCTGCTGGAACTGGCGCCCGCGGCGGATGACGGCCGACATTGGGTGCTCTTCAGCGATGGCGATACCGCCCGCGTGCCGGTCGACACGGCGGTGCTCCATCGACTCGGCCGCTCGATCTCAAAGAAGAACGTCGAGGCCGCCCTCTCTGCGGCCCGCCCGACGAAGCAGATGATGAAGATCTACGCTAGCCTCGCCCCTGGCCCGCGGACGAAGTTCGACCTGGTCTTCCGGGACGCCGCGGACGGCCGGATGATGCCGGTGACGTGGGATTGGTCCGCGGCCACTTCGGGCGAGCGGAAAATGCTGACGGACTGGGCCCGCCTTCGTGGGCTGGAGTGGAATGCCCTCGCGCAAGCGGTCGAAGCGCCGTTGCTCCGGGCCTGGCTCGAGCGCTCGGGGCCCCTCTACGGCACGCCGACACCTGCCGCGCCGTCCGCGGCCGGCCTGACCGGGCGGCAGGGGGCGGCGTCGCTACTGGCCCTCTTCGGCGGCCGCGCCGCGATTCAGGAGACGCTGCAGATGCAATCCTTGAACGAGCCGAATAACCCGACGAAGCCCGGCATCGCGATCCCGATTTCCGAGATCAAGGGCGTGGAGGTGAAAGCCCATCCCTTCGCGGAATTCCTGCGCGGCCAGGCGACCCCGACCCTCGAACTGGCGAACTTCGTGCCCCCGGATCGCGCCTTCTTCCACGCCGCCCAACCAGCCGCGCTCACGGGGCTCTTCGCGCCCGATTCCGCCTTCGTACAGCGGCTCGGAGCCTTCGTCGGAGACAGCCTGAATTACCAGTTGCTCGATCGGTACGCCGCCGATCTCGGGCTGACGCGCGCGCTTTCCGATGCCCTGCTCAAGCAAGGACTGCTCAAGGAATGCGCGGTTTTCGCGCCCGATCTTTTCTTTGCGGACGGCACAGACGTCACGGTCATCGTGCGCGTCCAGACCGAGGGCCTCCTGGCCAAGCTGCTTCAGCCCGTGCTTGCCGGGCTGACCTCGGGCAAGGGCGTGCAGACCGTGCGCACGGCCCACGGCACGGCCTACTGGGCGATCGAGGGAGATCTTTGGTTCCTCTCCACCCACGCGGATGAGATTGCGCGCAGCCTGGCTTTGCTCGCCGCCAAGGGCGCCGGCAGTCTCGGCCGGAGCGACGAGTTCCGTTTCATGCTCCAGCGCTTGCCGCCGGGACCGGAAACGCAGGCCTACGGGTATTTTTCCGATCCCTTCCTCCGCCGTCTCGTCGGACCGGAAGTGAAGATCGGACAACTGCGCCGGACGAAGGCACGGCTGGCGATGGAGCGCCTCGTCGCCGCCAGCCTCCTCCGGCAATTCGATCTCGGCGGCGGGCCGGTGCCGAGCTTGGAATCGCTCATTCAGTTGGGCTACGCCGAAACCGCGGATTCCGCTCGTGATCTCAAGCTCGCGGCCGATGGAACCGTCACTTCGGCCAGCTTCGGTCCGCTGGCGCGAATGAAACCGCTCTCCGCGCAGGCGGCGACTCTCACGATGGCCACGCCCGGAGAAGCGGCGGCCTATGCGGCGTATCTCGAGAACTACTCCCGCTTCTGGCGCCAGTATTTCGATCCCATCGCGCTGCGCTTCGATGCCCCGACCGGCGGCCGCCAAAAGCTCACCACGTTCATTCTGCCGCTGATCGAAAGTTCGGCCTACAACCAGCTGCGCAGCCTGCTGCCCGCGTCCACCGCGGGAGCGACGACCCAGATCCCGCTCTTCGATCGCGCCCCCGTCGCGCAGCTGGATCTCGTGCTCCCCGACGCGGCTTGGCGTGAGTTTGCCCGGTCGCAAGCGACGTTCTTCGAGAGCTACGTGGGCGTCAGCCCGGAATTCTACGACCTCCTCGGACCCTCCCTGCACGTCGCCGTGGAGGATGGCGATCCGATCATCCGCTTGGGAACCGGTGAACTGGCCACCCTCTTTGCCGGCGGCGAGGGCGAACGCCAGGGCATGCTCGTCTTCGTGCCCGTGCTCCTGAATCTCCTCACTCGGCCGACGCATGTCGCGATCGAGCTGACGGATCCCGTGCGCGCCACCCGTTTGCTGAACAGCGCGACCGCGCGCTCCGCGTCTGGCCGATCCCGTGACATCGAGGTCGAGTTGAACCGCCAGGAAGGAGACCGTGGCCTGTTGTTGAGCCTGCGCCCGTTTGGCCTGGCCAGCATCGATTTCTCGCTCCGGGTCGATGGCAAGTTCCTCATAATCTCGAATCATCCCTTTGGCCCGCCGCTGCGCGTGCGGGGCACGGCCCCGGCCGGACTGGGCGGCGCCTCCCTCGCGTTTCATCCGGCCGCACTCGCGAGCAGCCTCCCGGCCGACTTCGCCTCCGCCATGCGGGCCGAGCGAGCCGTGGCCTTTCAAGCGATGGGTCTCGTCTATCCGTGGATGCTGGCCCAGTCCGTCACCGCGGAGCAGGCCGCGGAGCGCAACCAGCGGGCGCTCGGATTCCGTCCCGCGATGCCGCCCGGCGGCGTGGTCCGAAACTCGGGTCTGCTGGAACACGCCCGTTTTGGGACGGTCTGGCGGCCCAAAATGCCACCCTACGAGGGGAAAACGCCCTTCGGTATCTTTGCCGGCATCAGCGACGCCCGGATCAGCCTGCAGTTCGAAGACGACGGCCTGCGAACCGAGCTGACCTGGCAGGTCGACGCGAAGCTGGAGCGGTGAGCGGGGACGAAGGGATGGCGCACCAGATTGCGGCATTCCCCTCGCCAAATTGGACGGGCGGTTTTTGAGCTCCCATCCTTCGCCTGCGCTCAGCGAAGGAACTGGGCAGAGCGATCGCCCTCCCGAAGCTCCTGAACAAACGTCGAATCCGTCCCACTCGTCAGCACCGCGAGGAAGTCTTCCGCCCGAGTCAGCCCGACGTGAAGTTCGAGTCGGTCGTCGAGATCCGCTACGTAGAGGCGCCGTTCCTGTCGCTGCAGCATCCTCGAATTGAGGAGCGCCCTGCAAGACTCGCTTCTGGAACCCTCTTCCGGGGGCTCGACACGGTGTTCGTGTCCGCATATCGGAGGGAATGAAGTTGCTCTTACGCGCGACTCGCTGCCTGCGGCTTGGATTTGGGTTGGCGGCGTCAGTCATCGCCGTCGGACATCTCTGCTCTTTCGAGGTGAAGGCGACAGAGCCTCGCGCGCTGAGCGCGGAGGAAAAGCAGGCGGCGAGGGACGGGGTCCGCCGCTACGCGCTCCAGGCTTTGGAAGATCTGGGCTTGAGCAAAGACGCGGATGGCGAAAATAACTTCCAAATGCGCCTCCATCTCGCGGGCCTCCTGCTCCGCGCAGGCGACAGCGAGGGAGGTCATGCCTTGTTCGACGAAATCTCGCGGGAGGTTGGAGATTTGCGGGACGAAGGGTCCAAGCTCATCGCCGTCGCGGTGGCGCGCGGTCGCGCTCGAGATGAGGAAGGCGCGGCGCGCGATTTTCGAAAGGCTCGACCGAAGGTGGAACGTCCACCCAAGCCGCCCGGTCCCGAGGATTCACTCGACGCCGTAAATCGAAATTTTCGCATCAAGGCTTTCGCCCAAACGCAGGCGAATGCGAACGATCTCGCGGGCGCGATCGAAACCCTGGTGACAATCGATGATGAACGCTCCCGGGGAGAAGTCCGACGAGAGATTGCCCGCGCCCAGGCGCAGGCGGGTGACTTTGCCGCAGCGTCCCGAACGGCGGGGCAGATCGACGGGACGAACGACCGCGATGGAGCCCTTGCGGGGATTGCGCTCTGGCAGGCCCGCCGAGGGGCGGGCACGTCGGCGATCGAGACGGCGAGAAGTGTGCAGGCGGCGTCAAAAAGGGCGAATGCGCTGGCCGAGGTCGCGAGAGTGCTGGCGAAGAGGGGAGACGAGGCGGCAGCCGCCGCGTGGCGCGAAGCGCGGAACGTCAGCCTCGAAGTGCCCGAAGGTGGCGAGAGAAACTCAGTCCTTTTCGACCTCGCGATGGCTCAGCTCCGGGCCGGTGACCTGCCCGCCGCAAAGAGTACTGCGCTTTCGCTGCGAGGCGCGACGGTATCCGAGAGCCTCGCATTTTACGTGGCTGTTTTCGAATCCGAAACGGGGAATCCCGGCGCTGCGTCGATCACGCTCGCGCAGGTGGCCGATCCTGAACTCAAGGTTGTCGGGCATTGCGAGATTGCGGGCGCCTATGCGAAGACGGGCGATCTGACCCGGGCGCGCAACTTCACGGAACGGGCAAAGGGCTTTGCTTCGAATGCGAGCGACGCGGCCACCCGAGCGGAATGTCTCCGCGCGGTCGCGGTGGCGCAAGCGCAGGCCGGAGACGTGCGGGCGGCAAAGGAAACCGTCGCGCTGATCGAGTCCTCTTCCAAACAAGGCTCTGCGCTTCGTTCCATCGCTTCTGCTCAGATCGATTCTGGAGACGTGGCTGGCGCGCTCGCGACGGCAGAGAGCCTCCGATCCCTGTTCTATCGGAATAACGCGCTGCTCATCATCACCGGTGTCCTCGCGGAGCGCGGAGACGCGCAGGGCGCCAAGGCCGCCGCGACCCGCATCCGAGGACCGAAGAAAGGCAATCCAGAAATCGGACAGGAGGCCAGCCGGCAAGCTCTCCGGCTTCGCGTAACTGGAGATGCCCGATCGCGCGGTTTTGTCGCAGCCGAGGAGTGGATCAGCAAACTGAAAGATCCCATCGACCGTTCGCTCGCGTATGCGGAATTGGCCAACCTTGCCGCGACCCTGAGCGCAGAAACGGCCGATCCAGCGGCCGACCTCGACGATGTGCCGCATTGCGGAATTCCGACCTTCGTCTCCCCAGAGGACGACGACTGATTCGAGTGATCCCGCGGGTGAGCCGGATCGGACCGAATGAGGCGCTGAACGGTGGTTTGATCGGCGGCATTCCCGTGGCGTCATCAGGTCGAGCAGCGAGCGTCGTCCGATCCGAAAATGGAGTTCCATTTGGAACCGCGGCCGGCTTTCTCCGCGTCGCGCTCGACCCAATCAGGCAGGCTCGTGGCAGATCAGGTGACCGGCTCGGGTTTCTTGCTGGGCGCGGGCCGTTTCGGGCGCTTCTGCGGTTCCCCGGGTGCGCCGATTTCGGGCAGCAACAGGCTGTGCCGAGCCCGAATCTTCGCGTTGAGCCGATCGCGCCCGCCATCAATGGAGAAAGTGACCGGAACGATCAGCACGTATTTCATCGGCTCATCGCCCAAGGTGCGCGGCATGGCCCGCCAATTTCTCCGGGCGAACTTCGCGGCGTGATCGGCCAGTGGGCGGTCGCCGGCGACCTCAACGATCTCGACATGGTCGATCGTGCCCTCGGTCCCGACAAACAAGCGCAGGGCGACGGACGCTTGAAGGCGAGCCTTTCGGAGTGCGATCGGGTAGTTCGGTTTCGGGAATCGGTCGCCTTCCCGCGTCGCCAACCACGGCAGTTGGAAATACTCCTCCCGCCTGAAAGCCCCGTCGTCGGCGCGAAGCGCGCCCGCCGAGACAACGAGGAATGCAGCTCCGCTCAGGAGGAGCAGGCGCCATCGAGAACGCAGCAGAGGAAACACGGCGGGTTTTGTTAAGAGCCCCGAGTGTCGCGGAGGAGTTTCGCCTCAGCCGCGGCCTCCATGATCAGGTCGGGATCGATGCACTGGAATGTCGCGACGCCCCATTGCTCATTGAACGTCAGGGTGATCAGCCTCTTCCCTTCGTTCGCGATCCACGTGAAGGTTTTATATCCATTTGCGTCGATCGTCGCGCCACCTCCGCTCAAGCCCAGCTCATGAGCGACCGCGAGAAGGTCTTTCCTCGTCGCTCCGCGCGCCACTGCGGAGATGCCAAAAATTCGTCGGGACGATGGGGTCGCAATGCACTTGAAACTTCGAAAGACGGAGTTCCGCCCCGTCGCCTCCGAGGAAAACGTCAGAAAGCCATTCGCCTCTTTTGAAACCGACTCGGTGTCCGGAGCGACGGCTCCAAGAATCAGCCCGAAGGCTCCCCGGACTTCGCCGCCGGAAGCGGTGATCGCGAGACCGAACACGGCGATCACCGGAACAAGGAACCGACGCATCACCCGGCAGCTAACGAATGGCACCACGGCTCGCAACCGAAATCGGGCCGTGCGAGCTGTCATCACGCGGGCGGAAACCCGATTCCGCACGAGCGACTGCGACGCCCAAACCTCCCTGCACGGGCGCGGAGTGACACGCGATCCGCTTGTCTTCCCGCCCCCGAGTCGTCATTCTTCGGTCATGGGCTTGGACATGGTCGAACTGGTCATGGCGGTGGAAGAGCGCTTTGGCATTTCGATTCGCGCGGAAGACGCCGAGAAAGTGACCACGGTGCGGAGGCTCATCGGGCTGGTGACGGAGCGAGTCGGCGCTGGACCGAGCCTCACCACGTGCAAGACACAGGTCGCATTCTACCGCGCCAGACGCGTGCTCTGCGATGTTCTCGAATTGCCCCGCGCACGGATTCGCCCCGAGGTCCGTCTCGACGCCCTCGTCGCGCGAGGGGATATGGAACGCGCCTGGCCGCTGATCACGGAACATCTCGGCGTGGGCAGGTTGGATGCGTACCAGCTCTGCCGACCAAGCTGGATGGTGGTCGGAGAGCGCTGCGGGGCCACGGCGCTGCTCGGAATCTGGCCCTTTCTCGGTACCGCCGGATTGCTGCTTGTCATCGTCGGACTCTCGCTTGGATATCTCTTCCACCTGATAACTCGGTACCGGACCGAGCTTCCGCCCGCCGCCAGGTCGATGCGCGCATTCGCGGAGGCACTCGCGCTCGATTCCGGCACCCAGACCGGGTCGATGCGCGCATTCGCGGAGGCACTCCCACTCGATTCCGGCACCCAGACCGCTTGGACACCGGAATCCGTGCGTCTGACGATCCGGCACCTGGTCGAAGAAACGCTCGGGATTTTGCCGAATTCCTATTCAGACGACGCGGATTTCGCGCGCGACCTCGGCGCTGATTGATCGGCGCAAGGACCCAACGCGCGGCACACCGCGAGATCCGCTTTCGCGGGGTGCGCATTTCGTCCAAACGACGCCGTTACCAACGTCGCTGTCGTGGGATTTGGGACCATTTGATGCGCAGGCTCGGTCGGCCGACCGGAGGAGTGATAGGGGATCAGCAACCCTCTGTTCTATCGGGAGCCCGACCTCGGCCGATCTTCGTGATAGAGCAGAAACTCCGAGATTGCGTGATGACCGTTCCGTCGGGCGTACCCTTCCGCGCGAATTGCGGTGACGCCCGCGTAAATATCCGGATTTGCCCCGTGCGCGATGAGGAGCCTGACGAGATCGAAGTATCCCTGCGTTGCGGCCACGCTGAGCGGCGTATCGGCCGTGTCGTAGGACCCGTTCACATCGGGGTCGGCGTCAGATTCGAGGAGCTGGCGGGCGATTTCGTACTCGTCGTGGAGGCACGCCCAAGTCAGCGCGGTCCAGCCTTGATGGTCGCGGGCGTTTACATCGTCACCGTCAAGGATGCGCTCGAAGAGCTCACACAGGTTGCCGTCGCACGCCGCCCGCATCAGCGGAGTGCGGTCCTTCGGCGGATCTGGGCGGCACCTGGGCATGGTATGAATGGCGTGCGGGAATGCGCTCGCCGACGGGGGAACGTCTGTCGCCGTCTCTCTGGCCCTCAAGTGGGGATTTTGGAAGGCTCGCATGATGCGCTGCTGCGCGAACCCAGAGTTCAGCGCATCCCGCAGGGATGACAGCAAATAGCCAGGGAGCGCAGCTCCCTGGAAAGCGAAATCAATCTCGTTCCATGCCGGAGGGATGGCAGCGCGTCACGCGAAGGCGAACGGGCTACATGCGAGTCACGCGCAACCGCAGGGTCCGCTCGTTGCCGGGCTGAATGGGAATGGAGTCGTGCACCTGGAGCAGCGTGGATGTGTTTTGATCGATCACGAGCCCGGCCGCGCTCCAGTTTCCCGCCGGGCTCAGATCGGAAGTTCCCTCCACCACCAGGACGATCCCAGAGGTCGCCGGGTTGCGGCTCACGGTCATCCGCAGGACGCCTGTCGTGCTGTCGACAGCAAAGGCCGCTCCCGGCGGATAGGGCAGGAGCGGGTTCAGCCCGACGGCAAACTTGAGCAGGTTGCTGTAGCCGTCGCCGGTGGGGTTAGCGTCATCTGCCGCGCTCCCACTGTTTGTGGCCCCGCCGCCGAAATACGCGGCGCGCCACTGGTCGATCGTCTGCACCGGTGCTGCCGCCGCATTCCCAAGAAACGTCGTCGCATAGAAACCGCCGCCCGGCTGCGACGAGACCACGTCGAGCAGGATGTCCACGTCGAGATCTCCGGTCACTCCGCTGGTGATGTCACCAAAATCCAGGACGTGGTCCGTGAAATACGCCCGCGCGGCACTGCTCCCAAGCAGCGTGACATCGTGGACGGTCGCTCCTTCGCGGAGCACGCGCAGGCGGACAGAGTCGGGTCCCGCTCCAGAAATGATCGGATTTACGAGAGCGAGCTGGAGATTCTTGCTATCGTTCGTCGCGATGCGGGAAAGGTCGATGGCGACGGTGAATTTGATGCTGCCCGCGACGGAAGCGGTGGCACCGACGGGGCATTTCGCACCGCCCGAGCTTACCAGAATGAGTTGGGCGGAATTCGTGGGGTCGAAGCGCGCCGCGCTCGTGGCATTCCCGCTCAGGGCGGCATTCACAGCGGCGGCGGTGGGAGCGGCATTCGCAGCGGCGAGGGCCTCGGGGAGCGCCTGGGGATCGAGGGCAAAAGTCCCCGCGGCCATTTCCGCGCGGCAAGATGCCAAGGCTCCGTTCAGCGGGACGGTCGCGGCCGTGGTCCGCAGGGAAATCAGCGAACCGATCACGCCGCGAAAGCGGGACGTCGAGGCATTCGCGCTGAGGGTGCCTCCGGCCGCGTGACCGCTCGACGTCGCTTGGGCGAGGGCGACGACGAAGGAACTCTGCCCCGCGTCGGCCCGCGCCAAAATATTCGCGCTACCGCCGGTCGTTCCGCTGGCGGTAGCCGTCGCGGCACCCCCGGAACTCGAGGATGTCTGCAGGAGAAGCAGGCCAGCGCCCCCCTTTGCAGTCGCAGTGACGTCGAGCGAGGCGTTTCCGCCGACTGTTCCGCTCGCGCTTGCAGTGGCGGTGCCGGAGACAAAATTTCCGGTCAGTGCGGGGTTTGTCGCGACGGCGCCTCCCGTGGCGGTGGCCTGAGACAGGGTGCTGCCGTCGCCAGTCGTCGCCGCGCTCGCAGTCGCCGTCGCCGCCCCGCCCGCGCCCTGGGGTCCTTGGAAGAGACCGCTGCCTGCGGCCCCGATGGCCGTCGCCGTCGCGCTCGATCCCTGGCCGGCCATCGAAGTACCTCCGTTCGCCGCCGCGTTGGCCGAGCCGGCTCCGCCCGCACTCCCGGTCCCGACATTGGAGGCGCCACCGGTTCCGCTGGCCGTGGCCAGTGCCCTTCCGCCATCGTTCCGCGCGCGTGAGGTGGCGGTTCCGCTGCCGGCATCGACGCCATAGACGCCAGACCCGAAAGCATTGAACGTGCCCTTTCCTCCGGTCCCGCTGCAGCGCACATCAAGCACCTGAAGCCCTGAAGCGACCGTCCGATCGACAATGCTGCTGGCGTTACCCGCCACACCTGGACCGGACCGCGAGCTCGATCCGGCGTCACCCGCGGTGGCAGTTTGGATGAGCGTAAGCGTGTCGGCGGCATTCCCGTCGACGACGTTGTTCAGGTTCACGCTCCGGCCATCTCCCGCCCTCGCGTTGCTGAAACCGTAGAGGAGGTACAAGGCACCGCCGTTTCCCCCGCGGGCGTCGGCCATCACGGTCGCGCTTCCCAGCGAGCTTCCGAAGACGGGGCCGAACGTGATGGTTCCCGGCTGGCCGCCGTTCGCGGACGTGCCGCGCGTCTCACCGCCATTTCCGCTCAGCGCTTGGGCGGTCACGGTGGTGAGTCCGGTGGTTTGGAGCATGCTCGACGCGCTGACGCTGACGTTCCCGCCGGGCCCACCGGTGGAATTTTCGCCGCTGCTGCCTGCTCCGCCGGTCCCGCTGGCGCTCGCGTTCAAGGCGGACGCGCTCGCGCTACTCGCCGCCGCTGAGGCATTGCCATCTCCGCCGGCCGCAGCAGACAGGGGCGGTCCCGCGTTGGAGACAAAAATGCAATTACCCCCCGTGGCCGTCGCGTTCGCGATCCCGGTTCCGGTGGCCTCAAAGGCGGTGTATGCTGTCGCGCTCGCCGCTCCGCCCGCGCCGGGTGGGCCACCACTCTTGCCGCCCGTCGCCGTCGCCGTATTTGCCGGGTCTGCGCTGCTCGCCAGCGCGGTAGCGTTCCCGCCCGATTGTCCGGCGCTGCCGTCTGCGCCGGTTTGCGTGTCGGTGACGGCGCGGAGCGAACCCGGGAGCGAACAGACCAGGGCAAGAAGGATGAAGATCGAAGCGGACCGTTTACTGCGCTTGCCTTCTCCCGCCGTGGAGCGCGGAGGCAGCGCACCCTGCCGGGCGTGCAGGAGCGCGGCGGGCATTGCGTCGGATCGAAGTGTCGACATGGGGATTGGCAGGCTGGGGTAGCGTGGCGGGCAGAACGCGGAACCCTCCTGGTGACCTCAGCGTTCCGCGGGGAAAGGTCTGCCGGTATCGCTGGACAAGAAAGGGCGTGTTTCCGGCGAGTGGGTGCGCCCGTTTGGATGAGACGTTAGGGGGTGGGTCGGCTTGGGGAAGTTGAGTTCTTGGCCCGGGAGGTCCCCACGCATTCCCATCGACGCCGCAGCCCGCCGGCTTCATGTTCCCGCTTCGAACGGCGACGCATGGAATTTCACACGACCCGCTGGTCCCTGATCTTCGATGCGGCGGACTCTCAGGCACCGGGTTCCTCTGCCTCGATGGCGACGCTGCTCCAGGCGTACTGGCGGCCGCTCTACGTGCTGGCGCGGGTGCGCGGACTCGCGCATCACGATGCGGAGGATGCGGTGCAGGGTTTTCTCCTCTCGCTCCTCGAACAGGGGGTGCTGAAGCGGCTCGATCCGGCGCGCGGCCGGTTTCGGAGCTTCCTCGGCGCCGCCATGCAGAACTTCCTCGCGAACCGGTGGGTGGCGCAGAGAGCGATGAAGCGCGGCGGCGGGTTCGAGTTTGTGCCGCTGAGTGACGCCGAGGCGGGTGAGATCGAGCTCCAGTTGCGGGCGCCGGCGGCCGATCCGGCGCTGGCCTTCGATCGCGAATGGGCCGGACTGCTGCTCGATCGCGCGAGTGAGCGGGTGCGCTGCGCGTATGCGGAGGCCGGTCACGCGGAGCGGTTCCGCGCCCTGCGGCCGTTTCTCTCGCACGAGCAGCCGGACGCGAGCTACGAATGCACCGCCAATGCGCTGGGCGTCACCGCGGCGAACGCGCGCGTGCTGGTGCATCGGCTGCGCGCCGCCTTCCGTCAGGCCCTGCGGGAGGAAGTGGCGGCCACGGTGACTGCGCCCCATGAAGTCGAGGAGGAGCTGCAGCATCTGCGGCGGGCGCTGGCATGAGCACGCCCTGCCCGGTCTGCGGCGGAGCACTGACGGCGGCGGGAGATTGTCGCACCTGCCAGCTCGCGCTGGCCTGGGGCGACGGGGACACGGATCCGGCCGGTGAGGATGCCGGGCTGCGACGTTTCGGCGCCTACGAGCTTTTGGAAGTGATCGGTCGGGGCGGAATGGGCACGGTCTATGCGGCCCGCCAGCACGGCAGCGAGCGAGTGGTGGCGCTGAAGATGATGCATATGCAGCACCTCAGCGACGGCGAGGCGCAGGCGCGCTTTCGGGGTGAGATCCGGCACGCCGCCGCGCTCACGCATCCGCACATTCTCCCGCTCTATGAAGTCGGGCAGCACGACGGCATTCCCTTCTTCAGCATGAAGCACGCGGAGAACGGGAGCCTGGCGGAGCGATTGCGCGCCGGCCCGCTCGACCCCCGCACGGCGGCCGAGTTGCTCACCCGGCTCGCCCGGGCCGTGCACTACGCGCATCAGCGCGGCGTGCTGCACCGTGATCTCAAACCGGCGAATATCCTGCTCGATGCCGACGACACGCCGTACGTGGGCGACTTCGGACTGGCCCGTGCGCTCGACGATGCCGCGTCCCTCACGGCCTCCGGGGTGATTCTCGGCACGCCGCAGTTCATGGCGCCGGAGCAGGCGGCGGGCGACGGCCGCGCGGCCGGGGTGGCCTCCGACGTGTACGGGCTCGGCGCGATCCTTTATGCCGCACTAACCGGGCGCGCGCCGTTCAGCGGCGACAGCCCGGTCGCGACGCTCCGCCGCGTGGTGGACGAGGCGCCACCGGATTTCACCGCGCTCGGCGTGCCCATGCCGCGCGATCTGGGCGTCATCTGCTTCAAGGCGCTGGAAAAAGTGCCCGCCGGGCGGTACCTGTCGGCCGCCGCGCTGGCGGATGATCTCGAGCGCTGGCTGGGCGGCCAGACGATTCTGGCGCGGCCCGCGGGCCGCGGCGAGCAGCTCTGGCGCTGGACGCGACGGAATCAGGCCCTGGCGGCGGTGAGCGCGTTACTGCTCGTGTTGCTCATCGCGGCGACCCTCGGATCGCTGCTCGCCGCGCGGCGCCTCGCCGTCGCGGAGCGGATCGCGCGAGATGAGCTGCATCGCTCGCAGATCGCTGAAGCGCGGGCCACGCGGAGAAGCGGACGCTCCGGGCAGAGGCTGCAGAGTCTGGCCACGCTGGAGAAGGCCGCGCGCACCCGGCCAACGCGGGAGGTGCGAGACGAGGTGCTCGCGGCGCTCGCGCACGAGGATGTCCGCGTCGTTTCGCGCCGGCCGATCGGCGCGAGCGCCCTCCCGACGCTGGCCTTCGATCCGACGCTGGAACGCTATGCGTGTCAGGCGGCAGGCGGCGGGCTGCGCCTGCACGCCACGGCAGACGGGCGCGAAATCGGGGCGTTCCGTGACGCGGCGGGTGAACCCTTCGTCGAGATCAATTTCGGTTTCAGCCCGGATGGCCGCCATCTCGCCGCGCGCTTCCTCGACACCTCCACGGTCGTCTGGGAGGTCGCGACTGGACGCGCGCTCTTCGAGTGGAAAGGTGATCCGTCGTATCGACCGCGCGTCGCTTTCAGTCCAGACAGCGCTCGAGTGGCCTACACGCCGGTCGAAGGAGGCGTTTACATCTTCGAGTTGGCGCGGCCCGAGGCTCCCCCGCTGATCGTGAGCACCGAGCGCTTCGCCGTTCAGGGACTCGCATTCGCCCCGGACGGAATGCGCCTGGCCTTCGCGGACGATGGCCGGACGGTGCGGGAGCGACGCGGACCGCCGGCGCGCGCGGGAAAGCTCCGCGTCATCGCGCTCGCGGACGGGCACACGCTCTGTGAAGCGTCACAGACCGCCGGATGGGTCGCGCTTGCCTGGCATCCGGACGGCGCACGGCTCGCGGCGGCGATCGGCCGGGGCGATGTCGTCGTGCTGGACACGGCGACGGGAACGGAGGTGCAATCGCTCCGTGGACACCGGCAGGAGGTGATCGGGCTGAGCTACGATCGGAGCGGCGACCGCCTCATCACCTCGAGCCTCGACGGGACGACGCGCTTGTGGGACGCCGCGTCCGGGATCGAGCGCTGGTCGATGCCCGGGGTGGACCCATCCTTCCGCGTGGCGACGACCGCCGAGCGCATCGGCTTCAATTTCGACGGAAATTCTGCGGGCATTCTCGAGCTGATCCACTCTGAAGTGCTGCGCACGCTGCAGCCCGCGCTTCCCGACGGTCCGCCCATGGGACTGGACTTCTCGCGCGATGGACGTCTGCTGGCCGTCGCTGGTTTCGGCGGCGTGCAGGTGATCGACGTGGCGACCGGTCGCGCGCTTTCGCGTCTGGCGCTCAAGGGCCAGCGGCGCGCCTCGGCCTGGTTCGATCCGGTGGCGGATGTCCTGCATGCCTCCACGCTCGACGAAGGTTTGATCGACTTCTCCTACCAGATCGGCGCCGATGGAGTGCGTTTTGCGGATGGTCTTCCGCGAGCGGTCGGCGCGGCCAAATTGCTCACGGGAGTCAGTGCCAACGGTCGGCTGGCGGGCATGGCGAGTGTGGGGGCGGGAGAAGGCCCGGAAATCGTCACGCTTGATGGCAGCCGCCCAGTCTTGAAGCTCGATGCGCCAGTCGGCATCGGGATCGTCGCGTTCAGTCCGGACAATCGCTTCGTCGCGCGCGGCACGTGGCAGCCGAAGGGTGTGACGGTCTGGGATCTATCGGCCCGCCGCGTGGTGGCGGAATTCGAGGCGGGCATGCAGGCCTTCGGTGTTTTCAGTCCGGATGGCCGCTGGCTGCTCACGCGGAGCGCAGACGCAGCCCGATTCTGGCGGGTGGCTGACTGGTCGGCTGGCCCGGTGATCCCATCGGAATGGCGCGAGGTGCCTTCCGCGCCGGCGGATTTCAGTCCGCGCGGAGGATGGCTGGCGCTCATCCAGGGCGCGGAGCGGGTGCAGCTGATCGACGCCGTCAGTGGCTTGATCCGAGCCACGCTGGAGAGTCCGTTCGCGCTCGCAAACAATCGCGTGCGTTTCTCCCCGGACGGCACGCTGCTCGCGGCCGTGGGGGAGAATCATGCGATTCAGCTTTGGGATCTACGCGTGATCCGGCGGGAGTTGGAGGCGCGCGGGTTGGGGTGGGAGATGTCCCCGGCGCCGGTCTCGTCATCCCCGCCGGTGTCTTCGAATCAGTAGGACACATTCGCCCACGGATCCGTGCTGCCGACACCGGCACCGCCGGTGTTTCCGTTGATGGCGCCGCTGGCGGGAGCGGAAACGATGGTCCCCACCTTGTTCCCGCTCACGATGGCGAAGTTGATTCCGGAGGTGTTCGCGGCGGCGGCGTTGCGGACCACGAAGACGCCGACCACGTTCACGTCGATCCCGCGATAGTTCACATAGACGTGATTGCCGTCGACCCGAGTGAACCCGCCGTTGACGCGAATGCCAGCACCCTGGGCGACCGCATCCTTGCCGTTTTCCTCGCACGTGTTGCCGCGCACATCGAAGCCGCCGTTGGAGTCGATGAGGATCCCGCAAACGCTGTTGAAGCTGCAGACGCAGTCGATGATCGAGCCAACGAGGTCGCCGCGGATCCCCGACTGTTTGTTCGTCGTCACCATGCAGCCGAGCACGCTGCAGCGCTGATTGGCGAAGATGCCGAACTGATTGTTCGCATTCGCCGTGCACTGCCGGATGGCGGTGAAGGTGGCGTCGATGCCGTCGCCCTTGTTGTTTGAGGCGGTGCAGCCCTGCATCGTGCCGCCGCCGCTCACGCTGAAGCCGAGGCCGGTGGTGGTGGTGAGCGTGCCGGCGGTGGAATTATTCGCATTCGCCGCGCACTGCGTGATCGACGCATTCGCGCCGGCAAGAATTCCGCCGGAGGTCGCGGCAGTGCTGGTGTTGGAATTGGCGGTGCAGCGGGCGAGGGAAGAGCCGCCGCCCACTTCGATCCCAAAGACGACCGTGCTTGAAGTGGCCGAGCAATCGCTCAAGGTCGCACCGCTGCCGGTGAGAATTCCGCGATCGCAGGTGTTGGCGGAGGCGGCGCAGTGGGAAAGCGTCGAGCCGGCGCCCGCGAAGAAGGCGGCTCCGTTGACCGCGGCCGTCGTGTGCCGCGTGACCGTGCAATGCGTGAGCGTCGCATTCGACTCCGCGAAGATCGCGTACGTGCCCTTGCTCGTGGAGGAAGTGCAGCGTTCGAAGGTCGAGTGGTTCTGACCGGAGAGGGAAACGCCGCAGTCCTGCGCCGTGCAGTCGATCAGCAGTGAGGACTCGCCTCCCGCCAGGCCCACGGCGGTGCAGTTGGCCACGCGCAACGCGCGCATCGTCGTGCCGCGGGGGTAGGGGCTGGCGGCGATCGCATTCACGCCGAAGGAAAATCCGCTGATCGAACCATTCACGATGGTCGTGCGGTCGACGTTCGCCGCCAGTTCGATGGCATTTCCCACGGTGCCGGAGCCGCGGGTGAGGGCGAAGCCGTTCAGATCGAGCGTCACGCCGTCCGCCGTGATTTGGATGCCGCTGGTCTTCGTTACGGCGAGATTGGCCGTGAGATAATAAGAACCCGGGCTCGTGATGATGAAGTGATGCGTGGCATCGGTCGTCACGCCGTTGGCGCCGATGGAGTTCAAAAGATCGACCCGCGGCTCGATCTGCTGAAGCGTCTTCATGACCGGCGTGGTCGGGACCCCTGGTGGGGGAAATGTGCCGGTGCTTTGGGCGGGCAGGTCGGCACGGGCGGCGAGCAGCAGCGCGCAGGCGAGGACGGAAGCGAAGGGGCGGAGCGGGACGAGCGGCATGACGATGGGGCAGGGTGGCAGGGGCCGCGCACACCACGGTCCCGGGGGTGAAGACGAATCCACCGGCCGCCGTTACAAACATTTTGTCCGGCGACCCCTCGCCACTCGCCCCTCGCCCTACGCCCTACGAGCCCTTTGGCGGCGTGATCCTCAAACGGACAAATCCCTGGGCGACCGCAATCGTGTCGACGTACTGTACGCGGCACCCTTCTGGACTCTCAAAAAGCAGGAACAAGTGCTTGCCACTGAGAGCGTCGATCTCACCACTCACTTTTGGCACGACAAAAAATTTCCGACGCGGGCGCCTCTGGAGGTACGACCCGTTGCTGGTGCCTTGAAGACGCACCGTGATTGTCACGATGTCGTCGAGATCGGCGACGTACAGCCGCAGTTCCAGGTCGGTATCGCTCTCGATGAAGAGCGAGAGGTTTCCGGCGCCGTATGGCTTCAAGTTGATTCCCTCCGCCGCTCGCACGTCCACCGTGATGGGCTCGGCGGCGTTGGCGGAAAGAATGAGCCCGAAGTTAAGCACCACCACGACCATGCGGAGAAAGCGCATGTCCGCACGTAGTCTGGCGCTCGACGCCAGCAAGCAAGTTTCTGCCGTGAATCGGCCGCTATTCTGCAGGCGGGATGGACAGTAGCGGGTGACGAAGAAGGGTGTGCGTTCGGTGCGCCCGTGTGCACGGATGGGCGCCTGTGGCATCAACGCTTGTCGCGAAGCGTGCCGTTTGAAATTCTGCGCTACGTCGAGCGGTCGCGTAGCTGCACGTGCCCCCCGAGCGGACGTAACCGCAGGCGGAGCCTCGATTAGCGTGCCGGGAACACAGGCGTCCCCGTGAGATCGATCCGCCGGAAGTTGAGCGAGAGCGCTCGCGTCTCCGCGCTCGCACCATCGGCCTCGGCCGGCCGATGCGCACCGCCCGTCGAGACAAATCGAAGCAGTGCGTCGCCCGCGGGAACGGGAATCGACCACCGAAGCGGTGTCGGTCGCACCGGGAGGACGATGCGTGATGCGCCGCATTCGACCGTGAGCGTGGCATCCAGGGGCAATCCACCCACCGTGTCGACCAGCTCGACGTTCAGCCAGCTTGGCTGTCGGTTAAAGACGCGGAGAGCCGCCTCCGCTCCCATCCAGCGGAGGTTCGCCCCCGTCTCCGGCTCAAAGAAGCCCGATAGCTCGAGTCGTCGACGGGGCAGCAGCGGATACCAATCCACCGCCGTCGCGTCCACCCGGGCAAACGACCAGCCGGACGCGCGCATGACGGCGATGGAACGCTCGAGTCGCGGAGCGGGGTCGGCCGGATAAATGCCGTCGCCCCCAGCCGCACTCTGGGCCGCGCGCCACTCCCCCGTGGTGCGATAGGCAGCGATCCAGGCCAGCTTGCGCGCCGTGATCTCTGCCACCACCGCTCGCGTTCCGCGGCGGAGCCCCCACTCGCCGAAGGGTGCGGGTTCGGTCACGGCTGGAAGCCACGTGAGTGCCACGCCAACCCAGACGAAGGCCAGACTCGCCCCCCGCAGGGAGCGGCGGCGCCAGATCGGTGCGCTGATCGCGATGCCGAGCGTGATCGGCAAAAGCAGCGCGGTGTAGCGGGACGCCATGCCGGCGCCGGTCCCCAGACTGACCCGGCCCGCCGCGGTTGCCGCGGCGAAAAGGAGTCCGGTGCCGATCCAAAAAATGCTGACGGCCGCAATCGCATCCTGTGGCCGTCGCCACCAGCTCACGGTTGCCGCGGCGAAGACGGTCATCGCCGCGACGAGCAGGAGAATTCCCGCGGCCAACGCCCAGCCGGAGGGTGCATCAAATCCAAGCGGCGCGGCCAGCATCCACGCCATGAACCAGGCGTAGTCGCTCAGAGGCTCGCGGGGGAAACGGAAGTCGGGCACGGCGGGTTGAAAGACGTATCCGCGCGAGAACCAAAACCACGCAAGCGCGGCGAGTGCGAGCGCGCCAATGGCGTCCTTCATGGTCGCTGGATCACGTCGCGCCAGCCCGCGAATCAGCATTGCGACGAGCAGCGCATCCAGCGTCAGCGCGCCGAGGAGTCCGAAGCCGGTGAAGGTCAGCAGTCCGGAAAGCAGACCGAGCAGCATCCCCCGACCGGGCGACGGCGCCCGCGTCAACGTGCCGGCGGTGCAGATGCAAAGCAGCAGCGGGAGAATGCTGTGCGAAGCATTCGGCACCGCGGCGATCGTTTCCCACTGGAGCGGGGTCAGGAGGATGAACGGGAAAAGCAGATCGCTCCACTCGAGCGGGCCGGTCACGTGCCGCTTCCACCCGAGGAGCACGATCACCCCGACGAGCGGCAGCGTCGCGATGAAGAGGCATTCGAAGCGGATGTCCAGCGAGCTCGCGGCGTGGATCCACGTGGTCAGCCAGCCGCCCAGGCCCTGGCGATGCGGCCCGTGTTGCAGGAGGAAGGATTCGCCGGCGTTCTGGCCGAGGAAGCGCGGCTCAAGCAGATCCCATTGATCCCAAAAAGGAACGTTGACCCCGTGCCGGGCCGCGAGGAAGAGCAAGTTCGCGCCGAGCAGGGCGGTGACCAGGGTGAGCGCGAGCAATGGAAGTGAAATCGCGGATACGCGCCGATGCATCGCGCAATCGTCGATGGGGGTGTCCCGGAAGGCAATCCGGGGGCGGCAATTTCGGCACTTCGATCCGGCGCGAGGCCCCGCGATTCGTCCGTCCGACGTTTCCTTTTCCCGCCTCGCAACGTCTTTCCAGCGACGGTGTTTCACCTCCACGGCATGACGCTTCTCCCCGCACCCGTCGATCCTGGACTGGGTGCCGGCGGGCGGGCATTCCCGGTTGCCGCGCGGGATTCGACCTGTAACGCTCCGGTATGCCTCCCGGGATGTCCCCCCATGCCTGACTCCGAATCGGTCCATTTCGGCCAATATGAGGTTCCCCGTCGCGCGGACGGAACGCTCTGGGAGTTGGGGAAAGGCGCGATGGGGGTCACGTACCGGGCCTTCGACACGAAGGTGAAAGTCGACGTCGTCCTCAAACTCATCCATCCCCACTTCCTCGAGAACGAGCGGATCCAGCGCCTCTTTCTGCGCGAGGCGAGGGCCGCCGCGAAGGTGCGGCATCCAAATATCGCGGCGGTCATCAATCTCCACGACGAGCCGCCCTACTACTACACGATGGAGCACGTGGACGGCGAACCTCTGAGCAGGGTGTTGAAGACCCGGGGGCCACTTCCAGTCGCCGAGGCCCTGGGCTATGCGGATCAGGTCGCCGCCGCCCTCGGGGCGCTCGCCCGGGAGCGGATCGTGCACCGTGATCTGAAGCCGTCGAATCTGATGCTGCTGCCGGACGAGGATGCGCCGTTCGGCATGATCTTGAAGGTCATCGACTTCGGTCTCGCGAAGGGATTCAACGAAGCGGGGGGCGACACGCATCCGCATCTCGCGAGCGACCTCTCGCAGTCGGGCATCTTCAGCGGCACGCCCTACTACGCGAGTCCAGAGCAATGCGCGACGCAGCCTGGAATCGACACCCGCTCGGACCTCTACTCCCTCGGGGTGATTCTGTGGGAAATGCTCACCGGCCAGCTCCCTTTTTCGGGAACGATGGGTCAGGTGCTGGCGATGCATCAGTTCCAGCCGCCGCCCTGGACGCAGGTCGGAGGGATGCCCGTCGACGTCGTCGAAATCCTGCGCCGCCTGCTCGAGAAATCGGTCACGGCGCGATTTCAAACCCCCCGCGAGTTGCGGGACGCCATCGCGGCGTGCCGGCTGGATGGTGAGGGCTTTATCGCTCCAGCCGCGCCCACGGAGCGGGCATTCCACGTAACTCCGCTCTCCGATGCCGGTGACTCTTCGATCGCGACAGACCTGGCGCTGGGGAGCCGTTATCTCCTCGTCGAGGCCTTCCCGGAAGGCGATGGCGGACGCCTCTATCGCGCCCTGGATCGGTCCGCCTCCGAAGCGCCGGTCGCGATCAAACTGCTCGCCCCCGATTGCGCGGCGGACGAGAATTTCATGGCGGCCCTGCGGACCGAGATGGGGAAGATCCGCGCGGCGGCCCAGCCGATGTTTCTCACTACCCCTTTCGAACTGGGCGAAGCGGAATCCGGCCACTTTGTGGTGCGCGAGTGGGCGGCGGGATTTTCGTTGCTCGAACTGCTGCGGGCCCGCCGCGCGATTTCCTCGGCGGACCTTCAGCGGCTGCTCGCGAGTCTGCCGGAGGGGCTCGATTCCGTCGCTCGGCTCGGTCTCGCCTTTACGGAACCGCTCCTCCACAAGCTCTTCGTCATGTCGAATGCGGGCCAGTGGTCGAGCGCGCAGTGGCAGGCCTTGCGCGCCCGGCCGGTCGGCGAGTGGCCGGCTTTCCGGCTCCGCTGGAATCCGCTGACGTTTCGCGCTTCGGCTCATGCTCTTGTCGGCGACGTCACCCGGCCCGGCGAGGAAGCGGAACTGCAGACGAGCGATCCGGTGGTAGCGCTTGCCCGGCTCGGGCGGGAACTGCTCGGCGGACGCCCGGGCGGCTCGACGAGCCTGCCGGCCTGCTCGGAGCGGGCAAACGCGGTCCTGCGGCGCGCGCTCGCTCCGGGCGGCGGACGACTCGCTTTCGCCAGCGCGGTCGAATTCTGGCGCGAGCTTTTTCAGGTAGGGACGGCGAGCGCATCGCGGATCGTCATCCCGGCGCCGTCAGTCGGGGCGCCGCCCACCCCGCCGCTCGCCGCGCTCCCCGACCCCGTCCGGCCCGCTCGGAGGAGTCTCTCCGGGCCAATGATCGCCGTGGTGGGCGTCGCGTTCGTGTTGGTTGTCGGGGCTTTCGGCGTCCGGGGCTGGATGGGAAAGGACGAGCGCAAACGCGGCGCGATGCCGGCGGTCCGGACGGAAAATCGGCTCGCGGGCCGGAGCGAGGTGGCCACGCCCACTCCGGATCCGGCGGTGCTGCGACCGACCCCGCAGGCCGTCGTGAGTTCCCCGGCGGCGGCCGCGGTCAGTGCGCCGCGGGCGGCCGGAGCGGGTCTGGTCGAGCCCTTCGACAATTCCCTGGGGATGAAGTTCACGCCCCTCTTCGGTTCGCGGGTCTTGTTCGCGGTCAGCCAGACGCGCCGAAGCGATTTCGCCGTTTTTCTCAAGGAGACGAGCTATCAGCCCGTGGGCGGCGCGGTCATCCCGGGCTGGAGAAAATCCATTTTGGAGAACCCGGATGGCCAGCCGGTCGTGAATCTGACCTTCGCCGAGGCCCGGACCTTTTGTGCCTGGCTTACGCAACGCGAGCGGGCGGCGGGCCGACTGACCACGGAACAGACCTACCGTCTGCCCACCAACTTTGAGTGGACGTTTGGGGCGGGAGTCGACGGGCCCGGAGCGAAGCGCGCTCTACTCCGCGGCGCCACCGGCGGGGTCTTCGATCCGCACGGACCGGTTTCCGACTGGTGCGATGCGCCGCGCAGTGGCGGCGTCCACGTAATGCGGGGGGGATCCCAGCAGGGCGTCGCGCCCGCCGCTCAAGCGGATCTGCGCAGCCCGTCCGTGGGATTCCGGGTCGTGCTGGATGACGGGCGAAAGATTCGCTGAGCCGATCTGGACGTCTTCGGCGGGATTCGGCTTGAAGTCGGGCGGGGCGAGGGAGCAGCATCGTTCCCTCAGCGTTGAACGCGCCGAATTCCGCATGCCGTCCGATTTTTTCCAAGTGCTGGACACCCACGCGGTCTGGCGGCCGGTGGGTGCGATTCCCCTGCCGGAGGTGATGCGGCTGATGGTCGCAGCCGTGGCGCTCGCGCGGGAGCGGGGCGCGAAAAGGCTTCTCATCGTCGCCACCGGCATCACCGATCTGGCCTCGCCGAGCACGCTGGAGCGTTTTTTCCTCGCGCAGGACGCCGCGCGCGCGGCGGGCGGTGGCATCCGCCTTGCCATGGTCGTTCCCCGCGAGCTGATCCACCCCCAGCGCTTTGGACGGACCGTGGCTGCGAACCGCGGACTTTCGGTCGAGGTTTTCGAATCGGAAGTCGAGGCGCTCCCCTGGCTGCACGGAACGGGATGATCGCTCCGCCGGCCCGATGAAAATTCCGGGAGGCTCGACGGCCGGAACGCCGTCTGATTCGATGGACTCATTCCCGCGCCGTCATGTCTGCCACCCCGTTTCGCTTCGCCCGAGCCGCTCTTCTTCTCACCGCGCTCGGCGCGATGCTTCCCGCCGCGGAACCGGCCGGAGGTGATCCGAAGGGGCGGACGATTCCCGAGCCTCTCAAGGTCTGGGAATCGTGGGCGACCTGGAATGAGCCGCACCGAAACTGCCCGACGCCCTATTCCGATGCGAAGAAGCATCTCTGCTTCTGGCCGTCACGCCTCGAGCTGAAGGTGGAAAAGAGCGGTGCCCGCTTCGAGTTTGGCGTGACCGTCTATCACGAGACGTGGCTGCCACTGCCCGGCGGCGCCGAAGCGTGGCCACTGGAAGTGAAAGCCGGGGGCGCCCCGCTCGCGGTGGTCGAACACGCCGGGTTGCCCTCGGTCCGGCTGAACGCGGGAACCTATCGCGTGGAGGGAGTGTATCGGTGGAGCGATGTTCCGCAGCGCATTCCCCTGCCGCGGGAGATCGGCATTCTCGCCCTTTTCATGGATGGCACGGCCGTGGAGTCGCCGGTCTGGGATGCGCAGGGATTCTTGTGGCTCAAACGCGATGGTTCCACGGAGGAGGCCGACAAGGATTTTCTCTCGGCCAAATTTTACGCCGCGCTCGAAGACGGAATCCCACTCTGGCTGCGCTCGGAAATCGAACTCACCGTCTCGGGCAAGAGTCGCGAGGAGGAGCTCGGGAACATTCTCCCCGCGGGCTGGAAGCTCGCGGCCATCGAGAGCCCGCTCCCCGTCGCGGTGGATGAGGCGGGGCGGGTCAAGGTGCAGGTGCGCGCCGGCAAATGGACGATCCGGGCCGATGCCTTTCGCTCCGACAATCCCACCGAGGTTCGGTACGCCGCCGGGGCGATGCCCGTGGCCGCGGATCAACTCGTCGCGTTTCGCTCGAAGCCGGATTTCCGGATCGTCGAGATCACCGGAATGCCGACCATCGATGTCTCGCAGACGATGTTTCCCAACCAGTGGCGCGATCTCCCCGTGTATCGGTGGGAGACGAAAACGGCGTTTAAGATCGAGGAGCGGATGCGAGGGATGGGTCAGCAGAAACCCGCGGGTCTAAACATCGCCCGCACGCTCTGGCTTGATGAAAGCGGCCGGGGCTTCACCTTTCGCGATCTGATCAGCGGCCAGATGCAGCAGATCTGGCGGCTCGATGCCGCGCCCGGCCAAGATCTCGGTTCCGTCCGGAGCAGCGGCCAGGGCCAGCTCATCACCCTGAATCCGCAGACAAAGGCGCGCGGCGTCGAGATCCGGACCCGCACGTTGAATCTCGAGGCGACGGGGCGCATGGAGCGCACGCCGGAGTTTTCGGCGGTCGGCTGGCAGGCGGGCGCCGACGCTCTGAGCGTGAATGTGAACCTGCCGCCGGGCTGGCGACTCTTTGCCCTCTTCGGGGCGGACTGGGTGCGGGGAGACTGGCTGACGGCCTGGACGCTGCTCGATCTCTTTCTGCTCCTGATCTTCACGCTCGCCGTCTTCCGCATGTGGGGCGTGTGGGCCGCGGTGCTGGCGTTCGTGGCGTTTGGTTTGGCCTATCACGAACCGGACGCTCCCCGCTTCATCTGGATCATCTTGCTGGTGCCCTTGGCGCTCCTGCGCGTGGTCCCAGAGGGCTGGGGAAAGCGTCTGGCGGGCATCGGGAAATGGCTTTGCGCCGCGGTGCTCGTGCTGATCCTCGTGCCGTTCGTGACGCAGCAGGTGCAGCAGGCGCTGTACCCGCAGCTCGAGGTGGTGGGCAGTCGCGGGATGGTGCCGGCGGCTTATCAGTACAAGTTGGAAGCCCCCGACGCCGCGTCCGAAGCAATTTCGGCCGAGGTGCCGAGCCCGCAAGCCTCCGTTCCACTTCCCGCCATGCGCGGGGAGACGGCAAACTCAATGCCGCGAAATAACAGCCTTGGATTGAACGCGCTGGCGTCCAAGGCCGGGAATCGCTCTCAGGAGCAAATGCAAAACATGGCGTTCGACGCGAAAGCCCGGATCCAGACGGGTCCCGGTGTGCCCGAGTGGGGATGGCGCAGTATTTCCTTCGGCTGGAATGGGCAGGTCCAACCCACCCAAATGGTGCATCCGATTTTCATCCCGCTCGGCGTCGAACGCTTTCTCACCGTCGCGCGCGTGGGGCTGCTGCTCGCACTCGCCGCGCTCCTGCTGGGGGTGAAAAGGAGCGGTCGATCGTTTTCCATTCCGGGGGCGAAGACGGTCGCGCTTCTGGTCGCGGCGCTCGGCTTCGGCCTGGCTGGAACGGCTTCCGCGCAGTTTCCGGACAAGGAAATGCTCGATGACCTGCGGAACCGTCTGCTGGAGGAATCGGATGCGTATCCGACGGCGGCCGATCTGCCTTCGGTCTCGCTCACGCTCACGGAGCGCCGGATTGTCATCGACGCGGAAATCCACGTCGCGACGCGGACGGCGGTGCCTCTCCCCGGCCGCTTGCCGGCCTGGTCGACCCTCTCGGTGCAGGTCGACGGAAAACCCGAAGCGGCGCTTCGCCGCGGCGATGGCTATCTCTGGGTCGTCCTCGCTGAAGGCGTGCACCGCGTGCGCGTGGAAGGGGCCCTCGCGGACGTGACGGAGTGGGAGTGGACGTTCCTGCTCAAACCGCGGCGCGTAAAAATCGAGGCGCCGGGCTGGACCTTCACGGGCGTGCGACCGGATGGAACGCCTGACCAGCAGGTCTTCTTTGCGCAGAAGCAGAAGACGACGGCGGGAGCAGCGAGTTACGACCGAAAGGATTTCGCCCCGATGGTTTCGATTCAGCGCGAAGTGGAATTCGGTCTCGTCTGGCAGGTCCACACGACCGTGACCCGGCTCTCACCGGCCGGAAAGGCCATCGCGCTCCGCGTGCCGCTGTTGCCGGGGGAAAATGTCCTGTCGTCGAACGCGGTGGTGAAGGACGGCTTCATGGAGGTTCGTCTCGGGGCGCAGGATGCGGCCGCGGCCTGGGACAGTGGCCTGGACACGACGGATCGACTCAAGCTCGCGACGCGGAGCACGGATTCGTGGGTTGAGCGCTGGAGCGTCGTCGCTTCGCCGGTCTGGAATGTTTCCCTTTCCGGACTTCCACCCGTCTTCGAGGCGGCGAAGCCGGATCTTGTTCCGGTCTGGCAGCCGTGGCCCGGCGAGAGCGTCGAACTCGCCATCAGCCGGCCGGAGGCGATCGCGGGTGCGACGGTGACGGTGAGCAAGGCGGTGCATGAGATCCGACTCGGCCTCCGGCAACGGGGATCGAAGCTCACCCTCTCGCTCCGCTGCAGCCTCGGCGAGGATTTCCTCGTTGATCTCCCGGCCGAAGCCGAGATCACCGGCCTCACGCACAACGGGCGCTCCATCCCGGTGCGGAAGGACGGCAGCAAGCTTATCATTCCGCTCCGCCCGGGCGAGCAGACGGTGGTCATCGCCTGGGATCTCAATGTCCCGCTCAGCTTCAATTCCCGCGTCGAGGCGGTGCGTTTGCCCGTCGAGAGTTCAAATCTGAACACGATCCTCACCGTCCCGCCGAATCGCTGGACGCTCTGGGCCGATGGCCCGCAACGCGGTCCGGCGGTCCGGTTCTGGGGCATCCTGGTCTGTGCGTTGCTGGCGGCTTTTGCGCTCGGAAAACTTCGCCTCTCCCCCCTGCGCCCGTTCGAATGGATGCTGCTCGTGATCGGGCTGACCCAAGTCCCGCTGATCCCGGCGCTGTTCGTGGTCGGCTGGCTGTTTCTCCTCGCTTGGCGCGGCGAAGAGTCGTTCCAAACGCCCGCGAACGTGCGCTACAACCTCCAGCAGGTCGGCCTCATTCTCCTGACGGTCATCGCGCTCGGGACCCTCGTCTCGGTCGTCGCGGAGGGTCTGCTGGGAAGTCCGAACATGTTCATCACGGGCAACGGTTCGAGCCGCACGCTGCTCCGCTGGTTCCAGGACCGCTGCGAGACCGTTCTGCCGCGCCCGGGGATCGTCTCGATCTCGATCTGGTGGTACCGCCTGCTCATGCTGGCGTGGGCGCTCTGGCTCGCGGCTTCGCTCATCCGCTGGCTCCGACTCGGTTGGGAGCATTTCGGGCGCGGCGGATTTTTCCGCCGGAAGCCGAAAGCGGATCCCCCGCCGCTCCCGCCGGTGCCTCCGGTCGGACCCGTCCCAGCGCCCGCTCCGGCGGCTTAATGGAAGCACGGACATGACCCGCGGCGAAATCCTCGAACTCGGCCTCATCCCGCTGGCTGGGGCCGCGCTTTGGTTGAGCGCGCCGGCACTTCCGTCGCGGACCGATTTCGGGACCTTGCTGCTGCTGGCGTCGTCTCTCTTCCTCGCGCAGGGACTGATCCGCGACCTTTGCCTGCTCGCGGAGGCGAAGCGGCATCTGCCGGAACCTGGGTCGCGCGTCTCGCCCTGCATGTGCCTCGAATCGGCGATCGGTCTCACCGGTGTGTTGAGCGGTCTCGCGCTCCTCGGGGTGGGCCTGAGCGGGCGGATCGCAATGACGCCCGGTCGCTGGACTTTCGCGGCTCTGGCCGTGCTGCTGACCGGCTTCGCGCTGAAGGATTTCGTCTTCGAGTGGAGCCCGTGGAGGATTCGCCGGGAGAAGAACCATCTGAACGTCATCTTCCGCTGGAAGCGCTAGGCTCAGGTGCCAAGCATGAGCGGCGCGAAGAGGAACTTCCACTGCCAGAGCGCAAGGACGCCGACGAGCATGGCGAGCACCGTGCCAGCGTGGCGAAGCTTGCGCCAGATCGACCACGATGCGCCGGGCACCATCAGAAAGGACAGCGCGGCCAGACCAGTCAGGCCGGAGGTCACGAGGGCGGTGTTGACTACGAGCCAAACCGCGGCCGACGGATAGGTGAAGAGGACGTCCGAACCCGCGGAGGACAGCTCGGCCAGGGCCGCGCCGAGCATGACCGCGAGAGCGATCCAGCCAAGGGCCGCGAGCACGAGGAAAATGGCCGCGGGACGTCCGCCGGGAGGCCGGTCTTCACGGCGGCGGGCGCCGCGTCGCCAGGTGCCGAGCAGCGTCGCGATCGAGAGGAAGACGATGATGCCGATCAGCGAGAGCAGCGTGAGGGGCGAAGTCCACGGCAGCGCGCGCAAGGCCACCGCATGGCCGTAGGCGCCGGCGATCCCGTTGATCCCGCCCGTGGCATCAGTGAGGAACTGCACCCGGTCATTTCCCTCGAGGGCCCGGAACGTGAGCGGGCCGTCCTGAATGTAGCGTTTGGTACCGGACGCGGAAGCGATGGTGAGACAACCATCCGGCATGACCGCGACCATCGATCCAGCCTGGAGCGAGAGAACGAATTTCTCGAAGGTTGAAAATGCGCGGCGCTCGGAAAGGTACATTCCGGAGAACTTCTGGGCCGTGGCCGCGAACTCCTTCGGCGGAGCGGGCGGCGCGACCGGTCTCGCCTCGGGCAGGAAGCGCTCGAAGATGAGGCGCGGAAGGGTCGCGGCGAATTCCCGACCGACATCCGTGTTGGTGGAGACAAAGACTCCGAGCCCGGCTTCCGGCAGGACGACGAGCGCGCTGTGGAAGTAAAGAGTCGCGCCGCCGTGTTCCAGGCTCTCGAAGCGGCCGTAGCGATTGCGAAAGAAGCCGTGCGCCAGACCGCCCACGGCCTCCGCGTTCCGGAAGTTCACCTTCGCCATCACTCCGAACGTGCCTGCCCGAAGGATCGACACGTTGTCGAGCGTGCCCTCGTTTAGCAGCATGCGAAGATAGCGCGCCATGTCCGCGGCGGAGCTGGACGCTGCGCCCGCCGGGGCGGCGGCGCTGACGAATTCGAAGGGTCGCTTCAGGTAGCCTCCCGCCTTTCGTTCGAAGCCATCGGAGAACTGTTTCGCGAGAGCGTCGTCCGTGCGGCGCGGATCGCCGGCGGGGAGGGGTTCGCGAAAGGTCGTATTCGGTAGGTCCAGCGGCTTGAGCAAATGGTTCTCGATATAGCTTTCGAAGGATTCACCGGAGACGTGCGCGATCAGGGCGCCAAGGAGCGCGACGGAGTAGTTCGAGTAGACGGCGTGTTCCTCCGGGGGGCGGACGCGCCGAGGTCGATATTTTGCGAGATACTCGTCGAGCGTTGGCACCGGGGTGGGCGCCCGGAAGAAAAGGTGCCCCAAGGCGGAATCTTCAAAGCCGGCGGTGTGAGTCATCAGGTGCCAGACTTTGACGGGGGCAAACCGATCGGGCGGGAGCTGCAGATTCGGCGGGAGATAGCGATTTGCCTCGTCGTCGAGTTTGAGTTTGCCCTGTTCCACCAGCTGCATCGCGGCGAGGTAGGTGAAGGTCTTCGAGACCGAGCCAATGCGAAAGAGCGTGTGCTCCGGATCCACGCCGGCGGCGGTCGATTGCGCGCTGATCCCGTAGCCGCGGACCAGCAAAGTCTTTTCCCGATCAACCACCGCGACGGTGACTCCGGCGATGCCCTCCTTTGTCTGATACGCCTGCACGAGCCCGTCGACGTATGCGCTCAGTTCCGCGACGGGGATCTTTCCGCCGCCCGCGCTGGGGGGCCCCGGATCCGCGGCAGGAGGAACCACGACGGCCGGCGGTGGGACCGGTTTGCCTTCTGCGCTGGCTTGACCGCAGACGCGCGTCGCCGTGGAAAATGCGAGACCTGCGATCGCTGCGAAGAGGAAGGGACGGAAGTTCATGGTTCTATGCCGAAGGGTCGCAGCCTGGCTTCGATCGACTTGCCCGGGTAGGGCAATTCGTTCGGGGGCTGCGGGGATGGCAACGCGACGCCTCTCGCGAGCTACTCCAAAGCGTACATCGCGCCGTCCGTGCTGCCCACGAACACCACCCCCTTCGCGACGAGCGGCGTCGAGAAGATCGCTCCGATCGCGAATTGACGATCGGCGGCGGCGAGGGGCTTCTCGCGCCATCCCGACGAGAAAATCAGCGGTCCGTTCAACTTTGCATCTGCCGTGAGGGTCCAGTCGGCGTTTCGCCGCGAAGTCTCCGTCCGGAATTCCCAGAGGACGTCACCGGTCTTCACGTCGCGCGCCTCGAGGATGCCGTTCAGGACTCCGACCAGCACGACGTCGCCCGCCACGACCGGCGACGAAAAGACGTAGGCTTTGCCCTGCAGGCGCAGCACCGGCTTCCCCGTCGCGGCGTCGACCACATGGTAGAGACTCGAATCCGATGTTCCGAAATAGACTTTCCCCTGCGCGACGGCCGGAGAGCTGATCACCCAGCTCCCCTCGTTTCCGAAACGCCACTTCTCCTTTCCGGTCGCGGCGTCGAGCGCATAGACATTCGCGTCGCGGCAGCCGGTATAGACCACTCCGTCGACGACGGCGGGAGAGGACTGGAATCCCACCTGATTGTGCACGAGCGGATCCTCGCCCGCGTGAAAGCGCCACTTCTCCTTTCCGGTCGTGGCGTCGACGGCGTAAAATCGGCTGTCCCAGCTCCCGAAGTAAAGGATGCCATCAGCGTAGGCTGGGGACGCGTGGACCACGTCGCCCGTCGGGAATTTCCAGCGCAGCTCACCCGCCGCGGCATCGACGGCATAAAGATGTCCATCGCCGCTCCCGAAGTAGACCACTCCCTTCACGACCACGGGGCTGGACAAAAAGACGTCGAACGGATCCGCGATCGTCTGATTCTTCGGCAGAAAGCCGTGCAGCCCCTTCGCCTCGAAGCGACGCTCGCCTCCGGTGGCAAATTTCCACTTCGGTCCGCCCGTCTTCGCATCGAGCGCGTAGAATTTTCCGTCGTAGCTGCCCACGAAGACGACGCCATCGGCGACGGCGGGAGTGGCGCAGACCGGCCCGTTCGTGATATGCCGCCAGAGCTGACGGCCGGTCTCCTCTTCGACGGCGTAGATGCCGCCGTCGTCGCTGCCGAAGTAAATGACGCCATCCTGCAGGACCGGGGAGGACACGATGCGATCGCCCGTCGGGAACTTCCACTTTACGCGGTGAAACGTGCGGGGAGCGGCGGCAGCCGAGACGCCGGTATGCGCGGCATCGCCGCGAAACATGGCCTGCGCGGGGCAGATGAGCGGGACCGCGCAGGTGAGCAGCGTGAAGGCGAGCGGGGGGCGTTTCATGGCGGCGGATCAGGGGTTGGAACGACGGAGAACGAGTGGGAGTTCGAACGGTCCTTGCGTGAGCACGCCCTGAAGTTCCCCGGCTTCCTTCTTCAGACGGGCCTCAAAGGTGATACCGAACGCGCGCGATTCGATCGCGAGGAAGTCGCCGGTCTGGGTGAGGAGATCCACGGGCAACTGATTTGTTTTCTTCCCGACGATCACGAAGTCCGCCGCCGCCGCCGCCGCGGACCCCGTCGGGCGCGATAACTTTAAAGTGACGTCGCGCGGATAACCCATGAGCTCGTAGCGTCCCTTCCACTCGCCCTCAAACTCGCGTGCGATGGACGTGCTGACGCGCGGCGGCTCGACCTGGGGCGCCCCGGTTCGCGTGAGCTCGAAAGGCGCGGAGAGGCCGCCTTGCAGGAATTCACCGTTCAGGCCGCCCGCCGGAGTCAGGCGGGTTTTGCAGCGCGCGGGCTCAAATCCAGGGGCACTCAAGGAGTCTTTGATCGCGAAGCTCGCCTCGGTCTCCTTCACGACGAGATCGCCGAGAGGGGCGCCCTTGATTCCGAGACCGGGAAGAATCACGGACCCAGTCCAAGTTCCGGTGGAGTCCTGGGCGAGGTCCACGACAAGGGTCAATTCGCGCCCTGGAATCTGGATGCGGCCTTCCCAGCGCGCAGATGGCAGGGCGCACGCGTCGCTGGCGCATAGCGAGGCAAAGAAGAGAAACATGAGGTGTCGCATGGGGCTCGGCGGTGAGGGATCGTGCGGTTCCGGAAATCGGACCGATGCGAGCGAACGTGCTTCGGGATCGACTCGCCCGTCGATTCCATTCCGCCGCGCCAACCCAAAGCCGCAGCTTCGGCAGATCGGAGCGCGCTCCCTTCGTGCTGGAATTGCGAAGATGGTGGAAAACCTTTTGGGCGTCGGCGCCTTCCCTCTCGCCCACCGCGCGCTAAAGACTCATCCGCTCGCGGAGCAGCTGGCTGCGGCGGCGGGAGACCTCGATGGCGCGACCGTCCGCCAGCTTGAGGATGAGGGCTCCGCCAAAACCGGCCTCGATCCTGGTCACCGCGGTCAGATTCACGAGGTGCTGCCGGCTCGCTCGGAAAAAGAGCGAATCACTGAGCCGTTCCTCCAGGTAATTGAGCGAGCGCGCGAGCAGCGCCATCTCTTTCACGCGAAAGAAGACGCGGCTGTACTCTCCGTCCGCCTCGACGAGCTGAATCTCGCCGGCTCGCACGAACCAGCATCGGTCACCGTCCTTGATGAAGACTTGATCCGATGGTCCGAGCCGCGAGATCGGGGGCGTGACGACATCGTCAGCGGGAGTCGCGACGGGGATGGCGTTGGAAAGCCGCCGGAGACTCTGCGCGAGCCGGTCGGATTCGATCGGCTTCAGGAGGTAGTCGAGCGCTCCGAACGAAAATGCCCGGAGGGCGTGTTCATCATGAGCGGTGGTGAAGATGACGGCCGGCGGATGCGCCAGATCCCGCAACAATTCAAAACCGTTTCGCCCCGGCATCTGCACGTCGAGAAAAACGAGATCGGGGCGGAGGCTCTCGATCGCCCGGTCGGCTTCGTTAGCGTCGCAGGCCTCACCGACGATGGCGATCTCCGGATGCACGGAGAGCAGGCGGCGCAGGTCGGACCGGGCCAGACGTTCGTCGTCCACGATCAACGCGCGGGTCATGGGGCCGTCGCGAGGAGCGTGGGGATCGCTGCGTCGGAGCCACCACTCGGGGCTGCGCTGGCATCCGGACGCCGGGCGGGCAATTCGAGCCGGGCTTCAACCCAGCCCCCGCCGGCGTCGCCGATCGTCAATGTCCCGGCCGAGGCGAACATTTTCTCGAGCCGCTCGCGGATGCTTCGCAACCCCACGCCGAGGGAATCTGCGCCGCGTTCGCCCGGCACGAAGCGGCCGGTATTCCGGACCGAGAGAATCAGCCGGCCGGCTTCTTCGCCCGCGCGAATGGCGATCGAGCCCCGGCCCGGCTCCCGGGAGACTCCGTGCTTGATCGCGTTCTCGACCAGCGTGAGCACGGCCATCGCCGGGACGCGCAGCGGCCGGACGGCGGCGGGCACCTCCAACTCGACCTCGAGCCGTTCTTCGAGGCGCAGGCGTTCCAGCGCGAGATACGCCTCCACGATACGGATCTCGTCCGCGAGAGTGACCGTGCCACTCGCGCTGGTTCGGAGCGTATACCGGAGGAGCGCGGAGAGCTGCGTGATCGCCTCCTGCGTCCGAACCGGGTCCTCGGTGACGAGGGCGCGAAGGGAGTTGAGGCAGTTGAAGAGGAAGTGCGGATTGAGTTGCGCCACGAGCGTCTCGTACCGCGCGTCGGCGAGAGCCAGTTGCAGTTCGAGTCGCGCGCGCTCCGCCCGTTCCTGCCGGCGCCACCAGGCGATTCCGAAATAGATGCCGCACCAAAGCGAGAACATGACCGTCATGTTGAACATGAGCAGAAGCGGGATCGCGGGGCTCCACCGACCCTCGCCTGGTGCCAGCGGATCACCGAGCGCGACGAACCGGAGCCACCAGTACCCGTGGGCGAGAATCGTCATCAGCACCGCGAGGACGAAGATGGCGCCGAGCACCCGGCGGAGCAGGTCTCCGATCGGACGCTCAAGCCACGCCTGGCGGCGGACCAACGCTCGCAGCCCGTGCGAGAGCAACAGTCCACACGCGCTGAAGGCAAAGCTCGAGACGAACGCGGCGGCCGTCGGGGGGCGGATCGGGAAGAGAAGGTTCACGCCGCCATAAAGTCCCCAGCCGATGATCTGGCAGGTCCAGTAAAGCCGGCGCCAGCGGCGCTCCGTCGCGCCGACGGAGACATCGAGGGGCGGCGGCGGAAGGTTCATCGGCTGGGTTCGCGGGGCGGCAGGACCTACTTCGCGGCCAGTTCCGACGCGAGCGCAGTGTACCAAGCCTCCGGCGCATCATACATCACGAAGTGCTTCGCTTCCGGTAGCACGAGAAAGCGGACCCCTTTCAGGCTGGCATACTGGGAGGTGTAGTTCCCCTCGATCTGCTCCCGCGGACCATACATCAGCTTGTCCTTCAGCGCGGCAATCACGAGCGTGGGACACTGGATCTTCGCGACCTCGGGGCGCAGATCGGTCGTGAAAAGTTCGTAGATCGCCTGTCCCGTCGTCGCGGGATCCGACAGTCCGCAGACAGCGGCCAACTTCTCGGCGTCGGCCGGAGCATTCACCATGTTCGGCAGCGTCTGTTTCTGATACGCCATGAAACCCTCTGGGGTGGATTTCGCGATCTGATCGCGCTGCGCTCCGGCCATCGGTTTCATTGTCTCGCCGGTGGCGGCGGGATTCATGGTGGCGGCGAGGAAGGGAATGCTGTCCATGATCACGAGGCGACCGATGAGATTCGGTTCCGTGCTCGCGATCATGACGCCGAGGGCGCCACCGAGGCTGTGCCCGACGATCACGGGCTTCTCGAGCCGGTGGGTTTTGATGTAGCGGATGACTTCGTCGCGAACGGCGGGGAGAAATGAATCCCCTTTCACGGCGGGAGTGCTGCCAAAGCCGGCGAGACTGAGGACGTGGCACTGCGCCTTGTCCTGAAACTTCAAGACCGTCGCGTCCCAGACGGATCCGTCGCAGGTCAGACCGGGGATGAAGATTACCGGCCGGCCTTTGCCGGCGACCTTCACGCGGAAGAGTTTTGGTTCGTCAGCGGCCGGGGGACGGCCCGCTTCCGGGGCCGCGTTGACGAGAACGCTGCCGAGAACGAGCGCGGCGGTGGTCGCGAGGAGAATGGAGTGGATGGGTTTCATGGGATGGGATGTTGGAGACGCCCGTTTGGTTGGGCGCACGTGGCATCTTCGCGCCGCGGCCGCGATCGGGCGTGGGCGATCCCCCCGAGTGGCCAGAGCCGTCCGCCGAGTGGTCGGGATTTACCCGTCAGCGGCGAAGCGCGGCACTCGTCGATTCCCGCCCGCCCTTGCGCGGCTTCCCTCGCCGGGAACAATACGGCGTCCGATGTCGCTCTTCCTCACGCCGCGTCAGCTTTCGCTTCACGCCGAGTTCTATCAGCGCTTCGGGCAATTGGCCGGCGCAGGGATCGGCGTGGTGCCGGCGCTCGAGCACCTGCGGGCGAATCCGCCCGCGTCGTCATACCGCGAGCCGATCGAGCGCATGCTCACGGTCCTCGCCGGCGGCGGGACGCTCACGCAGGCCCTGGAACGGGCGCGCGACCGGTTTCCCCTTTTCGATTCGGACATGATCCAACCCGGCGAGCGAAGTGGCCGGCTCGACGCCTGCTACCGCCTGCTCGCGCAACACTACGAGGCGCGCTCGCGCATGGCGGCTCTGACGATTCGCCAGGTCGCATATCCCATCGGTCTGCTCCACCTCGGCGTTTTCCTTTTCGTCGGCGTGCTCCCGTTCGCGCAGTCGCAGTTTCAAGCCAGTGTCCTCGGCCTCGCGGGGCAGGTCGTGCTCACACTCGTGCCACTCTACGGGCTTGCGGCGTTCGTCACGCTGGCTCTGCAGAGTTCCCATAGCGAACGCTGGCGCGCTGTGGTGGAGTCCATCGTCGATCGCGTGCCGCTTCTCGGCCCCGCGCGGCGGTCGCTCGCCCTCGCCCGACTTTCGCTCGCGCTGGAGGCCCTCGTGAGCGCGGGCGTCAATCTGGTCGAGGCGTGGGAAATCGGCGCGCGAGGAAGCGGATCGCCGGCGATCCGTCGAACGGTCACGCTCTGGCGCTCGGCCCTGGAAAACGGCCGGACCCCCGCGCAGCTCGTGCGGGAGAGTCCGGTTTTTCCCGCGAAGTTTTCCAATCTCTACGCGACCGGCGAAGCCACGGGAAAGCTCGAGGAGTCGCTCGGCCACCTTCGCGCTCAATACGAGGAGGAAGGCACGCGGCGCCTCGAGACGTTCGTCGCGCTGATTCCGCGGCTGATCTACCTCGCGATCGTCGTCTATCTCGCGTGGAATATCGTGAGCTACTTCCGGAGCTACTTCGCGATGATCGAAGAGGTGTGGCGCGGGTAGGCGCCACCGGTCGCGTCACGGCAGGTCGTAGATTTCCACAAGCCCGACACCGGTTCCATCGCCCACGCCGCGGACGATCACGGTGTATGGACCCGGCGCGAGCGTGGCGATGATCGCGCTTTCCAGTGGATTCACCGGAGCGAGACCCGTCGCGACGATCGAGCTCTGCTGGTCGGAAGCCCAGTCATCGTTCTGGCCGATCTGGTTCGCACCGGAGATAAGCTGCACGACCGGGTTCGCGAGGACGCCCGCCACGCCACTCGCCACGAGAGTCGGTCCGATGGCGCGCACGATCACGCGCTTCGGGGCCGTGCCACCGATGACGAATCCGCCGATCATGACGTTGTCGCCGGTTTGCACCCGGCCGCGCGTGGAGAGATTGATGATTTTCCCGGGAAAGCTGGCGCCGTCGAGGTCGTAGACTTCGAGCAAAGCGACGCCGCTCGTGTTCCCCACGCCGCGAACGATCGCGGTGTAGACCCCGGGTTGCAGAATGAGGAGAACCGCACTTTCGCGATCGTCCGTCGGCGGGAAGCCCGACGCTCTGATATCCGCTTCCTGCGTATCCTTCCAGTTGTCATTCCGCGCGATTTGCACGCCGCCGCTCACGATCTCGAGAGCCGGGTCGGCCAGGGCGCCCGCGACGCCCCGATTGGTCAGATCTGGTCCGATCGCCCGGACGAGCACTCGCTTGAACGAGCCCTGGATCACAAAGCCCGCAATTCCGACATTGTCGCCCGTCTCGACCCGCAGACGCGTGGCGAGATTGATGAGGAGCGACGCCGGCGTCGGGGTCGGTGAAGGGGTCGGGGTGACCGTTGGAATCGGCGTGGCCGTCGGTGTCGGCGTCGGCGTGATCGTCGGGACGGGCGTGGGCGTCGGGGTCGGCGTCGAGATGACGATCGGCGCGGGCGTCGCCGTGGGAAGCGGAGTCAAGACTGGCCCGAGCAGCTTCGTCAGCGGGTAAGCCAGTGTTTCGCCGTTGGCGATGAAGGAGCCCGTCAGGTAAACGCGGCCATCGTTCTCGAAGCGAATATCGGTGCTGTCCGTCACGTAAGGAACCAACGTGACCGGGAGAGAAACGTTGGAATCCACGCTGCCATTGGGGAACAGACGGACAATGCCGGGTGCCGCGACTCCGTTGAAGTGGTCGAAGGCTCCCAGCACCCAAACTTTCCCGTCGGGCGCGACGCGTACGCGGTAGAGGTGCGGTGGCGCACCCGTCCGCGACGGGCCGGTTCCGACGGAAAAATCACCCGCAACGCTCCCGTCCGCGGAAACCTTGTAGACCGAAGCCGGGAGCGTTCCGAAGCCACCGGGCATCGGGGCATAGCCGAGATCGCGAACGTAGTAGATCGAGCCGTCCGTCGCGATGCTGGCGGTGGCGAACGGTGGGGCACTGGCGGCGACTCCACTGCCCGGGAAGTACGACGTCCCGTCGAGGGGATCGGTGATGGAGGCAGAAATGAAATACTGCGCCCCGGCTCCGAAGGTCGGACTGTTAAACGTGGGATCGAGGTCGCCGTTGGGATTGAAGCGCGCGAGTTTGAACTGCATCTCGAAGTTGTTCACCGAGTAAGGGCTTTGGGAGATGACGGAGAGGAAGCGGCCATCGGCATAAAGCGCGACGACCTGAAAAACGCCGATCACAATGGAGTCGATCGGGCCGGTCGGTGACGACCGGTAAAATACTCCGGCGTCCGCACCGCTGGACGCGAAGCTCGCGTCTTTCGCTCCCGTGCTGAGGCGCCGGACCACCGGTGTGAACGTCGGGTCAAGCACCTGCTGCGCCCCGATCTGGAACACCTCCAACGGCAGATTGGTCGAGGGCTGAAGGAACACGGCCGCGGGCGCCCTAGTGGACGCCGTGGGTTGGAAGGCGGAATCGAAGACACCATCCTTCGACAGGCGAATAAGCTCCGGAGTTGGCGGATTGAAGAAGCTGTAGTTGCGCCAGATGACGGCATATGTCTGATCCGCGGCGTCGAGATCAGCGGAGCTGGTGAAGTTCCAGTTCGCGAGCGAGCTCGAAAGCGAGAAAGATGCATCCCGCGTTCCCGTTGCCGTCAGTCGCACCATCGGCAGACCCGCCTGGCTGCCAAAATTGCTTTCCGCTCCGAACGCCAGGAGCTGAGCGCTGGTTTGACGGATCAGTCCAGGAGCGACGTATGCTTGGAGCGGCGCGACCGAAAAGGTCGCGTCGCGGGTTCCATCCGCGTTCAGCCGGAGGGCGTTTCCGATGGTGACCCCGAGGAGATCGGCGTAGGCATAGCTTCCGGGGACGAAGGTCAGCCGGTTGCTCGCATCGAGAACGTTGCCCTGCTGCGGGAGCTGGAGAAACACGGTGCTGGACGAGAGCGTGGTGAACGAGCTGTCGAGCCCGCCGTTGGCGAGGAACTGAAAAATCCTGGGTCCAATGGCGAGGATCCGGTCATCGGTCAGCCGGTGGAGATGGGTGATCGGGGGGGTGCCGAGGGGCATCGTGACCGCGGCGTAAGTCGAATCAAGCGCTCCCGTGTCCAGCAGGCGCAGGAGGTAGACCCGGGCGCCGGTCGGCCCTCGAAGCGACGTCGACGCGACGACGACCTGGCCGCCGGATTGAAGCGCGATCCCTCGAATCGGGCTCTGTACGCTGGTGCCGGGAACAAAGCTGGTGTCGAGATCGCCGTTCGCGAGCAATCGGGCCAGACCACGGCGCGAGGTGCCGTTCACGGACGAGAGGCGTCCGCCGATCAGGATCCGGCCCTGAGTGTCGAGAACCGGGGCGGTGAAGATCGCGTCCGGTTCGGAGTTGAAGTCGGGAGAATGGAAGGACGAGTCGTTCGTTCCATCAGCGTTCAGCCGGACCAAGCCATTCTGACTACCGACGGGGAACTGGCTCGAGACCCGGGCAGAGACGAGGATTTTTCCGTCGGGTTGGACCGTCAGATAGCGAACGAGCGTATTGAAGGTCTGCTCGGTGAAACTCGGGTCCGTCGTGCCGTTGGCATTCAACCGGAACACCCGATAGATCGGATTGGCGATGGAGTCTTCATCGCCGATTCGGCGGCCTCCGACGAGCACCTTTCCATCGGCGGTGCAGGCAAGGGCATCGACTTCGACAAGGTTTGGATCGGCTTGAAAGCTGGCATCGACCGTGCCCGTGGTGGCGTCGAGACGGGCAATCGAGCCGGTCCGCACGGCTCCCACGCCGAAGAGCGGGCCGCCGTTGATTGAAGCCGTGTACAGCCGTCCCTGACTATCCGCGCAGAGGAGATTGGTCGATACCGTGGTCGAAGCAAAGGTCGGACGAACAAACTGGGAATCAATAAGATAGGTGTCAATAGCGAGAGTAGAACTTGTCGCGAAACCGAAAGAAAGGAATCCGGCGAGGCGAACCCAGCCGAGGGGGGAGAGGAAGGAGGGCATGGAGACCTGACCTTCGGAGGTTTTCGAAAGGCAACAAGGGCCGCGACGCCAATCGACGCTAATTCCTTTCCGGCGACGGTGAAATTGGCTCTTCGAGCTAGCCGGCGTTCGCGCGTCGGGAGGAAGTTGCGCGAAAATCCAGGGATAGTTAATCTACTCGATGGAGGAAGGTTAGGCGGCGACGCCCGCTCACCGCGCCCTCTGCTTTAGGAGGGTTATGGCCGTCCCCGGCCCATCTTCGAACCGGCAGGACGACGGCGAGGACACCCTTGCCAGCAGTCTCCCCGGTCCGATGCAAAAATCTTGAGCAGCACCAGCGAACCCAGCGCATGCTTGGGACTCGCGCGACGGAAACCAGCGCCGCACGGGGTTCCGCGCATGTCATTTTCCCTTTCCCAAACCATGTCGCCGAAGGGCGATCAGGAGCAGGCGATCGAGAAGCTGACGCGCTCGCTTCGGGCGGGGAACCGTCACCAAACGCTCCTCGGCGTTACGGGAAGCGGCAAGACGTTCACCGCCGCGAACGTCATCACCGAGGTCAACCGGCCGACGCTCGTGATGTCGCACAACAAGACGCTCGCGGCGCAGCTCTACAGTGAGTTCAAGCAGTTCTTCCCGGAGAACGCGGTCGAGTACTTCGTCAGCTACTTCGATTACTACCAGCCCGAGGCATACATTCCGCGCTCGGACACATACATCGAAAAGGACTCGTCGATTAACGAGGAAATCGAGCGTCTCCGGCTTTCCACCACGAGTTCGCTCCTTACCCGGAGCGACGTGCTCGTGGTCGCGAGCGTCAGCTGCATTTACGGTCTCGGCTCGCCCGATGACTATCGCGCGATGCTCCTCAGCCTCGCGCAGGGCCAGAGAATGACGCGGGAGCAGCTCCTCAGCCGGCTCGTGGACATGCTTTACGAGCGAAACGACATCGCGTTCGGCCGGGGGCGGTTTCGCGTCCGGGGCGACGTCGTGGAGGTGCAGCCGGGTAATCTCGACGAACAGGCCTTTCGCATCGAATTTTTCGGCGATGAAATCGAGCGCCTCAGCGTCTTCGATCCGCTGACCGGTGCGGTGGAAAAGACGCTGCCCGGAATCGGACTTTATCCGGCGAAGCAATTCGTCACGCCGGCGGACAAACTTCGGGTCGCGCTGGGAAGCATCCGCGAGGAGCTCACCGGACGCGTCGCGGATTTCGAGCGGCAGGGAAAGCTCCTCGAGGCCCAGCGGATCAAGCTCCGCACGGAGCACGACCTCGAGATGCTGCAGGAAATGGGTTTCTGCAGCGGGATCGAAAACTACACGCGGCATCTCACGGGCCGCCCGCCGGGGGCGGCGCCGTACACGCTGCTCGATTTCTTTCCCGACGACTTCCTCCTCGTCGTCGACGAGTCCCACGCCACGATCCCACAGATCGGCGGGATGTACGAGGGCGATAAGTCCCGCAAGACGGTGCTGGTGGACTACGGATTCCGTCTGCCCAGTGCCCTCGACAACCGCCCGCTGCGGTTTGAGGAGTTCATGAAGCGGCCCGGGCAAATTCTCTACATCAGCGCCACGCCGGCCGAGTTTGAAATCGCCAACAGCATGGTGGGCAACCACACGTTCGTGGCGCACAAGCGGGCCGAAGCGGGGCGAATCGGGGACGGCGAAAGCGTGCCGGCGAAGCTGCCCGGAATGGCACCAGATTTCAGATCGCAGATATCAGATTTGGCCCGCGGCAGTGTGCCCTCTGACCGGCCGTTTCCGCCCAAGCTGAAGATTCGGAAAGGCGGCGCCGAGGCTGCGTCGGAGAATTGTGAGAGCGGGGATCCGAAATCTGAAATCCCCTTCGACGTCCTGACTCCGGGCGCACCGCTCGTTGTCGAGCAGATCATCCGACCCACCGGTTTGCTCGATCCGAAGATTACCGTGCGTCCGCTCAAAGCGCAGATCGATGAGACCATCGAGCTGTGTCGGGGGCGGGTGGAAATTCGCGAGCGGGTGCTCGTGACCACGTTGACGAAACGCACGGCGGAGGATCTGACGGATTATCTGCGCGAGGTCGGTCTGAAGGTGCGCTACCTCCACAGCGACATCGACGCGATCGAGCGCGTCGAAATCCTGCGCGCGCTGCGGGCGGCGGAATTCGACATCCTCATCGGGATCAATCTGCTCCGCGAAGGACTCGATCTTCCGGAGGTGTCGCTCGTCTGCATCCTCGATGCCGACAAGGAGGGATACCTTCGGTCCCAGACGTCGCTCATCCAGACCGCCGGCCGCGCCGCCCGGCACTTGAACGGCGAGGTCTACCTCTTTGCGGATACGATCACGGGTTCGATGCGAGCCCTGATCGAGATCACCGAGTTCCGGCGCCGGCGGCAGGAAGCGTACAACATCGCCAACAACATCACGCCCCACAGCGTCCGGCGGGCGGTGCAGGAAAGCCTGCACATGGCACTCAAGGGGCGCGCCGTGGAGGAAGGCGTGATCCGCGACAGCGGCGGCGATTTCACGGTGACCGAGCTGATTCGTGAGCTTGAGCAGGATATGGCCGCGGCGGCCGCGAGCCTCGAGTACGAGCGCGCGGCCATCCTGCGCGACCAGATCGCGGAATTGAAGCGCGGCAGCGGCATCGCCAAAATCGAGCCCGGCAAGCCGATCAGCTACACCGCCGGCGCGAAGCGTCGGCGGACGAAGCGGTGAGGTGGCTGGCGCGGCGACACGCTGGTTTTGCCCGCGTGCGATGGTTCGCGCAGGATGGCCGCCCGCTTGTGCTTGAGACTCGCGGCCGGCTCAGCACCCAAAGAGAATCCGCGTGGGATCCTCGATGCATTCCTTCACCCGGACGAGGAACGTCACGCTTTCCTTGCCGTCGACCGCGCGGTGATCGTAGCTGAGCGCGAGATACATCATCGGGCGGATCTCGATCTTCCCGTCCACCACGACGGGCCGATCCTGGATCTTGTGCATTCCAAGGATGCCGCTCTGGGGCACGTTCAGGATCGGGGTCGCGAAGAGTGACCCGTAGGTGCCGCCGTTCGTGATCGTGAAGACCCCACCCTGGAGATCCTCCATCGCGAGCTTGCCATCGCGCGCCTTTTTTGCCGCGGCGGCAAGATCGAATTCCAGCTCGGCAAAGCTCTTCCGCTCGCAATCGCGCAGGACCGGCACGACGAGTCCGCGATCCGTTCCCACGGCGACGCCGAGGTCGTAATAATGATTCTGGACGAAGGTGTCATCGCCTTCCAGCTGGCCATTGATGGCGGGCACGTGCTTCAGCGCCTCGACCGTGGCTTTGAGGAAGAATGACATTAGCCCGAGCTTCACCCCGTGTTTCTTGACGAAGCTGTCCTGCAGCTTCGCCCGCAGGGCGAGAACGGCGCTCATGTCGACCTCATTGAAAGTCGTGAGAATCGCGGCCGTATGCTGCGCGTTCACGAGATGCGCCGCGATCTTGCGCCGAAGCGGGGTGAGTTTCTTCCGCGTCTGACGCGATCCATCGGCGGGCGGCCGTGGTGCTGGCGCCGGAGTCGGCTCGGGCGGAGCGGCGGGTGCCGGAGCGGCGGGTGCCGGAGCGGCGGGAGCGGGAGCGGGAGCGGGAGCGGGAGCGGGAGCGGGAGCGGGAGCGGGAGCGGGAGCGGGAGCGGGAGCGGGAGCGGGAGCGGGAGCGG
>JBBQFQ010000009.1:0-120019 GCA_038322235.1 Chthoniobacterales bacterium
CAATGAGGGTGGCTTCTGCGGCGGAGAGCGGGTTGGATCGAGGCGAGGGTTTTTTGCGCATCTCAACCTTAAATGAGAGACGGTCTCAAAAGTACAGCTCTTTCTCAACTATTCTACCGCACCCACTTCTAATCGCACCCCTGGGCGGAGCTGGAGCGGGTCGCGGATGGACCGGACCATCGGGTTGGGGAATGGTATCACCGATTCAGAGTTGATCTCAGGAACGACGAGAACTCGCCGCCAAGCCCGTGAACAAACACCCATCCATCGAAGCGGGACTCCTGCCCTTTCAGGCGACTTGGGATGGGTGGCAGCTGGGTCGGACGGCGCGAAGGGCGTATGCGCGGCCGTAATGCTTCTCCCGGATGGACACCCCAAAATCTGGATTTCTCGACAAACTCATCGGACGTCTGAACCGCGTGCGGCCGGAGGACGCGCAGATGCACCTGGTCCGGCTCGTGCGGGAAAAGGGTTTCTTCGAGACGATCTTCAACACGATCCAGGAGGGCATCATCGTCTGTGACCCCACGGGCCGGATCACGTACCTCAATGAGGCCGCCTGCCAGCTCTTCGGTCTGGAGCGCAGCACGAGCTTGGGGAAAAAACTCTCCGAGCGCGTGCGCGGCCTCGAGTGGGAGGCGCTGGCGAGAAGCGATCGGCTCGTCAGTCGCGACATGCAGATTCTCTATCCGCAGCCGCGCTTCCTGAATTTTTACGTCGTCCCGCTGAAGCAGGACGACCTCGATCCGGCCTCGACCGCCAAGCCGGTCGATGAAACCGCCCGCGCTGAGCAGCAGCGGACGCATTCGTACGCCATGATCGTGCGCGACATCACGGAGACGCGCCGCAGCACCGAGGAGACCATCGAGAGCGAGCGCTTCAATGCGCTGACCCTGCTCGCGGCCGGCGTGGCCCATGAAATTGGCAATCCGCTCAATTCGCTGAACATCCATCTGCAGCTGATGGAGCGGAAGATCCGGAAGCTCGATCCTGCCAAACGGGGATCGCTCGAGGACTCGATCCATGTGGCGCGCGATGAAATTCGCCGGCTGGATTTCATCGTGAGCCAGTTCCTGCGCGCCGTGCGACCCACGATCCCGCAGATGCAGCCCGTGAACGTGAACACGGTCGTGCAGGAGTCGGTTTCCTTCCTCGCCGCCGAGATGAACGACCGCGGCATCCTGATCGAGCAGGAACTCGCCTCGGCCCTTCCCGCGCTCCTGCTCGACCGCGACCAGATGAAGCAGGCCTTCTACAACGTGATCAAGAACGGCTCCCAGGCGATGAAGCAGGGTGGGGTGCTCCGGATTCGCACGCACGCGGAGCCGGGCTTCGTCGCCGTCGCGTTCGAAGATAACGGCGGCGGGATCACCCCGGAAAATCTCAGCAAGGTCTTCGAGCCCTATTTCACCACGAAAAGCAGCGGCAGTGGCCTTGGGATGCTGATCGTTCGCCGCATCGTCCGCGAGCACGGCGGCGAGGTGGAACTCCAGAGCGACGAAGGCCGCGGGCTGACCGTCACGATCCGTCTGCCCACCAGCGACCGGCGCGTACAGATGCTGGAGTATCGCGCCAGCTCCGGGGACGATGAGGCTTGAGCGGATGGCCGGGTCGACCGAAGTTCGACTTTACTTTTTTAGGGTATGCCGGACGCATCAGCGCCATACTCTGACGGTCGGCGAGCCACCGTCTCCTGGACGCTTCCTGGTGCCTGACCGCAGCTAATTCCTTCATTCCATGTCACTCAACCCTCTCGCTCCCACTGGCCTCCTCCCTCAGGCAGGAACGGCCGGTTATCGTTCGCAGCTTTCGAACACCACCTGCTTTTTCCGCAACCTGGCGCAGCTCGAGACGCTCGCGGATGTGACAGCCCTCACGTGGCCGCAGGCGTGCACCATTGAAGTCCTGCACATCGGCGGGAGCATCGGCTGCGAAGCGCTCTCCTTTCTCATCGCCCTGCGCGAACGCGCCCCCCACCTCGAGGTGCGCTCGCTCTCGACCGATTTTCTGCCAGCCAACACGGACTTCGGACGGCAGGGCATCTATCCTGCGCACCTCTTTGACGAGGTTTTCCCCGGGGAGGGCGGAGATCCACACGGCTGGCGGGACCGCTGGTTCGAAGCGGCGGGCGACGCGCTCTTTCGGCCGCGGGAACGGCTCCAGGCGGGACTGCGTTTCGAGACCGCTGACGCCGCCGAGTCCGGTGTGCTGCCCTCGGCGGACGTCGTTTTTTGCCAGAACGTGCTCATCCACCTCGACCGGCCGCGGGCCGAACCCGTGCTAGATCACGCTCTCGCGGCGGCGCGCCCGCGGGCCGTGCTCGCCTGCGCCGGGATGGATCTCGACCTGAAACCCCGCGTCCGGGCCGCAGGCTTCATTCCCTTCACCGGTCGGATCGATGAAATTCATGACGGCTGGCGGGCCTGCCGGCACCACTGGCGGACGGAACCAGGCGTGTACTACTTCGAGCTGGAAGACCTCGACCGCAGCCGTCCGGACTGGGCCGACCGCTACGCCCAAATCTTTCTGCGCCCGTGAACCTGTCTTCTGAGTATCCCGGTGCGAGCATCACGATGAGCGCCGACCCCGCCCTACGGGAAGAGAGCCCGCACGCGCTGCATCTGCACGGACTCTACATGGGCCACTGGGCGGGCAATCTGGGGGACAGTGCGGTCTTTGATGTCTTCGACCGCGCGTTGCCGCCCCATGTGCATCTCACGCTCGAAGTCGAGAGCCTGGGCCCGTGGCGGCGGCGGCCGCAGACGGAGTTCGTGCACCACCTCGACGCCGCGGAATGCGGGCGTTTGCGCCGGGTATGTGACGCTGGCGTGATCATCGGTGGCACCGTCGTGACCGACATGCACGGCGGTGAATGGCCGATCGCCCAACTCGTCGCTTCCATCGCGGATGTCCGCGCCGGCGGCAGCCCGGTCTATGCGCTCAGCGTCGGGATTCATCCCACGCCGGCGGAGGCGTCGAGCGCGCGTTTTCGCGAGCAGTTCTGCGGCGCGATGGCGGCTTTTTCCGTCCGCGAGGAGGCGAGCGCGGCCGCCCTGCGCGCCGCGGGTGTGCCGGCAGGGCAGATCACGCTCGCGGCCGATCTCGCGTGGGGCCTGGATCGCCCGGTTAGTCTCGCCGCCGCACGCGCCGAGGTCGCAGAATTGCTTGGCCCCGGCCCGGTCGTGGGCGTCAACGTCGTGCACGAAGACTGGGCCGAAAGCGACGAATTCTACGCCGGCATCGCCGCCGAGCTTGATGCCTTCAACGCCCGGACCGGCGCGCGAGTCCTCTTCCTCTGCAACGAGATCCGTCCCGGGAGCCCTTTCGATGCCGCGGCCGCCGCGCATGTTCAGCAGTATCTGCGCGCCCCGTCGGCGCTTCTGCCGCCGCGCTGGATGCATCCGGAGGAGATGGTCGCCCGGCTGGCCTGCTGCGCCATCGCCGTTTCGATGCGTTACCATTTCTCGGTCTTCGCGACGCTCGCGGGCACGCCCTGGACGGGTTTCAGCCGCGGTCAAAAGCTGCGGGGCATGCTGGAGGAATGCGACGCTCCGGCGGCTGGCGAAATGGGAGTTCCTCTCGCCGGCGGATTGCTCGCCGCGCTGGTCTCGCTTTGGGAGACCCGACCCCACGCCGCTCTCGCCCGCCACGCCGCCAGCCAGCGAGCCCGAGCCAGCGATTGCCTCCTGCCGCTGGCCGCCTTCCTTTGAAGGATCGCCGCGCGACGGGAGAACTCCGGGACGCGCTTCCGCCGCCGCGCGCTCGCTCGCCGAGCAGCGCACCGACGATCTTCCCGAGGCGAGGCAAGCCGCCCGGCGAAGCTGAGGAAATCCTCGCCGCCCGACACGCCAACCAGACCGCAGACGAGGCCGACTCCATCACCGCCTCGACCGAGGTCCGCCGCTGCGAAGAGTCTCCTGACAAGTCCCTAGTTATTCCCGCCCGCGTCGGTTCCCAATTGAAACGGAGTGGCGCATCCGCTCGTCAAGTTATTCTGATACTTCCCGAACTGGAGGCCGACATCGCAAGTGGAAATAGTGTTGCCGATGTAAAAGGAGCCGGCGAGCCCGTCGATTCCGTAGCCCAGCCCGCTGCCTTGGGCGGGCGTCTTGAAAACGTTCGTAATCACGCAGCCGTCAATGCGCCAGCCTCCGGAACAGCAGATTGCCGCGGCTTTCCCGTTGTTAGCGGTCGTGCTTCCGCCGATTTGGCTGAAGAAGCAGTTGCGAATCAGGCTCGCTGAAGTGTTGACGGCGGTTGTCAAGATTCCATCAAGATAGAGGCGGGTGAAAACGACGTTTTCCACGCGATAATTGATACCGTTCGTCGCTCCCCCTGTGAAACGTATTCCGTAGGCATTGTTCGCGAGCGTTCCGTTCCGGACGGTCACATTGCTCACGTCGGCCACAAAGACGCTGGCGGCGGAAGTGGAGAAGATACTGCCAGGTCCGGAAACGAAAAATCCTCCAAGGTCCAAATCGACATTTGGAGCATTGATGGTGATGCAGTTGAGGGTGCCGTTCGCAATGATCAGGTTCCGGTCGACGACGTAGGCGCCGGAATTCGCGATGGTATAGGGAACGGATGAGATGACGGTCTGGGCGTTGCTGACCGAGGTGAATCCGCCGAGCGCGGCGACGGCGAGTGCGACAGAGGCGAGGATGCGGGAGTTGAGCATATGGAGCAGGGTTGGGAACGAGGAATAGGGCATGCAAACAACTGACGGTGATTGAGTCTTGGCGTTGAATCGGGAATCCGGTCGGGGTGCCAAAAATCGAGGAGCGAGTCACCCCTCGAGGGGTTATACCACGGGAATCCGCCCACCAGTTTCAAAAATCGCATCCGAGGGCAAGAAACGTCCCCTACGTGCAACGTCGAAAGTGCACCGCCCTCCCAACCGGGCCATCGGTTCGTGGCAAGTTCCCCATTCCAGGTCAAACGTTTGGGATGGAGGTGGCAAACAATCTCGAAACGGCGCTAAAGTTAGGCGGTGAGGCTTTCCGTGGGCTCGGGGACCAAGTTTTCGGCGTTGAGTCAGCGCAATCTGGCGGTTTCTGCTCCTACCGCCGACGCGTCTTGATCACGATCTCGACCCGTCGATTCAGCCTCTGCTGCTCCACCGTTCCGGCGACGGATGCGAGTGGCTTCGAACTGCCGAAGCCCTTCGTCAAAATCCGGGCGGCGTCGATTCCCATCTCGCCCACGAGCCACTGCTTGACGGAAAGCGCACGGCGTTCGCTCAGGGTGACATTGTAAACGGCGGAACCGAAGGCGTCCGTGTGGCCTTCGATCAGGAAGTCGGCGTTCGGGTTTCGCAGGATGAGCTGGCCGAGTTTGCGCAGCGAATCGAGGGCCTCGGGCCGGAGCTCAAAGTGATCGTAGTCGAAGAGCAGATCCGTCGGTAGGAGGATGGGAGCGGTGCGATCGCTCACCACGCCTCCTTGGGAAAGAATCCCATCGAGCGAGGAGAACGTGCCCTCTCCCGGCGCTGGTGCCGCATTGCCGCCGGCTTCGCCCGGCTTGCTTTTCGGCATCTCGATCAGCGGTCGCCCGTTGGCCGGGAGCTTCGATTCTGCGAGTTGGTCGAGCATCGATCCCGGCTCGCCCGGCGGCGCATCGGATGGCTTCAAGGTGTCCGCGAGCGATTTGGCGAGCGCGGCGCTAGGAGCGACCTGCGGCTTGTCCTGCACGATCGATTTCTCAAGGACTTCGGGGGCCGCGATGACCTGGTCCGCCTTCGCGATGAGTTCATCGAGCGACGGCTGCTTCGCCCCCAGCTGTAGGGTGGAAATGTCCGTCAGCGGCTTTGCGGGTGGTCGCGGGGTCGGTTTCGGATCGGCGTCGGCCAGGGTCTTCGGATCGATCTCCACCGGCTTCACGGTGAAGCTCCGGGGGATGATCCGGTTATAGTAGGATGGGCTCAGCGCCTCGATCCGCGTGACGCGTGAAATTCCGTAAAGACCGGCGTGAATGCCGATCGTCAGCACCAGCGCGAAGACAAAATAGCGCCGGGCCGGGCTCAGCTCGGCCGCGATTTGATCGGACGCGGAAATCACGGGCAGTTAGACCTCTCGGTGGCTCGGGTGTTGAAAACCGAATCCACCGTTCAGAGCGCCATGTGCGGCCCGCCCGTGGTGTCCGGCTGCGCCAGTCTGATCTGCACGAGGAGCTGCGCCGTGCGGGCGTGCGCCCCGGTGCCTTCCCGCGTGAGCAGCAGCGGTCCAAAGGCGCGCAGCAGGCGCTCGGCGGTCTGCGTGGTCTTGAGGATTTTCGTCGAGGTGACGCGGTCGCTGAGATTGTCGTAGAGGTCCGCCATCTTGGCGATTTTCACGCGCTCGGGCGCCGCGATCAGACGCATCTCATACTCCCGCTCGCGCACGCGCTTCGGCAGCATGTTGTTTTTCGTGAGGAGGACGACGATGTCGGCAACTTCCTCGCCGAAATTTTCCGCGATTTCATCGTAGTCCGTCGCGGTGTCCTCCAGCGTGTCATGGAGGAAGGCCGCCGAGATCAGCTCCTCGTCGTGCACGCCAAAGACATGCGAAAGGACGAAGGCGACGCGGGCCACGTGGGAGAAATAGGGGGTAATCCCGTCGGCCCGCTTCTGCCCCATGTGCTTGCGCGCGGCGAAGCTGGCCGCCCGGAGCGTTCCTTGGAGCGGCGTGGCGAGGACGGATCGAACCGGGGGCGTCTTACCCGGCGGCGTCTTGCCTTTAACCGCCTTCACCCCTTTTCCGGTCTTCACGCTCTTGGCCTTGGGCTTTTTCCGTTTGGCCCGGAGGGACTTCGGCTCGACGTGGGGGGCACCGGGCTTCCGCCTGACGAGGAACTTGCGGAACGCTTTCAGGGACTTCTTCGGTTTCTTTTTTGACATCTCGCGGGCGCGGAACGGGATGTCGTTCCGCGCGGGTGTGTCCCGCATCATCGCCTATTGTTCGGACGCATCAAGCGGCTGCCGCAAAGGAAACGGGTCACGCCCGGCGGCCCGGATCGGCGTCCAGGCCCGCTCGCCGCGCGCAAAGCGCCCATAGGAACGCAGCACGGCGATCTGCCGGAACCAGTGGAAGACGAGCCCCTCCGTCAGGATGAACGGCCAGAGCCGGCCCACCCCGGTCCGCGTCGGAAAGTGCGCGCGGTGCCAGCGCCAGAGGAGTGCGGCGGTCGCGGATTCGAGCGTGATCTTCCCGACGAAGATCGCCCCGGCGGCGAGCTGGATGTGAGCCTGCTGACTCGCAAGCGCCCCGAGGAGCACGAGCAAGGAGAAAAAACCCCAGAGCGGGAGCACCGCATCGACGCACTTCAGGGGGAGCAGCACGAGTCCGAGCGCGCGGTGTCGGGGGTCTCCCACCATGCGACGGTAGCGCCAGAGGGTCTCGAGGAAGCCCGCGAACCAGCGCGTGCGCTGGGCGATGAAAGCGCCCGCGGTTTCCGGACCGTCGGTCAGCGCCACGGCCCCCGGCGCGACCTCCACGCGTCGATCCGGTCTCTGCGCCAGGCGAAGCCGCTCGTGCAGACGGAAAATGATCTCGTAGTCCTCGACCGCGCTGGTGGTGCTGAAGCCGCCCAGCTCCATGAGCGTGGAGCGGCGGAAGGCCCCGAACGCCCCGGAGACCTGCAGGCAGACGTCCATGTGCACGAGGCCAAGCCGCCAGAGGAAGTTTTTGAGATATTCCCAATACTGATACCGCGCGAGGAGCGGTCCGCCCGGGCGCGTATTGCGCACGTAGAGAAATCCGCCGGCCGAGGCCACGCCGGCATCGCGAAAGACGGCCGAGAGCGCGCGCAACGCGTCCGACTCGAGAGCGGTGTCGGCATCGAGCGTGCAGGCGATTTCGTACCGCGCTTCCGCGAGCGCCGCATTCAAAGCCCGTCCCTTGCCGATCTTCGGGAGCGCGAGGAGGGCGAGGCGAGGCTCGACGACCGAGCGCCAGAGCACGCCCTCGTCTCCCGCCCCGACGGGCGTCATTTGATAGGTCCCGATCAGGAAGTCGTTCATCCCGTCGTCCGACCCATCGCTGGCGACGACGATCTCCCACTCGACTCCTCCCTGTCGGCGCACGCTCTCGATGGTGCTCGCGATGCACGCCCGCTCGTTGTGCGCCGCGATCAACACGGACATGGGCGCGACCGTCCCCTCGACCCGCGGGACCACTCCGCCGCGGCGCGAGCGGGCCCGCAGCGCCCGGCTCGTGGCGAAGGCGAAGACGAGCGCGATCCCGAGTTCGTAGATGAAATAGGCGGCGCTGACCCAAAGCACGGCGTCGGAGCCCCGGCCAAAGAGACCAGCGAGTCCGGCGACGAACGTCGCCGCGACGGCGCTGAGGATGAGAAAAAATGCGACGGGCGATCGAGGGCCCGGCGGCGGGCTGACCGCGGACTCCTGATGACGGGGAAGGGAGGCAGGAGCGGGCGGCACAGGTGGAATACGGCGCGGAAGGATGCTTTCGATGCCGCGTTTCGCAACGGGCCACGGGAACAAGACGTCCTGCCGACCCTGCTTATTCCGAAATTCTCTGCGGAGCTTCCCGAGCCAGCCAAGATGACACGAAAGCCGAGCACGAATATTCCGAGCTCGGTCCGGGCGCTTCAGTTCGGCACCTTGACCTCGCGACCCTCCGCCAGCGAATCGGCCACGGCCTGAACCACGCGCATGTAGCGCACGCCTTCGGAAAAATCCGGGCTGGGACGGAGGCGGCCGTTCGAGCGGACGGCCGAGACGAAATCAGCCTCGACCGACCAGTCCTGCGCGAGGTTTTTGGGGATCTCGACCGGCTCCCATTCGGGCGTCTTGCTTCGCCGCGCGAGATAGATTTCCTCCCGACTGAAATCGTAGGTCAGCAAACCCTTGCTGCCGTATAACTCGAGGCGATCGGACGACGCACAGGACGACACGCCGCTAAACTCCAGCACCCCCTCGGCGCCGTTCGCGAACGTGCAGAGCACATTGACGAGGTCAGGGATGCACACCTCGTAGTCCTCGCGCTGCGCGTGGAGGATCTTCGAGCGGGCCTGCAGCCGGGTGATCCGCCCCAGCCAGCGTTGCAGGACTTCGGCGTAGATCCCGAGGGTGAGGACGTTCAACCCGCTGATTTCCGTTTTCTGGCGCCAGTGCGCGGGCTTCTCCGGATCCAAGTATTGGTCGTGAAAGCTGTGCAGCCGCACCTGATGGATCGGCCCGATGACCCCATCGGCGACAATCTTCTTCATCACGAGATCTCCGCGCATCCCGCGCGGGGAGGGGCAGAGCATCGTCACGAGGGAGGGATGCCGGCGCGCTGCGGCCAGCATTTGCTCCGCCTCCTCGAGATTCATCGCCATGCGCGCCTGGCAGAAAACGTGTTTGCCGGCCTCGAGCGCCGTCTGACTCACCGGCGAATGGAGAGACGGGGGCGCCCCGATCCAGACCACGTCGATCCGAGGATCGGTCACCAGCGCCGTCCAGTCGTCGATCCCCCGGGCGTCTGGCAGACATTCCCGGCGGAAGCGCTCCGTGCTGGCCGACGTCGAGTTGCAGAGCGAGACAATTTCGACCCCTTGGATGCGGAGAAGACCGGGGAGGTGGCGTTCTCTCACGATACCGCCCGCGCCCACAATTCCGACGCGCAGAAGACTGGGAGCAGGAGCAGGCACGCGACACTCCTACGTGCTGGCGCGCCCTCCGGGCAACCTTTCGCTTGCGATTCCGCAAAGAAAAATAAGCGCTTGACCCCAGGGGGGACCCCTCCCACCTTTCCCGCCCATTTCTCCTCTACCGTCTTATGGCTAAAGTCTGCGAAATTACCGGAGCGCGCGTCAGCCGCGGCCACAAAATCCACCGCCGCGGTCTCGGCAAGAAGCAGGGTGGCGTCGGGCGCCACGTGACGGCGATGACGCCGCGCACCTTCACGCCGAATCTGCACAAGAAGAATATCTTCGTTCCGGAGCTCGGCACGCACGTCCAAGTCAAGTGCACCGCGCGCGCCCTGAAGACGATGGCCAAGAACGGCATCTACAACACGCTGAAGAAGGCCGGCATCGTCGATTGAAGTCGAGGTGCTGGCGTCGTCACCCCCCAGGCTTTCCCCGGAGATTTCGATTATGGCGTTCAGCGTTCAGAGCAAGAAGAGCGGCAAGACTTACTTCCTGCACGAGCGTGATCAGATGCTCAAGGGTGGGCACATGGTGAAGTTATTCTTCTTCGCGGGCGAGACGAAGGCCGGCGCGATCGACGCGCTTCCCGCCGGATACTCCGTGGACGAAAACGAAAAGACCGGACTGCCGCTCCTGCGGAAAGTGCGCTGATCTTCGTCACCATCTCATTTTAACGGGCCGGGCTGCTTGAGAGGGCAGGCCGGCTCGTTAGTTTCCCGCCATGAGTTCCGTTCTCGAAGAATCCTTGTCCGCCCCGCCGCCCCAAGCCCGACGCATCATTCCGGTGAGCATCCTCACGGGCTTTCTCGGCGCCGGAAAGACGACGCTCCTAAATCACATCCTCCGCGAGCAGAGCGCGTACAAATTCGCGGTGATCGTGAACGAGGTGGGCAAGGTCGGTATCGACGGCTCGCTCGTGGAGAACCAGCGGGATGAGGTCGTCGAGCTCGCCAATGGCTGCGTCTGCTGCACCGTCCGCAAGGATCTCGTTCTCGGCATCCAGAAGCTGCTCAAGCGAGGCGGCTTCGACTATCTCCTCATCGAGACCACCGGCATTGCCGATCCCGGCCCCGTCGCCCAGACATTTCTGAACATCCCGGCCCTGCAGAAGTACGTGCAGCTCGACGGCATCATCACGCTCGTCGACGCGGAAAACATTCTCCGGCAGCTCAAGGAGACGGACGTCGCGGAGGCGCAGATCACGATGGCCGACACCATCCTGCTCAATAAGACGGATCTGGTCACCGAGGATCGCCTCAACGGCGTCTACGACCGCCTCCGGAAGCTGAACCCACACGCTGCGATCATTCGCTCGGAGCACTCGAAGGTGAAGCTGAACCTGCTGCTCGATGTTCACGCGTTCGACGTGGAGCGAAAGCTGGCGGTCGATCCGAAGTTTCTCGACGAACTGCGCGAGGATCGTTCGCATGCCGACATCGCGTCCTGCGCGTTCGAGTTCGATCAACCGTTCGAGGTGGCCAAGTTCGAGGCGTACGTTCAGAGGTTGTCCGAGAAGGAGAAGGTCTACCGCTCGAAGGGCTTTTTGTCCGTCGCCGGCGGGGAGCACCGCGCGATCTTTCACGGCGTGAACAATCGCTTCCACATCTTCTGGGACCGGGCGTGGAAGTCCGGCGAGACGCGCCGCAGCCAGCTTGTCTTCATCGGGAAGAAGCTCGATGCCGCGAAGATCGAGAACGATCTGCGCCGCTGCCTCGCGTAGCGGCGGTGGGGTGGGGGGGTCTTTCGCGCGTTAAAGTCCGCGCTTGCTGACGCGGGGCGGTACCGTCGAGAACAGGAGGGTACCCCGAACGACCCGCGATTTCTCGCATGGGCTCCACCTACCACCACATCCTCCTCCACTTCGTCCTCACAACGAAGGGCCGCCTGCCGCTCATCGACGCCGAATGGCGTGACCAGCTTCACGTCTTCATCGGCGACTGCATGCGGGAAACGTGGGCGAAGCCGCTCGCGATCGGCGGACACCTCGAGCACGTCCACGTCCTCGCGAATCTGCCGCCGAATCGCTCCGCGGCGGAAGTCATGAAACAGATGAAGGAAGCGTCGTCCGCCTGGGTGCACACGCGGCTCGGCGTGCACCTCTTTGAATGGCAGGAGGGCTACAGCGTTTTTTCCGTGAGCCCTTCCGGCGTGGCGGCGGTGCGCCGCTACATCGCGAAGCAGGAGGAACACCACCGCACGGTCAGCTTCGTCGAGGAATACCAGTCAATGCTCGACCGGGCCGGGATCAAATACGACCCGGCGCTGATCTAGTCTTTCGCGCCGCGTCGCATGCTGCCCTACGCGCTGAAACGTCTGCTGGGGCTGATTCCGACGCTCCTGATCGTCGCGGTGCTGGTCTTTCTCTTTGTTCATCTGCTCCCGGGCGATCCGGCGCGGCTGGCGGCGGGATCGGACGCGACGCCGGAGACGGTGGAAATGGTCCGAAAGGACCTTGGCTTTGACCGGCCGCTGCCGGTGCAATTCTTCCGTTTCCTCGGCGGGGCGCTGCAGGGCGACTTCGGGAAATCCATCCGCACGCGGCGCCCGGTTTCGACCGAGATCGCCGAGCGGTTCTGGCCCACGTTCGGACTGACGGTTTGCAGCATGGCGTGGTCGGTCGCGCTCGGCCTCGCGCTGGGAGTGGTGGCGGCGGTCTGGCGGAATCGCTGGCCGGATCGGCTGGGGATGATGCTCGCGGTGACGGGCATCTCGTTTCCCGCTTTCGCGCTCGGGATGGTGCTCATCCAGATCTTTGCGGTGAAACTGGGCTGGCTGCCCGTTGTGGGCGCGGAAAGCTGGCGCCACTACGTGCTCCCGTCGCTCACCCTCGGGGCGGCGGTGGCAGCGATCATGGCGCGCTTCACGCGCTCGGCGTTCGTGGAGATCCTGCAGGAGGACTACATCCGCACGGCCCGCGCCAAGGGCCTCTCCGAGCGGGTCGTGGTGCTCAAACACGCGTTTCGGAATGCGCTCATTCCGGTGGTGACGATGATGGGTCTCCAGTTCGGCTTCCTCCTCGGGGGCTCCATCGTCGTGGAGCGCGTTTTCAACTGGCCGGGCCTCGGCCGCTTGCTCGTCGACGCCGTGGAGATGCGCGATTACCCGGTGATCCAGGCGGAGGTCTTGCTCTTCTCGTTCGAGTTCATCCTCATCAATCTCGCCGTCGATCTCCTCTACGGTTTGATCAATCCCACGATCCGGTACGAGTGAGACCGCCTCGTCAGGTGGGAATCTTTCCGCTCGCCGCGTCGAGCTTCACCGCCTTGAGCAATTTGGCATGTTCGGCGCCGTGCGCCCGCCAGTAGGCGCTAAGGGCCGCGAGGGCATCGAGCGTGGGCGGCTTGAGATGGTGCTCGATCCCTTCGACCTCGTCCGCGATGAGCTTCGGCTCGAGACCGAGGAGCTCGAAGAATTCGGTCAGCACCTGATGGCGTGCCTTGATGGAGCGCGCGACCGCTCGGCCCTGCTCCGTGAGCGTGAGGCCGCGATAGCGCTCGTAGTTCACGAGCCCGCGCGTGGCGAGTCGCTGGACCATATTCGTCACGCTGGGACGCGCGATGCCGAGCCGCTCGGCGATGTCACTCACGCGGGCATAGCCCTTCTCCTCCATGAGTTCGTGAATCCGTTCGAGGTGATCCTCGCTGGATTCCGAGACAGGATTCAGGCGCGGCTGGCGGCGCGGCTTGGCCGACTTCGGGGGCATCAGGGGGACGATACGCGTAGATCGTCCCCCCGGGCGAAGAATTTCGTTCGCCCGCTGTGCCCATCGCCAGCCGCGGCAATCGCGCCGTAGTTCCGAACCGGCCGCTTCACAGGACTCCGGCTCCGCGTCCCCGCTCCGCTCCTCTCATCGCAGAATGGTGAAGTCGGTCGGCAGCAGCTTCACGATGCCTTCATCGCGCCCGCGACGCGTCAGATGACCGGAGCCGACCTCGATCTCCGTGACGGCAACCTTCGCCGGGGGAGCGCCGATTTCCGGTTGTCCGGCCGCCTTCAGGGCGGTGTTCAAGGCAGGAAGCTCCTTGTCCACGAGCTGGGCAAACTGGGCCGTGACGTCATCGAGCTCGCGCTGGAGCGCGGCGATGCGGGCGATCTGGTATTCGCCGGGCTTTCCTTCGAAGGTGATGATCGCGCCGTAGATTTGATCCGTGTGCTCGCGCAGGCGCTCCTCGCCGGTGATCGCCCCGCCTTCCGTGGTGGCCACGATCTGCTTGCGCGCGGCGTCGATTTTCGCGTCGAAGGCGGTGAGGCTCTGCGCAACGGCCGCGCCTTTCGGTACGGCGGCGGCGGCTTTGGCCACGCCGGAGCGGAGGAAGAGGATTCGGTCGAGCAGGGCGCTCTCCGCGCCGAAGAGGCCGTGCACCTTCATCGCGGCGTCATGCTGCGCCTTCCGATCGGCCACGTTGAAGCGGACGCGCCGGTCGAGTCCGACGTTGAGCTGGGTCTCGGAAACCTTCCCGCCCTTCGTCAGGCGGACGGTGTAGGTGCCGGGCAGGAGCCGCGGTCCGCGGGTGCCGGCGCCGGCGATCTGGACGGCCGGAGGGACCCGCGGCGGCTTCTCGCGCATGGTCCAGTAGACGCGATTCAGTCCCGGCCGCTTGCTCGCGGGCAGCTGGTCGACCACGCGACCGCTCGCATCGAGGACCTCGAGCTTCATCTTCCCGAACAGATGCCGCGAGCGCTGGTAGTAGGTGATGACGGCGGAATCGGGCGGATTCTCGCCGACGAAGACGGCGTCGCCGTTGGCCCAGCCGCCCTGTCCCTCGATGCGCTGGAGCACCGGACGCGCCGCGACGAAGGTCGCCTCCTGCGCGAGTAACTCCGGGGTGAGCGCCCGGAGGGGCGTGATGTCATCGATGATCCAGATGCCGCGCCCGTGCGTGGCGAGGACGAGGTCGTTCTCCCGGGCTTGAATCGCGAGGTCACGCACCGCCACCGCTGGAAAGCGGCCGCCTTTGAATTGCGCCCACGCCTTGCCGCCATCGATCGAGATGAAAAGTCCCAACTCGGTGCCGAGAAAGAGCAGGCCTGGCTTCAAGAGGTCTTCCTTGATGACATGGGCGTAGCCGCGCACCCCCTTCGGCGCTTCCGCGGTCACGAGCGGCGTCCAGGTGACGCCGAAATCGGTGGTCCGGTAGGCGTACGGCGCCATGTCTCCGTTCGTGTGGCGGTCGAAGGTGACGTGAGCCGTTCCCGCTTCGAAATTTCCCGCCTGCACCCAGCTCACCCACGAGGACTTTGGAAGCCCAGGCACGTTCGCGATGACGTTCTTCCACGTCTTTCCGCCGTCCCGGGTAAGCTGCAGGTTACCGTCGTCGGTGCCCACCCAGATGACCTGCTTGTCCTTGGGCGACTCGCTGATCGCGTAGATGGTCGTGTGCATCTCGGCCGCGGAATTGTCCACCGTGATGCCGCCGGAGAGCTCCTGCTTCTGCCGCTCGGGATCGTTCGTGGTGAGATCGGGCGAAATCCGATCCCAAGTCTGGCCCTGGTCTTTGGAGCGGAAGAGGAACTGGGAGCCAATGTAGATCGTCCCCTTCTCGTTCGGAGAAAGCGCGATCGGAGTGTTCCAGTTGAAGCGGAGTTTTTCCTTGTAGCCGGCCTTCGGCTGAATGTCGCGAATCTGGCGCGTGCGCCGGTTGATCCGGGCGATGAAGCCGCCCTGGTACTCGGCGTAAAGACAATCGGGATCCGACGGATCAGCGAACATGTAGAAGCCGTCACCGCCGTACATGTTTTCCCACTGGGAGTTCGTGATCCCGCCCGGATACTGCGATTCACCCACCCACGAGCTGTTGTCCTGCAGGCCGCCATACACGCGGTAGGGTTCGTGGTCGTCGACGCTGACGTGATAGAACTGCGAGACGGGAAGATTGCCGGCTTTCCACCACTTGCTCCCGCCGTTGGACGAGTACCACATACCGCCGTCGTCTCCGGCGATCACCGTCTGCGAATTGGCCGGATCGATCCAGACCTCGTGGACGTCGCCATGCATGCCGACGAAGCCACCCACGACGGAGAAGCTCTTGCCGGCGTCCTCGCTCACGATCAGCGCGCCGTCGGTCTTGAAGACGCGGTCAGGGTTTTTCGGATCAACGATCAGGCGGGCGAAGTAGAATGGGCGCCAGACCATCCAGTTACTCTTGTCCCGCTTGTCCCACGTCTGCCCGCCGTCGTCGGAAACGAAGAGAGCGCTCTCGGTCGACTCGACGAAGGCGTAAACGCGCTTCGCGTTCGAAGGCGCGATCGTGACCGCGATGCGGCCGTAGGGCTTCTTCGGGAAGCCGGGATTGGCCTCCGGCGTCAGTTCGGTCCACGTCGCGCCCCCATCGCTCGTGCGATAGAGTCCGCTTCCGGAGGGAGCGTCGGGGCCTTCACCGCCGGACCGGAAGGTCCAGCCCTTGCGACGGAAATCCCAGAGGCCCGCAAACATCACGTCCGGGTTCGTCGGGTCCATCGCGATGGTCGAGGCCCCAGTCGAGGCGTTCGCCCCCTTCAGCACCTGATCCCAGTTCTTCCCGCCGTCGGTCGTGCGATAGAGCCCGCGATCGGTCGAGTCGCTCCAGAGCGGCCCCGGCACGGCGGCGAAAACGGTGTCGCCCTGCTTCGGGTGCACCATGATCTGCGCGATCCGCTCGGACTTCGGCAGGCCGGAGTGCGACCAGGTATCCCCGCCGTCGGTCGATTTATAAATGCCGTCGCCGATCGAAACGCTGTTGCGCGTCCACGCTTCGCCCGTCCCCACCCAGACATTCTTCGTGTTTGCCGGGTCGAGCGCCACCGCGCCAATCGATTGCACGGGCTGTTCGTCGAACACCGGTTTGTACATCGTGCCGGCGTCCTCGGACTTCCAGACGCCGCCGCTCGCGGCGCCGACGAAGAGCGTGATCTTGCCCGAGGGTTCCTTGCTGGCGGCGAAAGCGGAGATGCGGCCGCTCATCGCCGCGGAGCCGATGTTGCGGGCGCCGAGGCCCGAGATCGTGGCGGAGGAATACGACGGCGCCGGATCGGCGGCGAAGGCCACCCCGGCGAGCAGGAGAGAGCCAGTCAGGAGATAGTGGGAAATGCGCATGGGTCGGGAAGGTGGGAGATTATTTCGACTTCGGCGCCGCGGCCGCAGGGAACTGGAAGGTCGAGTCCTCGACCGCGACATTGGCGTCGGCTTTTTCGATCACGATCTTCTGTTTATCTGTCCCGCCCTTGCGGCCGGCTTCGACCGAGAACGGCAGAAACACGCCCCCCACTTTCTCGTAGTCACCGAGGTCCGTCTCGATTTCCACCTGCGCCCCCCGCTCGATCCGCTGGCTCACGATGCGAATTTCGAGGAAATACTCCGGATCGAGATAAACCCACGCAGTATCGCCGTTTTTCAGCGTGACCTTCAGCTTGTAGGCCAGCGTGCCGTCGACGTCCGCCCGGCCCGCGTCCTCCACGGTACTGCCCTTGGCTTTCGCATCGACGAGGAAACCCGTCAGATCGGCGTCCTCGATCAGGGCCTTCGCGTCGTCGGCCGACATCTTTTCCGGATCCTTCCGCCCTTGGAAGGGCGAGATCTGCCACGCCTGCGTGCCATCGTACGCCTGCACCATCGTCAGGCCCTGCAGCGAAACTTCCGTGCGGACGATGCCGGGTGCTTTTTTGGTCTGGGCGTAGCCGAGTTCGATCTGCCCTTGGTTCACGAGCATCCGGCCCGACAACCGCACCGATTTCAAGGCGTGGAGGGCATCGAGTCCCCCGCGGGCCGCGGCGTTTTTTTCGACGACCTCGTTCAGCGTCAGGAGGCGGGGTTCCTGCGCGGTCAGGGCCGGAGCGAGCAGAACGCTCGCGAGGAGAAAGGGAAGAAGGGAGCGATGCATGGACGGGATTCGGAAGGAGGATCGGGAGCGTGACCGACATCCCCGCGCTGCGCAATCGCTGCCGGCCCGCGCGGAAAACTGCGCAGCAATGGCGGGTTGTCCGTTCTACTATGCGTAAACAACGCAGCCACGAGCCGCGAGTTCGGCGACGGCGTCGGGGAGAGGGGCGAACCGATTCCAACGCAGGTCGAGCTTGCGGAGGTTTGGCAGGCCCCAGATCGCGGGCGGCAGCGCGGTGAGCGCGTTCGCCCGCAGGTCGAGAAACTCCAGCGAGCGGAGCGCGCTCAGACCGTCGGGGACTCGGGCCAGCCGGTTGAAGCGGAGGTCGAGATGCGTCAGCTCCGTCAGCCGCCCGATCGATTCGGGGAGGGTCGTGAGCTGGTTCGACTGCAGGACGAGGGTCCGGAGCGCCGCCAGGTCGCCGATCGTGTCCGGTAGCGTCTCCAGCGCATTCCGGTCCAAATGCAGTTCGACGAGATTTCGCAGCTCGCCGATCTCGGCCGGGAGCGTCGCGAGCGCATTACCGTAAAGGCGCAGCTCCCCGAGCGCCCGCAGCTCCCTGATCCAGTCCGGCAGCTCGGTGAATCGGTTGTCGGTCAGATTCAGATAACGGAGCGAGCGCAGGCTCCCGCACGAGCGGGGGAGGGAGCGCAATTGGTTGTCGCTCGCGTAGAGAAACGCGAGCTTCGTCAGCTGTCCGAGATTCTCGGGGAGCGTGGAGAGCTGGTTGTGGCCGAGGTCGAGCATTTCGAGCTCGCCGAAACCGCCCCACTCGGATGGGAGGGCAGTGAGCCGGTTCTGCCCGAGGTTGAGCGTGCGGAGCTTTCCCAAGCCGGCGATCTCAGTCGGCACGTTGGCGAGCCGGTTGTCGTAGAGGCTGAGCGTCGTGAGTTCGGTCAGTTCCAGCAGCTCACGCGGAAAGTCGGCGAGCGCGCAGCCATCGAGATGGGCCTCCGTCAGGCCCGCTGGGAGCGTCCCGGACCCCAGCGCCTCGAGCATGCGTCGACCGGCGATCTCCGAGGTGCGCTGATGGTGCATGGATCGATCCAGTTGTGACCGAGTGCCGTGGCCCTGCCAAGCGCGCAGGGAGGCAGACGGCGAGGAATTCGCCTCACCGCCGAAAGCGTTCCAACGCCTGGCGAAGTTGCTGCCGCGCACGGTAGACGCGCGTTTCCACGGCTTTGGCGCTGATTCGCAGCCGCGTGCCGGTCTCCTGCTGCGAGAGACCTTCGAGGGCGGTGAGGATCAGCGGCGCCTTCAGTTCATCGGGAAGCGCCTGAATGGCCGCCTCGACCGCGTCCACTTCCTCGCGCGCGATGGCGGCCGCATCGGGTCGCGCGGCGGAGTCGGGCGGATCGAACGTGCCGAGATCGAGCGAGGCCGTGACGCGCGCCTGCTTCGTCGCCCGCGAGCGGGCGCGGTCCCGGCAGAGGTTGTGCGTGATCTGAAAAAGCCAGGTCGAAAAGCGGGCCCCGGGCACGAAGCGGGGCAAGGCGCCATGCGCGCGGACAAACGCCTCCTGTGCGACCTCGCGGGCGTCCTCTTCGTTCGCGAGATAACGCAGCGCGAAGCGGAAGAGCGGTTCCTGGTGTTGCCGGACGAGCGAGGTGAACGCGTCAGCGTCGCCGCCCTGCGCGGCGCGCACGAGCGGGAGATCGGGGTCGTCGGGGACCGGACGCGAGAACCACATGAGGGGCGCGAATCACCGCGCCGGCTCACAGCATTGCGCGCAAAGGGCGTCCGAGGCCAGCGTCAGCAGACACTGATATTGCTCCGGCCGCAGCGTCCCCTTCATTTCGAAAATGCGTTCCAGCGTCGCCTTTTGCAGTTCGCCCTGGGCGGTGTGGATGCGATCGACCGCCGACGCGACGCGCTCGGAATATCGGCCGTCTTCCCGCAGAGAGGCGGCCAGATCGCGGTTCGCGGTGTCCAGCGTGGCCGTCAGATTTCGGTGTCGTTCGAGAAAGCGCTGCTCGGCCGGCGCGAGCGCCCGGGCCTGCTCCGGCGCGAGCCCGAGTTGGGCGTTCATCCAAGCGGTCATTTCCGCCGGACCTTTGGGCGCGCAGACCGGACAATCGGCGTGGGCGTTTGCCCGGGTTGCTGTGACCCGGGTCGTGACGAAACTGGCCCCGGCGCCGGCGCCAGCGGCCGCGAGCAGAATGAGGGCGATGAGGAGAAAGCGTTTCATGGCGGCGATAAATCAGGGAGGAGGAAAGGCCGTGGAGGGAAGATGCGGCGCCGAGCGCGCAAAGGCATCGAGCCCAAGCGCCGTCGAGGCGAGGCGGGGATCCGGGGCATCCGGCCGCGGGGCGAGCACCGCGACCCCCGCTCCGATGATCGTCGCGACGCTGAGTCCGGCGAACGCCAGACGAGCCGGTCTTAGCGAGGCGAAGATTTCGTCCCACCAATCAGGTGATGGTGTGGGCGCGGCAGGAATCCAACCGCGGCTCTCCTCGATCGCGCGCCAGACGTCGGCAGCGAAGTCATCCCCCGCCTTGGGCAGCGTCCGCTGCGCGAGTTCGTTGAGAATCGGATCGAGTGGATCGGTGGACATCTTTGAGGTGGAACGGAGGGGGGCGCGGAATCCCTCGGGGATTTTTGAAAAAAGTCTTCCCACTTTGTCGGTCGATCGCTCTCCCCGCATCGACGAACTCGCTCCCGGCGTGGATCCCGAAAACTTTCGCCGTCCCAGCCCATCGGGCGGCGCCGGCGACGTGGGATCCGAAGGGAAGCGAGTCCCGCGAGTGATCGGCGCGGGATGCGGCCGAAGGTTGAAGGCGGGCCACGCCACCCTGAAGCCTATTGTTGAAAATTTGCCCACGGGCCAACCGCCACGCCGATTGTTCCCGTGGTGACGTTGATGGCGCCGTTCATTCCCGTGGCGGAAAGAGAGTAGGGCGTCACACAATTTTGCACGACGTTTCGTACCACCACACTTTTTCCTCCGGTCAAAATACCAATCTTGCCCGCGGAAATCGTGTTCCCATCAATCCGTTGAAAGTCGCCGAGTGCGGTGATGCCGCCCGCTCCCGCAGTGGAGAGTCCGCTGTTCGTCACGACACAGTTGGTGACCGCGGCGCGCGTGGCGTTCGCGTCCAGGTAGATCCCGTCCCCGCCTGTCTTATACACCGTGCACAAATCGACGAGCCCCGACGTCGTGGAAAGCGCGATTCCGAAGGCTTGGCCGGCCGTCCCCGTATTTGTCACCGCGGTCACGAAGCAGCGGGCCGCGCGCGTCCCACCCGAGATCCCCAGGGCCGGCGCACTGCTGTTGCCGGTTACCGTGTTGACCTGGCAATCTTCCGTTTGGAGGGCATAGATGGCGGTGCAGCTTTGGCTGCCGGAGGCGGTCTGGGTGACGCCGCTGACGATGCAGTCCCGAGCCAGGCCTCCGACGCTGTTGATGGCGATCATAATGCCCGTGCAGGAAAAGGCCGAGACCGTACATCCCGAAACCAGGGTGCTCCCGCTGATCGCGGTGGCCGCGCCCGTGCAGCTGCAGCTGTTCACGGTGCTGTTGAAGACACTCCCCGCGCTGATTCCGGTGAAGCCCGGGGTGCCACTGCAATTCGTCACATAGCAGTCGCTGACAATTCCGGTCGCGTTGATCGCGTAGCTGGTGGTGCCGCTGCCACTGCCCGCGCAGGAAGCGACGGTACAGCGGGTTACGTTGGTCGCAGAAATCACCGAGAACGCGCTGGAGTTCGTGGCAGTGTTGACGCTCGAATCGAGCACGGATTCGGCGACGAAAACCGCGGCACCATTCGAACCGCTCGTGTTGTAAGCGGTGCAGCGGGAAATCAATGAAGGGCTTAGGCCGAGCGAGATGGCCGTGTACCCGCCGCGCACGGTCACGCCTTCGACGCGCCCGTTTCGCGCCGCCGACGAGATGCCCACCGCGCTGGGGCCGTCGATCACGACATCCTCCACCACGAACCCGTTTCCTGATCCCCCGGAAATGCCGTTCGTCCCGCCGACGATGATGCCACGGTGAATGCGCACATTGTTGCGCGGACCAACGACGGTGACCCCGTTGGTCCCGCCCGTGTTTAAAATCGAGAACCCCCCGAGGTCGAGCGTGACATTATCCGCCGCGATCTGGATCGCGGCCTTCGACGCGACCCCGGCGATGTTCGCGCTGAGATAGTAGGAACCCGCCGTGTTGATAATGAACTGATTTGACGCGTCGCTGGGCAAAGGATTGACCGAGCGTTGCACATTGATCCGAGGCTCGATTTCGTCGAGCGCCTTCAACGTCGGAGCTGGCGCAGCGAGCGGCGCCAGCGGCCCTTGGGCGAGCGCGGGAGAAACAAAGACAGCCGCCAGGGCGAGGGCTGAAACGCATCGGCCGAAATCATCGGCGTGCGAGCGAAAGCGCTGGGCGCAAAAGACAGGTCGAGTGAGCATGACGAGAAGAAAAAGAGGGCGTCCTCGCGAGATAACCCCTTTGGACTACCACGATTCGGGGAATTGAAGCAAGGCCCACGCGCGTCCAGTCCATCCCAAGGAAGAGCGAATTGAACGCCGCCCTCAGAGGGCGAAGCCGCATTTCGGCCAAAGAGACCGGACAGTATATCGCGGCCCCTCGATGCCGAGCGCCGGAGGCAGCGGGACGCGTCGGAGCCAGGGCCGACGCGTCGGCCCGCGCCGCCCCGCGCAGAATTGCTGCTGATCTTTACCGGTTGAACGATCAGATGCCCTACCTCCATCTGCCCGGCGTTCCCAAATTGTGCGGCCGGATTCCTCTGGTCCTTTGGGGGATGAAGAATGCGGAACAAAGCCGGACGAAGGAGCAGTATCGGGCGTTGCGGCAGAAGGGCTGGGCTGAGCTCTGGGGACAGGAGGTTCCCCGCTTCAATGCGGCCAGCGCGGACGAGCGGCTGCAGAATGTTTCGCTGGTGCGGGCGGTCGGCGTGGTCTTCACGGAATCCGGCCCGGCGGCGCAGCGCGAGGAGGTCAGGCGGTGGCTCGTCGGACTGCTCCAGGATCCGGGCGAGAAGGTGCGGCGCTACGCCATGGCGGCGCTGCCGAAGATCGGCGCCGGGGCGGGGGAGGAGGCGGAATTGCTGGCGCTCCTGCAGGCGGCGCCGGCCGAGCGGGAGCAAAAATTTCTCGGCCGCACCCTCGACAAGATCGGCGGCACCGCCACGCTCGCGGCCCTGGCGGCAGGCGCGGGCGGCGTCCTGCCGGCGCAGACGGTGCAGAAGGTGCGCGCCAGCGTGGCCCGACGTGAGCAGCCCAGTGCGATTCGGTTCGACCGCGCGCTGACCGATTCCGACGGCCTGCGGGTGCATCTGCGCGGCCGGTTGGGTCTGGAGGGATTCGTCCGCGACGAGCTCGAAGCGACCCCCAATTTGATGCGAATCTTCCGCATCCTCGACCTCGGTCCCGGACTTGTCGTGCTCGCGCCGCTGGCGGCATTTCGACTGAAGGATCTCTACGCCCTGCGCTGCTTCAGCTCGGTCAGTTTCGTCCTCGGCCACGTGGCGGAGCAGGCCGAGGGGCCGATGATCGAAGCGTTGGCGCGCATCATCACTTCGCCGCGGGCGCTTCACCTTTTTCAGGCTTTCACCGAGGGCTCGCTCCGTTACCGGCTCGATTTCGTCGGGCGCGGACATTTGCGGGGCGCGGTCCGGCAGTTGGCGAATCGGGCCTTCGCGCTTTGCCCGGAGATTCTCAATGACGCCCAGAGCGCGCCGTGGACGGTGCAGATTCACGCCACCGCCGGGGGGCAATCGGTCGAGCTTTCGCCGAAGGTGGTGCCCGATCCGCGCTTCGCCTACCGGCAGGAGGACGTGCCCGCGGCCTCGCATCCGCCGCTCGCCGCGTGTCTCGCGCGAATGGCCGGGCGGCTGCAGGACGAGGTCGTCTGGGATCCGTTTTGCGGGTCCGGGCTCGAACTGATCGAGACGGCGTTCCGCGGCGATGTGCGCGTCGTCTGCGGGTCCGATCGACTCGCCGAGGCCGTGGAGATCACGCGGGCCAATTTCCTCGCCTCGCACGCCCGCGCCGGCCAGACGCATTTCGTCTGCTGCGACTTCCGCGACTACGGTCGCGTTCCGGGGATCGCCCCGGGCACCGTCTCGCTCGTGATCTCGAATCCTCCGCTCGGCAAGCGCGTGCCGATTCCGCACATCGACCGCTTCTTCGCCGACATCTTCGGAGTCGCCGCGGAAGTCCTGCGCCCGGGCGGACGGCTCGTCTTCGCCAATCCGCTCCGAATGGACTCCCCCGAGCGCAGCCTTCGGCTCGAGTCCCGTCAGGTGGTCGATTTTGGCGGGTTCGACTGCAATCTGGAGAAGTACGTGAAGACCGCACGGTGAGGGCTGCTCGAGCCGGCGAACCGACGTGGCAGCCGTTACTCGGTCCCCGCGATGCCGACCCCACGATCGTTTCGCGTGGAACTCCTCTGAACGCCGCTGGGCCGGCGGCGGCGGATGAACCTCCGCCCCGGTTACGGCGAGGTGACGCGCAGGCGGATGAAGCGATCCGGCGGAGTGACGCTGGGAATCGCCACCGTGTCGCGCACTTCCGTGGTGAACGTCGGCGGGCCGCCCGCATCGCTCACGACCACGCCGCCGCTGGCCACCATCGCTCCGCCCGCGGTGCTCTTGGCGAGTTCCGTCCAGACGCCGGTCAAGTCGTTGCTGGCTTCCACGATGTAGGTCAGGTCCGTGGCGACCGAGGAGCGATTGAAGCGGATCGAGTAGTAGTTCGTCCCGCTGTAAGTCCGCACCGTGCCGGTGTCATAGCTGGCCAGACCCACGTTCGCCACCGGGCTGAGCCCGAGAGCATAGGCCATGAGGTTCGTGAGGCCGTCGCCGTTCGGATCGGCCGTGGCCGCAGCATTCGGTCCGGTGAGCCCGAAGCTCGCGGTGTAGTTATTTGCCCGGGTCACCGCACTGAGGCTGAAGGTCTGCGTGGCGTTGGGCAGGTTGCCATTGCTGGCGGTGACCGTGATTCCGGGGAAGCTGCCGGTGCCGGCCGAGGTGGCGGTTCCGGAAAGCACGCCCGCGGCGGAGACGGTCAGACCCGGCGGCAGCGTGCCGGCGGTCAACGTGAAGGTCGGCGCCGGCGAGCCGTTGGCGGTGAAGGTGTGGCTGAACGGCGTCCCCACGATAACGGGGCCGGCGGGAGCCGCGCTGGTGATGGTCGGTGGAGTGGCGCCGCAGGGGCCGGTGCCGGAGGTGCAGACGCCAAGCGTGGCGGTTAGCTTCGTGCCGGAGGCGATCGAGGCGGTGTTGAACGAGAACTGCGTGAAGAGCGTCCCGGTAGTGGCGGACTGCACCCCGATCGTGGCGGAATTACCGCTCGCGCCCACGGCGTTCTGATAAACCAGCTCGAAGTTCGGCGAACCCTCGAGGAAGTTCACCGCGCAATTGATGGCGTTGCCGCCTGAGAAGGTCACTCCGCGCCAGATGATGGAGAAGGTGCGATTCGGTGCGACGCCGGACAGGAGGGTGTAAACGCCGTTGGTGGCGGTGGAAGTCGGGAGGTTCAAGTCGTCCCAGTAAACGAAGACCGTCGGCAGATTGGCGGGAAACGTGCCAACGCCTCCGCTCGTGTTGGAAGCCGGCAGGGCGGCGTTGGTGTAGGCGGTGCTGCTGGTCGGTCCCACCGCGACCGTGCCATTAGTGCTGACGGTGAGGGACGAGCCGCCAGTCACGCTGGTGCCGTAGAGGCTGAAGTTGAAACCGGCCGGCGTCGAGATCGTGGCGACGGCATCGTCCGTCTGCGTCCCGGCCACGAGCGTGCCGCCTGCGGGCACGGTGGCGCCGGTGCTCGACACAAAGGCGTAGGACGGGATTTGACCGACCGGCAGCGAAAACGTGCTGACCAGCGGCGAGCCACCGCCGGTGTAGGTCACCGTCAGGGAGAAGTTGGCCGAAGTGCCGCAGGTGATCCCGGCGGTGGTGCTGACCTGATAGGGCGTGGTGTTCGTCACGGCAGCCCCGCCGGCGATGAGGTCGGCGTAGGCGGAGGTCGTTTGCGTGATGGAGACGCCAGGGGTTGAGGTCGACAGAACCGCGGAGACGGCCGTCGCGTTGACGTTACCCGTGTTCTGCAGCGGAACGTTCAGCGTGTTGCATTCGTTCGGACGCAGGACGCCCGTGCCGCCCACGACCGGGGCGCCGGCGCCGACCGCGGGAGCCGAGGCGGGGTTGCCGTTGTAGACGACGAGCGCAAAATCCTGGTTGTTCCCGGCGACGGTCGGATCGGCGATCCCGGCGATATTCGTTGCGGTCACCGTCACCGTGAAGGTCCCAGTGGTACCGGCGGGCAGGAAGACACTCTCAACATTGTTTTTCGCGTCCGCCGTGCCGCCCGTCGTGGAGAGGCCGCCGGTGGCGTTGAAGACATTCCCCCGGTAGGTGTTGCCGCCGGCCACGACCGTCAGATCGAGGTTGTTGACGTAGGCATTGCCGCTGGTCGGTCCGGCCACATCCGTCCAGGCCAGCGTCACTCGGAGCGGCTTGCTGTTGTCGGTCACGGAACCGATGAACGTGCGCGTCTGGCCGGAAGCGGAGAAACGATCGCCCGTCACCTGATCGCGCACGATGCGGGTCACGCCATCGAAAGCCATGCCGAGATTCCCGTGGCCCATGCCCTGATTGTTCGAGGGAAGCTGGTCGTTGGCGCTGACGCCAACCATGTAGCGGGAGGTGTTCATCAAATACGCCTTCACCAGGGCGGGGCTAGGTGCGGCCGAACCCGCGGGGGCGCGGTTGGTCGCCAGGTAGACCGGATTATTGATGAACTGCTGGAAAACCAAAGCGGCTGCGCCGGCGATGGCCGGGGTGGAGTGGCTGGTGCCGGAGGAGGTCGAATACCACTGCTGCGCTTGGTTGTAGGGCGCGGCCCCGCTGTTCTGGGTGGGGAAGAAATCCGCCAACTGACCGGTCGTGGCCGTGTTGCCGGGTAGGCCGCAGACGCCATCTGCCCGGTAGGTGCTGACGGCCGTACCGGTCAGCGTGGACGTGGCCGTGACGAAGGTCATGCCCGTGATGTGCGTGCCACCAGCCATGATGTCGGGCTTCACCCGGCCATCGGTGCAGGGTCCGCGGCTGGAGAAGGCGATGACATCGTTGAAGGAATCCGCCGAAGTGTCCGGCGTGGAACAGCCGTCATTGCCGGCGGCATCGAGGCCGCCCGCTGCGATAGCATGGCTGCGGACGCCCTCGGCCGCGCCGACCGTGATGATGTTTTTGGCGCTGCCCGGCGACCCGATGGTGCTGGCTCCGGCGCCGTTGTTACCGGCCGCGAAAACCATCACCATCTGCTGGTTCCCCGCGGTGCCGGACTGGGCGTCGCGGGTCAGCGTATCGTACGCTTGGGAGTCAGCATTGTACGCCCCATTGGTCGGGGCACCCCAACTGTTCGAAGAAATGCGCGCTCCGGCCGCGTAGGCATTCGTGTGCAGCGTGCCGAAACTAGGATTGGTGTAGCCCGGATCGAAGATGGTCGAATTGCCCACCTTCACGAACGGGGCGATGCCCAAGCCGTAGCGGAACTGCTGCGCATCGGCGTGCGGAAACGTGGTGGTCGAGGTGGTGTTGCCGTTGACGGTGACCGACGTGGTTGGGACGAACCCGGCGATGATCGAGGTGTTCAACTGGCCGTGCCCGCTGTTGCCGATGCCGGCGTCCGTGCCGGCGGTGCCGGCCGTCGTGCGATAGATTAGACGCGAGGCGAGGGTCTTGTTTCCGCTGCGGTAGAGCAAGAAATGATTCGGCGTCGTCGTGCCGTTATCCACGCCGTCGTCCGAGACGTCCACGGCGAAGCCCGAGCTGTCGAATTGCGCCTGGGTGAAGCCCCAGCCTGCGAGGGTGGTGAAGTAGTTGCCGGCATTGGGCACGTTGCCCGTCGTGTTTCCCGCCAGCACCATCGCCTGGGCCTCGTCATTCCGGCGCGGCTCGATGTAGCGATGGACCGAGACCACGTCCGGCCGGCTGGTGAGCGCGGCGAGCTGAGCGGGATCGAGCTGGAGGGTGAAATTCAGGTAGCCGCCCATTGCCCAGGGCTCGCGGAGCAGGTAGCCGCCCGCTGCCTTCAGGACGGCCAGCGTCTCGTCATTGATTTCCTTGTCCGCCACCAGCTGGACGCTGAGGAGCGCGGCGATTTCCCCGCCCTTTTTTCCCGAACCCAGCACGCTGGGGGCGAGTTTCCAGCGATCCTGCCACGGGCCGCCCCATTGCACCGCGGTGGCGACGTCTGTCACGCGCGCCTGCATGCGGCTGAGCGCGGCGGAAGTTCCCCAGACCAGATAAGCGTGGGTGGGAATGTATGTGACGATCCGGAGACCATCTGCTTCCAGCGCCTTGACCCACTCGGGCTGGATCGGCCCCGCAAATTGCACCAGGTGCAGTCGCTTCCCGCCGAAATCGCCCACGGCCGTGCGCAAGGCTTTCACCTCGGGCCGGGTCGTGTCCACGGTCTCCGCATTGAGCAGAATGCGGTCGGCGTCTTCGATCATCTCGCCGATGCCGGCGGAGACGAGCGCACTGGCGGTGGCGGCGTCCACGTCGACCACTCGATAAGATTCGTACTCGATCCCCGGAATGGCGAGGGCGCGATACTGCGGATGGTCCGCTCGCAAGCGAAGCTTCGCGGCCGGTGCGGGCGCGGCGAGGAGGGTCAGGAGGATTCCCGGGAGAATGCTGCGGGAAAGGACAGCTGCGAAGGGCGAAAGAGCGCGCATAGACGAACGAATTCGTCCGATGATACCTTTGCGCCCGCATGGCGCGAGTTCGAATCGCGCCATTCTACCGCTCGCCTCAAACAGCCTGGCGGCCTTGGTCAGCGTGAGCGCATTCGCGCTCGATCGCGCTTCACCGAAGGGCCGCCTCGAGCCGGGCGGCGAGATCGGTGATCTTCACGCGCTCCTGCGCGCCGCCATCGCGGTGGCGCAGTGTGACCGTGTCGGCCAGCTCCGGACCTTTTTCGCCGAGGGTCTCGAAGTCGACCGTGGCGCAGAACGGCGTGCCGGCCTCGTCCTGCCGGGCGTAGCGCTTCCCGATCGATCCCGCTTCGTCATAGAAGCAGCTGAACGAGCGCTTGAGTGATTCGTAGATGCCCCGCGCCTTGGCGACGAGGTCCGGCTTGTTCTTCAAAAGCGGGAACACACCGAGCGTGACGGGCGCGACGCGCGGATGAAGCTCGAGCCTGGTGAGGGTTTCCTTCCCGCCTTTCGCGTCGGTCTTTTCGTCTTTCCGGTACGCGGCGCACAGAATCGCGAGGACGAGCCGGTCGAGGCCGGCGGACGGCTCGATGACGTGGGGGACGTAGAACCCGCGGAAGAACCGCTCGCACCACGTCTTCGTATATTCGTCGCTCCAGCCGCCCGCGGTCTTCGCGTGTTGCTCGGCGAGCTTTCGGTCGATGAACGCCGCGCGCTGCTCGTCGCTCCACTTGGCGCACGCCGCCTTGAGCGGTTCGTCGAAGAACTCAAGGGGTTTGCCGCTGTGCTGCTGGTGCTGGGTCAGATCGAAGTCTCCACGCGCGGCGATGCCTTCGAGTTCCTCCGTTCCGAAGGGGAACTTGAACAGGATGTCGACGCACGCCCGCGCGTAGTGCGCGAGGTCCTTGGCGGCGGGCCAGTCGAATCCGAGCAGTTCGGCCCCGAGCCCGATCGACGCGTAGAACTTCGTCCGCTCGGAGAGCCAATACCGGTGCCACATCTCCCAGCCCCAGTTCAGCTGGGGCGCGGAGAGATCGGCTCCCTCGTGCCACGGCGCGACGGACCCGTGGATGGCGTCGATCGCTTCATCCGGCGCGATGAAGAACTCGAGTTCCATCTGCTCGAACTCACGCGAGCGAAACGTATAGTTGCGGGGCGTGACCTCGTTGCGAAAGGCTTTGCCGATCTGGCAGATCCCGAAGGGCACCTTCACGCGCGTGGAATCGAGCACGTTCTTGAACTGCGCGAAGATCGCCTGCGCCGTTTCCGGACGCAGATACGCGACATCAGCCGCGGTCGCGGTCGGGCCCACGAACGTCTGCATCATCAGGTTGAACGGCCGCGCTTCGCTGAGCGCGCCGCCGTCCTCCGGATGGAAATCCACCGAGTCCTTCACCTCGGCGAGCTTGTTCTCGCCGAGCAGCTCGATCGCGTCGGCCGCGACTCCGGAACCCGGCGCGTAAAAGGCCCTCGCGCGCTTGCGGAGCGTTTCGATGTGTTCGCCTCCGCGCAGCAGGATGCGCAGCGTCTTCGCGCTGCTCCAGCCGCCGGGAGCGGTCGCGCCGGTGTATTCGAGCACGTTGCCGGACTGCGGGTCCACGTGGTCCGCCCGGATGCGTTTGTTCGAGAGGGTCGATTCCCGCATTAGATCCGCAAAGGTGTCCACGTGGCCGGACGCCCGCCAGACCCCTGGGTGCATGATGATGGTGGCATCGAGTCCCACCACATCCTCGCGTTCGCGAGTCATCGCGCGCCACCAGAGGTCGCGCAGGTTCCGCTTCAACTCCGCCCCGAGGGGGCCGTAGTCCCAGAAGCCACCGATGCCCCCGTAGATCTCGCTGGACTGATAGATGAAGCCACGGCGCTTGCAGAGGCTGACGATCTCCTCCATGCGCTCCTGATTGATTTTCGCGTCGGACATAAGCGGGCCGGATGGATAGACGCCGCGGGCAAAACCGCAATTTCCAATCGCCGTCGGCGTTCGGTCGCCTACTTCCCGGCCGCCAGTTTCTCAAAACGTGGATCTCCCCGCAGGGGATCCCACTGCGGATGCAGCCGCAGGTCGGTCCGCGCGAGATCCCCGGGGCGACTGAGGGCATTCGTCAGCAGCTCGATCGCGCGGTCGCGATCGCCGATCCAGGCGAGCGCGACGGCCCCGCGCACCTCGATATCGGGTCCGCTCAGGGCGTCGCTCGCGGAGGGGCGCGCCGCCATCGCCTGCTGCACCATCTGCCGCGCGTCCTCCGCGCGTCCCAACAGCGCGAGCATCTGGGCCAGATAGGCCCGTTCGTAGGCCGCCTTTGGGTGATCGCTGATGAAGCCCTCGAGCGTCGCGGCGCAGCGCGTGAGGTGATCGCGGGCCGCTTCCCGATTTCCCAGCAGGTGGTTGGCCCAGCCGAGGAAATACGTGCTCGGGATCCGATACTGCGGCCCGCGCACTGGAACATCCGGCCGGGCGGCGAAGCGATCGATGAGCGAGTAGTAGTCGCGATCCATGAGGAAGAACCAGCCGATGTGCTGATCGCCCTCGGCGATGGTGCTCGCGAACCGCGCGAACGCCCTCCGATACGGCAGCCACTCGCCGCTCCGGTTCAGTTCCGCTCGCGCGAGGGCGGCCTGGACGTCGGGATTCGCCGGATAGAACTGCAGCAGTCGCCGGAGCACCTTCGCCGATTCCTCGTCCTTGTGCATGAAGCCGAGCGTTTCGGCATATTCGTTCACGATGCCGGCATCCGAGGGCGAAAGCTCCGCCGCGGCGCGGAATGCCTGCTCGGCCTCGTCCCACTGCCCGAGTCGGCGGCAGGCTGTCGCCACGGCGAATTTCACGTCCGGAATGTTCGGGCGGAGCTGCTCGGCGTAGCGGAATTCCGTGAGCGCGGCGGCGTAGTCGCGCTCGATCCGGTAGCGGAGATAGCCGGCGGCCATGTGCGCCTCCGGCAGCGTGCTGTCGAGCGCCAGCGCGGTCTCGGCGCTGCGTTTGACCGCTGCCTTCCGGGCATCGCTCACGTCGAAGCGGTACCAAAACATCTCGCTGTGCATCACGGCGAGCTGCGCATGCGCGAGCGCGAACGCCGGATCCTCCGCCACGGCGGCGTCGTATGCCGCGATGATCCGGCCGAGATCCTCGCGGTTCGAGGTGAGCATGCTCCGCCGCAGCTCCTGGGCGCGCTGATAGTGCGCGAGGGCGGCGGCGCTCTGGGTCGGACGACGCTCGATCGCGCCGGTTTCCTCAGGCGAGAGTCGCGCCTCGAGCGAGGCGGCGATCTTTTTGGCGAGCGCGGTCTGGAGGTCGAAGAGATCCTTCACATCGCCATCGAAACTCTCCGCCCAGACGGTGCGGTCGGTCGAGGCATCGACGAGTCCGGCGGAGACCCGCACGCGCGATCCCGAGCGCCGCACCGTGCCCTCGACGACCGAGCCCACGTTCAACGCGCCGGCGATCTGGCGGAGATTGCGGTCGCCCGAGCGGTAGGCCTGCACGGACGATCGGCCGATGATCCGGAGGTCGCGCACCTTCACGAGATTGATGATGACGTCCTCGTGGATGCCGTCCGCCACGCTGTCGTCGGCCTTGTCGCCGGTCAGGTTGAGGAAGGGCAGAACGGCCACCGACTTCCGGGAGGCCGGCGCCACGGGGGCGGCGGCGACGGCGAGTGCGGCCGGGGGTCGGCCGGGTTGGCGGAGGAACCAGCCGACGCCGAGTCCGGTCAGGACGAGCGCCGTGGCGGCGGCCGGCATCAACCAGCGCGAGCGCTCGGCCGGCGGCGACCACGAGACCGTGGAATGGAAGGCTTCGTCGATGTCGGGCGGAGGCGCGAAGCCCTCGGATTCGAGTCCGCCCTCGATCCGCTGGCGCGCGGCCGTGAGCGCTTCGCGGAGGGCGGTGGCGTTGGGGAAGCGCTGCGCCCGGTCCTTCTTCAGGAGCCGCGCGACGATCCCGCGCACACTCTCCGGCGCGTGTTGGATCCGCTCGAGCGGCGGAGCCTGGGAAACGTGCTGGTTGAGGAGCTCGCGCTGGGTGGGCGCGTGAAACGGCGGTGCGCCGGCCAGCATTTCCCAGAGGATGCAACCGAGGGCGTAGAGGTCCGAGCGCCCGTCGAGATCCCGCCGCTCCTCGCATTGCTCCGGGCTGGCGTAGCGGAGGGTGCCGCGGAATCCGAGCGTCTGGACGCTGTCGTGCTGGCCTTCGCCCTCGAAGGCCCGGGCGAGACCGAAGTCGATGATCTTTAACTGCCACTCCCCGCTGCCACCGGTGTCGCTCGAGGAGGCGCGCACGGCCATCACGTTGGCCGGTTTGAGATCGCGATGGATGAGGTGCGCATCGTGGATCGCGCCGAGTCCCGCGGCGATCTGGCCGGCGAAGTCGAGGGCCTGGCGGGCGGGGAGGGGACCCCGCGCGCGCATCCAGGTGTGGAGCGGCTCGCCGGCAATGTACTCCATCGCGTAGAAATACGATCCCGGGGTATCGCCGAGGAAGAGGACGCTCGCGACATTCGGATGCCGCACCTTCGCCGCTGCGCGCGCCTCGCGCAGAAAGAGCGCCTGCGCCTCCGGATCGAACATCCGCGAGGGCGTGATGACCTTGAGCGTCACCTCCACGCGCAATCGTTCGTCGAACGCTTTGTAGGTGACGCCCATTCCGCCCGTCCCCAACACCCACGGTGTCCCGTCCTCGTGCCGCTCTACGCGATAGTGCGCGAAGCGGACGTCGTCTGGCTGGGGTTCTTCGGGCGTCAGACGCGGCATCGGACCGCACGATATGGAGCCACCCCGCGGAAGGAAAGCGTGCCCTGCGCTGGCGATTACGCTTCCGGCGGAGGCTGGAAGCCGATGAAGACGATCTTCATCGTCACGCGACAACAACGAATCATGGCTCGGGTGGATGGCGCCTGGCGCAGTTCACGGAGAGCACGCGGCGCCATCACTTGGAGTGCGGCACCCCTGTGCCGCTTTAGTGGACGACGATCGGCTCACGCTGAGACCGAACAAGGCAGCGGGTCAGACGACACTCCCGCTGCCTTGGACATTTGGCGGGCTGGTCGCATCTGATCGACGAGAAGCGGCAGTGGGCTTTCGCACTCCAGATCAGGGAGCACTGAGCCGCGCGAGCAGGCTTCCAGCGAATCGCGCTGGGCGCGCATTCGCCTAACGCCGCCCCACCAGCTTCTCGAATCGCGGATGGCCGCGGAGCGGATCCCAAGTGGGGAAAAAACGCAGCATGACCGGCGTGACGCGGCTCTCGACCGCATTCAACTGCTCGAGGACTTCGCACGCGCGATCTTTTTCCCCCAGCAGCGCGAGGATCTCCGCCTGTTCTTCGAGCAACTGGCGGTGGCTCACCGCGTCCATTTTTTCCGTGAGCTGGGCTAGCGCGGTGGCGCTCTCGCGCAGTGATTCCGCCTTCGCGCCGGATCCCGCCAGGGCCTGGGCCCAGCGCATCCGGAGGCGGGGATCCTCGGGCGCCGCCGCGACGAGCGGCCGTAGCTTCTCCGCCGCGTCGGTGTATTCCCGCCGGGCGTTGTCAGGTTCGCCCAGACCCTGGTGGGCCGCCGCGCGAATGAGGCTCTTCGGCACGCGGCGCGAGAGGTAGGCGAGGTCCTCGCCGGGCAGTTCCTCGAGCGTTTTGAGCGCCCCGGCGAACTCGCGCATCCAGAGCTGCACGCGGTAGCGCCGGTCGGGCGGCATCTTCGGCAGCAGTTCCCGGGTGCGCTTCGCGTATGCCTCCCAGTCCCCGGTCCGTTCGAGAATGGCGCCGAGCAGATCCATCTCCCGATAGGCATTGTTCGAGAGCGCGGTGGCCTGACGGAAGAATTCCTCCGCCTCCGCCATGCGGCGCATGTTCAAGAGGTGCGTGCCGAGCGCGTTGAGCTTCTGGGGATCGTCCGGCGTCAGCGCGACCGCCTGCCGTTGCAGCCGGAGGCCTTCATCCCAGCGGTTGAGCCGGCGCAGGGTGTGCGAGGCCGCGTCGAGGGCCTCGGCGTTGCCGGGTTCGATGCCGAGCGCGACGTTGAATTCGCGCAGGGCGCCAGGGTAGTTCCGCTCGGTCGTGCCGATCACCCGACCCATGGCGACGTGGGCCTCCGGCAGCGACGGTTCCAGTTCCAGCGCCTTCTCCGCCGCCTGCCGGGCGAGCGCGGCTCGCGCCGGGCTTTGATCGACGGCGAACCAGTAGATGGTGCTGTGCGCATAGGACAGATGCGCCCAGGCCAGGGCGAAGGCCGGATCGAGCTCGATCGCGCGTTCGAAGTGCTGCACGAGCGCGAATTGCTCCGACTCCGTTCGCGTGGTCCGTCTTTGCTGCGCGCGGGTGCGAAGAAAAATTTCGAGGGCCTCGTGGTTGCGGGTCGGCTGCTTCGCGATCGCGCGCTGCTCGTCTGGCGAAACCGTCGCGGCGAGGGCGCGCGAGATCTCGCGGGCAACGGCGGATTGGATTTCGAAGGCATCGGTCAGCTCGCGCTCGAAGGTCTCGGCCCAGAGCTGCTGGCCCGTGGCCGCGTCGTTGAGCTGGGTGGTGACGCGAACGCGCGTGCCCTGCTGGCGGACGCTGCCCTCGAGCACGGATGCGACGCCGAGCTCCCGCGCGAGGTCGCGCGGCTCCGCCTTCCCGCCGCGCAGGCGCGAGGCTGAGGCGAGGGAGACGACGCGCAGCGAACTGATTTTCCCAAGGCTGGAGAGTACATCGTCGTGGATCCCCTCCGCGAAAAACTCGCTCGCCTTGTCCCCGCTCTTGTTGACGAAGGGCAGCACCGCGATGGAACTCGCCGTCACGCGGGCCGGTGCGAGGGCGGGATCGGCGGCCGGGGCCGAGCGCCGGAACAGGAGAGGATAGGCCACGCCCGTGATCAGCATGACCAGCGCGATGAGCGTTCCCATCCACCAGCGGGTCGGCACGTTCAACGTCACGTGGGCCGGCTCCGGCGTGGCCGCGACGCTCGTCGGCGCAGGAACGGGCATCGTTCCGGGTTCCGGGGGATGCGCTTCGGCCGCCGATCCACCGATGACCTGCATCGCGGCGGCCAAGGCTTCGGCGGCCGCGCCGGCGTTCGGGTAGCGTTGCGCGCGATCCTTCGCCAGGAGACCGCGGAGCACGGTTGCGACCGCGTCGGGCACACCCCTGAGATCGGCCCACGGCGGCTCGGCGCTCACCTGGAGATTCAGGAGTTCCCGGTGGCTCCGCGCAAAGAACGGAGGCCGTCCGGCCAGCATCTCCCAGAGCATGCATCCGAGCGCATAGAGATCGGACCGGGCGTCGAGATTCGCCGTCTCGTTGCATTGCTCCGGGCTGGCGTAGATCGCCGTGCCGCGAAAACCCGTGGTCGGGAGCGGCGCGTCGGGATCGGTCTCGACGGCGCGCTCGACCGCCCGGGCCAGCCCGAAGTCGATGATCTTGAGCAGGCAGCCGCCACTGAGGTTGAGCGGGCGATGCCGCGGGTGGCTGGGCGGATACTGCACCACCATGACGTTCGCGGGTTTCAGGTCCCGGTGAATGATGCCCGCCTCGTGGATCGCCCCGAGGCCCGCAGCGATCTGCGCGGCGAATCCGAGCGCCTGCGTGATGCGCGCGCGCCCCTGCTTCCGCAGCCAGGCGAGGAGCGAGACGCCGTCGACGAACTCCATCGCGTAAAACACGCGCGCCGGGTCCGCATCCTCGAGGAAGACGACCGACGCCACATTCGGATGATTTACCCGCGCCGCGGCCCGCGCTTCGCGGATGAAGAGTCGCTGGATGTCGGGATCGCCGAGCCGCGCCGGATGGACGACCTTTAACGCGACGTCGACCTGCAGGCGCTGATCCCGCGCCCTGTAGGTGATGCCCATGCTGCCCACGCCGAGCACCCAGTTCGCGCCCGCCTGATTCCGCCGGACCCGGAAGTGCGCGTAGTCGAGGTCTGGCTCTGAGCTGGCGGGGGCGTCTGGCATCACGGGGCCCGCACTCGCCCAAGCGGGCGCGGGACCGGGGTCCCGAACGGTTCGGCCCTACAAGCGCTCGCCGGCGAGCGCGTCAAACGCGGGAAAGCCCCGCAGGGTCGCCCATTCGGGGAAATGGTGGAGCATTTGCCGGATCTCATGCCGCTGAGCGCAGCACCGCGTCGTCCGCCTGGACGGCTGCGAAGGCGAGACACGCCCGAACGTCATCCGGATCGAGGTACGGATAGTCCGCCAAAATCTGTCCGCTGGACTCCCCCGCGGCCAACAATTCGAGGACATCTTTCACCCGCATCCGCATCCCTCGGATACACGGCCGCCCGCCGCATTGCGCGGGGTCCACGGTGATTCTGGCGAGGAAATTCATTCCGCAGACATCACCGCATCCTCGGGAAATTGCGAGTCGAATGGTGGGACCCGACGGGGCCAAGTCTGCCCACTGTTTCCAGTGCGCGTCGTCGAGATCCGGCTCTGAGCTCGGGGGCGTCTGGCATCACTGGGCCCGCACTCGCCCAAGCGGGCGCGGGACCGGGGCCCCGAACGGTCCGGCCCTACAAGCGCTCGGCGATGAGCGCGTCAAACGCGGGAAAGCCCCGCAGGGTCGCCCACTCGGGGAAATGGCGCAGCATTTGCCGGGTCAGCGGCATCTCCCGCTTGAGCAGTTCCGCCGCGATGGTGGTCGCCCGCGCCGCGTCCCCGGTCTCCGCGCAGATCTGGGCAAATTCCGCCTGGAGTTCACGGTGGACGATGGAGTCAGCGGATTCCGGAAAGGCATTCAGCGCTTCGGTGCCCTCGGCGATCGCCGCCTTCCATTCGCGGGCACCCGCGAGCGCCAGCGCGAGCTTCATGCGCAACGCGCCATCCGCGGGCGCGGCCGCCACGAGCAGCCGAAGCGCGCTGCAGGCCTCGGGCCAGGCCGCCAACGCTCCGTCGGTATCACCCGCCAAGCGCCGCAATCCGGCTTCGATAAACACCTTCGGTAAACGCTGACCGATGACCCCAAGATCATCGCCCGGCAGCGTGGCCACCGTCTGGAGCGCGCCCCGAAAATCCCCGATGTTGCGTTGAATGCGCCACCGCTGATCGGGCGGCAGATTCGGAATGATCTCCCGCGTTCCACGCCGAAACGCCTCCCAGTCGCCGCTCAATTCCAGATCGGCGAGCAGGACGTTCAGCTGGCGGAAGGGGTTGTCCGAGATCGCTACCGCGCGCCCGTAGATTTCCCGCGCCTCCCGGTACCGCCGCATGGAGAAGAGGCAGGTCCCAAGCGAGTTCAGCTTTTCGGGATCGTCCGGCTCCAGCTCGCTCGCCTGCCGGTGAGCGCGGAGCGCGTCCTGCCAGCGGTTCAGCCGCCGGAGCACGTAGCCGGATTCGAGCTGCGCTTCGGAATTCCCCGGCTCGATCGCCAGTGCCACCTGATACTCCCGCAGCGCGGCCTCGTGCTGGCGCCCAGCGTAGGACAACACGCGGCCCATCGCCACGTGCGCCTCGGGCAGTCCGGGCTCCAGATCCAGCGCTCGCTCGGCGGTCTGGCGCATGATCGCGGCGCGCTCAGGCGAGCGATCGATCCCGAAAAGGAAGATGAGGCTGTGGGCGCGGGAGAGGTGGGCTGCGGCGAGCGCAAATTTCGGGTCGATGAGCAGGACCGCCTCGAACTGGCGCACGATGTCGAACTGAACTTCCCGCGAACGCGTCGCGCGCCGCTGCAGGCTGCGCGCCCGGAGAAAGAGTTCTTGGGCTTCACGGATCTTCGTCGGCTGGCGCGCGATGCTCGTCGTCTCGCCGCTGGAGAGCTTCATCTCGAGCGAACGCGCAATCTCCCGCGCCACCGCGGACTGGATCTCGAAGGTGTCCGTGAGCTCACGGTCAAAGCTGTCCGCCCAGATCTGCCGGCCGGTGACGGTGTCGTTCAACTGCGTCGCCACCCGAATGCGCGTGCCCTGCCGTCGGACGCTGCCCTCGAGCACCGATCCCGCGCCAAATTCCCGGGCCAGATCACGGGGCTCGTCGCGGCCGTCGCGCGTCTTCGTCGCCGACTTCACCGAGATCACGCGCAGGGCGCGCACCTTCGCGAGGCTGGTGAGGATGTCCTCGTGGACGCCTTCCGCGAAATGCTGGGTGTCGCCCTCGGCGCTCCGATTCACGAACGGGAGCACCGCGACCACGCGCCGCCGCTGCGCCGCGTCATCGGCCGTGGGCTCCGGCAGGCCCGCCTTCCGGCGCATGCCAAAGACGAAGAGCGCGCCGACGAGCAAGAGCAGGACGGCCGCGATCGCGGCGGCCGCCCGCCACCAGCCCGGCGCGAGGATCACGCTGATGGTGCTCGGCATGAGGCTCAGCCCGCGCGAGGGCGCGGGAAGAGGTGTCTCGGTGGTGACCGGCGGCAGGGCCAGCCGCGCCGCGGTCATCGCGTCCCCCGCCTCAGAGGAGGAGGGAAAACGCGCGCGCGGATCCTTGGCCAGGAGGGAGCGGAGCACCTTCACCACCGCAGGCGGTAGATGGGCGAGCGACGTCCAGGGTGGCGCGGTGGTGACGTGGTCGTTGATCAGCTCCCGACCGCTCCGCCCGGTGAAGGGCGGGACCCCAGCCAGCAGCTCCCAGAGGATGCAGCCGAGCGAGTAAAAGTCCGAGCGTCCGTCGATGCCCGGCCGCTCATCGCATTGCTCCGGGCTCGAGTACGCCGCCGTGCCGCGAAAGCCCACCGTGGCTTCGGTGGGATCGCCTTCGGCGGCCGGTCCGCCCCGGGCGAGGCCGAAGTCGATGATCTTCAGCAGATGGCCCCCACTCGCCGCGAGGGCGCGATGACGCGGATGCTCCGGCGGATACCGGATGACCATGATGTTCCCGGGTTTGAGATCGCGATGGACGATGCCCGCTTCGTGGATCGCGCCGAGCGCCGAGGCGAGCTGCTCGGCGAAGGCGAGCGCGAGCCCGGCGCGGGCCCGGCCATGCTGCTTCAGCCACTCGTGGAGCGAGGTGCCATCCACGAACTCCATCGCGTAAAACGCGCGGCCGCCCACCCCGTCGTCGAGGAACACGACGGACGCGATGTTCGGATGATTCACCCGCGCCGCGGCGCGTGCTTCGCGGATGAAAAGACGCCGGGCATCCGGATCGCCGAGGCGGGCGGGATTGATGACCTTCAGCGCCACGTCCACGCGCAGTCGAGTGTCGTGCGCCTTGTAGGTCATCCCCATCCCGCCGGAGCCAAGCAGCCACGGAGTTCCATCCGGCCTGCGGAGTACGCGGAAGTGCGCGTAGTCGGGGAGGTCGGCCGGAGAGCGGGACGGAACGCCGGACATGAGGTCGTCTGCACGGGGCGGGACGGACCGGTATTTTGCATGCGATCACGGCCGCGCCAAGGGTGCCGTGCAGGAGTTTGCGGCGCGCTATTTCCCGGCGATCAGCTTTTCGAAACGTGGGTAACCCCGTAGGACGTCGAAGCGCGGCGAGTAGCGGAGCTGGAGCCGGGTGAGTTTGATCTCGACCCGGAGCAGTCGCTCGAGGATTTCACAGGCCCGCTCCGTTTCGCCGAGCTCGGCGCAGACCTCGGCAAAATCGAGCTGCAGGTGCCGGGAGTTGATTGTGTCCTTCGATTCCGGCGTCAGGGCGAGGGCCGCCTCGCCCTCGCGGAGCCCGGCTTCGCGCTGGAACGAGCCCGCCAGAGCGACGGAATATTTCATCCGCACGAAGGGGTTCGACGGGGCCTTCTGGACGCGCTCGGCCAGACGCGCCGCCGCCTCCTCGAACAGCTCGCTCGCCTCCTTCCGCGCGCCCAGCGAACGTTGCACTTGGGCGATCAACATGCTCTTCGGAGCGGAGGCGATGAGATCGGGCACCTCCTCGTCCTCCAGGCCCCGCAGCGTCTCGAGCGCCCCCCGGAAGTCCCGGATCTCCCACTGCAGCATCCAGCGGTTGAATTCGTCCAGTTTCGGTATGAGCTCGCGGGCCTTCCGCACGAACTCGTCGTGGTCGCCGGTGCGCTCCATCACGCAGGCCTCCAGCGCGATTTGCCACTCGACGTTGCCCGAGAGCTCGACCGCCTTCCGGTAGATGGGTTCCGCCTCGGCGAATCGCCGCATCTGGAAGAGCATCTCGGCCAGCCCCAATTTTTCATGGGGGTCTTCCGGCGAGAGTTCGACCGCCTGCCGGAAATACTTCAGGGCTTCCTCCCAGCGGTCCAGCCGGCGGAGGGCCAGCCCCGCGGCTTCGAGCGCGATCGGATTACTCGGAGCGATGGCGAGGGCGGTGCGGTATTCCCGCAGAGCCCCTTCATAGTCGCGTTCCGAGCGATAGAGGATTTCCCCCAGGGCCACGTGCGCCTCCGGGAGCTCGGGCTGCAATTCCGCGGCTCGATTCGCCGCGGCGCGGGCCTTGTCCATCCGGCCGGGCGACGAATCCACCGCCCACCAGACGATCTCGCAATGCAGCCGGGCGATCATGGCATACGCCAGCGCAAATTGGGGATCAATCGCCACGGCTCGCTCGTGCAGTTCGAGCGCCGCGAAGAATTGCTCCCGCCCCGAGCCGCGCGTTTGCAGGGAGCGGGCGCGGAGAAAGAGGTCGTAGGCCTCGCGACTCTTCGTGGGCTGGCGGGCGATCGCCTTCTGCTCGCCCTGCGAGAGGGTCATCGCGAGCGCGGCGGCAATCTCCTTCGCCACCGCGGCCTGGATCTCAAAGACGTCGGTGATGTCCCGGTCATAGGTCTCCGCCCACAGATGCTGGTCGGTCGCCGCATCGACGAGCTGGGTGGTGACGCGGACCCGGTTCCCGAGCCGCCGCACGCTCCCTTCGAGCACGGTCCCCACGCCGAGTTCGCGGGCGAGATCCCGGATGTTCAGTCCACGGCCCTTGAACTTTTGCACCGAAGCTCGGGAAATGACGCGCAACTCGCGCACTTTCGCGAGGCTGGTGAGGATGTCCTCATGCACGCCCTCCGCGAAATATTCGTTCTCTTTGTCCCCGCTCAGGTTCGAAAATGGGAGCACGGCGATGATTCGCCGGCGCGCCGCCGCCTCGGCGGAAAGCGACTCCGTCGGCGCGGCGTCGGGCAGCTTGCGGGCATCAGACGGAGTGACGCCACGCGGCACGAGTGACCAGACGATGAGGCCCACGCCGAGCACGGCGATGGCGAGGGCGCCCAGCCACCACCGCGGCGGCAGCTGCAGGGTGATGCTCGTGCCGGCGGGGGTGGCCGCCGGCACTCCACCGGACGGTTGCGGTGGCGTCACGCTGGTGGGCGCGGTCGCGAGCCACTCCGAATCGCTGCCCGGCAGGGGCATCGGCAGGCCCGCTTCCCGGCACTCCCGGCGCGCCTCGGCGAGCGCTTCGACCGCCTGGCCGGCATCGGCAAAACGCTGCTCCCGATTCTTCGCCAGCAGCCGGCGCAGTACCGCCACGACGGGTTCCTGGATCGACTTCAGGTCGGCCCACGGCGGGGGCGCGGCGACCTGCTGATTCAGCAGTTCGCGGTGGTTCTTGCCGACGAAAGGCGGACGCCCGGTCAGCAGTTCCCAGAGGATGCAGCCGAGCGAATAGAGATCGGAGCGGCCGTCGAGATCGGTCGATTCCTCGCACTGCTCGGGGCTCGCATAGGCGACCGTGCCGCGGAAGCCCATCGTGGGGAGCGGCGCGGCCGGATCGAGGGCCGCGCCGAGTTCCGGGCCGGTGCCCTTCGCGAGGCCGAAGTCGATGATCTTCACCATGCAGCCGCCGCTCGACGTGAGCGAGCGGTGGCGCGGGTGGGTGACCGCGTACTGCACCACCATCAGATTCGCCGGTTTGAGATCCCGGTGGACGAGGTGCTGCTCGTGAATCGCGCCGAGCCCGGCTGCGATCTGTTCTGCGATCCCCAGCGCGTGCGGCACCCGCGGGCGTCCGTGCTTGCGCAGCCACGCGTAAACCGAAACCCCGTCGACGAACTCCATCGCGTAAAACACGCGTCCCGGCTCATCGTTCAGAAACACCACCGGGGAGACGTTGGGGTGAAAAACCCTGGCCGCCGCGCGGGCCTCGCGGACGAAGAGTTTCTGCGCGTCCTGATCGCTGATGCGCGCGGGATGAATGACCTTCAACGCCACGTCCACGTGCAGCCGCGTGTCGACTGCGCGGTAGGTCACGCCCATGCCGCCCACGCCCAATACCCACGGGCTGCCATCGGGCCGCCGATGGACGTGGTAGTGCGCAAACTCGAGCGACGGGTTGCCGTCAGGGAGAGGCGCGCCGGTCATTCAGACGAAATGGTGGAGCGCGAAGCCCTTCCGCGCGACAAGAATCGGCAAGGTGGAGGAAGCGGCAAACGCGAGTTTCGCGCCAGCTTCAGGCCGTCCGCGAGTTTCGCGTTTCGGACTCCGAGTTTCCCCGACGGTTCCCGCGGTCCCTCACAGCTTCTGCAAGATCCCCTTCAACTTCTCCCACGCCGCGTCCCGGGCCTTCTTGTTCGGTTCGGTCGCATCCGGGGCCTCGCCCGCGCGCATGAAGCCGTGACCGGCCCCCTCGTAAGTGACCGGATCATATTTTTTCCCGGCCTTCGTCATCAGTTCCGCGGATGCGGGAACGGTGGCGTTCACGCGGGCGTCATTCCCGCCGTAGAATCCGAAAACCGGAGCGCTGATCCGCGCGAGTTCCTCAGGCTTCTCCGGCGCCGTGCCGTAGAAGACGAAACCGGCGCTGATCATGGGGTTGTTCGTCGCGTAGCGAAAAGTCTGGCTGCCGCCCCAGCAAAATCCGGCCGCTGCGATCTTCGCGTTCGCCGCCGGCAGCTTCGAGACGTAGGCGGCCACGGCGTTCAGATCGGCCGTGACCTGATCCGGCGGGAGCGACGAGATCGCCTTCCGGACGCTGTCGACATCGGGAAACTCCGCGGTTCCGCCGCCGCCGGGTCCCATGCCGGAGAGCAGGTCTGGCGCGATCGCGATGTAGCCCGCTTCCGCGAATTGATCGGTCATCCCGCGTACCCAGTCGCTGAGGCCGAAGATCTCGTGGATCACGAGCACCGCCGTCGCCCGCTCCTTCACTTCGGGAAACGCGATGAAGCACTTCACGTCCCGGGTTCCGCTCTTCACCGTGATCCACTCGAGATGCCGCGGTGATTTCTCGAGCCGCGGTTTTGCCCAATCCTGGGCGAAGAGGGACCCCGCCGAGCAAACGAGAGCGAGAGCCAGGGAAACGAGAGCACGCATGCCCGAAGCTAGCTAGCACGCCGTCCGCGCCAACGGCAATCCCGCGGAGCCTGAACTATCCCGCCCGGCCTTCCTTCTTCCCTCGGGGTCAGCCTCTCGCCGCGCGCGCCGCTTTCACGATGCCGGCAAAGCTGCGCGGATCGAGGCTCGCGCCTCCCACGAGGGCGCCGTCGATGTCGGCATTGAGCATCAGCTCGGCCGCGTTGTCGGGCTTCACGCTGCCGCCGTATTGGATGCGGACGCGATCAGCCGTCGCCTGGTCAAAGAGCTCCGCTACGACGCCGCGGATGTGCGCGTGCACCTCTTGCGCCTGTTCGGGGGTGGCGTTGTGGCCGGTGCCGATAGCCCAGACGGGTTCGTAGGCGATCACGGTCTCCTGCATTTCCTTCGCGCCGATGCCCTCGAGCCCGCCCGCGAGCTGGCGGTTGATGACTTCCTGCACCTTGTCGGCGGCGCGCTGCTCGAGCGTCTCACCCACGCAGAGGATCGGACGGAGCGACGCCTCGTGCGCGGCGCGCACCTTCTCCCCCACAAAATGATCCGATTCGCCGAAGAGATGCCGCCGCTCGCTGTGGCCCACGACCACGTAGCGCACGTAGAGATCGCGCAGCATCTGGGCGTTGATCTCGCCGGTGAACGCGCCATTTTTCGCAGGATGCATGTTCTGCGCGCCCAGCTTCACCGAGGCGCTTTCGCCCACGAGCTCCGAGCAGACGGGCAGGAGCGTGAACGGCGGCACGACGACGACGTCGACATCCGTGTCCTCGCCCAGCTCGAGCAGCAAGGATTCGACGTAGGACCTCGCCTCCGCGACGATCTTGTTCATCTTCCAGTTCGCGGCGACGATTTTTTTGCGCATGGCTTCGGGGGGGTGGGAGAGGGGAGGGGACGCGGAGAAGTACGTCGGTGACCGGGGGGCGGATCAGGCTTTGTCGGTCAGCGACTCCACGCCGGGGAGGGCTTTGCCTTCCAGCAACTCGAGCGAGGCGCCGCCGCCCGTGCTGAGAAAAGTCATCCGCTCGGCGAGTCCGCTCTGGTGCACCGCCGTGACGCTGTCGCCGCCGCCGATGATGCTGATGCCTTCAAATTCCGCCAGCGCGCGAGCCATCGAGAACGTCCCATTGCTGAACTCGGAGATCTCGAAGATGCCCATCGGGCCGTTCCAGATCACGGTTTGCGCCTTCACGATCTCGGCCTTGTAAAGCTCGATCGTCGCGGGTCCGATGTCCACGCCCATCCATCCATCCGTGACGCCGGCACCGGGCTGGGTCGTCCGGATTGTCGCGCCGGGTTTGATCTCCTGCGTCTCGATGCTGTCGACCGGGAGAAGGAATTTCACGTTCTTCGCCTTCGCCAGTTCCAGGAGCTCCTTGGCGAGGTCCAGCTTGTCCTTCTCCACCCGGCTGTTGCCGATCGGGATGCCGCGGGCGGCGTCGAAGGTGTAGGCCATCGCGCCGCCGATGAGGAAGACATCAGCCTTCGCCATGAGGGCTTTGATGACGCCGATCTTATCCGAGACTTTCGCCCCGCCCAGAATGACGACGAACGGCCGCACCGGCTCCGCGAGCTCGCCCTGAAGATACTTCAGTTCCTTCTCCATCAGCAGGCCCATCGCGGCCTGCTTCACGAAGGCGGTCACGCCTGCAGTCGAGGCGTGCGCGCGGTGGGCGGCCCCGAAGGCATCGTTGACGTAAAGATCTGCGAGCTTCGCGAGGCTCTGGGAAAATCCGGGGTCATTCGCCTCCTCCTCGGCCTGGAAGCGCACGTTCTCGAGCAGCGCCACGTCGCCCGCCCGCATGTGGGCGATGATCTTCTCCGGGATCTCGCCGATCGTGTCGTGACTGAAGATGACCGGGTGATTGATCATCGTGTGGAGATGATCCGCCACGGGCCGGAGCGAATCCTTCGGGCTCCGCTTGCCCTTCGGCCGGCCGAAATGGGCCATCAAGATCACCTTGGCGCCGTGTTCGCGCAGATAGTTGATCGTCGGCAGACTTTCCCGCATCCGGGTGTCGTCCGTGATGCGGATCTGACCGTCGACTTCCTCCACGGGCACGTTGAAATCGACTCGCACCAGCACGGTGCGGCCATGGACGTCGAGGTCGCGAAGGGAGAGTTTCATGGGGGATTGGTCGGGAAAGGGGCTCAGGCTACCTCGCAAGAAAAAGGAGGACAATGGGAATGGCGAGCCCGGCCAGCAGACAGATGACGACCGGGATCGCGCTGCGACTGAGCTTGAAGGCCATCACGACGCCCAAAATCGTCGTGAGCGAGAGACCGATGGCCGCGGCGGTGAAGAAGATCTTCGTCCAGCGGCCGCTGCTGCGGGGGGCGCTGGCTAACCGCTGGTGCTTATGGACTTCTCCGAGGGTCACGAGCGCCGCCGGCGCCTGGTAGCCTCCCTTCTTCGACTCGTGGTACTCGAAGATCTGCAACGCACCGGAAAAGGCGAAGAAAAGCAGCGCCGGGGCGAAGATCACGCCCAGATAGAGGTGCAGCTTGCGGAGGATTGGCATCGCGCTGGTTCGGCCGCGGAGGAGGGGGGAAAGGAAAAGGCCGGGAAACGGGGGACGCTTCGCCGGCCTTTCTGAGACTACTCGTCGGGGGATCAGAGACCCTTCGCCGCGATGTACTTCACCAGGTCCACGCAGCGGTTCGAGTAACCCCACTCGTTGTCGTACCAGCTCACGAGCTTGAAGAACCGGGCATTCAGCCCCATCCCACTCGTCGCGTCAAAAATGCTGGAATGCGCGTCGTGGATGAAGTCGGTGCTCACGACCTCGTCCTCGGTGTAGGCGAGGATGCCCTTGAGGTACGTCTCGCTCGCTTTCTTCATCGCGGCGGAGATCTCCGCGTACGTTGTGTCGCGCGTCGTCTTGAAGGTGAGATCCACCACCGAGACGGTCGGCGTCGGCACGCGGAATGACATGCCGGTCAGCTTGCCCTTCACTTCCGGAATCGCGAGGCCCACCGCCTTGGCGGCGCCGGTCGTGGAGGGAATGATGTTGATCGCCGCCGAGCGCCCGCCCTTCCAATCCTTCTTCGAGGGGCCGTCCACCGTCTTCTGCGTGGCGGTGTAGCTGTGGATCGTCGTCATCAGGCCTTCCTCGACGCCGAAGCCTTCCTTCAGCAGCACGTGCACGACCGGCGCGAGGCAGTTCGTGGTGCAGCTCGCGTTGGAAATGATGTGGTGATGGGCGGCGTCGTATTTCTCGTGGTTCACGCCCATCACGAGGGTGATGTCCTCGTTTTTTCCCGGCGCGGAAATGATCACTTTCTTCGCCCCCGCCGTCAGGTGGCCGCGGCATTTCTCCGCCTCGGTGAAGAGTCCGGTGGACTCGATCACGATGTCGACCCCCAGTGCCTTCCACGGCAATGCGGCCGGACCTTCCTTCACCGCGAGGCACTTGATCGTATGGCCATCGACGATCAGCAGATCATCCTCGGCGAGCGAGGGATCGCTCTTCGCGCTGCTCACGGATTCCTTCGCCCGGCCCTGGGTGGAATCGTACTTCACGAGATAGGCAAGGTTGTCGGCGGGGACGAGGTCATTGACAGCGACGACCTCGATTTCCTTGCCGAGGAGCCCTTGGTCACAGATTGCGCGAAAGACGAGGCGTCCGATGCGCCCGAAGCCGTTGATGCCGATTTTGATCATGGGGAATGCGAGGGGTGGGTGGCGGGGAAGTCCGCGGGGGACGGCGAACATGCGGAACGCGCGAGGAAGCGTCAACCCAAACGCGGACCGATTCAGTCATCGCTGCCGGTCAGGGCATGGCTGAGCGGCTGGCCGGATTGAACGCGATTCGCGGGGGTCGCGCTCGTGCTGGAGAACGTGGAACCTCGAGAGCGCGAAGTGCCTTGGACTGCGCGCGGCTTGCCGCCGCTTTCTCCGAGCCGACTTGCCGGCGCCCAGTCGCAGGTCACAGCTCGCGCGGCAGGCGGGAAATACGGGAGTAAGCTCCCTTTCAGAAAGCGGCGGCAAGCTGCGCGCACTCCGCGCCTGCGGCGCGCTTGTCCCAGAATTCCGTGCCTCGTCACCCGGAGCGACGCAATTGATGACAACCGCGCCCGGGTGAAATTTCCTCCACCCGCCCAGCTCCACCGTTCTTCGCGTTTAGACCTTTGCGTTGGCCCCGTTCCGCGCTAACCCAGACAGCGACACGTCCCATGCACCCGCTCGCGCCCTTCCCCGCCGCTGTCCGATTCATCCTTCCCGCCGCCGCCCTCGCCCTCGGTCTGCTCCTCGGAGCGTGCAAGGACAAGGCCGCTCCGCCCAAGCCCGCTCCCACGCCGACTCCCACCCCGGCCCGCCCCGTCGCCGCGGATCCGGCGGGCAATCCGGAGGCGCCCCGCGCCGTGGCGAACGTGAACACCGATCTGAAGGACGACGTCAACGCGAAGACCCGCATGGACGTGATGGAGCGGATCGACCGCATGCCGAACCTCTCGGCGGAGCAGCGGAACAAGTTGTACTCGTCAGTCGACCGGGCCCGCGGCATGGGTTGCGTGCTCATCGTCCCCTTCTCCGCAAACAAGCGGACGCTCGGCGAGGCTGAGCGCACCATCCTCATCAACGCCGTTCGCGCCCCCGCCGTGAAGCGTCTGAGCGATGATCCCTCGCTCGTGTTCGTCATCATCGGCTACTCCAATGAGGGGGCGGACGCCAGCGCGAGTGAAAAGCTCTCGATCGATCGCTCCGAAAACATCCTCGCCACCCTTCGCGACCAGGGCGGGGTTTTGAACCCGATGTATGCGGTGGGCCTGGGAAATTCTGATCCCAAGCGCAAGGATCCCGGCGCGGCGCGGGTGGCGGAGATCTGGACGATCTTTCCTTAGCCGCGGCCTCAACCGCCGTAGTCAGCTGCGCTCACCGGCTCCAACCAGAGCGTGGTCTGGCCGTCGTCGCCGGTCTCCTGCACGGCGAGGTGCGTCATGAGCTGATCTGCGCGGGCGCCGTGCCAATGCTCCTCGCCGGGCGCGATGAGCACCGTGTCGCCCGGCGTGATGTCGAGGACCGGTTCGCCGCGTTTCTGCACGAGTCCGGCTCCGGCGAGGACGTGGAGAATCTGACCGCGGGGATGGGTGTGCCAGTGCGTCCGCGCCCCGGGCGAGAACGTGACCCGCACGACTCGCGCCGCCCCCGGCGAGCGTGGGCCCGCGATTTCATCGATCCACGCCGCACCCGTCATCCAATCGGCCGGTCCCGGCCGCGAGGCCCGATGCTTTGTGGGAAGAATTTCCATGGAGCCAGACCGTCTGCTTCCGTCCTCCTGGACGCAAGCTGGCGTTGTTTGCCCGCGCGCCGTTCTCACCCTCGGAGTGCAGTCGTCCCTGACTCCGCTGCCCGCTCCGAGGAGAAACCTTCCGCTCAGTTATTCGCGGCGGTTTTCAGGTAGTCATTCAGGAGATCCGTTCGCTGGTCGATCAACTGTTTCTGCGCGTTGAGAAAATCCACCCGCAGAGCGCTGCCTCCGATCGCGCCGTTCACGCGGGCGATGAGCTGCGCTTCGTCATCCCGCCACTTGATCCAGGAGCGTTGCGCTTCCTTCAACGCCTTCTTTCCCGCGTCGTCGAGTTTGTTCATCAGGCGCTTGTAGACGACTTCGAGTTCGACGTTCGCCTGGTCGACCGCCGCAGATTCCTCCGTGCCTGGCCGGGAGGAGCCGCCTTCCTGGCCGGAGCTTGTCCCGACCGCCAGCGCCAGGATGGTGAGAACCGTCAGGGAGGCGAGGCGGAATGGAAGCTTCATGGCGGGGTCGTTCGAGGATGAGAGGCACCGGGATCAGGATTCAGAGTGAACGCTTCGCCGGTTTTCGGCAAGCCCGCCGCGTCCTCAAGTCCCGTTTCGGCTTGGGGATACGTTTCTCCACCGAACGACCGCATCCGCCAGCGCGCCAATGGCGTCGGCGAGCGGATTCGTTTGCTCGGGGATCGAATCCATTCGCCCACCCACCCCGTCATCGGGCTCCACGAGCGCGTGAACGGAGTCCGCGACCCTTTGAATGACGTCTGGCGGGGAGTCCAATCACTCCCCGGGGAAATTCAAGACGTTGCGGGGTGAGTTCTCTCATTCCGAACGTGAATTCATTGGGTCCCGGAGCGTTTGAATTCAGCCGCCGACCCAACTCATTGGGTCACCGACCTAATTCACCCACCTCCGGAGTGATTGCATTCACGCCCTGCATGATTGGATTCGCCCGTTTCCGTGATCTCAATCACCCCCGACGTGAATCGACGGGGCCGCCGAATGATTTCATTCACCCGCTGAGTGAACCGACTCAGCCGCCGCCCCCTCTCAGAAGGTCGCCGATATACCCCGAGCACTCCCGCGGGGAATTGATTCACTCCCGGCGTGATCTCATTGTCTCCCCGACCGATTGAACGCACCCGCGGACTCAATGAACTCACCCGTCGACCTGTCTCAAAAGGTCGGCGACGTACCTCGATCGTTCCCAAAGTGAATGAATTCACTCGGCGCGGTGAACTGAACCACTCCCGGCGTGTGCCCATTCACTCCCCGCGTGATCTCGTTGCTTCCCCGACCGATTGAACGCACCCGCGGAGTCAATGGGTTCGCCCGTCGACCGATCGCAAAGGGTCGCCGACATACCTCAATCCTATTCCGGGACCGCGAGGGCGGCGCTCGAGGATTTCCGTCAGGACATGAATATGGTTCGGCATCACTACCCAGGCGTGGACCCGCGTCCGCTGCCCCTCGAAAAAGCGCAGTGCCCCCGCGACATTCTCTGCGCATCCGAGCCGGCGCAGGAGGCATTCGCCATGACCCTGGTCGAGCCACCGCTCGATGGCTCCGGTAAATCTGGGGAGGTCTTCCAGTTCCACCTCGGGAGTCCACGGCTCCGGGTGCTGGCTGCGCCACGCCAGCACGAGGCCCGCCCGGCGCGGAAAATCACGCCCGCGGTCGGCATCCCATGCCCCCGGCGCATCGGAGCGGCCGGCACGCCGGATGCGTTCTTGCGATCGCCGGTCGAATCTGCGCATACTGCGGGAATGAAGGCGCTTGCCCTCGGCGTGTGGATCCTCGCGTTTGGTGGGGCGACCCTCGCATCCGCGCAAACCACCTGGACCGCCCGCGCGAGTCAGTCACCCGGCTCGCTCTTTGGCGTGACCTACGGCGGTGGGCTTTTCGTCGCGGTCGGCAGCAGCGGCAGCATCGTGACCTCGCCTGACGGCGTCACGTGGACGGTGCGCACGAGCAATACCGCCAACGATCTCCGCGGAGTCGCCTACGGACCCGGCGGATTCGTCGCTACGAAGCTCAACATCAACACCCCCTACCTCACCTCGCCCGACACCATCACGTGGACCCCGCGCGGCGCCGTGTATCCGGATAACTCCGCCGCGATCACGGCGAGTTACGATTGCATCGCCTCCAGCGGATCGCGTTTCGTCGCCTGCGGGGCCAATGCGAACAACGTCACCATCTCGACCGATGGGACGACGTTTCGCATTCCGGTGACCTCGAACATTCTCCAGGTCCCCGGCTATCCGGGAAACATCCTGGGACTTACCTACGGCTCGTCGAAGTTCATCGGCTGCGGGGCCAGCGGTCGCATCGCCACCACTGCGGACGGCACTTCCTGGACGGTCGTCGTCAACACCGGCGACACGAATGACAACCTGCGCGGCGTGGCCGCGGATACCGGCAGTACCGTCGTGGCCGTGGGCGATTCACGGGTCTTCCGTTCGACGGACGGCGGCGCTTCCTTCGCCCCCGCCACCAATCCGACTTCGCCCGCCGGGCACGTCGCCGCGTTTACCGCGGTCTCCTTCGGCGCGGGGTTCTTCGTCGCGGTGGAGACGCAGGGAGACATCTACTCGTCTCCCGACGGCCTGACGTGGACGCACCGAGGGAACTTCTCGCGCGGCAACGACGGCTTCCAGGGCGTGGTCCTCGGTGGGAGCACGCAAGCACCGCGCTACGCCGCCGTCGGCCGCGCGCTGCCGGCAGCCTCGCTAAATGCGCTGCTCTACACCTCGGACGGCCCGCCGCCGCCGACGCCCACGCCCACCGCGACACCGACCGCCACGCCTACCCCCACGCCGACCGTCACCCCGACCTCAACGCCCAGTCCGACGCCGACGATTACCCCGCTGCCATCTCTCACGCCGACGCCGACCGCCACTCCGACGATCACGCCGACGCCGACGGCCGGACCCACCGCCACGCCCACCCGCACGCCAACGCCCTCGCCGACCGGCACCCCGATTCCCACCGTCACCCCGACGCCCACCGCCACCCAGGGACCCACGCCGACTCCCACCGCCACGCCCACGCCGCCCACCTACACGATTCAGGCCAGCTTCATCGGGCGGCCCTACGCCATCAATGCCTCGGGGCAGGCGGCGGGCGACGGTTCCTTCAACGGTCAGCAGCACGCCTTCCTCTACAGCAACGGCTCCCTCATTGATCTCGGGCCGACGATGGCAGGCGTCGGCGGGACCGCCTATGCGCTGAATGCGAGCGCGCGCGTCGGCGGCATCACGGTCCGGGCGAATCCGAATCCGCAATTCTTCGCCGCCCTCTTCAACGGCGATGGCACCGTCACCGATCCCACGGCTGGCGTGCCGAATGTCTCAAACAGCTTCGTGCAGGGCATCAACGACTCGGGCATCGCGACGGGCTATTATCTCCAAAGCTCCGGCATCAATTTCGTTCCCCATCCCTTCCGCTACTCCGGCACCACGCTCACGGATCTCAGCTCGCAGATCCCGCTGACCAACGCCTACTCCGTGGGCATCAATAACGCCGGCACCATCGTCGGGTCCGGCTTCTCCAGCACGGCCAACACCACGGTCGGCTTCACGCTGACGGCGGGCGGTGTCGCCACCCTCATCCCGACGGTGGGTGGCGGCATCTCGAATGCGTTGGCCATCAGCCCAAGTGGCGTGGTCACCGGAAACTCGTTCTACACCCCGGCCGGATTCAACGGCCCGGTGTATCGCGCCTTCGTTTCCGACGGCTCGACGGTGAGAGACATCGACTCACTCAACTCCGTGCAGAGCGCCGGACGCTCGATCAACTCGCGCGGCGACATCGTGGGCGATTACGCGCCGCAGTTCGGTAACCTCAAGGCCTTCCTCTACACCGGCGGCCGCATGCAGGATCTGAAGTCGTTGCTCGACAGCACCGGCACCGGCTGGGAGCTGATTTCCGCGGTCGGCATCAACGACAGCGGCCAGATCGCCGGGTATGGGAATCTCAACGGAGCGGGCCGCGGCTTCATCGCCGGCCCGGTCTCGACTGCAGCGAAGATCATCAACGTCTCGACGCGCCTCGCCACCGGCACGGGCGACAATGTGCTCATCGCGGGAATCGCCATCCGCGGCGGCCCGAAGAAGGTCATCGTCCGCGGCATCGGCCCTGATCTCGCCAACCGCGGCGTGCCGAACGTCCTCGCCGATCCCACGCTCGATCTCGTCGGTCCGAACGGTCTCATCGCCACGAACAACAACTGGCAGGACGTTCCCGCCCAAGCCGCCCAGATTTCCGCGATTGGCCTCGCTCCCGCGTTTCCGCTCGAGAGCGCGATCATCGCGACGCTTCCGGAGGGCAACTACACCGCTATCCTCCGCGGGGTGAACAACGGCACCGGCAATTGTCTGGTCGAAGCCTACGACGTCGATCAAGCCGGGGCCGCCAAGCTCATCAACATCGCCACGCGCGGTCCCGTGGGCACGGGAGATAATGTCATGATCGCTGGCTTTGTGATCGCCGGAGGCCAGCCTAAGCGCGTCGCCGTCCGCGCCATCGGACCGAGCCTCTCCGCCGCCGGCGTGCCGAATGTCCTCATCGATCCGCAGCTGGCGCTCTTCGGCGGCAGCGGGCAGATCGCCACCAATGACAACTGGCAGTCAGCGCAGGCGGCCGATCTGATCGCCGTCGGACTGGCTCCCACCGATCCGAGGGAATCCGCCCTGATCGTCACTCTCCAGCCCGGGGCTTACACCGCCATCGTCAGCGGCGTCGGTGGAACCACTGGTAACGCCCTCGTCGAAGTCTACGAACTGCCGTAGCGGGCGCGGCGGGGAGCTGATCTGCATCCTCGCGGGAACGGGGGGGAACGCCTCCAATAGGCAGCCATCTTCACGCCGCGAAATCGCCGAAAGCTGCGCGAGGACCGTCGCATCGAGCGCGTTGTCGTCATCTCCCCAGGTCGGGCCAACTCGCAACAAACAAAAGAGCGGGCTCGTTACCGAGCCCGCTCCCTAAAACCTCTAAATCGAAAATTTCAGCGCGCTCCGACTGTCCGCCGCCAGAAGAAAAGGAATCCCGTAATCGCGAGTGCGAAAACACCAGCGAAGTAAGTCTGCGGCTCCGGAACAGCTACCACGACATTGTCGAGCGTCGGACTCAGAACGCCGCCATCAGACTGACCGAAGATGAGATAGAGCGGTACCCCCGGTCCCTGACCAGCAAAGCCTGGCCCGAAAGTACTTCGAAAGGCGCCCAAGTCGGTGTTCGTCAGGTCAACGCTTGACTGCGCAACGATGGTGCCGGGGCCAAGATTTGCGGGATTCGGATCGGTCGTCAAATAAACTTGCAAGGATGCAGGGGAGAACGTTCCTCCCGACGAAAGAGGCTGGAGGCCCACGTCGAATGAGATCGAATAGCTCTGCGCGGCAGTGGTCAGGAACGAGCTGCTGACGAGATAATTTGTAACGGTGCCATCGCCGTTGAACATCACGGCATTTGCGCCGTTGCTCGCCGTGGGCGCGTTTAGCGGGGCGAAGCCGGGGGCACGATAAAGGAGGACCCCATCGGTTTGGGTCGGCGTTCCGACCAGGACATTGGTCCACCCAACGATGCTCGAACTCGGCGCGAGGTCGTTAAAACCGGCGTATGGGCTGCTGAACGCTCCAGCTACGGTGGTTTCAAAACTTGGATTCGTCAGGATATTCTGTGCCCCCACCGACTGCAGCGCCAGCGCCACACCCGCAGCGACCATTAAACCCGTCGATGAAAATTTCATATCGGTGGAGACTTATCGACGCTTCGACGGCGGCGCAAGCAGATCTTCCGCTGTTTTTTACGGTTAGATCGCGATCCGATCCGCGCGCGGTTACAAGGCGCTCCCCGTTCCGCAGCATTTCTTAAACTTTTTCCGGCTGCCGCAGGGGCAGGGGTCATTCCGCCCGATCTTTGGGCCGCGGGACGCCGGGCGCTGAGCGCACCCGTCGACGCCACAGGGGCAGGATTCGTCCCGCACCGCCACCGGCGAAAGGCGCATCGCGGGGAGCCGCGGCAGACCGCCGGGGCCGATGCTCCCGTCGTGGCGCTCGGTCGACGCGCTCACGATGTCGGCGGGCGCATTTGCATTCGTTGGTCGCGCCGGGAGCGGGGGAACATCGAACTTGAAGGCCGGCATTCGGGAGGATGGCTTAACAATGGGCGATTTCGAGCGCAACGAATCTGCTTCTAAAATATTGGACGACGCGGTTCAATCCCCTTTGCCGCGTGACCGCGTGATCGCGCGATCGGCGCGCGCAGGACGCCGCTGCCTTCGCCCAGGAGCTTCTGCGCCAGCTTGGCGGCCGGTTCGGCGACGCCCGCTTCGCGCGCGAACGTCGGCCACTGATCGAGGGCGCCCCGGATCCGCTCGAGAATCATCGGCCAGGCGGCCGACGCGGCGCTCGTCCCGATAGAAAACGTCGAGAGTCACGGGAGCGCGGGGGTTTTGCGCCGCCGCGCCCGCTTCCAGCGATTCTCCGGTCGGTAAAAATAGAACCAGCTTTTCCCCTCGTCGCCCCCGATCCCGCTCCAGTCCTCGACGATCGCCGCGCCCTGCAGCGTGGCCTCGATTCGATTCCGTCCCGCCGGCGAGCCGTCCGCGGCGTTCGTCACGACCCAGTGACCGAGCCAGAAATCAAGTCGATGATCGGGCGTCGCCCCGCGCGCGCGAGCGGCGAACAGCAAGGGGAAGACCGCCGCCAGCCAGAAAATCCGAAGCATGCGGGAGAACCTGCACGATCGCGCCGCGTCGACCCGGAACATTGTGACGAACGGGCCGGCCCGCGTGACAAACGACTGCCAGATACGTAGATGCGCACGCGCTCGCGGCTCAAGCACGGCCGGCACATCGATCGCGCCCGCGGACGAACACGCGATCCGACGCATCAGCCTCGAGCGACGGCACGCCGCGTGCGCAACGATCTCAGGGGTCAAACGCTCTTCACCCAGATTTCCACGCGGCGATTCCGCTCGCGGCCGTCGGCCGACTCGTTGCTCGCGACCGGATTCTCCGAGCCGAAGCCGCGCACGCCCTGAACGGGAAGGCCGCGCAGTTGGAGAAGTTTGGCCACCGCCCGCGCGCGTTCCTCGCTGACCCGCAGGTTCACATCGACCGCTCCCTTGTCATCGCTGAAACCGAGCAGAACGAGTTTTTTCGTGCGCATCGACGGGGTCGAAAATAGCGCCGTCAGGCGATCGAGGTCCGTGACCGCCTTGTTATCGATTTCGGTCGCGCCCGTGCGGAAGCGAATGTTGAGCGTCACGCGCTCACCGCCGACCGTCAGGCGTTCGTATTCGGACTGCGGGCGCGCTGTCGCCCCGGGCGCGGTGGGCACCTGCCCTTCCGCGAGGCGGGTGGATGACAGGATCTGGGCCATCTGGTCAATGAATCCGTCGCGGGCGACGAGCTTCTGGGCGTCGTCTCCCCGAACGTAGCGGATGAACTTCACGGCGAGAGGATTCGAAGGCGCCGCGGCGGTGTAGAGGTAGAGCCGGCGGGAGAGCGGATAGTCTTCCGTGCGCACGGTGAACGGCGTGGGGAGGAGGGCGGCCCCGCCGTCCGACACCGCGACCGCCCGGGTGCTCCGGACGAAAGGCAGTCCGGCAAATCCAATCGCGGTGGGATCGGAGGCCACGGCGTCCGACAGCGCCCGGCTGTCCTCGTACCGCCGCGCTTCGGGCGCCAGCTTGGCGTCGCCCAGAACGAGCGACTTGAAGGTGTCCCAGGTGCCTGATTTATCGTCGCGGGCGTAGATGTTGACCCGACCGGAGGCGCCGGGATACACCTCGCTCCAGTCACTGATCTTTCCCGAAAAGATGTCGCGAATCTGCGCCTTGGTCAGCGTGGTGACAGGCAGGCCCGTGTTCACGAAGATGGCCAGCCCATCGAGCGCGATAACGTGCTCGCAGGACGGAGAGGTGAGGTCCCCGAGGCGGGAGAGGCGTGTCACCTCCCCCTCCTTGGCGCGCCGGGAGGACATGCCGATGTCACAGAGGCCCTTCTCCAGGCCATCGAATGCCGTGGTCGAACCCCGGGCCTCCACTTCGATAGCGACGTATGAATCGGAACCGGCGGGAGTGCCGATCACCGAGTAAACGTCCGCGTCCGCGGTGCGCACGCGCTGGATGTTTTTCCAGCCCTCCTCTCCGAGAAAGCCCTGGAGCAGGTTGGCCATCAAATCCGCGCCGATGGTGTTCGATCCGCTCAATCGGAGCGCGGTGACCTTTGCTTTTGGCGGCTCGCCATTGTTCTCCTGATTCTGGGCGCTCAGCGGGGAGGCGGCGAGCACGGCGAGGGCAAGCGTGATGGCGCGGGCGGTGGTTCCCGCGGAGGCGGGGGCAGGTTGTCCGAGACGTGCGACCAGCCGGCCCTCGGGTGTGAGCCAGAGTGATCCGAAACGCGCCAGCGTGCGGCGCCGCAACGCGGCAAGGCGAGTGGCCATCCCCGAGGGGAGGGAGGGGCTGATTCCAAGGATACGGAAGGAGGTGGAACTCATAGCGGCGGGATAGTCGCCGCCCCGTCTCGAACCGCCACCGGTGGAGCGTGAAACGATTGTCACCGGTGCCGCACTGGTCTTGCTCTTTCCTCCTCGGAAAGCGCTCCACAACGAGCTGTCGGTGGGGTTCGCGCGCAGACTCGCTCGACGCCCGGCAACCGTTCAGCCCGCCCGGGGGGCCAACCGCAATAGCCAAACGGCGGGTGCCCTTTCGAGCACCCGCCGGTTCACGAGCCACAGATCCAACCGAGCCAATGGGTGGTGGAGTTGCCGGACGGCACGGTGGAACTGGGTCTGCGCGTGGCCGTGACGATGGACTTGAGGCTGATCGTCCGGAAATCGAGTCCGGATGCGCGCGTGCTCCTGCCGGTGGCGCTGCGGGATCAAGTCCGCGCGGACGCCCGGTTCGCAGAGTAGGTGCGCGGATGGAAAAAGGAGGAACCGTGAGGAGATTTTCACCGGAGCGCCATCATTTGGAGTGCGACCTTCTGCCGCATTCGTGGGCGAAGATGGGCTCTCGCTAACCAAAGGTCCGCAGTTTCTTGAGCGGGGAAGATTTTTTTCCGGAGTAGCGGGTGCGAAGGGGAGCGGGCGCATCTGCCCGTCTCCGCGACAGGTAGCGTCCGATCGTGGACATCGAGCTCTCGTCGATCACACTCCGCGTTCAAGGTAGTCCGGCCGTGCTACGTCTCAAGGTCGCTGCCTCGCCAAGCGCCGGCGCCGAGGAGGTACGGACGAGCGCGGCCTGTTCGAAGGGCGGCTTCGTGCCGGTGCGATGCCCGTGATAGGCGCGCTCGATGGCCCCGCGGATTGCGCACAGAGGGGCAAAATCCCCGCTGCAAGGCTGCACTGGACCCGGAGTAGGAGCAGCAGCGCTGCGCTGGCGGCAAGCTTATTCATCCATCATGCTTGTTCTTTCAGCCGTTCCGCTCACGGCCTCTGGTAGAGGAAAAACACTTTTCCGGGGGTGTAGGACGAGGTGTCGTTCGAATAACTGCCGTTGAGCCCGCCCCAGACGATCATCTCGCTGCCCGTCCACACGGCCGTGTGGTGATTACGCGCAGTGGGCGCGCCGGTGGGGGTCACCGCCGTCCAAATGTTGCTCGCCGGATTGTAGCGCCCGCCGTCGTTCAACTTACTGCCGTTCAGGCCGCCCCAGACGATCATCTCGTTGCCCGTCCACACCGCCGTGTGCTCGAAACGCGCGGCGGGCGCGCCGGTGGGGGTCACCGCCGTCCAAGTGTTGCCCGCCGGATTGTAGCGCCCACCGTCGTTCAAATAACTGAAGCCGTATCCGCCCCAAACGATCATCTCGCTGCCCGTCCATACCGCCGTGTGCTCGTAACGCGCGGAGGGTGCGCCGGTGACGGCTATCGCCGTCCAACTGTTGCCCGCTGGATTGTAGCGCCCGCCGTCGTTTAAAGCACCGCCGCGGTATCCGCTCCAGACGTTCATCTCGCTGCCCGGCCACACCGCTGTGTGCTGCTGACGCCCGGCGGGCGCGCCGGTGGTGGTCATCGCCGTCCAGGCGTTGCCCGCCGGATTGTAGCGTCCGCCGTCGTTGAATTCGCCGACGTTGTTCGTTCCGCCCCAGACGATCATCTCGCTGCCCGTCCACACTGCCGTGTGAGAGTAACGCGCGGCGGGCGCGCCGGTGGTGGTCACTGCCGTCCAACTGTTGCCCGCCGGATTGTAGCGCCCGCCGTCATTGAAATTGCTGGCGCCGGATCCGCCCCAGACGATCATCTCGCTGCCCGTCCAGACCGCCGTGTGATCGGTACGCCCGGCGGGCGCGGCGGTGGTGGGCAGCGCCGTCCAAGTGTTGCCCGCCGGATTGTAGCGTCCGCCGTCGTTCAAAACGGTGCCGCCGCCGTTGTTCCCGCCCCAGACGATCATCTCGCTGCCGGTCCATACTGCCGTCTCGAGGCGACGCGCGGCGGGCGCGCCGGTCGTGGTGACCAACGTCCAACTGTTGCCCGCTGGATTGTAGCGCCCGCCGTCGTTGAAATCACTGGAGTTGTTGGTTCCGCCCCAGACGATCATCTCGCTGCCCGTCCACACCCCCGCGGCATTGTAACGCCCCGCGGGCGCGCCGGTGGTAGTTATCGCCGTCCAAGTGTTGCCCGCCGGATTGTAGCGCCCGCCGTCGTTCAAAAAAGCGAAACCGACTCCGCCCCAGACGATCATCTCGCTGCCCGTCCACACCGCCGTGTGAGAGGACCGCACGGCGGGCGCGCCGGTCGTGGTCACCGCCGTCCAACTATTGCCCGACGGATTGTAGCGCCCGCCGTCGTTGAAAGGTACGCCGCCGTTGTTTCCGCCCCAGACGATCATCTCGCTGCCCGTCCACACCGCCGTGTGAAAGGCGCGCGCGGCGGGCGCGCCCGTGGGGGTCACCGCCGTCCAAGTGTTGCCCGCCGGATTATAGCGGCCGCCGCTGTTTAAATAACTGAAGCCCTGCCCGCCCCATACGATCATTTCGCTGCCCGTCCACACCGCCTTGTGATCGCTACGCGGGAGGGGCGCGCCGGTGGTGGTCACGGGCGTCCAACTGTTAGCCGCCGGATTGTAGCGCCCGCCGTCGTTCAAATAACTGGCGCCTTGTCCGCCCCAGACGATCATCTCACTGCCCGTCCACACCGCCGTGTGAGAGTAACGCGCGGCGGGCGCGCCGGTGGTGGTCACCGCCGTCCAACTGTTGCCCGCCGGATTGTAGCGCCCGCCGTCGTTGAGATTACTGCCGCTGGTTCCGCCCCAGACGATCATCTCGCTGCCCGTCCACACCGCCGTGTGCAAGAAACGCGCGCCTGGCGTCGGGCCATTGGTCCGCTGCTGCCAGGCGTCGGCGGTCGTCGTCGTCCCAATCCGGATGTAACCTGCATTGACGAGCGCCTGATTCTCCGTGGCCGAAAGCACCAGCCCGCCACTGGCCACGCCCGTCTGCCCGCTGGCGTTTAAGTTCGCCGCCGCTGCGCCGGTGCCGAGTTGCGCCGAACCCACCGCTCCACTCGCCAGTTGTGTGGAGCCGACCGCTCCGCTGGCGATATTGGCGCTCTGCACCGCGTTCGCGGCCAGCGCCGCGCTGGTGACCGCGCCGCTGGCGATCATCGCCGAGGTGATCGCGCCGGTGGGGACGCCATTGGCGATCATCGCATAGCCCACCGCGGCGATGCGCTGGTCCGGGGTGAGCAATTGCGAGCCAGTCGTGCCGTCATTGAACCAGACGCGCAGGCGCACATCGGCATTGTTGAAAACGCTCGGCGGGATCATCGTCATGTTCGTGAGCGCATTGTCGCCCAGGAGCACGGAGTAGAGGCCGTTCGTCACGGGGAGCGCGACCGCCGCGGTGGGCTGCGAGCCGGCGGTGCTGGTGCCGTCATTACTCCAATACGTGGTGGTGCCGGCGGCATCGACGAGCGCGAACTTGAACGAACCCGAGCCGTTGAAATTCGTGGTGCCGACCGCGACGCGGCCCTGGTAATTGACCAGCTGCGGCACCTGCGCGGAGGCCGGAGTGGCGAGGAAGGCGAGGCTGCCCGCGGCGGCGAGGCCGAGTAAAACGAGGGGAGTCTTCATGATTCTGGTTCTCCGCGGCCCGCCCAGAATGGTTCTGGGCTGATCCGCCGCACCCGGATTTCGTAGCCGCGGACTGCGAGCCAGATAAGAAGGGAACGCGGCGAGTGAAGCGCACCGGCCGCCGCGCGGCAAGCGGAATGGGGGAACCGCTCGAGGGCAGCGGGTGGGTCATCCTCGCGGCGCTTAAAGGGTTTCCCGCTGAGACGCCGAGACGCGGAGAAACGAAACCAATCCACAAAACCTCTGCGCCTCCGCGCTTCTGCGGGAGCTCCAAAGCACGACGCACCCGTAGGGGAAGGAAAACGCACTCGGCAACTGGCGGCGGTTAAAGAATCTCCCGCTGAGACGCCGAGACGCGGAAATTGACCTGTCTTTCAGATTGCCGCTGGCAACCCCTCAAGGCCCTCTTTTCCACGCGTCGGGCGGGGGCGACTTGCTGCAACGCTGCAAAAACCAAACGGCGGGTGCCCTTTCGAGCACCCGCCGCGGTTTTGGTTTTGGTTGATCCCCCTCAGGAGGTCCCGGAGTTCGGGCGGCGATCACTCAGGGTTGGACCGGAGTGGTCGGGGCGAGCGCGGGAGCGCTCGCGGGGTGACCCACCGGGCTGGGCGCGGGGGCCGGACCGACCGGCGACGCACCCGCCGAGGCGGGGGAAGGCGACGTCGCCTTCTTCTTCCTCGGGCCCTGGCCCTTGAAGCGCTTGCCCAGCTCTGCAAGGAGCGGACCGACCTGCTCCGGGTCTCCGTTCGTGCGGAGCCCCTGATAGAGCGCCCGCGCCGTCTGGACGAGATTGCTCCCGACCAGGTAGGCCGCGTGATCGAGCGTCTGGGTGAGCAGACGGGCGATTCCGGTCAGCCGGGTGAGCTCCTCGCGGAGATCCCGGTTGGCCTGCTCCACCGCGAGATCGACGCCTTTCGGCGCGGTCTGCGGGAAGCGATTGCTGCCGTCCAGCGTGCGGTCGACGAACTCGCGATCCGCCGGGCCGAGGCCCTTGAGATTGCGTTTCCCTCCGCTGGGGAGCGGAGGAAGGTTCGCCAGCTTGGCGAGGTTGGCGTTGAGGTTGTCCGCAATTCCTTGGAGGTCTTCGCGGGTGAATGTGATTTTCTGCTGCGTCTTGATTTCAGGGTTTTTTTCTAGCCGTTGGGTTCTTTGGTTTGGTTGAATCCCCCGTCACCAACGGCCACCGGCCCGGGAGATTTTTGTTTCGTGCGAGCGCATTTGCGATCACGTCAGAAGAATACTTCAGGGGGTCTTTCCGTTTCGGGCTCACCCCCAAAAGATTTTTCCCCCTCCAGAGTAAAAACCCGTGAAAAAGACCGCCTCGAAGTCCAAAAAGCGCGCAAAACCGTCCAAAAAGGACCGAAAAATGGCACCGGAAACGACTCCCCCGACGGGGATCGCTGGTCCCCGCCGGCTGGTCGCCGAGGACGACCGCCGGGCCTCGATGGCCAGGATGTACCGGATCCACCTCGTTTTGATCCAGAAGCGCGCGAAATTGCCCTCGACGAAGGACCTTGCGACGGAGCTCGACGTCTCCCCCACGACGATCGGCCGCGACATCCGCACGATGGAGCGGCGCTTATTTCTTCCGGTGGAGTACGTGCATGACCGCTGGGGCTACCGCTACACGAAGGAGAACGTGAAATTTCCGACCCTCAACGTGACGGACAAGGAGCTCTTCGCGATGGCGGTGCTCCTGCGGCTCGCACTGTCATACTCGACGACGAGTCTCATCGAGGGGAGCAAGAGCGTGCTGCGCAAACTCCAGCATGAGGTCGGGACGGAGGCGCGGTTCGACGCCGAAGCAATTGCAGCGGTGGTTTCCTTCCGCGGAACCGGCTACGACCTGCTCGGGGATCTGACGCTCTTCCGCACCCTGGTGATCGCCGCGCTCGAACGTTCGGAGCTGGTCTTCGACTATCGAAAGCTCGGCGCGCCCCGGCCGGAATTGAAGAAGGTGCGGCCGCTGCACATCTACTGCTACGAGAATGCGCTCTACCTGCGGGCGGACGACGTGGAAAGCGGTAACCGGCGATCGTACGCGCTGGTGCGGATGCGGGACGTGGTGGAGACGGGCGGGCGCTTCGTGCGTCCGCCGGAGTACGATCCCGACGAGGAATTCGAGCACTGCTTGGGAGTGTTCCTCGGCGAACCGCCGCAGGACGTGCGGATCCAGCTCCGCGGCGTCTCGGCGCGCGTCGTGCAGGAGCGGCAGATTCATCCGAGCCAGCGGGTGGTGGAGTTGCCGGACGGCACGGTGGAACTCTCTCTCCGCGTGGCCGTGACGATGGATCTGCGGCTGATCGTCCGCAAATGGGGTCCGGATGCGCGCGTGCTCCTGCCGGTGGCGCTGCGGGATCAAGTCCGCGAGGACGCCCGGATCGCGGCGGAGGAGCGCGGATGGGAGAAGGAGGAGGTCTGAGAATATTTTCACCGCGGTCCCATGATTTGGAGTGCGGCAGCCCTCTGCCGCTTTGCTGGGCGACGATTGGCACACGCTGACGTCGAGCAAGGCAGCGGGTCACCTGACGCTTCCACCAAGATTCCCGAATTGCTTCGTGACCCAGAATGGGGCTGAATCATCGGCGATGAGCGTCCTCCGCCTGCTGCTCGTGCTTGGTGCCCTCCTCGCGTTGAGCGCTGGGAACGTGGGGGCGGAGGATGAGATCCAGATCGGGCGTGATGCGCAGGGACGGCTCAAGGTACGGGTCGGCTTTGCGCTCCCGTTTGTGCTGCCGGTTTCGCCCTTTCCGGGCATCGCGGGCTACGCCACGGGCGCACTCGGATTCCACTCCGCGGTCTCGGACGAACCGGCGAACGATTTTTATGTGGTCTCCACCGACGCGGATTTTCGACTTGTTCTCGTGGCGAAAGATCCGGGAATGGAAGTCTGGAACGATTCGGGATCGGGCTTCATGGCGGTGGGCGACTCTTTCTATGTCGGCGTGGCGCCCTTCGACACGCATCCCGTCTGGAACCTGCCCGCCGGAGCGCCGGGCGGGTCATACGCGCTGACACTGAAGCTGCGAGATCTCAACGGCATCTATCCGGAGAGCGATCCTTTCGTCGTCAGCTTCACGCCGGAGCCGTCGCCGGTGGTTTCGATCACGTTCCGCGCAAGCGGTGCGGTCCTCATTTCGTGGACGCTCCCGGCCGATGGATGGGTCCTGCAACAGGCCCCAACGCTTACGGGCGGAGCGGCGGTGTGGACGGCGATTCCACCGCCCTATGACCTCACCGCCACGGAAGCCTCGACGACGCTTTCAGCCACTGGACCCGCCAGTTTTTTCCGACTCCGAAAACCCTAACCACACGTCACTTCGCGGCCGGGGAAGCGGCGGGGGCGGCATCGGGCACGCCGCGGATCGCCACGAGGTAGTCGATGATTTGCTTCTGCTTTTCCTCGTCGATGGGGGCGCCGTAGATCTTCACCATCTTGACGACTTCCGCTTCCCAGACCTTGCGGGGGAATGGTGGTTGATTGCTGACGTAGCGGCTGGTGTGGCAGCTGGTGCAATTGGCGACGTAGACGTCAGAGTTCGGCCCCGGTGGAAGCTCATGCGGGAGATTCGGGAGGGCGATGGAATGGATGGTGCCTTCGACCTTGCGGGCGGAAGGCTTGTCGTCGGCCGCGATCGCGACGGAACCCGTGAGGATGGTCAGCGCGGAGAGAATCAGGAGGGAACGTTTCATGGCGAAGCGAGAGGCGGGTGGGCTTCAGGAGGCGAAGACAAACGTGGCTTCCGTCACATTGCGCATGTAACCGCTGCGATTCCAGATGGCCGTGGCCGGCTGCTGGGCACCGCTCTGGCTCGTGGCGCGCGAGAGCAGTTTGAAGGCGCCCGCCTTGGTGGGCGTCCAGGCAAAGTGGAAGCGCCGGAACGAGTATTTGCCGAGGTCCGGCCCCAGTTTGGCTTCGGCCCAGGTGGCGCCGCCGTCGGTGGAGACTTCGACCAGTTTCACGCCGTCGCCGCCGTCGAACGCCATTCCGCTGATGTCGCAGGGCTTATTGACCGGGACGTCGCCGTTCCATTCCGGCTCGATGATGAAGGAGCGAATGTTCATCCGGTTGATCGGCACCGTGTCCTTCGCGAGCGCGGCCGGATCCTCGTTCGCGTCGGGCGAAGTGGGAATGCGGTACGCTGGCTTCATCCAGAAGTTGGCGAGCGGAGTTTCGGCGACTTTGATCTCGGTGATCCACTTCATCCAATACGTCGCGTACCACCCCGGGACGACGAGTCGGAGGGGGAAGCCGTTGAGCAGCGGCAGGGGAGCCCCGTTCATCTCGTAGCAGAGGATGGTGTCAGGATGCAACGCGCGCTCGAGCGGGAGCGCCTTCACGTAGTCTGGCGTCGAGGTGATGACCCCGCGGTCCACGCCATCGAATTGCACTTCGACCGCACCGGTCTTCACGCCGGCCTTCTCGAGGACATCCTTGAGCCGTGCGCCCTTCCACTTGGCATTTCCCATCGCCCCATTTCCCCACTGGACGCCCGCGACGCGGGGCTTGAAGAGGCTGCGCGAATTGCCGGAGCACTGATTGACCGCGGTGATCTCGACCGCCGGGAGGGCGCGGATCTCGGCGAGAGTGAGCGCGAACGGCTTGTCGATGTGTCCGCCGACGGAAAGGCGGTACGAGGCGGTGTCGATTTGCGCGGGGAAATCGGCGAGATGCGTCCGGACGTAGAACGCTTCGTTCGGCGTGATGTCGGTGCGGAAAACCTTCATCGGCGATTCCAGCTGCAGCGGCCGATCCGTCACAAGCGTGAGCGGAATTTTTTCCGGCCCGGCGTAAAGCTCGCCGGGATTCGCTCCGACCGCGGCTGGAGCGGCGGCGGCCGCCGTCACGCTGGGCGCGACGGCCGGGCTGAGCAGGGCACCCAGGCTCGAGGCGCCAAGGATCTTGAGGAAATCACGCCGGCCAGAGGTGATGCCGGCGGGTCCGTCTGCGGGGGAAGGCGAGGACATGGGAAGGAAGGGATGGGAAGACAACGTTCTCCCGTAAGTCTCCGGCCGGGTAAAGGAGAAAGGGGGAGGGGACGTCGAACTTCGAACATCGAACTCCGAACATCGAACTCCGAACGTCGAACATCGAACTCCGAACATCGAACTCCGAACATCGAACTCCGAACGTCGGATAACGAACACGGAATACTGATTACCGAGTACCGATTACTGATTACTGATTACTGATTACTGATTACTGACTAAGGTTCACCCGTGCTTCCGGTTGAAGCGTGCGACCTCCCGCTCGACTTCGCGGTCGACGGCCTTCGTCTTCAGGTCGGCGCGTTTGTCGGGGGCGTCCTTGCCCCTGCCGACCCCGATCTCGATCTTCACGTGATCGCTTTTCCAGTACATCCGCAGCGCCACAAGGGCGTGCCCGGCGACGGTGGAAGCTTCCTGCAGCTTCTCGATCTCGCGGGCGTTCAGGAGGAGCTTCCGCTCGCGCCGCGGGACGTGCTGCTCGTGCGAGGCCTTCGCGTAGGCCTGGATGTCGGCCTGATGCAGAATGGGGATGCCGCGATCGATGCGCGCGAAGGCGTCATTGATGTTGACGAACCCGAGGCGGATCGACTTTACCTCCGTGCCCTTGAGAGCGATGCCGGCCTCGTAGCGCTGGAGGATGTGATAATCGCGAAGAGCCTTCCGGTTGGTCGCGATTTCAGCCGACGCCATGACGATAGATCAGCGAGCGCATCCGGCGCTGGCGGTTCCAAAAAGAATCCTCGGGGGAAGCGCGCGGGTTAATCGTCGACAACCGCGCTGGCGAGATCGCGGACCGCGAGCTTTCCCTCGATGATTTCGCGCAGGGCGATATCAGCGAGATCGATCCGGGCTCCGGTTTCAACCATCGGGCGCTGCCCCTTGGCGAGCTGGCGGACGCGCTTGGACACGGCGTTCACGAGAACGAGCGGATCGGTGACAATCTTGGCGGCTTCGTCGAGGAGGTGCGATTGCATAATGCTCGAAAGGCGGCCGCTCGCACCCGGCAGGGACAGGAGGTGACTAGTTGCGGCGGCGTGTCGCGAGCCTGCAAGAGTGGGGAGCGATTGCCGGTTGTCAACCGCGAGCTGCGTCCACCCCGTGGGCAATTCTACGCCCGTTTTTCGAGGGTGATGCGCTTCATCCGGCTGTCGCCGCCTGGGCTGGAGGACATCACGGCCAGATCTTCCTTGAACAACTGGTGCACAAGCCGGCGGTCGTAGGAATTCAGGGGCTCCAGCTGAACGGGCCGGCCGGTGACGCGGACCTGGTCGGCGAGTTGGCGCACGCGGTGCAGGAGACCATCGTCCCGCATGGCCCGGTGGTGCTCGATATCGATCGAGACTCGGGGGGCGTCGGGCGAATGCACGATCAGGAGCCGATTCACGAGGTATTGAAGATCCTCCAGCACGACGCCGTCCTTCCCGATGAGCCGGACCGCGTCGTGGGTGTGCACCATGAGCACGGGGGCCTCGGGCGTGCCCATTTCCTCGATCTCACAGACGAAGCCCAAATGACCGAGCAGGTCATCCAGGATTTCTCGCGGGGTCGGGTTCATGGAAAAGATCTATGCGCGGGAGCGGGCGAGAATCAACGGGGCGCCTTTTTCCGCGTGTTGGCCTGGGTCCCGACGACGCGAGCCTTGGCCGGCTTGGCTCCGTCGTCCGCCCCTCGCTTCACGAGGGCAGGCAGCGGCTGATGTCGAGTCAGGTACGTCTGCAGCACTGTCAGCAGGTTTTGCGCGGTCCAGTAGAGCGCGAGCGCGGCGGCGAAGTTATAGCAGAAGAAGATGAAGATCAGCGGCATGAACATCATCATGCGCTGCTGCTTCGGGTCGCCCGTCTTCGGGGTGATCGCCATCTGCCACAGCATCGTCGCCGCCATGAGAAGCGGCAGCGGATTGACCGGGAAGCCGAAGAGATGGGCGATCGTGTCCGGCTGCGTGAGATCCTTCACCCAAAGGAAGCTCGCGTTCCGCAGCTCCACCGCCGTGCCGAGCATGTAATAAAACCCGAGGAAGATCGGCATCTGCGCCACCATCGGAAGACAGCCACCGACCGGGCTGACGCCGTAGTCCTTGTACATCTTCATCACCTCGGAGTTGAGGCGGGTGGGGTCGTCCTTGTACTTTTCCTGGAGCTCCTTCATCTTCGGAGCGAGGAGCGACATCTGCTTCTGCGAGCGCGTGGCCTTGCTTTGCAGCGGCCAGAGGAGCGCCTTGATCAGGATGGTAAGAAGGACGATGGCGAGGGCATAATTTCCCACCCAGCCCTTGATGAAATTCATCGAGTTGAGCAGGAAGACGCTCACGATGCTGAACATGCCGAAGTTCATCATCTCCTCCTCGCCCCGGCCGAGGGCCTTGAGCCGGCCGTAGGAGCGCGGACCGGTGAAGATCGAGAATTTGACCGTCTGACTCGCCCCGGGATCGAGCTTCAGGGGCGCGAGGCCCACGGCGCCGGCGATGGCGTAGATCGGCTTCGTCGCCTGGGTGTCGCCATCCGGCGGGGTGATGACGAATTGATTCGCCCAGATGCCGCGAGTGGGGAGTTCATCCCCCGCCTTCTCCAGGATCGGAGTGACGATCGTGGTGTAGAACTGATTCTTCACGCCGACCCATGTCACCTTGTCGACCGGCTCGAGGTAGGCGGGCTTCGAGGCGGAGGAACCGAACCCGAGGAAGCTGAACATGCCGGAGGAATCGAAATGCGTGAGCGCGGTTTCCTTGTGCTTTCCGCTGCGGAGGTAATCGAAGCCGATGTAGGTGGTCTGGTCGGCCGTATGGATGGGCGCGGCCGAACCCGTATGCAGATAAAGGCCCTCATCCCGATAGGTCTGGGCGCCGGTGTTCGTGAACGTGATCTCAAGCTGGGTGAGATAAGGTTCGGGTGCGCCCGATCCGGAAGGCGTGAATTTCTTCGTGATCTTGAGGCCGTCCTTCGTGACGCGTTCGTAGACGATGGCGTCCCCTTCGCGGCGAAATTCGTACCCGGTCGCGGCCTGCTCAACATCGCCTGGCTTCTCCGTGAGCGAGCCGATGGGAAGTCCCCCAAAGTGGTTCAACTCGATGTGTCCGCCCTGCGCGTCGCGATGCTGGGGATCGAGCAGCATCACCTCGGCGATGCCGCCGCCGCGGTTGGTGAAGTAGAGATGCGTGAGGGAATTGACGGCGGGCTCGACGCGCTCGTCCACCCGCTCGACGGTCGAGGGGATGCCCGCAGGGGCGGAAAGCACCGCCGGCACAGGAGTCGCGGCGGGGGTGGGCGCCGCGGCTGGGGACGAAGCGGCGGAGGCTTCGCTGGGAGCAGTGGCGGACGGCAGAGCAGGCGCGGTCGTCTCGGGCGCGGGCGGCGGTACGAGCTGCTTCGTGTAGTAATACTGCCACGCGACGATGCCGATGATACTGAGCGTGACGGCGATCCAGGCTTTTTTATCCATTAAACGGGCGAAGTGGGGCGGGAAGGTAGGCAGGAAGGGGCGGCGGGCAACAAATCGCTGGGTTTCATTCCCGGCGTGACGCGAATGTCACCTCCGCAGCGGGTCGGAAAGCGTCGTCAGGCCCGCGGGCGTGGCTCGGGCACGGGGTCCGGGCCGCTGCCGCCCCAGGGATGGCAGCGGCACAGCCGGCGGGCGCCGAGGGAGACGCCGCGCAAGGCGCCATGTTTCTGGATAGCCTCGAGCGCGTACTCGGAGCAACTCGGCGTGAAACGGCACGTCGGGCCCGTGAGCGCGTGCAGCGGAGGCGAGATGAAGCGCTTGTAGAAGCGCAGCACGGCGACGAGCAGCCAGCGAATCATGGCGCAACGGGAGGCGGGCTCGATGGAGGGGAGGCGATCCCGCCGAGGCGGGTGATGAGGCGTTCCCATTCCTCGCGGAGTGCGGTCGAGGTCGCACGACCCGCGGAGGGACGGGCGATGAGAACGATCCACGCTCCGGCGACGAGGCGTGGGCGGGCGAGACGCAGAATCTCGCGCAGTCGGCGCCGAACGCGGCTGCGCACGACGGCCATGCCGACGCGCCGTGAAGTGATGATCCCGAAACGGCTGGGCCCGGTCTCCGCTCCCGCGAGCAGGGAGACGATCAGATGGCGGCCGCGTTGGTCGCGTCCATCGGCCCGGACGCGCTGGAATTCAGCGCGGCGGAAGAGCCGGGCCTCCTTGGGAAAACGAAGCCGCGCCCGGACGGGGCGCGGCTCGTGGGGAAATTCGGGGGACGACGATGCCATCGTCGTCAGGGGATGCCAGATCAGGCGCGCTTCGCTTTGCGGCGTTCGAGGCGCGTCTTCTTGAGCTGGACGGCGGAAACGGGCTTCACGCCAAACTTCGCTTCGTTGCGGACGGCGCGGCGGGCGGCGGAGCGCATGCGGCGGGCGCGCAGGTCCTTCGCCTGGAAGCCGCCGGCGAGATCCGGGCGGTTCGAGTGGTTGTGCTTCCGGAACTCGATCTCCGTGCCCTTCGGCAGGAGCCGCTTGCGACCCTGTCGCCGACGACGGTTGAGCGTCGCGCGGCCATTCTTCGTCTTCATGCGGGCGCGGAAGCCGAATTGCTGGCGGCGGCAACGCTTGGAGGGCTGGTACGTGCGTTTCATGGGAACAGTGGGATGAAGAAGGTCGCCTTGGCCGTCAGATCATCTGCCAGCCCAATCAAGCGGGCGGGGAAATTAGGGACGCGAAGCCGATTGTCAAACTCTCGCTGCAAAGCGCCCGTTTCCCGGAAAAACCACTTCCCCGGGCCGGGCTCCCCCGTTATAGGACGGCCAAGATGCCTGGCTTGGCTAATCGAATCGAACCCGCAAGCATCGAGGATCTGCCCCAGCTGGCCGAGCTCCTCGCGGACCTCTTTTCGCACGAGGCGGAATTCCGACCGGACCACGAAAAGCAGATGCGCGGGCTGCGCCTGATTCTCGAGCAGCCGAATCGGGGACGCATCTTCGTTCTCCGCGCCGGGGATCATCGGATCATCGGCATGGTGAACCTCCTCATCACGATCAGCACGGCCGAGGGCGGCTTCGTCCTGCTGCTCGAAGACCTCGTCATTCATCATGACCACCGCGGCCAAGGCTTTGGCGAACTGATGCTGAAATACGCGGTGGAATATGCGCGGCAAAAGAATTTTCTCCGCGTCACGCTGCTGACCGATCGGATCGACGACGACTCGCGCCGTTTTTTCCGCAAGAACGGATTTTTCGAAAGTGAGATGATTCCGATGCGACGGATTCTGGAGAACCCCGGCCGCGACCGGTCCATCCCGGTCATCACGCCCCGTTTATGAAGACGTTGTACTTTGATTGCTCGCACGGACTCTCGGGTGAGATGATCGTCGGAGCACTCTGCGATCTCGGCGTTCCGCCTTCCGCGCTGGAATGGGAGCTCGCCATGCTGGGACTGGGGGACTTTCACCTGCACTTCGATCGCACCGCCGAGGGCGGCGTGAAGGGCGTGAAATTCTGGCTCCACGCCGGAGCGGATCACCACGAGGAAGGCGAGGCCGCGGCCGCCGCCCCGCCTCATGATCATGGCCACGAGCACGGGCCCGAATGCGGTCACGATCACGACCAGCACGAGCCCGCCCACGATCACGAGCACGAGCACGGACCGGGCTGCGGGCACGACCACGGGCACGCCCACGACCACTCCGACGGAGCGGCCGCGGGACATCCGGTCGGTGAGGTCCGAACGATGATCCAACGCTCCGAACTGCCCCCGGCGGCGAAGGCACGGGCTTCCGCGATCGTAGCGCGTCTCGGGGCCGGACGGGAAGTGCTAGGGCAGGGCGACATCGCGTCCATCGTCTGCGCTTGTTCCGGCTTCGAGCAGCTGAAGCCCGGCCGGGTGGCGTTCTTCGCCCGGGCGTCCGATGCGGAGCGCGATGAGCCCATCGGGGCGGCGATCGCCGCCGAATTTGTGTCCTCCACCTGCGCGCCTCCGGCGCTCACCGTCCAGCGGGAAGGCGTGGGTTTGGGTGGAGACGGACGTTACCTCCGCGCGGCGGTTGGCGAGGAGGCCTGAGCCGAGGCTGACAGGCGCCTGCCTTACACCGCGAGCAGTTCGCGCTGCCAGGGCAGGAGGAGAGAATCCGGCTCTTCGGCGCGGTAGGCGATCCCTTCGATCACGTTCCGCGAAGCGATCAGCGAAGGATCGATCGCCAGTTCCGTCGCGGCGGCGTCCCGCCGGGTGCGAATATCGCTCGCCCGCGCGTCCATCTCTGGAGTGGGTCGCGGGGACCGGTTTCGCGGACGAGTGGGCCACTCGGATTCGGGCAGATTCCAGCCGCGTTCGACCGCGGCTTCGAGCCGACGGAGCCGAGGTCCGTTCACGTGGCGCCAAGTCGGCAGGCGACCTCCGGACTCGAGCGTCTTCGCGGTGGAGAGCAGATCCTCATTCCGGAGGATGTGGAAAGGTGGCCGATCTGCCGACGCGGCCTCGGCGTCCCGCCAGCGCCAGAGCTCGCGGAGGATGGCGGCTCCCCGACCCCGGAGGCTTCCGGAGCCGTTGATCCGCCAGGATTCCTCGCGGTTCTTTTCCGTCTCCGCCTCGGCCACACTCGCGAGAAGCCGACGGCAGGATTGTTCGAACCAGGGGCGGCGGCCTTTTTCGTCGAGCTCTGCCCCGAGCCGGTCCGCCAGTTCGAAGAGGAAGCGCGTGTCATTCCGCGCGTAGGTCATCATCTGCGCGGTCAACGGACGCCGCGCCCAGTTCGCCTTTTGGGAACCCTTCGCCATTTCCACGCCGAATTCGGCTTTCACCAGCGCGGCGAGGGAGAATTCCCGGCGGCCCGTGAAGCGGGCCGCGATCATCGTATCAAAAAGGGAGCACGGCGTGAAATCGGCAGAGCGGCGGAAAAGGCGGAGATCATAGTCCGCGCCGTGGAGGACGAGCGGTTTGTCGCGGAGCGCATCGTAAAGCGGCGCGAGCGCGTAACCGGCGAGGGGATCGACGAGTTCGCCTTCGAGCATGCCCGGCAGACCCACCTGCACGAGGCAGAGTTTTTCGCGGTAGCAGTGCAGGCTGTCGGCCTCCGTGTCGACGGCGACCCGTGGGGCCGCGCGAATGCTTGCGGAAAAGGCGTCGAGTTCCTCAGAGGTCTGGATCATTGCTTGATCGGTTTCGTCAGACTCCGCGCAGGCCCTTGAGGAGCAGTTCGGCGTTGTTTTGGGTCGCGTGCAGGTTGGCGATCAGCAGCTCCATCGCCTCGATGGCCGGAAGCTGCGAGAGCTGTTTCCGGAGGGCGGCGACGAGCGCCCACTCCTGCGGATGAAAGAGAAGCTCGTCCCGGCGCGTGCCGGACTGGGTGACGTGAATCGCGGGGTAGAGTCGCTTGTCGGAGAGCGAGCGGTCCAGATGCACCTCCATGTTTCCGGTGCCCTTGAATTCTTCGAAGATCACCTCGTCCATCCGGCTTCCGGTGTCGACGAGACAGGTCGCGAGAATCGTGAGGCTGCCGCCCTCCTCGGTGTTCCGTGCCGCACCAAAGAATTTCTTCGGCTTGAGCAGGGCTTTCGCATCGAGGCCGCCGGTCATCGTCCGGCCCTTACCCGTCTCCGTGTGATTAAAACCGCGGGAAAGACGCGTGAGCGAATCGAGGAGGATGACGACCGACTTCCCCAGCTCGACCAGTCGCTTCGCGCGCTCGATGGCGAGGTCTGCGACCTGGGCGTGGCGGCTCGAAGGCTCGTCGAAGGTCGAGGCGTAGATTTCCGCGCCGGCATCGAGTTCGCGCCGGAAATCCGTCACCTCCTCCGGGCGTTCGTCGATGAGCAGCAGAATGAGGCTGACATCCGGACTGCCCGCGCGGACGGCCCGGGCGATCTCCTTAAGCATCACCGTTTTCCCAACTCGCGGCGGCGCGAGGATCAGCCCGCGCTGGCCGCAGCCGAGGGTGGCGAGCAGATCGATGGAGCGAACGGTGGGCGAGCCGTAGGCGCCGCTCTCGAGGATGAGCCGCTGGTTCGGGAAGAGAGGCGTGAGGAGGTCGAAATGCATCGGCGTCCTCCACGCGGCGATCGGAATGTCCTCCACGGAAATGATGCGGTCGACCGCGAGCGCCTTTTCGCCGCCCTGCCCAGCGCGGAGCATGGCGGTCAGCCGCCAGCCGGTGCGCAGGCCGTGGGTGCGGACGAGCGCCGCCGGTACGGATGCTTCCTCCGGGCAGGGGAGGAAGCTGAACTTCGGCCACCGCAGGATGCCGGCGACGTTGGGATTTTCGCTCGGGAGATCGAGCACGCCGTCCGCCCGGACGGCGATTCCGGCATGGAGGTAAGCGCGGGCGAGATCCGCCACGAGCTGATGCCGGGTCCGGGGCGGAAAATTTTTCACCCGGAAATGCTCCGCCCAATCCACCAACTGCTGCATCGGTGCGTGCTGCAGGTCGGAGAGGTTGATGACCGCGTCCGACGGCTCGCTGGAGACGGCGGGCAACGGAATCGGTGCGACCGGCGTGCTCGGCGGCGCGGCTTCGGCAGCTTCGGTCATGGCTGAAAGTGGTTCCACGCGCCGGACGGCGCGGGGTCACGCCGGCGAGAGTTTCGGGCGGAGATGGGCGGCGAGGAGGTCAACTTGAGCGAGGATGGAGGCGAGGGAGCCTTCGTTCCAGAGGAGGTGCTGGCAGCGGGCGGCTTTTTCAGAAAGAGGAAGCTGGGAGGCGATGATCTGACGGGCGATGGCCTCGTCCAGCTGGCGGATTTTAACCAGCCGCTGGAGTTGCGTTTCGCACCTGCAGCCGACCACGACCACGCGGTCGATCAATGAATCCGCCCCGGTTTCGTAGAGGAGCGGGATATCGAGAATTAATGGAGCGGAGCGGGGCTTTTGCAAATGATCTTCCGCCATCCCCACCCAGACCGCCCGAACCAGCGGATGCACCATGGCTTCCAGCACGCGCTTTCGCGCCGGGTCGGCGAACACCACCGCGCGGAGCGCGGCTCGGTCCACGCGTCCGCCGACGCCCAGAATGCCCGCGCCAAATTCCGCTCGAAGCTGCTCCCGCACGCCGGGGTCATCGTCCACGAGTGCGCGCGCCGTCGCGTCGGCATCAAAGACGACGGCGCCCAACGCATCGCGCAACCGGGCGGTCGCGGTGCTCTTGCCTGACGCGATGCCACCGGTGACGCCAAGAATCATGGAAGGGACGGAACGGAGAGGAAGGCAAACGCCGGCGGAGCGCGGAAAGCGGGGGGATCCCGGGCTGGCGCAGCAGCGTGGCGGATCTCGCTGCCGATGCAACCGGAGTTCCCGCGGTCCCGCGCCGGCCGAGTCTGGCAGCTGGTCTTGCATCCGGGCCGGCATTTGTGGCGTAGTGAGCGTCGATGAAGCGCCGGTTCCTGCCCAGCCTGATCCTCACGGTCGCCGTCCTCGCCGGTCTTTCCGCCCGCGCCGAACCGCCGCCTGGGAAGCCATCGATGAAGGCGCTCCCAAACCTTGGGCGCCACGGCTTCCGGATCACCACAACATCGCCTGTTGCCCAGCGCTGTTTTAACCGCGGGCTCGTACTCGCCTACGGCTTTGGCCACTACGCTGCGGAGCAGGAATTTCGGGCCGCTCTCGCCGCCGATCCGCGCTGCGCCATGGCGTGGTGGGGGATCGCGCTGGTGAACGGGCCGCACATCAACTTCAGCGTGGTCCCGCCGGACCACGCGAAGACTGCCTGGGAAGCGCTCGCGAAGGCGCGGGGACTCGCGCCCGGCGGCACGCGGCTCGAGCGCGGACTCATCGACGCGCTCTCGGCGCGGTACGCTAATCCGCAGCCGGAGGATCGAGCCGCGCTCGACGTGGCCTACGCCGCTGCGATGCAGGCGCTCCTCCCGGCGTTTCCGCAGAACGCCGAAGTGGCGACCCTCGCCGCCGAGGCCGCGATGGATGTGCACCCCTGGGACCTGTGGAAGCCGGATGGCTCGCCGCAAAGTTGGACGCCGGAGATCGTGCGCGCGCTCGAGCGGGCGCTCCGGATCGACTCCTCGCATCCCGGGGCGAACCATCTCCTCATCCACGCGCTGGAGGCATCCCGCCACCCCGAGCGCGCGCTGGGTGCGGCCAACCGGTTGCGGGGGCTCGTGCCGGACGCGAGTCATCTCGTGCACATGCCGGCGCACATCTACGCGCGGGTCGGACGCTGGAAGGACGCCGCACAGGTGAATCGCGACGCGGTGCAGGCTGACGGGCGTTATCTCGCCGCCTATCCGGATCCCGGCGCTTACGCCATCTACATGGCGCACAACACGCACTTTCTCGCCTATGCCGCCATGATGCAGGGTCGGAGCGCCGAGACCATCGGGATGGCGCGGGCCCTGCTCGGAGCGATGTCGGGCGACCTCCCGCCGGATCTGATTCCCCTCGTGGACGGTTTCATGAATTTCACGGCCGAGGCCTTGATGCGCTTCGGGCGCTGGGAGGAACTCCTGGCCGAGCCCGAGCCGAAGCCGGAGTTCGTCCTGGCGGTGGCGATGCGCCGCTTCACGCGGGCCGTCGCGCTGACGGCGCTCGGGCGCACTGACGAGGCAAAGGCGGAGCAGCAACGATTCACGGCCGCGGCGGCCGCCGTGCCGAAGGATTCGAAATTCGGCTTGAATGACTCCGCCGATTTGCTGGCGATTGCGGCGCGCGTTCTGGAGGGCGAGATGGCGGCGAAGGCGAAAAACTACGACGCCGCCATCACTGCGCTCCGCGAAGCGGTCGCGCTCGAGGATCGCTTGCGCTACGACGAGCCACCCGACTGGATGCAACCGGTGCGGCACACGCTGGGCGCGGTGCTGCTTCGCGCCGGGAAGGCGCGGGAGGCGGAAAAGGTTTTCCGCGCGGATCTCGAGCGCTATCCCGAGAACGGGTGGTCGCTGCTCGGGCTGCGCGACGCCCTTTCGAAACAGGGCCGGATCATCCTCGCCCGCCTCGCGGCGCGGCGATTCGAGCGGGCGTGGTCGACGGCCGATGTGAAGCCGACGGCGGCGTGTTACTGCCAGGCGGAGTAGTTCGCGCGACGGCGTAAAAACGCCCGGCCGACGGACACCGGACGGGCGGAAGAGTGGAGTGCGATTAGTGCATCAATTCCGGCGGAATGTTGCCGCCGTTCTGCGCGAAGCGCGTGAGGACCTCCTGATGCAGCCAGATGTTCATCGAGGCGGAGTCGTGCGTGTCGCCATCGTAGTCGAGATCCGCCGCCAGTTCCTTCCGCGCGGCGAGACTGCTGTCCATCCCGACGAGCTTGAGCAGGTCAACGATCGACCGCTTCCAATCGAGGTCTTCGTCACTCTCCGCGGCCATGGCATCGAGCGTCGCGACGACATCGACTTCCTCCACGGGAGCGTCTTCGACCGGGTAGGTCACGTCGTCTCCCGCGCCGCTGGCGCCATCGGGCGCGGTAATTTTTTCAAAGCCGGAATCGTCGGGCTGGGTGACGGTTTCGGCCGGGGTCTCGGCCGCGGGTGCGGCGGCGACGGCGGGGGTGACTTCAGTCTTCTTCCCGAAGACTTTCGACATGAGGTTGGAGAACATTCCCATAATCCCGAGACCGTGAGGGTGGCCTTGTTGGGAGTCGAGCGCTTTCCGGGGCCCCATTAGGACGACAGCCAGTTCTGCGGCGGGCGCTTGCCACGGAGGTCGGCCTGCGTCCATTCTGCGCCTGCTCATGGGAGACTGCTACTACCATCTAAACGGTCTCTCGATCGGGCCACTGACGCCGCAGCATCTGCACACGGCGGCACGGCTCGGGACGATTCGGGGCGAGACGCTCGTCTGGTCTGACGGCTCCCCGAACTGGATGCCCTACGATCAATGGCGGACTTCGCCGCAAGCGCGGCAGCTGGCGCCCTCGCCCGCGGGCGCCGAACCGGTGAAGCCACCGCCCGTGCCGTCGGCGTCCCAGCCTCCCAGGGTCCCGCTTCGGAGCACGGTGCAGCGTGCGCCCGTGATTCCGAAGGCTACGGTCAGCATCGCGCGCCCTCCCATGCGGGTCGCCGCGCCGCCCCCACGATCGTCCGTCCCGATACCGCCGTCTCGGTCGTCCGTCCCGGTAGCGCTCCCCCGATCCTCCCTTCCGATTGCGCCTCCGCGGTCCTCGGTCCCGATTCCCCCGCCACCGCGGGCGCCAGCCGTGACGGTGCGCCCTCCGATTCCCCCCGCATCACCGGGCGTGCAGCCGCTACCGACGCCACCGCCGAAGGTCATCCGACTGGGAGCGCCGCCTCCGGGCGCGGGGTCGAGTGGTGAGCGCCCACTTCCCGCGGCGGCGCCGACCGAGCCAGGACCTGCGCCGACGGTCCTGCGCGTCGTGAAACAGACGGCCGCCGTCCCACTCAGCACGCGGCCTCTGCCCACCCCGCCTCCACCGCCCGGACGCCTGGCGACGCGGACGATCAGCGCGGCGCCCGCGAAGGCGGCGATTTCGATGTCGGACCTTTCCGCCGCCCCGCTTAGTTCGATCGCACCCGCGGCCGAGCCGGCCCCAGGCGCAGCGTGGGACGAGTCGAATCTCCTCAACTTGCAGATCGTCGGGACGGCCGCTCCGGAGAGCGCGCCATTCCCGCAGGGGATCGGACCCGCCCGCGGAGCGCCGGCTCCGCATCTTGAGGGAATCGAGTTACGCGTCCGCGAACCGGTCGCGCCGCCCCCCGTCACGCCGGAACCCGTGGGCCCGGTGCCGCCGGCGGCGCTTTCTCCCGTGGTGGCCACAGGAAGCGATGGGCCGCCCGCGGTCGAAGCGCCCAAAAAAAAGCGGGCCGGAATCCTGGTTCTTGCCGTCCTGCTTGCGCTTATGCTCACGGTCTGGGCGCTCGTCTTTTACCTCGGAAACTGAGCTCCGGCGCGCGCCTCGTCAAAAGCGCCACTCGGCGCCGCCATAGATGCCGCGCCGGAGATTCGGATAGCCCGGTACCTCGGCGTAGCGCCGATCCGTTAGATTTTCGATCCGGACGTTCAGCTTGAGACGGTCGGTGGCCTGCCAACTCGCAAACGCGCGCAGGACCGTGTAATCGGGCACGTCGGAGTTCGCGCTCCCGAAGTTCGCCTCCTCGCGGGCGTTGACGTGGCGCACTTCCGTCCCAACGACGGCCCGCTTTTGCGCAAAGCGATAGTTGGCGGAGGCCGTGACCGTGTTCCGCGCCCGCCGCGGCAGGCGGGCCCCGTCCGGCTGCGAAATCTCCGCGCTCCCGGTGCGACGCGCATCGAGGTAGGCGTAGGTTGCGTTGAGCGTCAGGCCTTCGAGCGGCTCCCAGCGGAGGAAGGCCTCCAGACCCTGGGTCCGGGCCCGGCCAAGATTGAAAGTGTCGAAGTTCTGATCGAAGCCGATGACATTCGAAAGCCGGTTGAAGAAGAAGTTCGCGCCGAAGCGAAGGTGGGTGCTGGGGATGGACTGTTCGAATCCCGCGTCGAACCCGAGGCTGCGCTCGGGATCGAGCACGTTGCTGACATTTGAGCGGAAAATGCGGTCCTGCGGGGTGGGCGGCGCGAAGCCTGAGCCGATGCTGCTGCGCAGCGTCGTGCCGGTTTGTTCGATCACATAGCTGCCCGCGACCCGGCCGCTGAAAACGGTGCCGAACTGGTTGAAGTGATCGACGCGTCCGCCGAGGACGATTAGCGCGTTTGTCACCGGGCGGAGGGAAAACTGGGCGAAGGCCGCAACATCGTCTGTCTGATCGCGAATGTAGATCTGCGGGAGACCCGTGGAATCGGCGAACGGAAAGAGCGGCCGGTATTGCTCCGCGCGCGTCGTGTTGAAGTATCCGCCCGCCGTGAGCGTAGCCCAACGGGCGAGCTCGAAGTCACCCTGCGCATCAATCTGCGTGCGGCGGAAGACCGCCTTCGTGGGGTTCGGCGCCCCCATCAGAAAGGCGATATCGTTCGGATCGTTGATCTGCTCCTCCCGGTCGTAGCTGACCGAGAGTCGGAGGCGAACCGCGGCGGATGGCTTCCATTCGACCGATGGAACGAGCTGCCACCGCTTGGTGAGGAGGTTGTCCTTCGTGAACTCCGGGGCGCCCGGCACAAAAACTCCGGGGTTGCCCGTGTCGTCCCGGGACGCGGTGACGAGCAGCCCGAGTCTCAGGCCGTTCACTGACTTCGGGGTCCAGCCAAAGTTTCCGAGGAAGCTCATGGCCCGGTATTGATTGTTCGGGCGCTCGTTGTCCGTATCGAGACGCGAGCCCGCGATCAGGAAGTCAAATTCGCCGAGCCGTCCGCTCGCCGCCGCCCGCTCCCGGAAAGTGCCGAAGGATCCGCCCTCCAAGGACACGACCTCCCGGGGAGCACCTTCGCCCCGAGCGGAGAAGAGCTGGATCGCACCAGCGAGCGCCCGCGGTCCGTAGAGAGTGGATTGTGGTCCGCGCTGGACCTCGATGCGGGCAAGTCCCGTCGTCGTGAGGTCGGCGAAGTTGAAGGCGCCGCCGAGGCCCTGATTGATGGCCACGCCATCGATGAGGACCTGCGTGTGCTCACTTTTCAGACCGCGGGTGAACACGCTCGTGAGCTGGCCGGGGGTGCCGGTTTGGACCACATCGAGGCCCGGCACGGTGCGCAGGGCGTCTGCGACCGAATCAATCTGCCGCGCCTCCAGCTCCCGGACGTCGATCACGGTGACGGCGGTGGGCGCGTCGGATTCCGGGATGGGAACGCGGGTGGCCGTGACGAGGACGCGGGGCTCTTCCGCGAGGATGGGGGACAGGACGCCGAGGGCGGCGCAGGCGAGGGCGGCGGGCCGGAGAGAGATGAACATGGGGACAATTTGGGGTGGCGGAAAAGCCGCCCCGCCGCGCCGTCGGGGATCCCGGGGCGCGTGGAGCACGGACTTCTCCTCGTGTTTTTTGGCGAAACAAGAGACGAGCCATCCGCACATTGCGGAGGCCCGGAGGAGAACGGGGTGGGCAAGTATTCTGGCTCCTGGCTTCCGACGCGGACGATGAATCGTCCGCGTCATCCTTCCCTTCGGTCTTCACCATCCCGCGGGGGCGGGACGATTGACGGCTTTCGCATGAAGGGTCGTATCCAGTTACAGCAGCGCGACTGCTCCCGGTTTTCACGGGATTCCATGTCACCACACCGCCCGGACCCGCGCGTTGCCGCGCGATCCGGTCTGACCAACAAAGAACAACTGACGGGGGAGCATTCGCTGCGGGGCGCGGGCAGGTCAATGGCAGAAAGCCTGGCCCGCCGGCTCCGGGTGGTGGCGGTTTTTTTCACGGGCGGCCGCCGGGGTTCGCGCTTATGTCGCGGGATGTCCACCACGCTGCTGCGCGCCTTGCAGAATATCGCGCCGCTCTCCCGCGGAGCGCAGGATGGCGCCCAGGCGAGATTTCCCCGCCTCGCGATGGCTCCGCGGAGCCTCGGCCGGATCGAGTGCCTTGCAGTGCAGATGGCGGGAATCACCGGTGTCCCGCGGCCGCGGATCAAGTCGCCCGTGCTGCTGCTCCTCGCGGGCGATCACGGAATCGCGGCGCATGGCGTCAGTACGCTTTCAGCGAGCGCGACGGTTCACCAGCTCTCGAACTTCATCAGCGGGGGCGGAGCGATCAACGCGCTCACCAGTGAGGCGGGGGCAAAACTCGTCGTGGCTGACTTCGGCGTCGCGGCCTTCACGACGCACCATCGGGGCCTGCAGAACTGGCGGGTCGGTCCCGGCACGCGCGATTTTTCGATCGAGCCCGCGATGACGCGCGCCGAGGCGGAGATGTCGGTCGACCGCGGCATTCAGCTGGTCGAACGCGAGATCGATCGTGGCGCGGATCTGATCGCCCTGGGGGATCTGGGCGCCGCGAATGCGACGAGCGCGGCCGCGATCGGGTGTGCGCTTCTGGAGCGCGCGCCCGCCGATTTTTGCGCGGCCCGGGATCCGGAGGACGCCCCGCGGGCGGCTCTGCGGGCCCGCGTCATCGAGGCTGGGTTGGGGCGCCATCGCCCGGATGCGACGGATGCGTTCGACGTCCTCGCGAAGGTGGGCGGCTTCGAGATTGGAGGGCTGATCGGCGTCATTCTGGGTGCAGCGATGCGTCGCGTCCCGGTGTTGCTCGACGGCTTGGTTTCCACCGCCGCGGCGCTGCTGGCGTGCCGCCTCGCCCCCGCGGTCCGCGAGCGACTCATCCCTGCCCACCTCTCCGCCGAACCCGGTCACGCGCTGCTGCTTCAATCCCTTGGGGTCGAACCGCTGCTCTCCCTTGGGTTGACGCTGGGCGAAGGAGGCGGCGCGGCGCTGGCGATTCCGCTCTGCCGGGCGGCTCTGCGGATGCTCGATGAAGTGGCGACGTTCGATGAAGCCGGCGTTCCGTGGGTGGCGTAGAGCGCCGGAGTTTCGGATCGGCCGTCCCCGCTACGCGGCGGCCTCCTCGCCGCCGAGTTTCGACTTCAGGTCACGGAAGAACTTCTTGGCCCGCCCCTCCCGGGAATCAGGGGAGATCGGTGGCCAGAGGCGACGGACGAAATGAGAGCGGGTGGCGACGAGGCCGGAGCTGGCGAGTCGCTCCAGAGCTTCCTGGGTGGCGGCGTCGATCACCTCGATGCGCGGATCCTCCTCGCCGTACGTCTCGTGCCAGACGCGGAGGAGGTGCGCCCGGGCGCTCCCGGCGTCGCCTTGCACGACGGCGAAAAACCAGTGCGGTCCTCCGGCGGTTCCGATTTCTCGTTCCTCCAGCGACCGCAGATCGACCCCGGGAATCGCCCGGGCGCGGCGCGCGAGGATTTCGGCGGGATCGACGGGCCGGGGCAGCACAACGGGCGTTTTCGGGAGCACGGCGGCGAGCCGGCTGAGGACGGAACTCGCCACGGGACGAACCGGAACTTTTGGCGGAACCTTTCCTCCATCGAGGACCGCCTCAGCGATCGCCTGCTTCTGCGAATGGTTGGTGAGCATGCGCTGCTCGATCGTGTCCTTCGCGACGAGGTGCAGCACCGTGACGGGGCGCGCCTTGAGCGGTTGCCACGCGCGGGCATCCCGCTGTTCGAGTCGGGCGGGATTCCAGGGCAGGTCGAGGTGAATGACGACGCTGGCCGGTTCCAGATTGAGGCCGGTGCCACCCGTGTCGGTACTCAGGAAGACGCGGCAGTCAGCGTCCTCGCGGAACCGGCGGATCTCCTCGCGCCGGCGCGCGGCCGGGACCTTGCCGGTGTGCCAGGCGGTGCCGATGCGGAGACGGGTGCAGGCATCGCGCGCCAGCTCCAGCATCTTTTCCCATTCCGAGAAGACGAGAATCTTTACACCCGGTTCATCGGCGAGGCCGGCCAGCAGGCGGGTAAACTCGGCGATCTTTGGGCTCGCCGGATCGGCACCTCCGAGGAGATATGGCGCATCGCAGACCATGCGCATCTGGGCGAGCAGTCGCATTACCCGGTCCCGCTGGGTAGGCGTCAGCAGTTTTTTCTGCGAACTCTCAACCAGCCGGGCGAGCTCGGTCTCGAAACCGCGGTAGTGCCCGCGCTGCGCCTCGCTGAGCGGGATGAAGAACGTCCGGTCGGTCCGGGCGGGCAACTGCGCGGCGACGTCCGCCTTCCGCCGGCGGAGCAGAATGGGACGGACCCGGTCCCGCAGCCGGTCGAGATTCTTTGCCGCGACGGGCCGTCCCTTCGAGTCGAGTTCGTAAAACTCGCGGTTGAAGCGGAACATCGGCCCGAAGACGTGGGGATCGAGGTAGCTCACCAGCGAGTAGAGCTCATCGATCTTGTTTTCGATGGGCGTGCCCGTGAGCACGAAGGCATAGCGACTGGCCAGCCGCTTCACCGCGAGCGCGGTGCGGGTGCTCCAGTTCTTGATCCGCTGCGCCTCGTCCATGATCACCACATCCGGTCGCAGCCGGGTGTTCACCTCGAGGTGATCCGCCAGCATCTGATCGTATGTGGCGATGGAGAAAAACGGGGGATTCTCCTCGGCGTAGGCCTTCAGCCGGACCGGCCGCGATCCGTCGATCAACCGGCTGGCGAGAGTGGTGAAGCGCGCGATCTGATCCTCCCATTCGCCCCGGAGCGCGCCGGGTGTGACGACGAGCACACGCCGGGCGCGCCCGATGCGGTGCAGGAGCGCGCAGGCCGCGATCGCCTGCGCGGTCTTGCCGAGACCCATCTCGTCGGCCAGCAGCGCGCGCTCACCGCAGACGAGATGCAGCATGCCTTCGCGCTGGTAGGGATAGAGCGGCACGCGGGTCTCGTGCGCGGGCCATTCCTGCGAGCGCACCTTTTGCTCGTACGTGCGGCGCAGGGTGAGCGCCTCGGCGGCGCGGCGGCGCTGCTCGAGGAGGACGTCGATGTCCCGCGAGACGCGGAGCGCCGGCAGCGCCTTCGCGGCTTCGCGCCACGCGTCGGCCGCCAGCTCCGGCATTTCGTCGGCCCGAAGGCGGCCGTTGTCGTCGAGCAGGCGCCGGAGGGCGCGCGGCAGCCGCGAGAGGTCGCCGTCGAAGCGCAGCGACTGGTGCGCCGGATCGGCGATCAGGTCCAGCCGCGGCGATTCGCTGGCCGCGGCACCCTGGAACTCGGCAGGGGCCGCGGCTTCGAGATGCAGGAGCACGGCTTCGACATGCTTGCAGGTCCCGAGGCCATTTACGCGGAAGTCGAGGCAGTCGCAGTGAAACTGCCGCCACGCGAGGTCGCGGATTTCCACCCCGTATGACAACCCGCTCTTCGAACGCACCGCAAAGTTCGAGAAGATCTGATAGCGTGGGTCGGCGTTCGTGATTTCGGGGCGCTCCTGGCGCGCCCGCTCACGGCGGCGCTCCAGCTCATCTTGGTCGGTCGTGCGCCAGTCGAGGTAATCGCGCGGAGGGGGAGCGGGCTGATTCATCGGGCCTGACGATACGCTCTCCCGCCGCTCGCCGGCAATGCCGCGCACCGATCATGCTACAATGACCGGTGACGTCCCAGCTTCCACGCATCCTCCTCTGGCACGCCGGACGTGGCATTCGGCGGCATCGGCTGCTGGCTTTGCTGAATGTCCTCTCGGTGGCGCTGGGTGTCGCCGTCTTCCTCGCGATCCAGATCGCGAACCACAGCGCAAACCGATCCTTCGCGGCGAGCATCGACCTCGTGGCGGGCAAGGCCAGTCTCGAAGCGCGTGCGGCCAGCGGATCGTTCGATGAGAGCGTGCTCCCGCGCCTCGCCGGCGCGCCGGGGGTGAAGGCCGCCACGCCCCTCGTCGAGGGCTATCTCTCGCTGCCCGACTACCGGGGCGAGTATCTCCAGTTGCTCGGGCTCGATCCCTTCACGAACGCGCCGTTCGCGACCTTTTCGATCGGCGATGCCGACGGCCGCTCGCTCGATGTCGAATCCTGGCTGCGCGATGCGCAATCCATCGCCCTGAGCGAGGAGTTTGCCGGGCGCTACGGCCTGAAGGTGGGGGATTCGCTGCGGGTGGCGGCAAATGGCCGGATCTCGACCCGGACGATCCGCTTCCTGATGCGCCTGACCGAATCGCCCGCCGGCACGAACACGCGGGTCGCCGCGATGGACATCGCGTGGGCGCAGGAACTCCTCGGCCGCACGGGAAAGCTCTCGTCCATCCAGCTCCTGCTCGCCGAGCCGCGCCGCGCTGATGAAGTCGCCCGGGCCCTCCAGCCGCTCGCCCCTCCGGACGTCATGCTTCTCGCGCCCGGACAGCGGAGCGGCCAGGTGGAGCGCATGCTCGCCGGCTTTGAGCTCAATCTGAGCGCGCTCAGCCTCGTCTCGCTGCTCGTCGGAATGTTCCTGATTTATAATACGATCGCGTCTTCCGTCGTCCGGCGCCGGGCCGAGATCGGCATCCTGCGGGCGCTCGGAGCCACCCGGGCGGAAGTGATGGCGCTTTTCCTCGGCGAGGCCCTGTTGCTGGGGTGCGTGGGCGTGGTGGTCGGGATCGCCGCCGGGTTTCTGCTCGCCTCCCAACTCGTCGGCACGGTCGCGAAGACGATCAGTTCGCTCTACGTCCTGCTCAGCATCGATGCTTTTCACGTCACCCCCGCGCTGCTGCTCGCGGCGGTTGCTTTCGGCCTCGGGTCCGTGTTGCTCGCCGCCTGGTTTCCGGCGCGGGAAGGGGCCGGACTCGATCCCATTCGCGCGCTCAATCTCGGGACGGTGCTCGAGACGAATCTCGTCGCGACGCCCCGGTGGATCTTCCTCGGCGTCGCCGGCCTGGCGCTCGCCGCGGGCTGCTCCGCGCTGGCGCTGCTGACCGGGCCGGCCCTGCTCGGGTTCGTCAGCGCGCTTTTCGTCGTGACCGGATTCGCCTGCTTCGCGCCGCTTTGCACGCGGGCGGGCGCCGCGGCGTTCGAGCGGATCGGACGCTTCGCGATCCTCGTCCGGCTCGCGGCGCAGAATCTGGCGCGGTCGCTCCATCGCAACGCCGTCACCGTGGCGGCGCTGATGGCCGCGATCGCGATGATGGTGGGCGTCTCGATCATGATCTTCGCGTTCCGGCGGACGGTGGAAGTCTGGATCGATCGCACGGTTATCGCGGATATCTTCGTCACCCCGGCCGCCAGCGAGACGGCGGGCGTCGCGGCGTTCTCGCCGCCTGAACTCGTGGCGCAGATCCGGAAGATCGCCGGCCTCGATCACCTCGACACGTTCCGCGAAATCGGAGTCGCCTTCCGGGGCTCCCGGGTCTCTCTCGCCGTGGTGGCAGGGTCCCGGCGCGACAATCTCGCCTTCCTCGGCGGCGACGATTCGACAAAGCAGGCGCGGCTCTTCGAACCCGGAGTCGTTCTCGTCAGCGAGCCCTTCGCCCGGCGCTTCGGTCTCTGGGATGGGCAGACGGTGGCGCTTCCGACGCCGAAGGGCGTGGTCGAGTTCCCGATTGGCGGCGTCTACTACGACTACTCCCGCGACAGCGGCGTGATCCTGATGAGCCGGGAGAACTTCGAGCGGCACTGGGACGATCCGCGGGTGCAATCCCTCGCCCTCTACCTTCGCGGCGACGCCAACCTCGAGAGCGTCGCCGATGAACTGCGCCGGCTGAGCGCCCCGTTCGGCCGGTTCCTGGTCTATTCGAATCGTTCCCTGCGCCAGCGCGTCTTTGAGATTTTTGATCAGACGTTTCGCATCACGTACGTCCTGCGCGCGATCGCGGTGGTGGTTGCGGTCGTCGGGATTTTCCTCGGCCTCACCACCCTTGTGGCCGAGCGCGAACGCGAGATCGGAGTGCTGCGGGCGATTGGGGCTTCCGTCGCGCAGATCCGTGGTCTCGTGCTGATCGAAAGCGGGCTCATCGGCGCGGTCGCGAGCGCGCTCGGGGTCGCGGCAGGCATCGTTCTGGCGTTCGTCCTCACCTTCGTCATCAACAAGGCGTTCTTTGGCTGGACGATCCAGCTCACCTTCCCCTGGCTCTCGATTTTTGCCGCGCCGCTCTGGATCATTCCCGCGGCGTTGCTGGCGGGCTGGATCCCGGCCGTGCGCGCCTCGCGCGTCCCCATTTCCTCGGCCGTGCGGAACGAATGACGCGGGCCCGATTCGACAGCCGGCCGATTTAGCGCAACCGTCCGGCGACTCGCACGGTATTACGGACGGTGAAAATCCTCGATCTCCTCCGGCGCGCCCCCCGGCCGCCCAAGCGGTTGCTCGGCGTCGGCATGGGCGCCGGGTTGCTCGGCGCGATTTTCCTCGGCCTCCGCTACCTCTTTCGCCGCCCGTCGGGCCAGCGGATTCCCGACGCGATTTTCCCGGCCGTTTTCAAGACGCGGGTCTGCCAGACTTCGGGTGGGCAGATCGTCTATCATGAATCGGCCACCAGCGGACCGGGACCCACCCTGCTCTTTCTCCACTCCATTGGCGTGGGCGCCTCGTCCTACGAATGGTCGAAGGTCTATCCCGAATTTGTCGGCCGGCATCGCGTGCTCGCGCTCGACTGGATCGGCTTCGGTGAATCCGAGCGCCCGTTGCGTCCCCTCAGCGCGGAGCGGCATGCCCGCTCCCTCGCGGATTTCATCCAGCGGGTGGGGCAGGACGGGAAGCCGCTCGTCGCGATCGCGAGCGGACAGGGCGCCGCGCTGACCACCCTGCTCGCCGCGCACCACCCCGAGCTGCTCGACCGGCTGTTTCTGGTGGCACCGGCGGGGCATGCGGACACGACGCGCTCGCTCAATCTCGCCAGCCGCCTGCCGAATCTCAACCGGATGCTTTATCGCTACTGGCTCGCGCGGGAAAAATCGATGCGGAGCTGGCTCGAGCGCGTGGCGTTCGCCCGCCCGGCCCGGGTGACCGCAGAAATGGTCCACGTGCTCTCCGCTTCCGCCCAGCAGGCCCGCGCCGAGGTGGCGATCTATCACTGGCTGCGCGGCGGCCTGAATGTCGACCTCGAAGCGCGCCTCGCGGAGGTCAAACAGCCCGTGACGATCCTCTGGCCCGAGCGTTCGCCCGGACCACTCCCCGAGCGGGCGCATCGGCTCGCGGCCGCCAGCCGGCTCGTGCACGTGCGGGCCGTCGAGGAGGCGGGTCCACTCGCTTGTCTGGAAGTGCCGGAACAAATCATCACGCTGCTCGAGGACGAACTGCGCCCCGGCCTGCGCGTGCTGGAACGCGCGGGTTAGCCGTCGATCAAACCGCCCGGCGGAGGACGAGAATCGGGACCTCGGCGGGGCAGTTGAAGCGCACCGGCGGAAAGATCGTGCCTACTCCCCGCGTGACGAAAACCGGGCAGATCGGTCCGTGGACCAGTCCCGAGGCGTAGCGCCGGCTGATCTGAAGTGGAAGAATCAGCGCGCCGACCCCCGGCAGCACAACCTGACCGCCGTGAGTGTGGCCCGAGAGAATGAGGGAAAGTCGGGGGTCGATCAGCGTTTCGGCGAACTCCGGGTTGTGGGCCAGCAGGACGACGCAGTCGTTTGGCCGCGCGTCGCCGAGCGCCTCCACCGGGTTCGGCCGACCTTCCCAGAGGTCGTCCACGCCGCAAAACCTCAGGCGCGCGTCGCCGCGTTCGAACCAGACGCCGGCATTCGTGAGATCGTTATACCCGAGCGCTGCGATTTCCGAACGGGCCCCGAGAGGCGATTCCCAGTGGTCGTGATTTCCGAGCACGGCGTGGACGCCCAGCGGCGCCCGCAATCCCGCGAGCACCTGGATCGAGGCTCGGACGCGCGCTAGATCCGCGGCGGTAAAGACGTCGCGCCGGCGGCTCCGTTTGAACCGGTGCGTGAGGTAGTCGCCGCCGAGCGCCACGATGTCGGGCTTCGCGGCGTTCGCGAGCCGGACGACGCCGCGGAGATAGGAAGCGGGTGCCCAGGCGCCATGGTGGGTGTCGGCGATCAGAGCCACCCTCAAGCCATCGAACGCCGCGGGGAGGCGCGGCACGACGATCTCGTGCTCAGGCACGCGGCACCACCGCGCCGCGATGAGGGCTCCAAGGCCGGAAGTGCTCCCCAAGGCCAGGGCTGCGGCTCCGCCGGCGCGGAGAAACTGCCGTCTCGTCATCGATCCCATCGGCGCCAAGTTGCGCCGAAATCACCCCGGCGTCACGTGGGCGGACGCGGACTGTCGATCCAGCCAGGTCGTGGCCGAGGGCCAGAGATTCGTGCCGGCGGATCGCCGGAAATAGCCGATGTGCCCGATTCCGCCCAGGCCGTGGTCGGTCGGAACGAGGTGCACACGCTCGACCTTCGCCCCGGAATAGAAGCCCATGTAGGCGTCCACGGATTCGCGCGGGGCCCAGCGGTCGTCCTCGGCGGAAAGCGCCAGGATCGGGGTGCGGATCGCGGCAAAGCGGGCGTGGAAGGACCGCTCGGGGTCATCGAACCAGTAGTGGCGGAATCCGCACCAGCGCTTCCAGTCGCGGTAGACGCCCACGGGCAGATCCTCCCCGAGCCCGAGCGCGCGTCCCGGCAGGTAGCCGCAGAGGGTCGAGGCCACCGGACCGAGCACCTGCCAGATCGCGAGCACCTTGAGTTGTTCCGCCCGCGGCATGTAGCTGTGGTGTCCGCAGCCTGTCCCGAAAGTGCAGAGGCTGCGCACGAGTTCCGGCCGGGGGAGCAATCCGAGCGCCTGACCGCCGAAGCTGTGGCCCATCAAATGCACCGGCCCGCGCGGCGCGGCCCAATCGATCACGGCGGCGAGATCCTGCTCGGCCCAGTCCAGATAGCCCGCTTGGAATCCCCGAAGCGAGCGGGGACGCGATTTCCCGATCCCGCGATAGTCGAAGGTGAGGACTTCCCAGCCTTGTGCGGCGAGATGCTCCGCGAACCCCCGATAGAAGCCCTGCGGCGTGGCGGTTGCGGCGGCCATCACCACGACGCCCCGGGGGTCACCGCACGGGAGGGCGGGAAAAAGTGAGGCTTCCAGCAGGAAGCCATCGAGCGCGGGGATTTGCAGGGTCTTCATTTGGCGGGACGTTTCGGTCTCACGGGCGCGGCGGCCTCGAGCAGGCGTCGCAGCGCGCCCATGGCGGAGCGAATGACAGCGGAATCCTGGCCGGCCCGGGCGAGGAGCAGGGCGCCTTCGTAGGTGCTGATGCAGAGCGCCGCGAGTCCGTCGGCGTCGCGTTTCGGCACGCCGTCCTCGACGAACGCGCGGGCGATGCGCTCCCGCATCGCGTCGAAGGTCTCGCTCAGGACCGCGCGGAGCCCGGCGTGTTCCGCGGTTGTCTCGAGCGTGACCGTCGCGAGCGGACAGCCGCGCTCGAAGGAACTCGCTTCAAGCCGTCGCAGCGCGTCCTCGGTCCACGCTGCCAGCGCGGCGCGGGGCGAGCGGTGCGTCGCGAAAAGCCGGTCGAGCCGGGCGAGAATGCGATCCTTCAGGCCGCGGATGGCGTCCTCCGCGAGGGCCACCTTGCCGCCCGGAAAGTGATGATACATCACGCCCTTCGGGGCCCCGGCCGCCTCGAGCAGCGTGTTCAGGCCCGCGGCGTGATACCCGCGCGTCTGGAGCAAATCCTCCATCGCGCGCACGAGGCGCTCGCGGCTGCCGGCGGGAACGGACATGCGGCGATTCTATAGACCAGTCGGTCTAGAGCAAGCCAGGATTTGGCCGCCTCCCCGCATTGACTTGGCGCGGGCTGCACCGAGCGTCGCGCTCCTTTCCGATGAAGCGCGCATTGATCCTGATCGTGCAGATCGCCGTCACGGTGACGGTCCTCTGGCTCGTCTTCCGCGATCCCCAGCGGCGTGCCGAGATGGCCGCCGCCCTCGGGCGGGCGGATCCCTGGTGGATGCTGGCCGGGCTGATCGTGGGAGGCATCACTTACCTCGCCGGCGCGGTGCGCTTCGGCATCCTGCTCCGCGTGCAGGGCGTGACGCTGCGCTGGACGCGCGTGTTCGGGATTTTCTTTGTCGGACTCTTCTTCAACCTCTTCGCTCTCGGTGCGACCGGCGGCGACGTCGCGAAGATTTTCTATGTCGTGCGCGAGGAAGCGGAGCGAAAAACCGCGGCCGGTTTCACCGTGTTGATGGACCGGATCGTCGGGCTGGTCGCCCTGATCGTCATCGCGGCCGGCAGCATCATCTTCCGCTACGCGTGGCTGACGCAGACGCCGCAGTCGAAGACGCTCGTCGCGACGGTCCTGGTCGTGTTGGGAGCTTCGGTTGGTTTCATCGGACTCGCGGCCTTTCTTGCCCTCACTGGCCTGGTTGAGCGTCTGCCCGCCTGGCTTCCGTTCCGAGCGAAGATCATCGAGCTCGTCAACATGTTCAAAACCTTCGCGCGCGATCCTGGCACGCTCCTGGCCGCGGTCGCCCTGTCGTTTGTCGCGCATTTCGCGATGTTCTTCACCTTCTACGCGGCCGGCCGTTCGCTCGGGGCGGGCGTGAGCTTTCTCGACATTTGCGGGGTGATGCCGTTGGTGAATACGATCATCGCCTTGCCCATCAGCGTCTCCGGCGTCGGCGTTCGTGAGGGCCTGTTTCAGTCTCTCCTCGGCGACCTTTGCGGCGTGGCGCCGAGTGTCGCGGTTCCCATCGCGGTGCTCGGCTTCCTGATCGGCGTCGTCTACTGTCTCATCGGCGGACTGGTCTACCTCGGATTTCGCAAGCGGGCGCCGCTGCCGCCAGCGACTCCGGCCTGAAGATGAAGCCGGCCGCCGCGAAACTTCCCCGCGTGATTGCGAACTTCGCGGTCACCGCGGACGGCAAGGTTAGCACGCGGAACTACACGCCCTCGCTGTTCACGTCCCGGAAGGACAAACGCCGGTTGCTCGAGATTCGGGCCCTCGGCGATGCCGTGCTGGTCGGACGCGGGACCGTAGCCGCCGATGCCATGACGATGGGTTTGCCGAACGCTGCGCTGCAGGCGGAGCGGGTCGCGCGCGGTCAGGCGAAATATCCCCGGCGCGTGATCATCTCGAACTCCGGCCGGATCGATCCGAAGCTCCGCGTGTTTCGTTCTGCGGGCGGTCCCGTGCACGTTCTCGCGGGCAACCGCATGCCCGCGACGAGACAACGCGCCTTCGCTGAACTCGGGGTGGACGTTCGGCTCGCGGCCGGTCCGGAGGTCGATCTGCGGACCAGCCTGGCGGAGCTCCACCGGGATTTTGGCGTGCGAACGGTGATTTGCGAGGGCGGGGCGGGCTTGTTCCGCTCCCTCATGGCGCTCGACCTCGTCGGGGAGATTCGCTTAACTTGGTGCGCGACCATCTTCGGCGGGGCGAAGGCACCAACGATGACCGGCCCGGCGGGCCCGACGCTGGAGTTCTCGGTCCCGTTTCGCCTCGTCGCGCTGGAACCCGGAGGCGATGGCGAGGTTTTTCTCACCTACCGCCGGAAGCGACGGTAGTTTCCGGCGGCGAGACGCCGACGCAGCCCTTCAATTCTCGTTCTGAGATCCGCCCTGCTGCGGGACGGTCATCGCCTGGAGCGGAACGCGTGCGATGATCTCGCCGCCTGTCCTGATGTCGAACGAGTACTGGCCGGCCTTGGGCAGCGGGAGTCCGTTCAGATCGAGGACGAAATTCCGCGAGAGGAAGAAGGTGTCGTCCGGGATCTCCGGGACGTCGAAGCGGATCGTCGGTCCGCCCTGATCGGGCAGGACGTTTTTGCCGTCGGAATCGATCAGCGTGATCTTCATCTCGTGGTGGCCTTCCTCCTCGGGCTTGAAGAGGAGGCGGATCGCGAGCGCGCAGTGCGGATGGACGGCGGGAAAGCGGCCGGCGTAAATCGAATCGAAGGCGCCGAGGACGCAGAGTTTCCCCTGATAGTCGGCGGCGGAGTCACAGAGAATGGCGGCAAGGGCTTGCATGGCGTTTGTGGGAAAGCGGGGGACGGCGAATGGAGCGGGCTTTCCATTCGCCGCAAGCGCTTAAGACCCGGTCGGAATCCTGGGATGTCTCTTCACGCTGAGCTTCCGCGGCCCCGCGCGTCATGTCCGCTTGGGGCGAAGGAGCTTTTCTCGCGCGACCAGATAAAGGAAGCCCACGAGCAGGGCGAACGGGATGAGCGACAGCGCATCGGAATTCGGCCCGGCAAAGAACACGCTATGCGCCGTCGCCCAGTCTTCGAACATTTTGTCGACGTTGACGAGGACCCCCTGGAGGATCGCGATGACGATCCCCGCGATCGCGCCGCCGGCGATGTAGCCCGAGGCCAGAAGCACGCCGGGACTCTTGTCGGTCTCAGCCACGAATTGCTCGTCGGTGAGGCTGGCGTGACTGGGCTGCTTCTCCCACCAGCGGTCCACCAGCCAGCGGATCGCGCCGCCGACGAAGAGCGGCATGGAGGACGAAATCGGCAGATAGACGCCGACCGCAAAGACCAGCGACGGCACGCCGCACAGCTCCAGGACGATGGCAATCATGACGCCGAGGAGCACGAGAGCCCACGGCAGCTTCCGGTCGAGGATCCCTTTGATGATGTAGGAGACGAGCAGCGCCTTCGGAGCATTGAACTTCTTCACCTCGGTCCCGTCGTCCCATTTCTTCACGGTGCCGTTGATGCCGGGATCGACGAGCCAGACGGCGGCGCCCTTGTCATCGACGAGATATTTGCCCGCCGGTCCGCCCACTTCGTCGGTCTTGTGCCACGAGAGGTAGCTCTTCGTGTCCTCGGCCGACTGCCGGCCGCCGAGGGATTCGCGCTTGGTCAGCTTCGATGCATCGGTGGTCAGGCCGGGCGCGACCTTCGCGGCCGGGACATAGACCGTGCCAGCGTTGTTCAGGAGGAGCAGGATCGGTCCGAGGACGATCGCGGAGGCAAACGCGCCGATGAGGATCGCGTACTGCATCAGCTTCGGCGTGCTCCCGAGGAGGAAGCCGGTCTTCAAGTCCTGGGAAGTCGTGCCCCCGTTCGAGGAGGCGATGCAGACGATGCCGCCGACGGAGAGAGCCGTGACGTAATACGGTCCGCCGGTCCAGCCCACGGCGAGAAAGATCACGCACGTCAGCAACAGCGTTGCGACCGTCATGCCCGAGATCGGATTCGAGGTCGAACCGACTTCGCCGGTGATGCGGGAGGACACCGTCACGAAGAGGAAGCCAAACAGCACGATCATGATCGCCCCGAGCAGGTTCATGTTCAGCGAGGGCGAGAGCATGATGACCGCGAGCAGCACGAGCACGCCGATGCCGACGAACTTCATCGGCAGATCCTGCTCCGTGCGGGACGCCGTCGCGACCGGACCAGTTTCCCGCGAGATGCCGACGTCCTTCAGGCCCGCCTTGATCCCGTGCCAGATGGTCGGGAGCGAACGGAAGAGGCTGATCAAACCGCCCGCCGCCACCGCGCCCGCGCCGATGTAGAGCACGTAGGCGCTGCGGACGTCATCCGGGTCCATCGTCGAGATCAGCTTCTTTCCGGGTGCCACCACGTCGGTGAGCGAATCGCCGAAAAACTTGATCAGGGGAATCAGGACGAGATACGAAAGCACTCCGCCCGCGGCTGTGATCGAGGCGATCCGGGGGCCGATGATGTATCCGACGCCGAGCAGCTCCGGAGACGCCTCGATCGAGACCGATCCCGCCTTCATCGGCGCGCTGAAGATGTAGCCGGTGGTTTCCTTCCAAAGGCGGGTGGCGTTGCACGCCACTTTGTAGGCGAGTCCGATGCCGAAGCCGGTGAAGATCGCCTTGGCGCCGGGCGACCCGCCGAGGCCGGCCGCCTTGGCGGCGCGATATTCCTCCTGCGCGGAGGGCGAGGAATGCCGGCGGTCCTCATCGTTCGCGCCGGCCTTCAGCACGGCGGCGCACGCGGTGCCCTCGGGGTATTTCAATTTCCCGTGCTCCTTGACGATGAGCGCGCGGCGGAGCGGGATCATCATCAGAATTCCCAGGAGGCCGCCGAGCACGGCGACGAGCATGACGCGGGTGATCTCGAGATCGAACCCGAGGATGAGAATCGCCGGCATCGTCACGCCCAGCCCGAACGCGATCGATTCCCCGGCCGACCCGGCGGTCTGGGTGATATTGTTCTCCAGAATGGTGGAGTCGCGGATGCCCAGCTTCGAGAGACCCCGAAAGACCGCGAGCGCGATGACCGCCACGGGAATCGATGCGCTCACCGTGAGTCCGACCTTCAGGACGAGGTAAAGCGACGAGGCGCCGAAGATGATGCCGAGAATCGTGCCGGTCAGCACCGCGCGGATGCTGAACTCCCGCATCGACGTCTCCGCCGGGATGAATGGTTCGAAGGTTTTGGGTGAAGACATGGGAAGGTGTGCGGAGAAAAGGACATAATTCCGTCGGTCCGCACAGCGGAAAGTGCACCGATCGAGCGGGAATTACCGGGTCGGCCAGCCGCACGGTCTACGGCATCCGCAGAGTGACGTCGCGCCGGAATGCGATATTACATTACCTGTCATGCCACTCGCGCGCTGTTTCGGCCTCGTCTTCGGGGCGATGTCCCTGGCGGGGTCGTGCCGCGGCGTGATCGTGATGGGAAGCGGCGACCCCAACTTCAACGACACGGACATCAATCCTCCGGGCGCCGCCCTGACGAATAGCGGACTCCAATGGACCGGCCGCTTCGGCGACACGGGGGCGGCCGTCATCTCGCCGCATCATTTTATCTCCGCGAAGCACCTGGGGGTGGACTTCAACGTGGCCAATCCGCCCACGTTCGTCTTGCAGGGCGTGACCTACACGACCACGGCGAAGACCGATATTCCCAACTGCGATCTCACGATCTGGACCGTGAGCGGTACCTTTCCCGTCTTCGCGCCCCTCTTCAGCACCCTGGACGCGGAAATTGGGCGGAGGCTCATCGTCTTTGGCGGCGGCACGCAGCGCGGTGTGCCCTATTCGTTCGGCGGGCAGGACCGCGGGTGGCTCTGGGGGCCGCTCGATGGCCGGCTCCGCTGGGGCATCAACGAGGTGGCGGCTTTTGATCCCGGCAGCGGCTTCGGTTCGCAGATTTACGCGACGTTCGACTTCGGCCCGGCGGGTCTGGGCGACTATGAATGCGCGCTTTCCAATCGCGACTCCGGCGGCCCGGTTTACCTCCGCGAGGCCGGCGTCTGGAAGGTTGCGGCCGTGAATTTCTCGGTCGACGGCTATTTCTACGAGGCCGCGACCGGCGGCGTCGGACCGTTCCTCGGCGCGCTTTACGATGCCACTGGCTTGTACACCGCCGACTCAAATCCAGCGAGTCCGCGGACGATCGTTCCCGGGCCGGCCCCGGTGCCCACGGGTTTCTATTCGACCCGGATTTCGCCGCATCTCGCGGAGATCCGCGCGATCATCGGATCCACCGACCTGCTCACGACGACCTTCAGCAACTGGCAGACGGCGAGCTTCACGCCCGCGCAACTCGCGCAGCCCTCCGTGAGCGGACCGGACGCCGATCCGGATGGGGACGGGCTGACAAACTTTCAGGAATACGCCTTCGGCGCTCCACCGTGGGAGGCGAGCCCGGCGGCGCTGCCCGTGGTCGGGAAGACGACGGTCACCGGCACGGACTACCTCACGATTTCCTACACCCGCGCCAATGGCCTGACGGACGTTTCCTACGTCGTCGAGGCGAGCAGCGATCTGACCGGAGCGTGGAGCAGTGGCACGCTCGTCACGGCGCTCGTGGCCGCGACGGATCAGGGGGACGTGACCCGCGTCGTCGTGCGGGACCTCCAGCCCTTCGTGACGGGATCGAAGCGATGGATGCGGGTGCGGGTGACGAGCCCGTGAGGTCGGAGGGCGCGTCGCCTCAGAACCGGTACACGAGCGCCCACATCATCAGGAGATTGAAGACGAAAACAGCGCCCGCGATCGGCAGCTGCGCTTTGATCACGGCGTATTTGTCGTCCAGATCGAGGAGCATCGCCGGAACGAGATTGAAGTTTGCCGCCATGGGCGTGCAGAGCGTCCCGCAGTAGCCGGCCAGCATGCCGAGCGCCGCCATGATCGCGGGATTCCCGCCGTGCATCTGGACGATGAAGGGAATGCCGATTCCGCTCGTGATGACGGCAAACGCGGCGAACGCATTGCCCATCGCAATGGTGAAAACCGCCATCGCGAGGCAGTAGGCGAGCACCGCCACGAACGGGAATTGCGTGGGCAGGCCGCGCGCGACGAGGCCCGCCACCACTTCGCCCGCGCCCGCCTTCGCGAAGATTCCCCCGAGCGCGGCGAGGAGCTGCGGAAGCACGAGGGCCCAGCCCACGGACTGCAGCAGACGGCTGCCCTCCTGCATGGGAGAGATCAGGGACGCGCCCGTGATCCGGAGCGCGACGCCCAGCGCGATCACCGTCGCCAGACATAGCGCCACGAGCGTGAGGTTTTTGGTCACGCCGATCATGGCGCCCAGGCCGCCCTTTTCCAGGGCGAGGTAGAGCACGATCACCAGCACCGGGATCAGGATGGCTGGCAGGAAGATCCAGTTTCCCAAACGGGTCGCCGACGCAACCCGCTCCTCGGGCGGCGTCTCGGCGGCGTCGGATTTCCGGACCCGATTCGTCGCGGCCAGCGCGACCATCGCGAGGACGAGGTAACCGGCGGTGGCATTCCCGAACTGCTTGCCGGCGAGGAAGAGGAGGCCGAAGAGGAACCAGAACGCCGCTGACGTCCAGCGGGTCGGATGGTGGGCATCGCGCGCGACCGCGACGCTGACCCCGAGAACGATCAGGCCGGCCAGCACGTAGAAGGCCTCGAGCGAGAGGATCGTGCTCATGGCGTCGGGGCCGGGCGTCTGGCCTGGGCGGCGGCGGCGAGGCGGCGGTCGAGCGCGCGGTAGCGCCACCACCCGATCACGAGGGCCGCGATCGCGGTGGGAAATCCCCAGAGCGCCATGTCCCACACGCCCACGTTCATCTGCACGCTGTCGAAAAAGCCCTTCATCAGCAGGATCGCGCCGACCCCGATGAAGATGTCCTCCGCGAAGAAATTGCCGGTGTTTTCCGCCGCGGCGGCGTGCGCGCGAATGTCCGCCCGCTGGCGGTCATCGAGCGCACCGTGCTGCGCCGTGGCGGCGCCCTCGGCCATCGGCGCGACGAGTGGACGCACCATGCCGGGGTGGCCGCCGATCGGGATCCCGCAGGCGATCGTGATCTCCCGGATCGCCTGGTACAGGAGAATGACGCGGCCGGCACTGGCGTGCGCCTGGCTGCGAATGAGCATCTCCGCCCGCTCGCGCAGTCCGTAACGCTCGAGCAATCCGATGACCGGAAAAGCCAGCACGAGGGCCAGCGACATGTAGCGGTTTTCGACGAAGTATTCGCCGAAGAGTTCGATCGTGCGGTGGAGGGAGAGGCCGCCCGCGAGTCCGGTGGCGAGCCCGGCGACGACGACGACGAGAAGCGGATTCAAGCGCAGGGCGAACCCCAGCGCGACGATCACGATCCCGGCGAGTTTGAGCAATTCCATGCCGCGGGTTTTAGCCGCCGCCCTTCGGAACGGGAAGGAAAAGGTCCGGTCAACGCACCCGCATCTGATAGTGAATCAGCCAGCCGGCCTTTGGCGGCGGCGGAAGCGTCATCGTGCGCAGCCGCGGACCGAAGCAGGCGCCGACGGGCTGAAACCGCGAAACGAGGACCTCGGAGATTTTCCCATCGGCTGCGACGACGAAGACGAGGTCGAAAGAGTAGGGGGGTTTACCGTGGATTCTGCACATCCTCATCAGGTCATCGAACACCGGCAGCAGGATGGGGCGGTACGTCTCGCGGTAGATCTGGCCTTCATCCGTGGCTTCGAGCCGTTCCGCTTCGTTGACCTGGGGCACGATCGGATCGGGGGTTTCGAGGGAATCGGGGGTGGGCGAGGGGGATGGCCCGGGGCGGAGCGCCGGAATCTCGTCCTCCGCCGCGAGAACGACCGAGCCGAAAAGACCGCCGCAAACGAGCGCGAGGAGAAGGCGTTTCGAGAAGGAGACGGAGAAGGGGGGGAGCGGCATGGCTGGGCGGTTGCATGGAATCCATCAGAAGGCGCCCGCAGTGCAAGCGGGGAGAGATCGGATCTGGCGGCGACTTCAACCCCGCCGCCCGCGCAAGTTTCACTCTTCCGCCGGCAGGGCCACGTGCGGGCCGAGGGCGCCGCGCAGCACCTCGAAAAGATCCTCGTCCAGATATTCGAAATCATCCGGGATGTGCAGCACGACCAACTCCTTCGCCGCCAGCGCCTCGGCGTGCCTTTCCTCCAGTCGCCGCCGATGCGAGGATTCCATCGCGAAGATCACATCGGCCCAGCCGATGAGCTTCGCCGTCACCACGACGCGCGCTCCGGGCTGCGTCCCGGCGGAGCGGGCGACGTAGCCGGGCACGCCTTCGAGCAAGCGCTCCGCGGTAAGGCTCCGCACCTTGTTCCGGCTGCAGACGAAGAGCAGCTTCCGCGGCGGATCGGACGGCGGAAAGGTCAATTTGCGAGGGCGACGGCGTCCTCGGCCGCGGGCGGTTCCGGGGTCGGCGCGGTCGTGGGCGTCGGCAGCGCGATATTTAGGGGCGCGGGCGGCGGATCGGTGCGATCCGACATCCGCACGGCCACGGGCTTGCTCACGCCGGGCTGCTCCATCGTCACGCCGTAGAGCACGTCGGCCCGCGCGATCGTGCGCTTGTTGTGCGTGATCACGAGGAACTGGCTCTGCTGCACGAAGCGGTCGAGCACCTTGATGAAACGGCCGATGTTCGATTCGTCCAACGGCGCGTCCATTTCGTCGAGCACGCAGAACGGGCTTGGCTTCACCATGTAGATGGCGAAAAGCAGCGCGACCGCGGTCATGGTCTTCTCGCCGCCGCTCAGCAGGGTGACGCTCTGGAGTTGCTTGCCTGGAGGACGCGCTACGATCTCGATTCCGCTCTCGAGCGGATCCTTTTCGTCGGAGAGCAGCAGATTGGCCCGGCCGCCGCCGAAGAGCTCGGAAAACATCTCCACGAAGTTCCCCCGGATGCGCTCGAAGGTCGCGGTGAAGAGCTCGAGCGTCGTCGCGTTGATCTTCGCGATGATGCCCTGCAATTCATCGCGCGAGCGCACCAGATCGTCGTGCTGGGTGCGGAGAAAGGTGTGCCGTTGCTCGAGTTCGTCGTGCTCCTGGATGGCGTCGAGGTTCACCGTGCCGATCGCATTCAAGCGCTCCTGCAGCGTCTGCACGATCTGGTCGATCTCGCTCCATTTCGCGTCGCCTTCGAGCACCGGTGCATCCTTCGCGCGGCGCTGGGTGAACGCTTCGTCGAAGGCCGCGGGATCGGGCGTGAAGAGCGCCAGATCGACCGAGTATTTCTGCGCGAGCTTCTCCGCGAGATTCTCCTGCCGCAGGCGCACCTGGGTCAGCTGCACCTCGAGATCGCCGCGCTGGTCGTGCAGGGCGGAGGCTTCGCGCCGGCTGCCCCGGGCGCGGAGTTCCAGTTCCCCGATGACGCTCGCGACGTTCAGGCGGGCGAGGGCCAGCCGTTCGCAATCGCGTTCGGCATCCTCGAGTTCCACCACCCCGAGCGAGATCGCTTCGTCGAGTCCGGCGTTCTCGACTTCGTACTGCTCCATCCGCGAGCGGTAGCGCTGCAGCTCGCTCGAGCGCTCCGCGAGGATACCGGCCCATTCGTCGCGGCGGGCGGCCAGTTCCTGGCGCTGGCGGGAGAGGTCATCGCGGCCCCGCTGCTCCGCGGCAAAGAGTGCGCGCAGCTCGCTGAGCTGGTCGTTCAGTTCGGATTCCTGCCGGCGGAGTTCCTCCACCTGCTGGCGGGCGTGGCCGATTTCCGCCTGGGCGGTCTCCACCGCGAGCGCAGCGGCGTTCAGCTCGGCGGCGAGGCTCGCCGCGCGTTCGCGGGCCTGCTGTGCGCGCTGGGCGTTCTGTTCCTGTTCGCGGCGGAGGGCTTCCTCGCGGCGGGCGAGATCGCGTTCCTCGCGCTCGAGCAGCGCCACCTTGCCGGCCAGTTCGGAGGTCTGGAGCTGGGCGGTCTGGAGCGCCTCGCGATCCTCGCGCAACGCGGTCTGCGCGACGTTCAGCCGGAGCTGCGCGGCCTCCCGCCGGGATTCGACGGAAGCGAGCTCCTGCCGCGCCTGATTCACCTGCGCGTCGAGCTCGTTGATCTGCGCCTTGCGGTGCAGGATGGAGGAATCCTGCTGCTTCCCCTGCGCCCGGCCTCCGCGCCAGATGCCTTCGCGCGTGAGCACTTCGCCCGTCATCGCGACAGCGGTCAGGGACGGATGCGCCATCTGGATGGCTGCGGCGGTGGCGAGGTCCGGCGCCAGCACCACGTCGCGGAGAAGCTCCTGCGCCAGCCACTCGGCGGCGGGTTCGCGCTTCACCTTGTCGAGCGCCCAGGCTAGCGCCCCCTCGGGCAGCGGCCGGTCACTCGCAAACGCGGGCGCCGTTTCGCGGCGCGGCGCGACCGCGGCTTTGCCGAGCTGCTTCGCGGAGAGCGTCGCGAGCGCCTGCTGGGCGAAGTCCGGATCGGCCAGCACGATCGCCTGGAGATTCTCGCCGAGCAGCGCTTCGATGGCGTTGATCCAGACGGACTCCACGTCGATGAGCGTCGCGAACGCGCCGAGGGTGGCGGGTTTGAAAAACTCGGGCCGGTCGAGTCCCTTCAGGACCGCCTTCGCGCCGCCGCCGAGGCCTTCGCCTTCGAGATTGAGCTGGCGCAGGACGTCGAGTTTCGACTGGAGCGAGGCCACCAGCCGCTGCGCATTCTGCCGGTCGGGCTCGATGCTCTGAATCTCCCGCTGCGCCGCGGTCTGTTCCGTCTCGGCGGCGCGGAGCGCCTCGCGGCGGGCTTCGACCGTGCGTTGATTCTCCGCCTGAGCCTGGCGAGCTTCGTCGAGCGCGGCGCCGGCGGTCGCGCGGGCTGGACCGAAGGCCGCGAGCTCGGCGGCCAGCTGCGAGACGCGGGCATCGGCCGAAGATTCGTTCGCTTGCGCGCGGGCGACCTCGGCGCGGAGATACTGGAGTTTGCCCTCGGCGGAGACTGCCCCCTGCGCCGCGCGCTGGGCGTTGGCCTCGGCCTGATTGCGTCGTTGGCGCATCGACTGGAGACCGGTGTTTTGCTCGTCGATCCGCGCCTGCTGCGCGCGGAGCGCTTCCGCGAGTTCGCGCTCCTGCGTGTCGGTGGCGAGGAGCCGCTCCGCCTGCTGGCGCTGCTTTTCCTCGGCGGCCGTGATCTCGCCCTCGAGCTTCGCGATCAGCCCGCTGCTCTCAGTCATCCGCTCCCGATTGAATCCCAGCCGCGATTTCGCCTGGGTGAGTCGGCTCTTCACGTCCCCGGCAAAGGCTCGCGCCCGGGAAAGCGATTCATCGCGCTCGGCCAGCTCGAGCTGCTGCATCTCCAGCTCCGCCTCGGCGTCGGTCGCGGTCTTCTCCGCGCGTTCGCCCGCCTCGCGGACCTCGGCGGATTTTCGGGAGATGGTTTCGAGCTCGGATTTCCACGCCCGAAATTGATTGTCGGCGAGGTGGGTCTCGAGCGTCTTGAGCTGGGTGCTGATTTCCTGGAAACGCCGGGCCTTCGAGGCCTGCCGCGTGAGCGACCCGAGCTGCCGTTCGACCTCCTTCAGGATGTCCTCGAGCCGAACGAGATTTTGCTCCGTCTGCTCCAGCTTACGCAGCGCCTCGCGCTTCTGCGCCTTGTAGCGCGTGATGCCGGCCGCCTCTTCGAAGACCGCGCGGCGATCCTCGGGACGCGAGCTGAGGAGCTGGTCGATCTTCCCCTGCTCCATGATGGAGTAGGCGGTCCGGCCGATGCCGGTATCCATGAAGAGCTGGTGGATGTCGCGCAGCCGGCAGGTGGTGCCGTTGATGAAATACTCGCCCTTGCCGTCGCGGAAGACGCGGCGCGTGAGCTTTACCTCGTGAAACTCCGTCCCTAGTTCCTGCTCGCATTCCGCAAACGTCATCGAGACCTCCGCCAGGCCGACCGCGGCCATGGTGTCCGACCCGCTGAAAATGACGTCGGCCATCTCCGCGCCGCGCAGGGCCTTGGCCGATTGCTCGCCGAGCACCCAGCGGATCGCGTCGAGGACGTTGGATTTTCCGCAGCCATTCGGCCCCACGATCGCGGTCACGCCGCGGCTGAAAGTCAGCTTCGTCTTTTGGGCGAAGGACTTGAAGCCGTGAAGCTCGAGCGATTGGAGGTACATCAGGTGACACCCCCGGCTCCGGCGGGCGGAGGCGGGGACGAAAAAGCGGAGTGGAAAAAGGGGAGGGACGTTTAGGCGAAAGCGGCCGGGTGCCAAGCGGAGAATGCGGGTCGGGGAAACGGAGGCGCCCGGGCGATTTGCCCCGTCTGCGGGCGCAGCGGAGCGTCTGGCATGCCCGCCCCGACCGTTTCGCGCTGCACTTGGTGCGGCACCGATCCGCTTTACGTCGCTTATCACGACGAGGAGTGGGGGGTGCCGGAGCACGATGAGCACCGGCTCTTCGAGATGCTCATTCTCGAAGGGGCCCAGGCCGGCTTGAGCTGGATCACGGTGCTGCGAAAGCGGGAAAACTACCGCAAAGCCTTCGCTGGTTTCGATCCGCGCGTGGTCTCGCGGTTCGGCGAAGCGGAGTCGGCCGTGCTCCTGGCCGATCCCGGCATCGTGCGAAATCGGGCGAAGATCGCGGCGACGATTGGCAATGCTCGGGCCGTGCTCGAGCTCTGGGAGGAAGGCGACACGCTCGAGCGTTTCCTCTGGTCGTTCGTCGGCGGCCAGCCGATGCACCGGCCGCGGGGTAAGCTTTCGGAGGTGCTGGTGAAAACACCCGAATCCGACGCCATGAGCAAGGCCCTGCTGGCCCGCGGCTTCAAATTCGTCGGCTCGACCATCTGCTACGCTTTGATGCAGGCGACCGGGATGGTGGACGACCACGTGCCGTCCTGTTTCCGGTTTCAGGGGAAGCGGGTGCGGAAGTAGCGGCGGTCGTCGGCTCGAGTGTTCGCGAGATGCGACTCTGGCGTTCGCACCTTCTCCCCACCTTCTACGACCAACTCCTGCGTGGCGGCCGATGCTTCGGGTTCCCCACATTCACGCTAAACGCTCCGTCGAAAAGTGACGCGCTGTCGCAGTGAGATTGGGTGTGACGTGCTATTTGCGACAAACTGACGCGGCCCCGCGGGTAGCTCTAGAGAGCTCTAGAGAGAACTGGAACCCGCAAAGGTTGGCACGGATTTTGATACAGCTTTTGGTGGGCACGGCCTCTGACTGAGTTTGGAGCGCAGTGCCTGACAGTCCGACCGGTGGCTACGGCGGAACATCGGGACGACTGGAGCAAAAATTCCATCCGCCGACAAAAACCTCAAACTATGAATAACACGTTAGCTCGTTGGAATCCCTTGCGTGAATTGGACCGCGTCCTCAGCACATTCAATCCCGCTGCGGGACGTCGCAGTAACGGTCAGGAATCACTCTCCCTTCCGGAATGGATGCCCTTGGTGGACATCACGGAAGATGAGAAGGAATTCGTCATCACCGCCGAATTGCCCGACGTGAAAAAGGAGGACGTGAAGGTGAGGATGGAGAACGGAGTGCTCACCATCGAGGGAGAACGGCACTTCGCGAAGGAAGAAACGAACAAGCGGTGGCATCGGATCGAACGTGCCTATGGCAGCTTCGCGCGCAGCTTTGCCCTGCCGGAGAATGTCGTGGACCCCAGCAAGGTGCACGCGGAGTTCAAGGACGGTATGCTCAAGATTCGCGCGGCGAAGAGCGAAGCGGCGCAGCCCAAACAAATCGAAGTGAAAGTGAGCTAACCGGCTCGTCCAGCGGGTGCCGTGAAGGCGGCACCCGCTTTAAATCGCCTTCCCGGGCTTGGGCGCTCGGCCGGCCCGCGTCACGCGGGTGAGAAATGTCCGCGGACGCCCAGGATCATGGTCCGCGCCTGCCTTTCGTCTGGACGCGGGTCGACGCGGCTGGCAGATCGAAGAGCGAAACCCGCTTCCCGCGCTCGCTGGCATGACTGCATCTGACCGACCCCACGCCGCGGCGGAAGAGCCGACCGCTGCCTCGATCTTTTGGCGCTACCTCCTGCCGGGCCGGCTCGATCTCACGCTCAGCGGGATCTGGGTGGCGGTGGCGCTCGTGCTTTTCATTTTCGCGGTGCGCAGCCACTTGGGGTGGGAGGCGGCCGTCTTCCCCGGCGTGGCGCTGCTGTCCGGGCTTCTCTTTGGCGGGAGCATCCTGCTGCGGGCGGGCCTGGCGGCCTTGACCGCGCAGTTGGGCCGGAGGACGAACGCGACCGTGATCGCCATCTCCGGGGCGAAGCGTGGCACCGCGACCGCCCGGAGCCGGAAGCGGGTGAAGTTCCTCTTCTTTCTTCCCGAAACGCAGCAAAAGATCCGCGGTTTCGGGCCGCCGCTGACCGCCCAAGAGATCGCTGGCGGAGTCTGGGGCGTTGGCGACAAACTCGTCATTGCCTACGCCGCCGCCCGACCGCAGTGGTCGGTTATTCTCTCTCCGCGGCCCACGGCAAAGAAGGCGGTCGAGGGGGGCCCGGCGGCCGGCGGCGGGTCTCTCCGCAAGGTGAAGATTGCGATTCTCGGTGACCGGGCGACGGGCAAGACCTCCTTGGGGGGACGCTTCCAGACGCCCTTCAGCGCCGAGATGGCGGCATCGGTCGGCGCGAGGGTCTCCCGCGCTCAGATTTCCACTCCGCACGGCGAGAGGACCATCATGCTCTGGGATATCGACGGCGGCATCTCGGAAGCGATGCGCCACGCCCTCTGCGCCGGCTCGGCGGGATTCGTCGTCGTCGCCGATGGGACCCGAGCCGCCACCGAGCGGTACGCGCTGAAATTGCTGGCCGACTTGCGCGCGGAATTTCCGACGCACGCGTTGGGGTTCTTTCTGAATCGCGGGGAACTGGTGCCCGGCACGCCCTTGCCCACCGCGGTCAGCGTCTGCTCCGGCGACGCCGTGACCGGCGAGGGGGTGGAAGCGGTCCTGCGGTCGCTGAGCGATGCGGTTCGGAAGCAGAGGGGAGGGTGACGAGAGCGTGGCGGCGAGGCGCGTCCAGCCAGATCCCTCATTTGACGCGCCCCCGCCGCTCCAGTGGCGGCAGGCTTTCTGCCGGGATCGCCAGCGTAATGCTCCGGGCCTGACCCGGGACGCGCCGGATGAATCCGCGCCGCTCCAGCGTCAGGACCATCGAATGCACGCTCGGTGGCGTCACCCCGAAGAACCTCTGCATCTCCGCTTCTGCTGGAGCGCAGCCGTGGAGGGTGAGGTAGGAGCTGATGTAGGCGAGGTACTGCCCTTGGGTGGCGGTGAACTTCGGAGTCATGGCGCGAATAATGGCATCATTCTCCGGTTCGAGCTTTGCGTTCAACGACAGAATGCGCGCTTTGGCGTCAGCAGCTCGGGGCCCGGAGGTCTTGCGCGTCGGCGTGCTTCCCGGCAATCTCCAGCCCATGACTGACAAGCAAATCGCCACCGAGGCGCTTGACCGCTTACCGGAGGCCGCTTCCTTGGCCGAGATCACCGAGGAGCTACAAACCGTGGACGCCATCCGTCGTTGGGATCGCCGTCCGAAGCCGCCAGGACCGTGCAGGGGAACCACGCGATCACGCTGATGCCCGTCGCCAGAATGGCGGGGAAGAGGAGATGCCGCCACCGAATCGCGAGCAGGGTCAGCACGAAGGCGCCGCCGTGGAGAATTCCGGCCGCAACCACCGGCAGCTTCCACAGCACCGGGGGAACCCCGAAGTCCTTGAAGATCTCCAGAAACACGGGCAGCACCTTGAACACGTAGAATGGACCGAAGAGAGCCAGATACGCCTGCGTGGCGCCCAGCACCCAGCCGGGACATCCCAAACGGGCGGTCATCCAGATGATGAGGCCGGCGGGCAGTTGAAAGCAGATCGAAATCTTCCAGCCGAGCCTGACTTCGTTCGAAAGCGAAAGGAGCGAAGCGAACGCAAAAACCTGGACCAGCACCAGCAGCACGAATGTCACCAGCGCGAGCATCGGGCCGAACCAGCGCGGGCTTTCGTCGCTGGCATCGGCTTTCAGCGGGAGGATCGACATTCTTCAGGATAGCGCCGCTCGATCGTCGCCGACAAGGCGAGTCCATCCTCGGCGCGGCCCGTCGGCGTGCTTCCCGGTAAAATCCGTCTCATGACTGACAAGCAAATCGCTACCGAGGCGCTTGGCCGCTTACCGGAGGCCGCTTCCTTGGCCGAGATCGCCGAGGAAGTCCAGGCCGTGGACGCCATCCGTCAAGGTCAAGCGGACGTGGCGGCAGGCCGTGTGCGATCCCACGAAAAGGTTGAGCAGCTTTTCTCCAGATGGACCGCGCGATGGAAGACGACGAGCCGCGCTTCAAGCTGATCTGGACGAAGTCGGCCATCGCCGATTTGGACGGTATTTGCACCTTAATCGCGACTGCAGACCCTCGCGCGGCCGAACGGGTCGGACGCGGCATTCTGGAGCACGTGGAGCTACTCGCCCTCACGCGGGCGTAGTCACGGGCTACCGGCGGATGCCAGAGAAGACAGGCCGGAGCGGTTTGTCTGGATCGCCGTTCGAAGCCGCCAATACCGTGCAGGGGAACCACGCCATCACGCTGATGCCCGAAGCCAGAATGGCGGGATAAAGGAGACGCCGCCGCCGAATCGCGAGCAGGGTCAGCACGAAGGCGCCGCCGTGGAGGATTCCTGCCGCAACTAATGGAAGCTCCCACAGCACCGCGGGAACCCCGAAGTCCTTGTAAATGTCCAGAAACAGGGGCAGCACCTTAAACACGTAGAATGGACCGAAGAGAGCCAGATACGCCTGCGTGGCGCCCAGCACCCAGCCGGGACTTCCCAAGCGAGCGACCATCCAGATGATGAGACCGGCGGGCAATTGAAAGGAGATCGAAACCACCAAGCCGTACCTGACATCGAGCGGACTTACAACGAGCGGAACGAACGCAAAAACCTGGACCAGCACCAGCAGCACGAATGTGACCAGCGCGATCATCGGTCCGTGCCAGCGCGAACTCGCATCGGCGTCCACACGGAGGATCGACATCCGCCAGGATAGCGCCACTCGATCATCGCCGACAAGGCGAGCCCATGCTCTTCCCGGCCCGTCGGCTTGCAAGCCGCAACCGTGCCCGGGATCGACGAAATCTCCATCGCCGACTCACGGTCGCGGGCTCTCTCGCAACGTGTCGAGAGCCACGCGAATCGCCCCGCTGCGGGACTCGACGCCCAATTTCGGATAGAGGTTTTCCGCGTGTTTCTTCACCGTGCCGAGCGCGGCGCCGATGATGATGCCGATCTCCCCGTTCGTCTTTCCCTGCGCCAGCCAGTAGAGCACCTCGGCTTCCCGCAAACTCAAGCCCAGCGAGCGAAGCGAGCCGAAGTCCGACTGCGTCCGCGCCTCCTCGAGAAGCAGCATGATGCGCGAATCTTCCCCCCGGTGCGGGGCGTAAAGCCGCACGGTGAGCGTTCCATTCTCGCCCGGGAACTGCGGTTGCCGGACCTTCCCGTGTCCGCTGCCGAAATCGACCAGGGCCCGCGGAAGCCGCTCTCCGTCGAATTCAGGAAAGTAACGTTGCAGAAGTCGCTCGGCGCGGTGCGTGGCGAATTGCAGTACGCCGTCGACCGTCGCGACCGCGACCCCTTGCTCGAGCGAGGAGCGCAGCTTCCGCTCGGTCACTTCACGCCAGGCGAGTTCCCGCTCCAGCGCCAGTTGGAGAGAGCGCAGCTTGAGATGCGAGCCGATGCGCGCCAGCACCTCCGCGGCATGGAAGGGCTTGGTCACGTAGTCCACCGCTCCAGCCGCAAAGGCTTCCACCTTTTGCTCCGGCTCCTCCACGGCCGTCATGAAGATCACCGGAATCTGCTGCCAGCGCGGGTCTCTTTTCAGACGGGCGCAGGTCTCGATCCCATTTAGGCCAGGCATTCGCAAATCGAGCAGGATGAGATCGGGGGTCATGCGCTCGAGCCGCCGCAGCGCCGCTTCCCCGCTGTTGGCGATCAGCGGCCGGTAGCCCGCCGCGTCGAGCGCGTCGACCAGCAGCGAAAGATTGCCGGGCGTATCGTCGACGATCAGCAGCGTGGAGGCAGACTCGGTCGAGGCGGGATTCATCGCAGGGGAGCAAGGGAGCGCCGCGTTTCGAGCAGCACGAGAATCCCATCGAGGTCATAGGCGCGGATGAGACGCTCGAACGGATCGAGGTCGGTCGATCGCGGCCGGGCGAGACGCAACTGCGCCAGTTTGCGCCTCAGGGTCACGACGTCCCCTTCCTGGGCGGCCGCGGCGAGAACGAGATAATCCGCTTCCTCGAGCGGGGCCGCGGAAGCGGGTGCATCCGCGGTTTGCCCGGCGTCTTCGGCGATCCAGGTCAAGGCGAGCAACCCTGCAATCTGCTGGAGAAAATCTTCGGCCAGGAATGGCTTGGGCAGAAATCCATCGCAGCCAGCTTCGAGAGGTTCGCGGGGATCGTGTCCGAGCACCGAAGCCGATGCCGCGAGGATTTTCACGCCTTCGAAGTCCGGCGAAGACCGGAGCTTCCGCGCCAGTTGCAGACCGTCCATGTCAGGGAGGCGCAGATCGAGAATGAGAAGATCCGGGCGCGTCTCCGAGAGAGCGACGAGCGCTTCCTCGGCGCTCGCCGCGAGGGCCACCTCGAAGCCGAGCGGGGCCAGTAAATCGCGGAACAGCTCGCGGTTGGCCTCCACGTCGTCGACCGCCAGCACCCGTCGCCGCGCTCCGAGATAGCCGGTGACCCGGGTCCGCCGATCGGCCGGCGAAATCTCGGCAGCCGGGGCCGCTTCCAAGAGCGGGAGCAACGTCCAGAACCGGGTGCCCCGACCCAGCTCGCTGGCCACTTGAAGTTCCCCTCCGAGCATCGCGACGAGGCGCTGCGCGATCACCAGTCCCAGCCCGGCCCCCGTCTCATCGCGCGTGGCGCGCGCCTCCGCTTCCCCAAAGATGCGGAAGAGCCGGGCCTGGGCAGCCGGGCTGATGCCTGCGCCAGTATCCGCTACTTCGAGCCGGAGTTGCCTCCCCGCCCGCGCGATCCGGACCGTCACACCTCCGCGCTCGGTGAATTTCACCGCGTTGCTGAGCAGGTTGTCCAAGACTTGGCGAAGCTTTTGCGCATCGACCAGAATCGAGTCAGGCATGTCCGCATCCACCCCGACGGCGAAGGCCAGATTCTTGGCGGCAGCCCGCGCTTCCGGACCCGAGACCGCGTCCGCGAGCCAGGTTCGGAGCGAGATGGGCTCAGCGCGGAGTTCGACCGCTCCCACCTCGAGCTTCGAGAGATCCAGCACGTTCCCGATGAGACGAAGCAAGTGCTGTCCGCTCGATTCCACGACCCGCAGGCGATCCCGAATGCGCGGGCTGGCTTCCCGATCGTTCCCGAGGAGTTGCGCGTAGCCGAGAATGGCGTGGAGGGGGGTGCGCAACTCATGGCTCATGCTGGCGAGGAAGAGCGTCTTCGCGCGGCTGGCTGCCTCCGCGCGTTCCTTGGCCTGGCGCCAGTCGGCCGTCCGAGCTTCGACGAGTCCTTCCAAGCGACGTTGCTCGTGGCGGGCAGCTGCCATGCGCCAGCGGAGGAGGGCGGTGCCGAGAGCGAACGCGCCAGCGGCGTAGCCGAGCCAGGCCCAGGGGGTACGAAACCAAGGTGGGGCCATCGAAAAGTCCAAGCCGGCGGGACGCGCCGGCCGACCTTCTTCGTCACGCCCTTCCACCTCGAAACGAAACGAGCCGCCGGCAAGATTCGTGTAGCTGGCACTGGTGCTGGGAGACCATTCGGACCACGACTCGTCCGATCCGCGGAGGCGGTAGCGGTAGGTCATCGCCGTGCCAGGGGCGTGACGCGGACTGGCAAAGGTAAAACGGAAGGGGCCGCGAGTGTAGGGCAGATGAGGATGCGCCGCCAGATCCTCGCCCTCGCGTTCTGCCGTGCGCACCATGACCGGGGCGAGAGTCGAGCTTTCTTCCCTCGACGCGGAGGTCACATCGATCCGCAGGACGCGCCGCGCGGTCGGGACCCAAAGGACGCCTTCCCGCCCGCCGCCGCCCGCTTCCCAAAAAGTGGAGTAGGCGCCGTAGTAGTCGACCTGTCCCATGATGTGCTGCGGAAGCGGCTGCCATTGCCAGGAGCCGTCTGCCTGGCGTCGCAACGAGCCGATGGCGCTGCGCGTGTCCGGCGCCGGATCTCCGCTCGCTCCCCCCGTGGGATCGCCCGATTGAAACCAGAGCCGGTCCGGCGGCCCGGAGAACTGGCCGGCGTACTTTGCTTTCCACGTCGTCGCGGCAAATTCCGGAGCGGGCACAAAGCGATCCCCCGCCGCGTCGTAACTCAATATTTCGGGCCAACAACTGAAGACCGGTCCGTCGCTCGTTTCGGCGAAACTGATGTATCCCTTGGGGATGTCCTCGCCGGCCCGATAGAATTTCATCGTCGTTCCCAGCCACTTCGATTCTCCCGGTGGGCGTCTCACGCGGAAAATTCCCTTCGCCGGCGCCCCGATCCAGAGCGTGCCGCGGGCATCCTCGAGAATCGCGCGCGCGTCAACCTCCAGGCCGGGAAGCCGACCTTCGAGTTCCCACGCGCCCGCCGAGAAGCGCAACACGGAGACGCCATCGGTGTGACCGGCAAAGATGAGGTCTGGGTCGGTGGGTGACGCGGCCAGGGTGTGAGGCGGAGTCTTCGTCGCCACCAACGGCACGATCTCACCGGCCGCGTTCATTCCGGCCAAGCCCGCCTCGGTGCCGACGAGCAGGCCGCGGGGATGGTCCAGCAGATCGAAAGCGAGCGTGGAAAGACCCGGAAGTTTCTGCCAATGCGCCAGCGTCGGCTCGCTTTCGTCGAGTCGGTAAACGCCATCGTCACCGCGCGCATACAGCCGCTCCAAGTGCCGGACCAAGCGGAAAAAAATTCCCGCCGCCCGGCTCGGCGGAGGGATTTCGGTCACGGCTGAGAACAGATTCATCCGCACGAGACCGGTCTGCGTGCCCACCCAGATGCCCCCTTCGGAATCTGCGCACGCGCCCAGCGTCACCGGGGATGGCAGCCCCGCCGCTTCGCCGTACGCGCCAACGAGCATCCCATCGGCACCCAGCAGGACGATGCCGCGATCTTGGGTGCAAAGCAGAATCTGCCCGTTCGCGAGATGCAGGCCCCGGTTCACCTGGGAGCCGGCGAGCGTTTCCGCCGCCGGCAAGGCCCAGGGCTCCACGCTCTCCGCGAGGATGCGCCAGCCCTGCCCAGCGCCATCCACGGCCAGCGTCTGCCCGTCGCGCCAGCCTTTCACCACCACCGCCAACGTACCGGCCACGAAAGCCGGCAGGCGGGAAACGACCTGCCACTCGCGACCGCTCCAGCGATACAGCGCGTCGCTCCTCCGCTGGAGGTAAAGCTCGCCCCCGGCATCACGGAGCGCGCAGCTCGATCCTTCGAGCGAGGGGAATTTCCATTCGCGCATTTCCTTCCCATCCCATTGCCAGACGCGATCGGAACCGCCCCACCACGCGGAGTCCTGGTGCCACACCACGCTGCCGATCTGTCCCACCGGCGCCGAACCCGGGGGCAGCCGATCGCGCAGCGAGACCCACGACTTGTTCAAGCTCCCGCCGCTCGCACCCGCGTAGCCCAGGTCGTCGAATGCCGCCGCCCAGACCCGACCATCCGGGCTCGCGGCGAGATCGAGCACCCAGCTCGTCGGGACGGCAATTCGGCGCCAAGTCTGCCCATCCCATTCGCGCAGCCCGGCATAGTTTGTCGCGTACACGAGCCCATCGGACGTCTGCAGCATGGCGTGCACGCGTTGGTGGCCGCGATACTCCTCTTGCGGATGAAGGCGCGCGATCGGGCGGCCTGGCGCAGCGGGGTCGGCGCCGCTCCATCCGGCGCTGAAGGCGAGAATGCTCCCCGCCACGACACACCGCATCGCCTGTCGTCTCAGAGTGGGGCGCGATCTCACCAGCCGCCAAAATGACGGTCGGACGCGGCAGCGCAAATACCGCTTTGGACGTAGGCCTTTCCGCTGATCGCCGCCGATTTGGGAGACGTCGCTACGTCCAACGGCACATTTCGCCTGCCTTGGGCGTTCGCGACGTTTCGCGCCATGAAGCCACGCCTACCCCTCGCTTTGGTGTTCCTCGTGACGTTTGCCGGGTCCGCCGTCGCGCAGCAGACGACGTTGTCCCGCTGGCTGGGAAACGCCACCGAGCCGGCGCCGCTCTGGAGCACGCCCGGAAATTGGGCTCCGGCGGGCGTCCCCGCGGCCGTCCCCGGCGCGCCGAACGATGTGTCGATCTCCGGCTCGCTCGCGCCCGTGCCGCCCCTGGTGCCAGCCGGCTACGGCTTTTTTGGGCCGGCTCTCGATGTCTCGGCGACGATCACGAACCTCTTCATTACGAATGGCGGCGCGCTCGGGACCGGGTTCGGCGGGCCCCCGGACTTCTTCAATCGCACCCTCGACGTGACCGGCAGCACGTCGTTCACCACGGGCGGCGGGCTCATCACCGCGGTGAACGGCTGCACCTATTCGCTGGGCACGCTTCTGAACCAGGACAACGGCATCCTCCGCGCACCGGCCAGCCTCGTCGCCCTGGCCGACCACCTCTCGCCCGCCACGCCCACGGTCATCCAGTGGCGCGGAGCCAACATTATCCGCAACGAAGGCTACATCGTCCATTCTGGCGACCTCGCTTTCTTCCGCGACCAGACCACCGGTGCCGATGGACTGACGAATTTTCGCGACAACGCCGGTTCCATCAATACGGGCGGCGGCACCTTCACCACGGGTGGCGCGTTCACGAACTCCGGCCTGCTCCAGGTCTTCGCCTTCGGGCCCGGTCTGTCGCGCTTCGTCGTCGGCGGAAATTTCGTGAACTTCGACCCCAACACGGGGGTGCTTTCCACGGGCTTCGTGATTCAGCTCGACGGGGTTTTCGGCCGCGCCGAGTTTGCTTTTCCCGGGGCCGATATCCGTACGCTCTCGGCGGGTTCGGGGCTCAAGCTGAACGGCGACGCGGCCATCCTGGATTCCGTCACCGGCGCGAACGGCCTGCGGCACCTCGGGGAGTTGGGCGGCGATTTCACCCTCGGCAGCGCGCTCGGTCTCACGCCCGCGGACGGCACGCTCCGGCAGGTCGGCGGGAACCTGAACGTGCAGACCAACGGCTTCATCACCGTCACCGGCAACCTCCAACAATTTCAGGGCGCCACGGTCACGCTCGCCGGCAGCGGCGGCGCGCCGGCCCGCCTCACGATCACCGGCAGCAGCACGGTGATGGGCCAATTCATCCTCGGCGACTCGAGCGACGTCGTTCCCACGCCCGACAACGCCTTGCTCCTTGCGCTCGATCGCCTCAATGCTGGCAGCACCTCCGACGTGACCGGGAGCGGTACGATCGGAAGCAATGGGATCGAATTCCAGGGCAGGGTCACGCCCGGTTTCATTCTGGGCGGCCTGGCGCCGAGGCCGGCTGCGAAGTCGACGGCGAACGCCCGCCGCGCTTCGCAGCCGCTGCCCGCGCGCGTCGCGGGGGCCGAACCGATCTACCGCATCACGCTGCCCGACGGCAGCATCGGCGTGCCCTCTGCGCCCGCCAGGACGGGCGCTCTCACCGCTGGCGCCGGCGCCGGGACGGAAGTGTTCCCCGGTCGGATGCGTCTCAACGGGCCGGTCGTGTTCACCGCGGATGCCACCACCGCGATTGGGGTTACCGCGGGCCGGTCCTCCGTGCTCGAGCAGAGTGGAGCGGGCGGGATCATCCTCGGGGGCACTCTGGAAGTCACGCTGACCGCGGGCAGCACCGGTCCGCTGGGGTCCGCGCAGTTCTCGGTCGTGCAGGCGAGTTCGCTCAGCGGCGAGTACGCGAACGCGCCGAATCACTCCCGGCTCGCCACCACCGGCGGCGAAGGATCCTTCGTCGTGAGCTACGTCCACGGCCCGGGCTATGGCCTCGTCGTCTTGAGCGATTTCCAGCCCGCGCCGCTGGGGCCGGTGACCGTCTTCACCGGCGAAGGAACCGACGATTCGACCGCGTGGAGCGACTCGGGCAATTGGACGCTCGACGCCCCGGGCGTGACGGCGTTCAACGCGGAGATTCCCGGGGGCTTCGCGACCGTCGCCTCCACCAGTTTCGCCGGGCTCGGAACGCTCCGCCTTCGCCCGGACGCCAGCACGCTGGTCTCAGACGACGTGCGGCTGGATTTTGGCCAGGTCACGCTCGAGTCCGGTCTCGCCGGTTATTCGGACATCAGGTCCGCCGGCGTGGGCGGCGGCATCCTGGCCGCGAGCCGCATCGTCTCCACCGGGGCGAATGGCGATACCTTCGGCCCCTTTTCTTCCCTTGGCATCGATCTCACCGTGCGGCAGACCGGCGCGATCCCGGCGGTGCTCACGCTCGCGAAGGCGTCTGCCGGAACCTTCGAGGTGGACGCCAACGTCCAGCCTTTCGCCGGCTCGCAGCTCGTGCTCGATGCGGCGGGGAGCGGTCTCCTCAACGTGGTTGGGCCGATCTCCGAAGTCGCTCCCGCCACGGCCACGAACGATGGGGGCGCGTCCGTGCTGGTGAGCGGCCGAGGCGTGGTCCGGCTGGCGGGCGCGAACACTTACAGCGGCGGTACCCTCGTGCGCGACAGCCTGACTTTCACTGGTCTGGGCGGGTATTTCGTCGGCGGTTTGATCGTGGAAAACGCCGCGGGCTCCGCCACCGGTTCCGGCCCCGTGCGCCTGGTCACGACGCCCGGCCCTACTTCCGCCACGGACAATCGCGGCGTGCTCACCGGCACGGGCTTCATCGCGGGCGATCTCAGCGTCGAGGGCGGCATTCTCCTCCCCGGTAATGTGAGCGGAAAGGCCGTCGGAACGCTGACGCTGGGCGGGAGCCTCACGCTCACGGACGGGGCGGGCGCAGCCTCGAGGGTGCGCTCGGCTCTGCTCATCGATCTGGATCCGCAGAACGCCGATCCCCTGCGGCGTTCCGACCAGCTGGTGCTCCCTTCGACTGGCGCGCAGGTCAGCCTCCAGAGCTGCGATCTTTCGATTTTTCTCATCGGCCCGCCGAGCCCGGGGCAAGTTTTCCGGATCATCGATGCGCCCAACGCCGCCAACGCGCTCGGTGGCACCTTCAACGGGCTGCCGCAGGGAGCGACGGTCTCCCCGCCTTACGGCGGCGTGAACTTCGCTTTCGTGATCACCTACGGCGCGAATTACGTGCAGCTCGCGCACCTGAACCCGCCGCCGGTCTCCTACGCCTACGTTCGGACGTTCTGGTTCAACTCGAACGACGTGTCCAACCCGGCGGTTTCCGGCCCGCTGGCCGATCCCTTCGGCCGCGGTGTGCCCAACGTGATGGCCTACGCGCTCGGCTCCGACCCAGCGCACTTCGATTTCTCGCGGATGCCGCGCGCTTCCACGCGGAGCGTGGCCGGCACGCCGTATGAGGTGATTGAGATCCGGCGAGCGATCCCGCTGCGAGCTGATCTCCAGTATCTGGTCGCGGAGTCCACCGACCTCGCCACCGGCTTCGGGACGCCCTTCGACGTCGATGCACCCGCCAACGCGGCGCGCGTCTTCTCGCGCACGGACAACACCGACGGGACCGAGACGATCGTCATTCGGGCGAGCGCGCCGCTCTCCGCCAGCACCCACCACTTCCTGCGCTTCTCCCTGAATTACACGCCCTAAGACAAGCCCAGGCCCGCCCGTGAAACTCCGCCCTTTCCACCTCGCGCTCCTCCGGGCGGAGGGAAACACCACAAAAAACCGCGGACCGCAAAATGGATGTCCGTTTTGGAGAGCGTTCGGCGCTTCTCCCCTTGGAACCCGTTGTCTCCTTCCTTGCCCATGAAAATCGTCGCCTGCCTTTCCCTGCCCGTTCTCTGCCGCCTCTCACGCACGAACAACGCCGACGGGACCGAGACAATCGTCATTCGGGCGAGCGCGCCGCTCGCCCCCGGCGTCCACCGCTTCCTGCGCTTCGCCCTGATTTACACCCGATAAGACAATCGCAGCCCCGCCTATGAAACTCCGCCCTTTCCACCTCGCCCTCCTCGTGTTCTCCGCGGCGCCGCTCGCCGCCCAAACGTGGCAGCAGAACGCCAACGGCCAGGCCCTGACCAATCCCTGCGGCACGTCCTTCAACTTCCCTGCCAACAGCAATTGGAGCCAGCAGGAAGTCGTCGACGCTTGCGGCGTCCCGCCGAGCTCCTATCTCCGCCAGCCCAGCAACTGGTCCACGCCGAACTACCCCAACAGCACCGGGGCCAACGTCATTCTAAATGGGCCCACCGTGACGAACTCCAACGTGATTGTCCTCGTTAACTCCGTCACCATCGGACCGAACGGCGGCCTCAACATGGACACGCAGGGCCGCATTTCCGGCCAAAGCCTCATCCTCCAGCGCGATCTGACGATCTCGCGGAACTCGTCCCAAGGCGGTTTCATGGGAGACATCTTCCTGACGAACACTCTGTCGAAAACCGCGGGCTCGGGCGCCGCGATCTTCGAGCCGACTCACGATGGCGGGGTCGCGCTCAATCTCACCGGCGTGCTCGTGGACGTCCAGATCGGCCGCATCGTCCTTCCCGGTCGAGGCAACAATCTCGGCGTCAATTTCCAGCTCGCCGCCGGTTCGCTCGTCGATCTCACGGGAGGCGGGAACGAAGGCCACTGGGGCGGCAATTTCACGAGCACCGCCAGCGGGACCGTCCTCTTTCAGAATGGCACGATTCTCACCAGTGCCATCGATGCGGCCGGTGCGAGCTTTGCGCCGATCTTCAACTTCCCCGGCAACGTGTTTCAGTGGACCGGCGGCGCCTTTGGCAATGGCACCAGCGGCAACATGGCCCTGACGAACAACGGCGTCATGAACCTGACCGGATCGGATCCGAAGGTGACGATCCGCGTCCCGATCATCAACAACGGCACGCTCGCGCTCAGCGGCACCGGCGCGCTGGCCCTCGATCAGGGCAGCGACCTGCGCAATCAAGCCACCGGCGTGGTCAATGCGCTGAACGACTACACGATCGTCCAAAGCATGCTCACCGGCGGCGCCTCGCCGCGGATCTTCAATACCGGGCTCTGGCGGAAGAGCGGCGGCACCGGCACTTGGAAGCTGCAGGGAGATGTCAGTTTTTGCAGCCGCGGCGGGACGGTCCAGGTCGATGCCGGCACCATCAGCCTGGGTGGCGGCGCCAATCTCAGCGGAACGTATGTGACTGCCGCGGGCACCGTCATCGACCTGACGGGAGGAAGCGATGCGACCGAACTCTCCGGCACCTTCACCGGCTCCGGTGCGGGCACCGTCCGCCTGGCCACCGGCACGATCAAAACCGGCGCATTCGATGACGCCGGGAACACCGTCCCCGGCCCTTCCCTCAACTTCCCCGGCAATCTCTTCCAGTGGACCGGCGGTCGCATCGCTGGCGGTCGGGCGGTCGGTTTGACGAACATCGGCGTGATGAACCTGACGGGAGGCGACAAGGCGCTCATCACCTCGGTCACGAACAACGGCACCATCTACCTCAGCGGACCCGGCGGTCTTTACGTGGACCAGGGCGTCTTTTTCGATAACACCCCGACGGGCGTCATCGAGGCGCGGACGGACTACTTCATCGGCCAGAGCATGGAGCGGGGCGGATCGAGCGGCGTCGTTGTGAATCGCGGACTGCTCGTGAAGACCGGTGGCGCCGGCTCGCTCACGATCAATCCGAACACCATCTTTTCCAACCGGGGCGGGACCGTCCGAGCCGATGTGGGAACGCTCAGTTTTGGCCAGAGCGACCACTTCGGTGGCACCTTCATCGCCGCGGCGGGCGCGGTGATCGACCTCACCGGCGGGGGCAACGCGAACTTTTCTGGCTCCTTCACCGGCTCCGGGGCTGGCACCGTCCTCCTCGCGAACGGCAGTTTCTTGACCGGCAATTTCGACGCCAGCAACAACGTCGTCGCGCCCGTGCTCAGCTTCCCCGGCAATCTTTTCCAGTGGACCGGTGGGGAGATCGTGAGCGGACGCGCCGGCACGCTCACCAACAACGGCGTCATCAACCTCGCCGGCACCGCCGGGAAGAGGTTGTATCAGGTCGCGCTGACGAACAATGGCACCATCAACTTCCGTGGCAGCGGGGAATTTGGCTCGGACCGGTCCGCCATCACCAACGCCGCCGGCGGCCTCATGGACGTCCAGTCCGAACTGACACTCTCCAACTACGGCGGCATCACGAATGCCGGTACGTTCCGCAAGTCAGCCGGCTCCGGCACCACTGCGGTCAACGGCAACGACGGCTTCACGAACAGCGGCCGGGTGGAGGTGTCCAGCGGCCGGCTGGCCTTCCTCGCATTCGCGCAGACCGGTGGCGCGGTGGCGCTCTCCAATGGCGGCAGTATCTCCATCGCGAGCGGTCAGAGCTTCCAGTTTTCCGGCGGAGCGATCTTGGGGACAGGCACGATCGCCGGGAGCGTCGTCAACTCCAGCGCCCTGCAAGTCGGCAGCACCGACGCCACCACTTCGGCCATCAGCATTTCCGGCAACTACACCCAGTCCGCCGGGGCGACGCTCAACGTCAAAATCGGCGGCCTGGGCGCTGGCCTGTTCGGCATCTTGAACGTGAGCGGAGCCGCCAACCTGGCCGGGACGGTCAATCTCCAACTCGTGAACGGTTTCAAATTCCGGGTGGGCGACTCGTTCCGCGTCGTCAGCGCGGGCACGCTGACTGGCGCCTTCGCCAGCGTGACCCTTCCGGCCGGGGTGCAAGGCTCTCTCAGCGCGAACGGTGGCAGCGTCACGGTCACGATCACGGCGGCGCCGCCGGCGGCGTCGTTGATCAACATCGCGACACGGGCGCGGGTGGAAACCTTGGACAATGTCATGATCGCGGGGTTCGTGATCGGCGGAACGGGGAGCAAGCGGGTGATGGTGCGGGCGATTGGGCCGGATCTGACGAGGCGCGGGGTGGCGGGAGCGCTGTCCAATCCGACGCTCAGTCTGTTTGGTCCCGCTGGGCAGCTGGCGGTGAACGACAACTGGAAGGACACGCAGGCGGCGGAAATCGCGGCGACGCCGTTTGCGCCGGTGGATGACCGGGAGAGCGCGATCATCGCGACGCTGCCGCCGGGGCCGTATACGGCGATCGTGTCTGGAGTGGGCGGGGAGATGGGAGTGGGGCTGGTGGAGGTTTATGACCTGGACACGGCGAACGTGGCGGGAGCGAGGCCGGTGAACGTGGCGACGCGGGCGCGGGTGCAGACGGGAGACAACATCCTGATTGGGGGATTCGTGATCGCGGGGACGAGGCCGAGGCGGGTGATCGTG